>JBGCEB010000024.1:0-10707 GCA_045106075.1 Phycisphaerales bacterium
GGCAGCTTGTCCAGCTCCGTTTCCACCCGCTCGACCAAGCGCCCAACGGTGTCGGGACCGAAGTCGAACGGTAAGCCGGCGGCCTCGAACAGTGCCGGCAGCGGCTTGCTGCCGCCCAGCGACATCGAACGCTTGTACGCGTCGAGTGCCGCGGGCACGCCTTGTTCCAAGCTCATCAGCCACAGGCCGAGCGCACCCAGCTGCGCGATGCCGTACTCGACGTAGTAGAACGGTGCACCAAACAGGTGACCCTGGCGCTGCCAGATCAACGGGCGGAACGGCTCGATGCCCGACCAATCCACGTGGTGGCCCATGTGTCCAAAGCGCTGTTCGATCTCGAGCCATTTGGAAGCGCGATCGGCTTGCGAGTGGCCCGGGTTCGAATAGATCCAGTGCTGGAACGAATCGATCGTCGCGATCCAAGGAAGCAAACCGATCGATCCCTCCATCTGCTTGCGCTTCGCCCGGTTGGCTTCGGCTGGATCGGGGTAGTACTCATCCCACATCGGCATCGTGAGCAACTCCATACTCATCGAAGCAACCTCGCAGAACTCGATCGGTGCGCTGCGATAGTGCACCAGCGGCTCGTCCGTGCAATACATCGAGTGGAACGCGTGACCGGCTTCGTGCACCATGGTCTCGACATCGCGGTGAAGACCGGCCGCATTCATAAAAATGAACGCTTTGCGCGAGCGGTCTCGCATGTACTGGTACCCCCCGGGCGCTTTGCCCTTGCGTGAGTCAAGATCCAAACTTGCGCCGCCCTCAGCACCGTTGGTGTTCGTTCCGTCACCCATCGAGCCAAACATCTCGCCCAGCTCAGGGCTCAGGCGATCGAACGCCCGCCTGGTCTTGGCTACGAGATCTGCCCCGCCATCGAAAGGCTTGAGCGGCGCACCGCCCTTGGGATCAACCGACAAATCCCACGGGCGAAGCGTATCAACACCCAACTCCTGCTGGCGCTTGGCATCCATACGAGCAACAAATGGCATCACGTGCTTCTCGATACCTTCGTGGAACGCGAAGCAATGCTCGGGCGTGTAGTCAAAGCGGCCCTTCGCTTTAAACGCGTACCCCACGTAATCGCCAAAGCCTGCATTTTTGCCGACCTGATCTCGCAAGGTGACCATCTTGTCGAAGATCGCGCTGATCTTCTCAGCATCCTTCAACCGGCGATCGGTAACACCTTTCCAAGCCGCTTCGCGGATCGCACGATCGCTCGATTCCTGGTACGTGCCCATTTGCGGCATCGTTCTTTCTTCGCCGTCAAAATCGACCATCATCGCGCCGCAGATCGTGTCGTAGTCTGAATCGAGCTTTGTGAGCTCGGTCTGAAGCGGAACGTTTTCATCACGGAACAACTCGACTGCTGAGATCGTGTCGCGGTTGATCACCATGTATCGATCACCGAGATCATATTTCTTCGCGAGATCTGCCTGCTTCTTGTTGAGTTCAAAATCCGCTGGTGTCATCTTGGGGATGATGTTCTCAACGAAACTCAGGTAGGCGGTCTTTTTATCGTCTGAGGCAGTGTCGCAGGTCATGGCGATGTATCGGACAGCCGCGGCTTCGCCGACCGTCGCGTCAAGCTCGGATCGCTCATGCAACCACTGCTCGAAGTCGGCAGCACTGGCCACATGGCGGTCACGCAACTCGTTGAAGTACGGTTCAAGATTTTCCCACTTCGAACAGTCGATATCGGATGGAACGAACTCACTGGCGGCAAGCGTAGACATACTTAGGTTCTCCAAAATCCCACAAGAAATGAACAGATTATGGTAGCAGGATCCCGCCCCTGCCCCACGCCTCAGCCAACGGAATCATCCGCCAAAGGTTGCTAGTTTCGGGTCCAAAAGTACTTCCAGACGTGCTCAGGACTGTTTTTTCGCCAGATCAAGCGCAAGTGACCGAGCAGAACCGGGATCACACACACGGCCTTCGAGCTGGGCGCTATACACCGAATGCAGGATTGATGAAAACACCGGACCGGGCGTGAGTCCGATGGTGATCAGATCTTCGCCGCTGAGGAAGGCTTCTGGAGCAAGCCCGCCGAATCGGTCGTCGAGCCGGGCGACTTCGGCTACGACCTCGCTCGCCCACTCGGACTCAATCGACGCGAGCACCGCGATCGCATCGGCGTAGCCGCTCCCGCTCGCGATCCGTTTGCGATCCGCTTCGCCCAGCTCTTTCCAATCGACGATCAACCGACGCAATGTCGCAAGACCAGCGCGGAGCGCTTCACGTTCTTCGTTTGAAAGAAGTAGCGAACGCCGTGCGAGCGAAATCCGATCACCTGAGGAAGCTGTGGGAAGATGACCCCGCGCGATAAACAACGCAATCAACGCTGCGACATGCGAAGCATGATCACCTAACCCGCTCACTGGGGCATCGTCATAGCTGGCGACCTCACCGAAAACCGCTTGTGCTAAATGCAACTCATGCAAAAGTTCACAGGCGCGAGCGCGGGTCGGGTGCTGGAGCATCCGCCGAACCTCGCCACCGATTCGTTCTCGGCTCACGCCTTCGAGCTCGGCGGCATGCTGACGGATCGCATCGGCTGTATTGGATTCGATCGTGAGCCCATATCGTGCCGCGAACCGAACGGCACGCAGCGCCCGCAGGTGATCCTCCGCCAGGCGCCGTTCCGGATCACCCACCGCCCGAAGCGTCTTTGTGATCAGATCACGCCTGCCATCAACAAAGTCGATCACTCGATCGTCGCCTGTTTCGAGCGGATCGATGAATAGTGCGTTGATCGTAAAGTCCCGACGCTGTGCATCTCGCTCGGCATCAGAAAACTCCACCGAGTCCGGACGGCGCTTGTCGGAATAGACCCCGTCAGCCCTAAATGTTGCAACTTCAATCGTGGGCCCAAACTCACGAACGAGCATGACACCAAACGCGGCCCCAACTTCGGCAGTCCGCCGGAACAAACCCCTGATCGCGTCTGGTCGGGCATCAGTGGCGACATCAAAGTCCTTCGGTTCTTCTCCGAGCAACTCATCCCGCACGCACCCGCCCGCCAGGTACGCGATATGCCCCTGATCACGAAGCCGACGCACCACCGCTTCCGCAGCGTGCCGAGGATCGTGAGTTGCATGATGGATCGCCATGGCTACAGGGTATCGCCCGCGGCTCATGCGGGTATCCTCTCGCATATGGATCACGAATCACAGACCGGTACGACGCCAGATTGGCCAGAGTTTCTTTGCACGCTTGAACCGGTCCGCCCTGGCATGCCCAGCGACCCCACGCCGGAGGAAGGCGAAGCTGTCGCAGCCCACTTCGCGTACTACGAGTCACTGCTCGCATCGGGCACCCTCATCCTTGCGGGCCGGACGCTTAACGAGCCATGCCGCGGGCTGTTCGTGTTCCGAGCCTCAGACCAATCCGCTGCCGAAGCCATCATCGCCAATGACCCCGCTGTGATCCGAGGCGTCATGCGAACTTCATTGCAACCATTTCTCACCGCGCTCATTGAATCACGTTAACTTCGAAAGAAATGTGTTCGCTGCAAAATCCCGCCGCGAAACTCCGAACCAGTGGTCAGAGGCTCTACCAAGCCGCGGTCCGACCACAATCATCAACCAACAACATCGGAGCCAATCATGATTTTCAAGTTCAATCCTGCTGCTGCCACATTGATCGTCGTTTCAATGCTCACATCAACCGGCTGCCTCGTGACCTCGACGAACTCGTCGAGCTACTCCGGAGACCGGATCGAACCCGGCAGCGATCGAGAAGTCGTGCTTGGTCAAACAACACCCGATCAAGCGATCGCAATACTCGGCGAGCCCACCACCCGCGTCGGCGAAGGAATCAACGAAACACTGACCTGGCGCTGGACCGAACGCACCCAAAGCAGCGGCGCGGTCTTCTTGATCTTCGGCGGCTCATCCGACAGCACCCACAAGAAAGCATTGCACATCGCGTTTGAAAACGGAGTGGCAGTGAGAAGATGGCGAGATTAATCACCAAGTTTCTTGTCAGCGTGCCCCATTCCAAGCGGTCTCTCGTTGTACCACGAGGAGGCTCGCTATGCGACCAGAGAACTTTCGCCGAATCACGATCTTTGCCGGCACGCTCACTTTGCTCGCCTTAACCGGCTGCAAAAGCCTATCGGTACGGTCGTACTACCACACCCGATACAACAACAACCACAGATCGAACGGGCATCACCACGTTTGCGACCATCATTGCGTTAGCCCATGTGTGTACATCACCACGCTCTCATGGTCGAGCCATCGCCCGTTCTACGACCACTATGACGATCACTCGCACTATTGTGATCACCGCTGCAAAAATGGTTGTGTATTCGTCTACAAACCACCGCATCGCCCGCACGACAAGCCGCATCACAACCCGACGCACGAACCGGGCGGCATTGTGCACTTTGACAAAGTCTCACGACCGATCCAACCGCTGGTTCAGCCCGTCGAACCATCCCGCCAGTCACCGCTGCCCGTAACGCGCGCACCAGACCAACGCCCCGCGCCATCTCCGAGCTCGCGGCCGGCAAGCCGCGCACCAGCCGAGAAAAAGCCTTCGAGTGCTCCGCCGCCGCGCCCGAACCCGTCTCGCGTTGCACCGTCTCGTCGTGAAGCAACACCGACGCGCACGGCTCGCCCGGCCCAACGCCGGACCTCACCCGCTCCACGCCAAACCAAACCAAAGGCTGCGCCGAAACCCGCACCAAGGGCAACCCCACAACGAGCAACCCCCAAAAAGGCAAGCCCAAGAAAAACCGCACCAAAGCGTCAGCAAACGCAAGCCAAGCCCACTCGCAAAAAATCACCATGATCGGACTACATCTTCAATCTCATCGCGAACGGCTTCGAGACGGTGAGCTGCGGCGAAGAGCATCCGCTTGACCGGGTAGTCGAAAACCATGATGTTCCGGCGGCTCCCAACAACCAGCCGAAAAGAGTGGAAACAGACCGCACCAAAGATCCTGTGACATAGCCCACGCGGTGGAAATGTCTTCTGGGTGCCCGCTCCCATCGATTGCGTAACGGTTCGGATCAGTTACGCTCGGGGATACACCTTGATACAAATCAAGCAAACTCAGTACCCATCGATCTCGCCGATCGGCTGCGATCACTCGGAGCAACTCATCGATCGTCTCGTAGTATGTAGATGGCGCAGGACCCGTCGCCCAAGGAGCTACCAGTGTTGTTGAGTGTCGGATTCGACCAACGCTCACAAACGCATCCTCCCACAATCCGATAAGCTGTGAGGCCCCATCAAAGTACACGCCAATGCCGCCAGGATCTTGGTTATGCCCAAGCATAAACAACAGATGATCCGCATCGGCAATTCGAATCAACGCCTCGCGCGACTGCTGGCTGATGTCATCAAGATGATCATCGAGCGACCATCCCCCGCGCCCCTGCGAGACCCACATCGTACCGGGTGCCGGACGACCGGCCGCATCAGGCGCCAACATGATCGCGACACCAAGAATCTCAAGTCGATTGTCTGGCAACTCGATGTATCCACTCGGCAAGTGAATCTGCACCCTCATCGACTCGGCAGACGAATCCAAACTCGCCGGAATCGGATGCTCGATCATAGTAATGCCGTATTCGTTGCCGAGCTCGTGCGTTCTGTTCGACCAAGGATCGGTCGCCGTACCCCGATAGGCCCGTACTTGTATCGCCGGAACCGAACGCGGCGAAGTACGCACCGCGATTCTTGCGATCAGATCGCGACCCTCAGCCCAGTTCGAGGACCAAGGCGCTTCGACGTTCGCGGCTCCAAAGTCCAAACCGTACCGAGCGATCGGTACACCCGGACCGTCAATATCACCGAGACAGATCCAGCGCGCACCTTTGGTGTTAAAAAAGTCGCGTGGCCCGGGATCATCCCACCCTACAAAGGGATCAACGAATCCGAACAGCAGATCATCTAACCCGCCGTTTGATACAAAGACAGCTCTTCCTGCCGCGAGATTTCCCACTGTCAGCAATGCGCCACAGAATGGCGCCGGATTTCGGCCGAACTGAATATTCATCCGAGACGATGCCGGCGTCGTCAGCTGAGAATCTCCGACCACAACCACTCGATAATCCAACGGACTCAACAATACCTGCCGCTGTTCGAGAGAACGCTGACCAGGAGGACGCCCAAAAACCGTCGAGCATGAGGCAACGATCACGACACAAACGAAACAAAGCTGATTTGCAGATTGGTTCATCACAAGATCAGCATACCAGAGGCCCAGACCAACGCTGAACCGATTCTCTCTTCAAACCTGTGATCCATGGGCTCAAGGCGTCCGATTACACAGCCAGAACCATCTGAATGTCGTCCACAAGCGACCCGTCCTCTTGCAAACACCGCGCTTCTCGCCGTGCTTCGACCTTGAAACCGAACGATTCATACAGCGACTGAGCCCTGGGATTCGTTGCAAGTACACCGAGCTCGACCCGCCGAATCCCCGGGTTCGCCCGCGCCCAATCGAGAGATGCTTCTAGCAGGGCACGCCCCAACCCGACGCCCCTCCAAGCTTCGTCGCACAGCATCCCCATCACCAGCAGCCCCGCGAACTTCCGCCTTGGAAAAGTGCTGAGCGAACAATCACCCACGATCAGACCAGCCTGATCTTCAGGCTCAGCCAACAACAAGAGGCCCCCCGTGCTCGGATCGCGCCGCGCGAGTGAACACTCGTTCTCTTCAACCGTCCCGACTTCATCTTGATACAGCCCGATCTGATCACTAGTCGGCGCGACCCGAATCAAATACTCCCGAAACGCCGCCGCATCTTTCACACCTCCGCGACGCATGCGAGCACGCCTCCCGTCCCGAAGCGATAACGTGCGATCCTCAAACGGAAAGTCTGTTTTCAACCGTTGGTCCATGCTGATAGTCTTTACGAATGACCGAGCCCGGACCACCCATCGCAGCCCGCTCTCGCGACGATCAAGACCAACTGGCCAAGATCTTCCTCAAAGGCCGTGAAACTCCTTGCCCCGTCTGCCGGTATGACCGATGCAACGGCGTCGGTGCCGCCTGTCCCGAGTGCGGCTACCTCATCCGCCTCCAACCGATCCAACCAAACCCCCGCGATGTGCCAGCCAAGATCCTTGTTCTCATCGGAACCTTGATCATCATCAACGCGATCGCCATCATTCCCGGACAGTCTGTTTCCACCATCCGGGTGTTGAACCGAGGCTTTGGCATCGAAGCATGGATGATCACCAACTTCATCATGATCTTGGGTTTTTTGATCGCAGGTATACTCGCAGTCATCTCGCTCAGCCGCGTCCGATCCAACACCTCAAATCCGATCGGCCTGATGCTTACCGCGGGCCTTGTCTTGCTGAGCTCAATCCTGCCGGCCACCGTAATGGTCTTTGTCGAAATGTTCTAACTCCGACCAAACGCCGTAACCATGCCATCTACAACAGAACCAACACAACCTACGTCCCGAGACGAGTTAGCCGCGCTGTACCTCAAAGGCCGCGACGTGCCCTGCCCGGGATGCGGCTACCTGTTCGACATCTCGTCACTTAAGTAAGTGGGCGCAAAACCGATTGTCGCGCTCACAGGAAGCCTCGTCGCCTGTGGGCTCGCGGGGCTCGTTGCGTCGTTCTTTTTCATAGGCGAGTACATCGCAGGCTCATGGAACTTCGGCCCGTGGTATGAGTACGCGATGATCACGACGGCGTTTGTAACAGCTTCTCTTCATGCGTTTGCGATCAGGCTCTTGTTTTTCGTGTTCAAGGAAACCGCCAAAGCGGTGAAACGCATGGTCTGGCTCGTCGTCGTGGTAGCGACCAACGCACTCATAACGACTATGGCTTTACTCATGATGTACTACGAAATGTGGATCTAGAGATCACAACCGATCAAACAACGGCAACTCTCCAACCAACGGCCGGCAGTAATCCAAGAACTGCCGCGACACGTTGTTGTGACCCTCGATGAACTCGGTCGGCATATGCCGTGTCTTCGCGGCGACCGCTTCGAGATCGACGCGTTCGTATCGGGCGGCATAGGGCTGCCCGCTGCCGATCGGATGCACACGCTTGATCGTCACCGAGCCGTCCATGTCTCCGCTCGCAGCCAGTTTCGCTGCATATCGGCCCGTGCCCCGCGCCTCGCGCTGGTCGACCACAGACTGATCAGGGAAGCACCGCTGCACATACCCAAACGTATCCGCGCGTACACGCGGCGGCTTGCCGCCCTGCGGCGTGAGCACCTTCTTGAGATGGTTCGACAACGCATCGCCCAGCGCCCCAGACCCTGACAACTGCACGTTGCCGTGGTCGTCGGTCTGTCCACCCTCGATCAGCTTGGCTGCGATCGCGTTGCCTTGCGCATCGCACACGCCTTCAGATACCGCGATGTGCACGCGTCCCTTTTGCTCATAAAGCGCCGCGACATCTTGGCTGAACTGATCCAAATCAAACGCCACTTCCGGCAGATAAATCAGCTGCGGCCCGTCCGTCGTTGGGCCTTCATGCTGCATGCGATCATCTCGACGCGCCAATGCACTGGCTGCGGTCAAGAAACCCGCATGCCGGCCCATAACCACATTGATCTTGATGCCGGGCAATGAGATGTTGTCCAAGAAGTCGGCCATGCACGCCTTGGCGACAAACCGCGCGGCACTTGCGAAACCGGGCGTGTGATCGTTCTCAACAAGATCGTTATCGACCGTCTTGGGCACGTGGAAGCAACGCAGCTCGTAATCACCCTTGTTCGACAACTCATTCACGATGCGGCAGGTATCCGACGAATCGTTCCCACCGATGTAAAAGAAGTACCGGATGTCGTGCTTCTTGCATGCTTCGAAAATGCGCTCGCAATACGCAGAGTCGGGCTTGTCGCGCGTCGAACCAAGACCCGCCGACGGCGTCTTCGCAATCAGCTGGAGTTTGTCATGGTGCAGATCGGTCAGATCAATGAAATCACCATTGGTAAGCCCGGACACGCCGTGCCGCATGCCCAGGATCTTCTTGATCGGCGAGCCCGGTCCGCCCGCATGTGCGTGCAGCCGCAGACCCTCAATGACGCCGACCAACGACTCGTTGATGACCGCCGTCGGCCCGCCAGATTGCCCAATAACCGCGTTTCCAGGGATCAAATCAGCCACAGCTCAGCCTCCTCATCCAGACCACCAACCCATTGGTAAGACGGTGAGGGTAGCACAGTAACAAGACAGACAGCCAACCTATTCGCACACGATACTCAGCGAACTTCTACCGCTTCAGTGCCCGGACCAGGCGTAGCTGCACCCTTCGGCTGAACAACTGTCTTTATCTCAAACTCTGAATTTGGAGGCGGCAAGTTCTCAAGCTCGAATGTGACGACCCCACTTGCGTACACCACAAATCGATTCCGCCCAAGCCTCATCACCGCGTTGTCACCGCTCACACTTTTAACCTGGACGCCGCCACCCTCTATTTCCACAACGAAATGCGTCTTCTTGGTAGCGGCAACGGATGCACTCGCAGGCTTGCCCGATGTGCCTTTCACCTCAAAGGCAACACGAAAGTTCACCGTGGTGGCCGGCGAAACTGGGCGCCCAATAACCTTCGTCGGATCGATCTTCAGTGAAGGCTTCACTGGTTTCGCCGGCGGTGCGCCCGCTGCCAAGAAACTATCTACACGGAGATCCTTGGTTGTATTTGGATACTCAAGTTTGATAACACCGTTCGCACCCAGCGTTTTCCCCTTTTCGATGATCTTCAGCCCGATCAGGGAGGGGAACTTCACGACCAGTTGCGAACGACCACGCATCTCAGCGCTCATTGATGTGATCGTCACCGGGGTTGGCCGCTTCGAACTTACGACAACGCCTTCCCAGTTTGCTGTCACTCTTGATGCATCAAGCCCTGAGACGCCGTTGACGAAAAGCTCGATGTGTGTGCCAGTGTCCGTCAACGCAGCCGTGGTGGCCGCTCCAAAACTCGGCGTACTGTCATCACGCATCCGAACCAAAAACTCGGTCGTGTCAAAACTCCCAGCAATCTTTTGAGTTTGTAAATCCAAATACAAACGCCGAATCACACCGTCTGCAATATGTTTCCCACTCCGATCTTTCAGGCCGGTGTTCGCAAATTCCATGAAATCGTTATATGAATCTCCCTGCGCCAGTTCTGCGAGAAGCAAAGCGCTTTCGGGAGACACCTTAGAGACCCCGTATCCATTGCTCTTGATGTAGTCGGCTGCGATCTGGCCATTGCTTCGAGTTGTCAAAACCGAAGGGCTTGGCGTGATCGCCCGGCCATTGTCAGGCCACCGATACTCAAAGCGAGTTGCAACATGCACCGGCTGGTTCCACTCCGTCACGCTGCCAGCCGGCTTGAATGCGACATCTCTCGGCACGATGACCAGCGCTGTCACAAAGTGTGAACGAGCCATCGTCTCGTATTGATCCTCGAAACTAGCATTGCCCGTAGTCGGCAGCACGCGGGCGGCAATTCGGACCCGCAAGGCGTTATCCGAGAGTCGCCCCACAGTGAACAAGCTCCGATACGACCGACCGGCTGCCTTTTCGATCGCCTGATCGACCTTCGACAGATCCACGTCGCCGCCAATGCCGGCATAGGCAGCAGACACCGCGAGCGCCAACTCACGAAGCTTTTCGTGCCTCCCTGAAAGCAGAGCGCTCTCGACTTGGTCTGTCACCAGCAATGGAACGACCACTGGAAGCTCCAGCTTGCCGCGGAGCTTGTCTTTTAATAAATCAATCTGTTC
>JBGCEB010000025.1:0-17240 GCA_045106075.1 Phycisphaerales bacterium
GTCGGCACCGAACACAAGCTGGGCGTTGAACACGGCGAGGTTGGGATTGAGGATGATCGTGCTGTTATTCACGACTGGGCCAAGCATGATGAGCTGGTCGTTTCCGCCGAGCACCTCCATGGGCATGTTGAGTGTCACGTCATCGATATTGGCGGGGGAACCGCTTATACGGAGCACACCGGTTGACGAGCCGTTGACCTCGCCACCCACGAGGAATGAGTTATCTTCGAACCACACGACTCCGCCAGCGAGATCGATCTCACCACCACCCGACTGGTCGATCACAGAGGTGATCAGGATACCGGGACCGAGCGGATCTTCACTGCGGATGGTGCCGAGGTTGACGAAGGAGCCGCCACGCATTTCGCCGTTGCCGCGCACGACCTGGTCGGCGCCAATGGTGACATCGAACGCTCCGTCGATCTGCAAACGTGCGTCGGCGTTCCCGCCGGTTTCTGAGTTTGCCCCGAGGAAGATCTCGCCGGCGCCAGAGATCACCGCCGAGTTGCTGAAGATCAATCGGGAATCGAAGACCGATCCGGCCGAGTTGACCACGATCGATCCTGCATTAAACATCGACCCGCCGCTGATGATCATCGCGCGACTGGACGCGATGTTTAGCGTCGCCATTGGGCTCGTCACATTCAATGTGTTGAGCGATCCGTTGAAGTTGTAATCGACCGTGTACGCGCCGCCCAGCCCGAGCGTGGCATCGAAGGTTGAGCTGTTGGGCACGACGCCCGGCGTCCAGTTCGATGCGGTGTTCCAATCGCCGCCCAACGCGTTGTTCCAATCCGCCGCTTGTCCAAACGCGGTCCCGCTGATCGTGGCAACGATGGCCGCAGCACGTGTGATTCCTGCTTGCATGTGGTTATCCCCTCAAGTATTTTTGCTTTGCAAAAACTCGCAAAGCGAGTCTGAAATAGTACTCGATACCGGCGTGTTTCCCAAGAACTACGAAGACAAAAGGAAAGATGGGGAAGCCGAAGCTTCCCCATCTTATCTGTATTTAGTTGTTATCCGGTCTTCGGATTCCAGATCACTTGTTACGGGCAGCCAGCGTTGTACTGAGCGATGAAGGAGGAGATGTCGAAGAAGTTGAAGGTCCCGAAGGGTGCCGCGACGTCGGCCCGTGCATCGCCGAGGTTGTACGCACTGATGAAGGCTGAGACATCGAAGAAGTTCAAGACGCCGTAGGGTGCTGCGAAGTCGGGTGGGCACGAGCCGACAGTGATGGTGTTGGTATCAGCGATCCAGTTGTTGCCGAAGCTTGGTTCGTTGTTGCCTGGCTCACCGACGATAGTGCCGATGTAGTAGTTACCAGCAGGGATGTTGAGCGGGAGCTGGACAGACGAGGTTGTCTGAATGGCCTGCCCGACGCCGAGCCCGCTGTAGAGACGGTCGCCCAGATCCCAGTCGCCGACCGAGATGATGGTGTTGAGCGATGCCCGGAAGTTGACTTCGGTGCCTGCGCTGCTGGCGGTGCCAACGTTGCGGGTGCGGTGGGTCACGCTGATGCTCTCGCCGGGGTAGAAGGTGCCGGAGGCGGCGTTGGCGAGTTCAGCAGCCATGTCTGGCAGTGGCTCGGGACGGGTCGTGAAGTTCCAGGTCGGGCCCGTGGTGACACCGGTGCTGTTCACGGTGTCGACACGCCAGTAGTAGGTGGTGTCATACGCGAGGTTGGGAAGATTCCAGAAGCTGCTTGCGGTTTGACCCAAGTACTCACCAGCGTCCGGTGTCGAGTCAGTACCGAAGTACACGCGGTAGGTCGAAGCACGAGCAGCGGTGCCCCAGTCAAGGTTGACCGATTCGACCTGGTTGGTCGAGCCGTTGCCTGGAAGTGGGCTGGCAGCGGCTGCGGGAAGGCCGAGGGTCACCGTGATGCGCTGCGCGTCCCAGGTGTCGGTATCGTCGTTTGAGGTCGTGCCGGGGAGTCCCGAGTCGGCGATCACGCCGATGTAATAGGTGCCGGGAGGCGTATCGATTGGGATGGTGGGCGCGGGAACAACGAAGTTCACGTTGGCCATCGCACCGAAGTCGCGGTTGCCCCAGATCCAAGTTGCGATCTGTGTATCCGCGGTCGAGATGTTGTTATTGCTTGAGAGGTACACACGCAGGGTGTAATCACGAGCGGGCGGGTTCGCGTTCGTCGCGTTGACCATGCGGACATCGCATGAGTCATTCATGGAGGTGCCAGCCTGGACCGTGGTCGAACCACGAGCACGGAACATCAGGGGTTCCCAGTCTTCGGCGTTTCCGCGGGTGGCGTTCTCGAAAGCGACCATGTCGGTGGTGAACTGCTCCCACATCTTGCAATAGCGACCCACGTCGTTACGGTTCGATGTCGAGCAGATGCCGTGCACGTAGCGGTTGTCGCCGTCGATGTAGTACATACCCGAGCCGGACATGCCGCCCCAGACTGTGTCGAGGCAGTTGCCGCCGGTGCTGAGCTGCATCTGATTTCCGGGGCACGAGTCAACAACGCCGGACCAGTAGTACATATCCAGGCCGTTGTGCAAGCCAGCGGTCGGGCAGTTTTCAGCGGGGTACGAGAAGTTGTTGTAGGTACGGCTCTGGATCGTCCCGCACGAGCTTCCCCATGCCCAAGCGTACCAGCCGGTCAGCATACCGACGCTGCGTGAGCCGCCGCGAGTGATGCGGATGACCGCGGCGTCGCGATCCCAGTCGCCGCTATTGACGTAACCCGAACCGGCGATGTACGAAGTTCCGTAGGCGTAACCGAAGTTCTGGAACTCGGCTGCCGAGTCAGGGCCCCAAGGGTTACCAGCGCCGTCCCAGCCTGGATAGACATACACGATGTCAGCCCAGTCGTTGATATCAGAAGCACGGTTGAACACGCAGTGGGCAGCAGTCAAGACAACGCCCGAGTCAGCCATGGTGCCCGAACACTGGAACCAACGGAAGTTGCCGCTGGTGTCGGTGAATCGCATGATGATCTTGCAGTTGCCCGAGCGGGGCCAGCTGTCCAGTCCACCAGCCAACGACATGCTGCCGAACGAACGGGACATCTCATCGGAGCGGTCTTCGGGAGCAACGCCCATGTACTGGCCTTCGATGCTTTGGGATCCGAGCAAACCGCTGGGAGCGAACTCGGGGAGTTCGACTGTTTCGCCGGTCAATGCGTCGTGCATGGTGCCGCCACCAGAGAACGAGACGTGGCGCTCGAGCTCGTCAGCGGTGAAGCCCTCGCCCATGGGCATCGGGGGGATCTCGTCGATCGGCGGATGCATCGGCATGGGTGATGCCTGGTCGAAGTTCCGCTGTTGGGCGAAGAACGCTTCGAGCTTCTCACCGGCGGTCGGTTGCCCGGCGTCGACGTTGGCTGGGACGGGGCGGGCGCCCTCAAGGCCGTTCTGTGCTTGCTGGGTCGGAGCGGCGAGCGCCGTCAGGCCGGTCCCCGCGACCAATGTCATTGCTGCGATGCGAGAGTTGCGTGTCATGGTGTTTTTCCTCTGTTTCCTGTGCGATACCCGGACAGACCCACCGCGCCGCGGACCGGGCGGTCCGCATCTCAATCAGTCGCTGTGAATCTCAATGGCCCCCTCAAGGCACCCGGTCATCGTCTGTGCACGGGGTGAGCGTCAGAAAAACACCCCACTCACCCATTCCACGAAAAAGCCCGCCGAATTTTTTCGGCGGGCTCGGAACTTGACAGCAAATCGCCGTTTACGGGCAGCCAGCGTTGTAAACAGAGATGTAGGCCGAGATATCGAAGAAGTTCAATGTCCCGAAAGGCTCGGCGAAGTCGGCAGCACTATCCGACGCGTTGTACGCGCTGATGTACGCCGAGATATCGAAAAAATTCAGCACCCCGAGCGGCTCGGCAAAGTCAGCATCGCTGCAGCCCTGAGGCTCGCAGGTATCAATCACGCCGTCGTTGTTGTCGTCTGGCGGGCTGGTGAGCACCAGGCGATAGATCGTGCCGGCAAACAGGTTACCGATGTAGATCTCGCCGTCTTCGTCTTGGCCGAACGATGAAACGTTGAAGCTGGTATCAAACGCGGTGGTACGAGCGAAGTTGTTGGCCGGGTCGAGGTACCAGATGGTGCCGGTGCAGAAATCGCTGAAGAAGTACTTGCCGGTGAACTCGTCGCCAAGCTCGCAACCGCGATAGACATAGCCACCGGTGATGGAGCAGCCAAGACCGTGACTGTAGTTATGAACCGGATCAACCCAAAGCGGATCGCTCGAGGGGCAGCCTCCGATACCAGCGGACTGGAATCCTTCTCGGCAACGCCAGCCATAGTGGTTTCCACCCGCGTCGCCGGCAGCCTGGAAGTTGATTTCTTCCCAGCTGAACTGGCCGACGTCAGCCATCCAAAGGTCGCCGGTCTCTTGGTCAAAGCTGGATCGCCAAGGATTGCGTAGACCGTAATCCCAAATCTCGGCAAGCGTATCGACATCGCCGTCGTTGGCGAAAGGATTGTCGGCAGGGATGGCGTACTCGAGTCCTGGATCTTGGTTATCAATGTCGATGCGAAGCATTTTCCCGAGCAGGAACTGCAAACGCGACGCGCGATTGCCGGGGTCATTGCCCGAGCCGCCATCACCCATCGCGATGTACAAGAAACCATCGGGACCGAAGTCGATCCAGCCACCGTTGTGGTTGGTGAATGGCTGAGGAATCTCAAGAAGACGCCGCTCGGAGGTTTGGTCGGCAAAGTCAGGGATGACGCTGACCGAGAACTCTGACACGATGGTGCCAAATCCGCCGGTCGAGAGCGAGCCTGTGTAGTTCACATAGAACTTGCCGTTGTTTTCGTAATCGGGATGGAACGCGAGCCCGAGGAGCCCACGCTCGTCGCTGCCCGAGTTGCCGCCGGTGACACTGGGATCAATGTCCAGAAACGGTGTGGCAGCCAATGTGCCGTCGGCGTTGACCAACCGGATAGCGCCTTCCTGTTCGAGGATGAACAGGCGGCCAGTACCGTCGCCGGCATGAGTTAGAAATACCGGGCGATCCAGCCCAGTGAGGAAGACTTCGGTGGTCAACTGAGCCTGGGCTGCGGTGCCAGCCATGGCGACGGCTGCGAGCCCGATACACGCACTCTTGATCATGTCTCTACTCCGTGTGAGGTCCTGTGAGCCCCGGGCACGATCGCCCGGCGGCCCCCCGCGAGTTCTAAATTACACGCTCGGTATTGACGATCCAATCTGAATTGGTCGTTCCGAGCTGATTATCCCACCCGGACGGCTCCCTCGCCGCCCGAAAAGGGGTCATTCCGACGTCCGTTTATGGGCACCCTGCGTTGTAAGCTGTGATAAAGGCTGAGATATCGAAGAAGTTCAGCACCCCGTCGCCTTGCCCGACCGGGAAAAAATCTGCTAGCTGGTCTTGGGCGTTGTAGAGCGATATGAACTGAGAGATGTCGAAGAAGTTCAACAAGCCATCTCCGCCGCCAGCCGGGAAGAAGTCTGCTGGGCAAGATGCCATTCCGAAGGTGATCTCTTGGAAATCCATCTCGACCGGCTCACTCTTTCCGAGCAAGACCCATTGGTCATACAGCACCTGTCCGGTGGTGTTGGTGGTGTTCTCGTCGCGCAGGAACTCGATGTACTCCTTGCTGGCAGTCTGGTAGTACAAACGAGCTTCGGCCCGCGTCGTACCTTCAGGTATCGCAAACAGCGTATCGTCCCAGTACTGCCCATCCGAATAGGTTGCACCCACCGGAGCTGCTTGTACTGCTTCAAATGCAGCGTTGGTAAATCCACGCGGCGGGATTCTGTTGTCTTTGACCCACGTGTTGTTGAGCACAAAGTGGAATGACTCGCCCTCAGGCTTGCCGGTCGCCAATGCAGCGGCGGCATCCAATCCGAGCTTGCCTTCATACACCTTGGTGCCGGTTTCATTGAGCTCGGCAGTCAGCATGTTGTAGACGCCGCGCTCGTCAATGAGTTCGTCGGACGCATTGAAGAACTGCACATTCAACCACATCCGCCGGCCTTCGGGGTAACCCGTTGGAAGTTTGTGCCCCGACTGATTGATGATGCGCACGTTGAGATCCGAACCGAGTTCGGATAGCTCCATATCCGACGCATTTCCCAGCATTTCAATGGCCCGACCGATGGATTGGGTAACGTTGTCTTCACTCAAAAACGTCTCGGAATCGGGATAGAGATTGCGGATCGCTTCGAGCACCCAGGTGTTTCCGCCGTTGAACGAGTGCAGCGGCATGTCCGGACGCTCGGGCTCGAAACGGCAACCTTGGGCCGATACGTCGGGCATATGGCAGTCTTGACAGCTCGATACCTCGAGCTTGTTCCCGCCGAAGCGCCCGCCCATATCGATTGGCGCGACGGCAAAGTCAGAGTTCAACCACTCGGAGTAGGTCCGCTCAACCGGGAACATGTCGTATTTGTTCTGCGTCGGATGCGGCGTGCCCAGCGCGTTGAGCGCGTAGCTGCCATCCGTTTGCTTGGTGTATACCGGATTCGACACATCGTGGCATGTCGCGCACATCGCTGAATCTTGATGGAATGGCGACTGGGCCCACTCGTGATAGAAGAAGTCGGGCCCCATGTCGAACGGACCCCGTCGGCGATCCTGCGGATCAACAACGAAGTTGCCAGAATGAGGATTCACCGGGAGGGCTGCAAGATCATCAAGAACCGGGACATCAATCGCAGGTGACAATCCGGGCTTGTAATCCGGATCGACCATTCGGTGACAAAAGTTACAACTCACGCCTTGGAAATCAGCCCCTGCGAGCGCGGATCCGTCGGTCGGCGTTGACCGCCCACCCAACCAGCCGCCGGGCGTGTGGCAGCGAATGCAAAGATCGCCAGAGAACGCTGCGTCTTGGTTTGCGATCGTCAAACAAGCGTGGAACAACGGATCGCGGGCCGACTGGCCCATCATGGAGGCAGCCCAGTTGTTCCATGGCTCGTGAACCTCGTCGTAGAGACCATGGCACGACGCGCAAGACTGCGAATCGACAATCGGATGATCAAGCGTGTTTGGCTGGGTGCCGTCTAGGAAGAAATCGGGAATGGTGGTTGGCACGGGCGTGCCGTCAGCAAATGACACCGCGAGCATTCCTGTGAACGCTGCGGCACCGAAGCACCACCCGCCCGCTCGCGCGAGCCGCTGCATCGACACACCGATCTTCATCTCATCCACCTTTAACGCTCAACGGACATACAAGCTCGGCAGAGAACCTGCTCTCAGTATCCGATTCTCCCGTCAACGGGCATGTGTTGCAATACAGTCGTGAAATAACCGGACAAATAGGCCTTGTTTTGCAAAAATCCCCCGCTGTTCTCGGCGGGCGACAGGAAACTGGCCTTGGAATGAAAGTTCAGAAACAGGTGATTATCCGGACCACGCTGTCAGCTGTTCGGTACGATGCGTTCATCGATAGCTTTGTTACAATCCAAGATCATGGCTCGGGACCGCCATCAGATTCTTGATTCAAATCAATGAAGACGCCTCTTGGGCCAAACCTCACGCCAGCTCCGATGCGAAAGACGCCCATGCCGACTGATCTGCCGAGTTCACACACCATCACCGACGCTGAGACGATGTGGACCATCGCAAGCCCCGCCAGAATCGAAATCATGAATGCCGCGTGCGCCCTCGGCGAATGCTCTGCGGGCGAAATCGCAGAGATGACAGGCAGATCACGTACTTCGCTGTACCCACACATCGAACAACTCGTCGCTGCGGGCATTCTCCACGAATCTGGCACACGCCCGAGCGGGAAGCGTCAGGAACAGCTCTACCGTCCCATCGCACTCTTTGTGAAAACCAGACACAACGCCGACGACCCCGACGTTGTCGCATACCACGTCGCGTACGGCAAGGCGGTCGCCCGCATGCTCGCGCGCGAGTTTGAACGCGGCATCACCCAGCCAAAGGTGACAACCAGCGGTCCGCTTCGCGATACCTTTTGTACGTCACAGACGTTTTGGGCTGACGACGACATGCTGACCGAGGTCAACACGCTGCTCGATCGGATCACTGAAATCTGCTCGCACAGCCAGCCCGGAACCGGGAAACGCCTCATGCAACTCGGGGTGTTGACCACCCCGCTGCTTCGCAATCAAAGTGGATCAGAAGATAACGACGCCCTGGACTAACTTATGGACAGCCGGCGTTGTACTCTGAGATGAATGCAGCGACATCGAAGAAGTTGAATGCACCTATCGGCTCCGCTAGATCGGCCGACGGGTCCTGTGCGTTGTACAACGCGATGTATGCACTCACGTCAAAGAAATTGAGTTCACCAAATGGCTCGGCCAAATCCGCTACACACGGCTGATCCACGACCGGCGATGCCACCCACACACCGATCGTCCCGTTCTGCAGAAACCCTGCGAACGCAACCTGACCAGCGTCATTGATCGCGACAATGCCGTTCATAACTTGGCGCCCGGTCGTGCCACCGAAATCGAACCCGAGCGGAAGATCGCCCAGATCGGTTGTGATCATCTGCCCAAACTCGACGAGCTTCACAAGACTTTCACCATCGCCGACCCACAATGCGGTCGAGTTGTTCGAAACATCCGTTGCACGAAACGCGACCCAACCATTACTGTTCACAACCGGCGGAAAGTTGACGATCGAGCTATTGGTAATGTCCGGATTGCTGCCGTCGGCGACCATCACCACATCGGTGCCGTTGCCTTGATTCACCGTCCAAACAGAATCTGCGGTTCGTCGCGCCGAGAACGCCACTCGGCCGTCTTGACTGAGGCCGATGGAGTTCACAAAGCTGTTGTAAACCGGGCCGGTCTCCGCGATTGTGACTGGCGTGTTGTCTGATTCAAATCTGAGAATGCGACGGGCCGGGCCCGATGCTGGCAGTGTGTTCATCGCAACCTGCCGGGCATCATTGATCTTGGGTGCGAGCAAGAAGTCATACGCACCACTGAATGAATCAGCGACCAGCCGTTGCGTTCGCACGCCGTCGACAAACTCATCGACAACAGTCTTGTCTCCTACGAAACCAAAGTCGCCGCGATAGCAGATCGCGCCATCACTCGTGACGTGAGTCGTACCAAACCCCGAGGTACCCTGCGACCCACCGATGTTGAATCGCTGGACAAGGTCACCGCTGAAGTCATAGACATTGGCGCCGCCGTTGAAACCGCCATCGCCAATAGCCATCAGCCCATTTCGCAACGATATTTGTGTGGTCCAAACAGAGTCTGCGCTATTGGCCGAAAGCACGAAACCGCCGGAACCATTGCGGCCGACAAAGATCCCCTCGCTGATACCACCAGAACCGACAAACACCCGGATCGCGACCGTGCCGTCTTCATCGAGCGCCACATATTGACTGGAAAGTGAGCTGATCGGTGGCAGATTAAATGTTGCAATCCCCGGATCCAAGCTAGAACGGCATTGGAGCTGGAACGTCCACTCAGTCGGGACTTCGGCGACCGCACACGACGCCATGAAACCAAGTATCAGAGGATTGAAACAGCGCATAGCAGACTCTCCATTTTATCCGCAGGTCAAGTTACGCTCTCGAAGAACTACGGACAGCCCGCGTTGTACAAAGCGATAAATGCACTGACATCAAAGAAGTTGAATGAACCGAATGGTTCGACGAGATCGGCTTCGGGTAACATCGCGATATAGGAAGCAATGTAGGCCGAAACATCAAAGAAGTTGAGCGTTCCAAAGGGCTCGGCAAAGTCTGGAACGCACGGCGCAACCGATTGATCGTCGAGCACCAAAGTCACCGAGTCCCATGAACCATCGGACTCAATCACGCCGAGATTGGTCGACACACCTGTCGAAGGATCAATCGTGAAGAGGTTGCTCGATATCTCCTCGAACACGTCCGGCGAAGTCTGCCGAAATCCTTGAATCGCTGCATACAGCGTCCCATCGGATGCCCAATCCAATCCGCACTCAAACTGAGCACTGAATCCAACACCAGATACAAACACATCTGACAGAACTGTATTGGTATCCAGATCAAGTTGATAGAGACGCACGCCTCCGGTTCCAGTTAATCCGATGCCCCACAGCTGATCTGCGGGTAACGAAGGGTGCCCTTCAGGAACTGTCGCCAAGCCCGCAAGTGTCAAGCTCAAAAAGTTGTGTACCGAGAGCACCGCGCCGGTATCTGAATCAGACCGAACGATCCGCCCAAAGCCCGAGACGTTTGTTGTTGAATAGGAGACCGAGCCGTCGTTCGAGAATGTAAATCCTGCGACGCCCGGCTCCATAAACCCAATCGAATCAATCAATGAGTTCGAATCGTCAATCAACGAAAGGACACGGACCGAGTTGGTCGTGTTTTCAAACCCGACAAGCTCGCCGGTACCAGGACGTAGATCCGCACCGCCAAACCGTAAATCTACCGCAGGTCTTGAAACATGGGTGACCACGGACGGATCGTTGATATCAACAAGCGCTAGCGAACCAAGTTCGATTCCCGGCGCTCCAAAGAACGCCGACCCTTCGATGATGTATGCATGCGTCGGCCCTCCTGCGAGCGCGCCGGTCGTTGCAACGGCTACTGAAAGAGCGCACGCCGAGGCCATATCTTTGAATTTTTTCATTGTCCTGCCCCCTCGCTGTTCAACAGGCCGAGCTCGTCGCGAAGAATGAGTTCGCGCGAACGCCGATCTGGTTCTGTTGCTTTATCAACATCGCGTTGCAATGCGGGTCTCAGCCCGCCCGGTGGTGTGAACGGCGTGATGTACCGAAAGTCACTGCCTGAAGCTTCGGTCTCGACCACCAATCCAGAACGGGTTACCTCAAAGACGCCGCTGGTTGTTGTGACGAGCAGATTCCCGTTTCCGAGCTCCGCGATGCCGCGGTACAAATCCAGCGTTCCAGGGTCATACTGACCAACGAGCGATGCATCGGGTGCGAACTCATAGATCACGCCGTTTGAGAACTCGCAAACGAGAAGATTCCCATTCGAGGCGATCGCCATTTGTTGGGGAAACTCAAGATCGGGCACGTTGAATGAGCTCGTAAAGCGCTCATCAAACTTGCCTTCCAATGTGTAACGAACGATCGAGTCGGCGCCTTCATCGCTTACAAGGACCGACCCGTTGTATTCAATCGCGTCGAACGGACCGCGCAGCCCGCCGTACCGATTGAACGCAAAATCGCCCTGCTCACTTCCGTCGGCGGGCGACAAGCGCTTCACATTACTCTGACTGACAAGCAGGGCGTTCGTGCCGCCGGCGTTGCACACGAGTACATCACCCGCGTTCGGACCATTACTAAGAATGTGCCCACCTCGGATATTGTCCATGATCTGCGAGTCACGAACGCCGCCGAGCGAAAACACGCCGATGAACGAACCGTCGTCATTAAACTCACTGACCACGTCGGCGAACTGATCGGTTACATAGAGCGTTCCGCCGGGTGAAACAAGCACTTCGATCGGGCGATTGAACACATCTACACCGCCAGCTGATCCCGGATCGGTGATAAACGAACTGGTTATCAACGAGCCGTCCTGCGCATCAAATGCCCAGACACTGTCTGAGCCCGAGTCAGGGATCAACAACCAATCTTGGGCGCGTAAGAACCCCGCCGATGCCGCGACGACGGCCAGCCCAACTACACCACAACATCTCATGCTCGCTCTCCGGACGCGACGCCCGGATCACCAGTGCCCGGGCGAGCCTATTTTAGGGGCAGCCGGCGTTGAACTGAGCGATAAATGCCGAGATATCAAAGAAGTTAATGAGACCAAACGGTGCTGCAAAGTCCGCTGCAGGGTCACCAGCGTTGAAGAGGTTCACATACGCCGCGACGTCGAAGAAGTTCAGCGAGCCAAACGGAGCCGCAAGATCGACCAAACATGGTTCGTTGACCGCGTAGTCGGTGGAGTCACTCAGCACGCTGGCTGTATCGACCAAGTCGATCGACGACGAGTTATTGGTCGTTGAGATCCAATCGGTCAGGCCAGCCCAAACCCCGCCGTTGACCGCTTCGTCCGTGCGGATGTTCGCGGTCGTGTTGTTCGCACCGTTGAGCGAGAACTGCAGGAAATCTGCGATCAATGCTCCGTTGCCAAACGAGATGCCGCCGCCGCCGACGGGCGGGAAGTAGATCGCGATCGAATACGCGGTGCGATCGACCGGCGCGACCGAGCCGCCCAGCGACGAGTAGTTGATCTCACCGGTACCGGAAGCGTCATCGTTAAGATGAATAAAGATCGATTCACCCGGCGCGAGCGATGTACCATTGAATCCGGTTGAACTTGAATACCGCAGAACGACCGATGTGTTGTTCGAGCAGAATCGCCAGCCTGACAAGTCTTCGGTTCCGGTACCAAAGTTTGTTAACTCGACGACCGCGTTATCAATATCGAACGAAGCGATCTTGACATCCCGAGGTGCTGCGACGGCGAGGCAGGCGCACGAAGAAAGAGATGCGAGTGCGACGGCTTGGGCGATGTTCATGAATATCTCCTGCAGAGTTGGTGTAAGGCATCCGGGAATCCGGGTGGTTCGACGTGGACATGTTCGCGGGAAACCCAACAAACAAGCCCCCACCAAACAGTGGGGGCTTGCGATTTATTCCCGTTCCAAAGAGGCTTTAAGGACAGCCCTGGTTGTATTGGTTGATGTATTCGGAAACATCGAAGAAGTTAAACGTGCCGAAAGGGGCCGCAACGTCCGCAGCCGGGTCTTGGGCGTTGTACGCCGTGATGAAAGCCGACACGTCAAAGAAGTTCAGCACCCCAAATGGAGCAGCAAGGTCCGCGGGGCAGCTGTCGCAGGTCGTCGTGCCCGGGCCTTGCCACGAACCGCCGACCGCGTCGCATGTTGACTTATCAAACTGCAGGCACCCACCGGTTGAAGGCACGAAGCACGCACCGAGGCAAACGACATCGCCGCACGCCGACCCAGCCCCATTGAACACGCCGCCAAGCGCGAACGCGTCCGCTTCGGTCAACCCTTCCGCACACGATCCGTCCG
Organism: Phycisphaerales bacterium; assembly: GCA_045106075.1. Lineage (GTDB taxonomy): Bacteria > Planctomycetota > Phycisphaerae > Phycisphaerales > UBA1924 > UBA6054. The sequence continues at coordinate 12,925 of JBGCEB010000025.1, forward strand.
GCAAACACACCGCGCCGGTCGGATCGCCAGAGCACTCCACGATGGCGCGAATCACCCAATCACCCGACACGCCGAGCGAACACGCGTCCTGCCACGAGTTGCCGTTCACCCGGACCGCATTGCGCCCGACCTGACAGCCTGAGTCATCCGAAACCACGGAAGGTGCGAAGATGTCTTCTGCGTTGTCGTTAAAGAACGCGAGCGACACCACAAACTGCTCGCCCTCGGTCACGGGGATCGAGATCGGGATCGTCTGGTTTTCGTCGACAAACCGGAACTCGTTGAGTCCGCCGTCGGTCAGCAAGGGAGCGAGGAGCTCGTCTTTCAACGGGCCGGGATTAGGGAAGGTACTTCCTTCGTAGACATAAATCGCTTCTTCGATGCGCTGATCTGCGCCACCAAAGAACGACTTCCAAAAGATCTGAATACCGATGATGTTGCCATCACACGGGCTTGTCAGCCACACGGCAGCCTCTTCGGTCGCAACAAAGCACGGGCAAACGTTCACCGATCCGCCATCAACGAGCGAATCGTTCTGTAACACAATTTCTTGGGCGGACGCGGAACTGACACACGACATCCCGGCGATCGCCGCCATAAGCATTGGGCGCATGAAGCACTCCTCCTGTTTTCACGCGAGAGACTATTTGATAGGGTACCACAAGGACGGGACCCCGTGCCAGTGAAATCACAATGACCCGTGTTGGACCGAAAAAACCGTCCCTAACAGCCGCCTCTGCGGAAGATTGATAACTTCAACTCAAGGACACCCGGCGTTGTACAACGCGATAAACGCTGAGATATCAAAGAAGTTCAGCAAGCCGTCTGCGTTGTAATCCGCTGCGGGCACGCCCGAGTTGTACAACCCGATGTAGGCCGAGATGTCGAAAAAGTTAAGCGTCCCGAAAGGGCTCGCGACATCGGCCGGGCAATCCGGAATGGTCGCGACCGCGACGATCGTTGCGGTGCCATTGATGACTGCATCAGCCACGCCGTCGACGACCATAAGTGTATCTGAGAACGTGACCGATGAAGTGATCTCGATCGTGTCGCCGACCACTATAAACTCGCCGCCCAGATCTGTCGGTATCGGCGGTTCTTGGGAAAGGTCCTGCGAAACGGTGTCGTTACCGACAAGCAGTATGTTGTATGAAGTATCGGCAATCCCGGCGACTTGAATCGCTACCCCGGGAACGTTAAACGAACTGCCCACAACCGGGACCGGGCCCTTCGGCGCGTCCGGCACCGCGTCGAACAAGCCGGCGCCACTCAGTGTTGCTTCGGCTGAACCTGCAAAGCCGAACGACCAGTTGTAATCGAGATCATCGATCAGACTGAACTGCGCATCATAAAGAACGACTGACCCGGGCACGGTGTATGAATCCGCACCGAGGTACATCAATCCGGTGATCGCAGAGCTGTCGCTGTCAGTCCGATCGCCCGCAAGCGTCATGAGCTCGATGGTGATATCAACACTCGAGCGAGCGGAATCAACCTGGAACACCAACGGCTGGGCCGCGGCCGAACCCGCCAAAGAACCAATCAAACCGAGTACAGCAGCCTGAGTCCGAGAATACGCGATCATGGTGGAACCCCTCTGATTCATCAAAGCGCCCCAACATCTGGACCACTCGAAGAACCACCGTACACCATGCTTACCCCGCCGGGTAGTAAGTTCTGAGACATCACCCGCCAATCCGCGGGAAGATTGGTTGAGAACCACGCAAAGTCGTGTGCCGATCGCGTCAGTGGACGGGCGACTCGATCCGGCATCGCGCGTACCATTGAACAGCGTCCGAACGGACGGTGAACCAATCCATTTCGGGCCGATATCTCAAGCCCGCTGTTCAGCCCACGGAGCACTCAAATCATGGCCAACAAGCACTATGACGTTCTCGTGATCGGTGGCGGACCCGGCGGCTACGTCGGCGCGATCCGCGCCGCCCAGCTCGGATACAAAACCGGCATCGTCGACCGGGCCAAGCTCGGCGGTGTCTGCCTCAACTGGGGATGCATCCCCTCCAAAGCACTGCTCTCCAATGCCGAGTTGATGGAGAAGCTCGCCCATAAGCAAGACTGGGGCCTCACGATCGACGGGACCGTCAGCTTCGACTGGGACAAGGTCATCGGGCGCTCGCGCGACGTCGCCAACAAACTCAACAAGGGTGTTGAGTACCTGATGAAGAAGAACAAGATCGAGCACCACGTCGCGCACGCAAAGATCATCTCTGGTGCCGCCAACGGCAAGCCCTGCACCGTTGAGCTCTACGACTGCGAAGTCCAAGAAGAACTCACCAGCTCGCCCGCGACCCCGGCCAAAAAAGCACGCGAGACCGTGACGGCCGACAAGGTCATCGTTGCCACCGGCTCGGTCGCCCGCGACCTCCCCTTCGCCAAGTTCGACGGCGACAAAATCTGGGGCGCCCGCGAAGCGATGTTCAACAAAGAAAAGCCCGATCACCTCATCGTCGTCGGCGCCGGCGCGATCGGCATGGAGTTCGGCTACTTCTACAAGCAGTTCGGCTCCGAGGTCACCATCATCGAGATGCAAGACCGCCTCGTCCCCGTCGAAGACGAAGAGGTCGGCAAGGCGATGACCGCGCTCTACAAGAAGAACGGCTTCAACCTCAAGACCTCCACCGGCGTGATGGACATCAAGAAAACCAAAGCCGGCGTCGAAGTCACCGCCGCCCCGATGAAGGACGGCAAGCCCGACGAGTCCAAGAAAGAAGTCATCAAGGGCGACAAGGTTCTGCTCGCGATCGGCGTCGTCGGGCGCTTCGACGGCCTGTTCGACGACTCGCTCAAGCTCGAAACCGCACACGGGCACATCAAGACCGATTACGTCCCGCTCGGCCCGGACTCGCCGACCGAACCGGTCGCTTTGGACTACAAAACAAGCGTCCCCGGCATCTACGCCATCGGCGATGTCATCGGCCCGCCCTGGCTCGCCCACGTCGCGGGTGAGGAAGCGATCCTTTGCGTCGAACGCTTCGCGTGGAAGGAAAAGAAGGCCGACCACGAACCGATCCCGATGGACTACACCGTCATCCCCGGATGCACGTACTGCCAGCCGCAGGTCGGCTCGGTCGGTTTCACCGAGCAAGCCCTCAAAGCCAAGGGCATGAAAAAAGGCGAAGACTACGAGACCGGCAAGTTCCCCTTCACCGCGCTGGGCAAAGCCATCGCCGCCAAGCACACCGACGGGTTCACCAAGATCATCCGGGGTTTGCCCCGCGGCGAGATCCTCGGCGCCCACATCATGGGCGACCAGGCGACCGAACTCATCGCCGAACTGTCACTCGCCCGCCGCCTCGAAGCGACCACCGAAGAACTCATCGCGACAGTCCACGCCCACCCGACGATGCACGAGAGCGTGCACGAGGCGGCGCTGGCCAGCGAAGGCCGCGTGATCAACGCCTGAGCACGCGACCGGGCCGGCATCGTCCGAGAACCAATCAGACCGCGCCATGCTCGATCCGTGGCGCGGTTCTTTTGTCTGGAAACACGTGAATGGCGCATCCGTCGCCCGCTCAGCCTGTACGCTTGCGGGCCCGCCAGTGCATTGATCATGATCCGTTTGGAGTCGCCAAGATGAACACCCGCTTTGCCGCCTTTGCCGTCTTGCTATCAGCCGCCCCGTCTTACGCGGGCGACCTCTACACGCCGGTCTCGGCTGGCTACAACCTCTCGGCGTCGGCGGCCGACGGGTACAGCGACACGCTTGTCAACACCGATCTGGGTGATCAGAATCTCAGTCTGACCCAAGTGGACTTTGGCGCGTATTCGGTCAGCACGATCGCGCGGAGTTCATTTTCTTCGAACTTCATCGGCCAAGAAGCGTTGACGACCTCGATCACCCGCCCGAACTCGAACTTTTCAACCAACGCCTCATCATCGCAATCGATCACGTTTGATCTCCACGCCGACACCCTCGCGACGCTGCAAAGCCTACAAAACGGTTGGCGGGCGACCGTTTCGGAAAGCGCCCTTGCAACCTGCGTCTCCACACTCCGCGACGACGCCGGCGCCATCCTGCTCATCAGGGAAGCGCCGGCATCCTCTGAACAGTTTTCTGAATCCATCAACCTGCCAGCCGGGCGTTACACGTGGTCGGTGGTCTCGAACACCGTCAGCGAACCGTCGCCCCCTGCCCCGGGCGCGATGCAGAACAGCGGGCAGGTCACCGCGCCGCTGCAGCTGACGTTCACCGAAGGCTTCGGCCCCTGCAGCGTCGCAGACACCGCCGAGCCTTTCGGAGCCCTGAACTTCTTCGATGTCGCTACGTTCATCGGGCTTTACAACGCGGGCGACCC
>JBGCEB010000026.1:0-24142 GCA_045106075.1 Phycisphaerales bacterium
ATGAAACACGTCGTTTGTGAAGGTGTCGGAAGTCTGTGAGAGATCGACTCCTGCAACCGTTTGGCCAACACGTTGAGCCAGGGCGTTGTTATGCACAGCACTCGTCATCGCATTGATGTGTATCTGCCGGCCTACCGCAGGGTCTTGGAGTGAGGTTCCGTAAACGCGGAAGCCTGGTTTTTGATCTGTCGATACGGATCTTTGATTAGTCGCCGGTGATTCAGCTTTGGATTCGCCGTTCCTAGCTGCCTGCGGGGCGTCGGCTTCTCGGCTCTTTATCTGCCGAGATTGGGGAGTGTCAGGCATTCTCCCTCCCATCCCGATCTGCATACTCGATCATCGCCATGACGCCCGCTCGAACATGCGCGGGGAGTGATGGCCAGAGTGAGACGAGCTTTCCGAGGGCCGGGTCGGCTGGCGGAGCAGAAACAGCACTCGGCATGACATCAGGGTGGATTGCGCTGGATTCTGCGCCGCGATGCCTGGAATGGTCTGAATTCTGGGTGATTTCGGTACTAGTTCGAGTCTGTCCAGGCCCATTCACTTCAACTTAAATGAAGTCAAAAAAAGATAGGGACCAGCGCAATCGCTGGTCCCTTTGGTGTTTTGAGGATGGAAGTAGCCTTCTCTGTGACTCCGTCACATCGGAAAGATCACGGGCAGCCGGCGTTGAACGCGGCTATGTAGGCAGCAACATCAAAGAAGTTGATCACCCCAAACGGTTCCGCGATATCCGCTGCGGGATCACTCGCATTGAGCAGGTTGATAAACGCTGCGACATCAAAGAAGTTCAATACGCCGTCGTTATTCAAGTCCGCATTGCACGCCGTCGATTCGGGCACTGTCGCTGGATCGACGAACGGGAACTTGACGTACTCGATCAGCGCGTCACGTTCTGTGGCATTCATCGCGAGCACCGCGTCCCGTGCGGATGCGCCTTCGCCGCCGTGCCAAAGGATGGCTTCCATCAGGGACCGTGCGCGCCCGTCATGGAGGTAGTTCGGTTCTGCGGGATTGCCGTTGGGGTCAGATGCGTTGGTCGGCGTGCCGAGCACATGGCCGACATATCCAACGCCCCAAAGCGGAGCGGTGCGCCACTCACGCCCGCTTGCGCCGAACTCTGGACGTCCATCAGCAAGCTCGTCGCCCATGTCATGGAGCAACATATCCGTGAAAGGCTGGATAACTTGATCGCGATACGGCGCAAAGTCCGCATCAGACGCGGTCCGCATCGTTGGGCGGTGGCATGCGATGCAGCCGGCGACTTCGAACAGCTCCTTGCCCTGCAACGCCGCCGGGTCCTTGTAGTTTTCACGCGGTGGCACAGCGAGCCCGCGAAGATACGAAACCATGTCGTCAAGCATCGACGGGTCGATCTCCGCGGCGCCATCGCCAGCCCACTCCGATGAAATACCCATGTCATGCGCAAACGCAGACGCGGCCTGTTGGCGCAGACTCGGCTGGCCGGCTTTCCATCCAAATCGGCCCAATGCCGCGCCGCCGGTTGCGTAGTCATCGACATAGTTTGGGCGTCCAGAGATTCCATCCCCGTCGGCATCGAGTTCGTCGGCCCAAGAGAGGACCTCCGCTTCGGCGACTGCTTCGAGCAATCCCAGCCCAATCAGCATCGTCGCCACGCGGGCGGAGACTTGCGCCTCGCCGTTGTATGGCTCGCCCGCGGGGTTTGCTGCGGTTTCACCTGGGATGTTTGTCCCGATTGGGCCATAGGCCATTTCAGTGAACTCGAACCGTGGCTTGCGGAGTTCATACGTCATGCCATCGTCAAAGCTTCCGTTGACAATCTCCCAAACAATCGATGCACGCCCTTCTGGTGTCGCGCCAGCCGTCGCTTTGGTATCGAGTTGATCTCCGTACAACGGATGAGGGACAGGCGCCTCGCCAAGCAGGCCCGGAATACTTACGCGGATCGCGTAATCCTCCAGCGGATCACCGCTCGCCGCCGGAGTACTCCCGCGCCCATCGAGCATGTGGCATTCGATGCAAGAGTTGTTGGTGTACAGCGGCCCAAGCACGTCTTGCTCGAAGACCGGGCTCGCTCCCATGTCAAAGCCAACCGCTCCGCCGTTGCAATCGAACGCGGTCGGCGGGTTGAATAGCAGCCCGTCATCCCAACGTGTTTCAAAGATCACTTTGCCATCCATGAACGATCGGAGTTCCGCCGGCGGCAAGTTCAAAGCGTGCTGGTTAAACGCAAACTGCTTGACCGTCACCACCGGGATCGACGCATCGCCCGCAGCGAATGCGAACGGGTGCTGCGTTTCACGTTGGAGTCTTCCGTCGCCCACGTAGTAGTAGATGAACTCACTGTAATACGTCTGTGATGCGAGGAGTGTGAACTCGATGTCCACCCGTTGCCCGACGGATAGATTGTCGATCGTCGCGGTGAATGAACCGTTCCCGCCATCCATCCGTTGGCTGATCGCGGAGATGTTCCGGTCACAAAATCCAACATCGCCCGACTGGTTGTACCATTTGATGTCCACCGCGCCGACCGGCACCTCAGGGGCCGTCGTCAGCTCGATGTCGAGCTTGTAGCCGTGGTCGGTGATCTGCAGATCGAACGAACGCCCGACGTCATACCCAGCGGGGTAATGATCAAACCGCCACTCGTTCTCGTGCCGATCGCGGAACCGCAGCGCCGCAACCGTGTCGATTGGAAAACTCGGGAGGTCTGGAGCATCGGCGCCGACCGTCCGATCGAACCAGGCCGTGTCAACCGGCTCGAGCCCAACAGTCTTGACGAAAGAGTACGACACGTCATCACCTTGAGCGACATCGGGAAGCACGCGCCCCCAGATGAAGTTGCCTAGGTTCGACATGGGTGCCGTCTGCATGTCTCCATCGCCGATGCGATAGCGCAAGCTCACGCCCGTGACAGCTGGGAGCGGCGACGCGGGCGTGCCCGTCTCGATCATGACCGCCCATTGGCCGTTGCTCTCAATCACGTCGTGCCTGAAGGCGCGCGGGTGCGGCAATCCGCCGTCGCCAAAGTCGCCGGGGTCGATGCCGCCACCGCCATCGCCACCACCGCCGTCTCCACCGCCGTCTCCACCTCCATCGCCACCGCCGTCGTCACTTTCGAACTCAAAGGCGGTGCAGCCTTCCGCCAGTGTGATCGAGTGCGCCGGGTACTCAAACTGGGCCGGTGCCTGAATGACGAGGTGAAAACCAAATGTCGTTCCGGCCGAGAGACCGGTGAAAGTCTTCGTAAAGTTCCCCGAGCCGTCGTTGTCCATGAAATAGCCGCCGCCGGGGGGGTTCGGATAGATCAGCACGGCGGTCGCGGTCGGATTTGCAGTGACCGAGACGGTCACCGATGTTCCGCTGAGACACACCTCGCCCGAATAACTCGGGGGCTGGCTCTGCGCGAAAGTGGACGCTACAGGAAACATGGCGCAGAGCATCATCAAAACAAATCGGAACATGTGGCAAGACTCCAGAAACGCGCAGAATCGCGAGCCGAATGGCTGCGTTGTTCCAAAAGGTAACAGTTACGCTGATCCGATGCAACTGAAAGTTGATCGGGTGTCCGGGAAGCCCATCGCGGAACTGCGTTGCCCGAAATCATCAGCAAAGTTGGTGTCGGCGATCGCTTCGTTTCGAATCGAACGGCAGGGCGGAGTTCGATGGGCCGAACCGCCTATGCGTCTCGCTGCCGAGAAAATCAATCCGCCATGGGCGATCAACACAGTTTTCGTTGTTCAGCGAATCCGTTTGAACCCAAAAAGCTGAGCTACTTTGGGCCAGATTCGGGTTATTCGCTCCGTCGCCGTGCCCGTTTCTGAGATGCTGTGCAGCAGACCCACAGATCTCAGGAGGATCCGATGAAAGGTAGTTTGACCAAAATACTGAGCTCGTTGTGTCTTACGGTTGCCGTCGCGCCGTCAGCCGCTGCACCAGAACCCGGCTGGACGCTTCAGGCTCGCATGGGAACCGGCGATACTTTCTTGACCGATCTCGATGGGAACGTTGCACACACGTGGTCAAGCTCGTACGCGCCCGGACTCATGCCCTACTTGCTCGAGAACGGCGAGATCATGCGCCCTGCGGTCGATGGTTCTATTCCAGGGCCATCCGGCGCTGGTGTGGGCGGCCGAATCCAACGCATTGCTTGGGACGGAACGGTCGTCTGGGACTACGCAGAGGATAATCCATCAACCCGGCAACATCACGACATCGAAGTCTTGCCCAACGGCAATGTATTGATCTTGCAATGGGACCGGATCTCCGCGGCGGATGCGCTGGCAGCAGGCCGAAACCCCGCTTTGCTCCCCGGTGAAGTCTGGTCCGAACGAATCATCGAAGTCCGCCAGACCGGACCGACCACCGGCGAGATCGTCTGGGAATGGCGTGCCTGGGACCACCTGATTCAAGACTTTGATCCGGGGCTCGCAAACTTTGGCGTCGTCGCCGATCACCCGGAGAAAATCAACGTCAACTACGTCCCACGAGGCGGAAACGACCCAGACTGGTTACACATCAACGGCATGGACTACAACGCGGAGCTTGATCAAATCGTCTTGAGTATCAATGCATTCGATGAGTTCTGGATCATCTCGAAAGACACCGCTGATACCGGCGAGATCATGTATCGCTGGGGCAACCCCGCCGCGTATCAAATGGGCACGCTCGCGGATCAAACACTGTTCAACCAGCACGACGCCAGATGGATCGAAGAAGGACTCCGCGGCGAGGGCAACATTCTCGTCTACAACAACGGCGTTGGACGCCCATCGGGAACGTTCTCAAGCGTCGATGAGATCATCACACCATTGAACCCTGACGGCACGTACGACCGTGTTCCGGGTGAAACATTCGGCCCGTCGTCCGCGATCTGGACCTGCGAGAACGCAGGCGGAAACACGTTCTATTCCCCGATCATTTCCGGCGCCCAGCGCTTGCCCAACGGCAACACACTCATCTGTGTTGGGCAGCCCGGCGAGTTCATCGAGGTCGACGAGTTCTGTCAGATCCAATGGACGCAATCGCCCGGCGGCCTGCATTTTCGCGCAACGCGAATCGGTATCCGAGATGCGCGGGTTCGAGATCTGCTGTGGTGCGGGGCCGACGTCGCCGAGCCGTACGACGTGCTCAACTTCTTCGACGTCAGTGCTTACATCGCCCAGTTCGTCGCCTCCGATCCTGCAGCCGACCTCGACACCAACGGCGTACTGAACTTCTTCGATGTATCCGAGTACATCGCTCGATATAACGCCGGGTGTCCCTAACGAGCCACGCCTGGTTCATTGAAACAGTTCCGGGTGCAGATGTCCGAAAAGAACGCGTTGTTTCCGTGCTAGACGAATGAAAGGCACGAAAAATGTAACTGTTTCGATTGCATCGGAGCAGCTCCCGTGGTTGAATAGAAACCTAGGAGGATGTTCCATGCGCTCGAGTCTCACCGTTGCTGCCGTTGTCCTTGCATCTATCGCGGGTCATGCCAGTGCCCAGTCAACCCTCATGTGGTCTGATGAGTTCGACGGCAATACGCTGAACCTCGACAACTGGGAGTATCAAGTCGGCACCGGCACGCTCTTTGGGCTGCCTGCCGGTTGGGGCAACAATGAACTTCAGTATTACACCAGTGGTCCGAATAACACCGAGGTGTCGAACGGGACGCTCAAGATCACGGCCCGCAACGAAAGCTTCGCAGGCCGGAGTTACACCTCCGCTCGCCTGCGCACCCTCAACAAAGTCGATTTCTTGTATGGACGTGTCGAAGCCCGGATGAAACTCCCAAGCACCCCGGGCGCCTGGCCGGCGTTCTGGATGCTCGCGACCGATTCGCCATACGGCGGATGGGCATCGTCCGGCGAGATCGACGTCATGGAGTCGGTGAACTTCGCAGACCGAATCTACGGCACCATCCACTATGGTGGATTCTTTCCCAGCAATCAGTCCAATGGCAACAGCATTGTCACTGGCACCGACTACGGCGCCGGATTCCATGAATACGCCGTCGAGTGGCTGCCCGACGAGATCCGTTGGTACCTCGACGGACAGCTTTATCACACCGTCTCTGCCGGCCAGTGGTTCTCGGTCCTCGGCTCGGGCAATGTCCGAGCGCCGTTCGACTCCCCGTTCCACATGCTGCTCAATGTCGCGGTCGGGGGCAACTTCCCTGGGAATCCAAACGGAAGCTCGCAATGGCCTCAGACCCTCGAGGTTGATTACGTCCGCGTGTATCAGGTTGAAAACGGCCCATTCGGTGCTGGACCGGCTTCGGTCCCGGGCCAAATCGAGGCTGAAGACTTCGACACCGGATATTCAGGGCTCGCATACCGAGACTCGGATGTCGGCAACAACGGCGGCGCATATCGCGACGGCGACGTGGATATCGAAGTCAGCTCAGAGGGTGGATTCAACGTCGGTTTCATCGCCGCCAACGAGTTCTTGGAGTACACGATCGATGTTGCCGATGCAGGCGACTATCTCTTGGAGATGCGACTTGCGTCCCCGCAGATCGGCGGCCCATTCCGAGTCGAGTTTGATGGTGTCGACGCAACCGGAGCATTGCTCGCTCCCTTCACCGGTGACTTCCAGAACTGGACCACCATCTCTCAAGAGGTCGCGCTCGATGCAGGCGAGCAAGTCATGCGTTTTACCACCGCAGGCGGTGCGGGCGGGTTTAACCTCAACTGGTTCCGCCTGACACGTGTCGGGGGCTGCTCCGTTGCTGACCTTGCCGAACCATTTGGAACGCTGAACTTCTTTGACGTGTCGGCCTACATCGCTGCGTACAACACGTCCGATCCCGCTGCCGACTTGGCCAGCCCCTTTGGTACGTTTAACTTCTTCGACGTGTCGGCCTACATCACCGAGTACAACGCCGGCTGCCCGTAAAGCCGCCAAGAGAAAACACAGCCCCGAGGCTGTGTCGATCGAACTTCGAAATGAACCGACGCCATCGCACCAAGCGGTGGCGTTGTCTTTTCGGTGGCTTTGCTTATTCGTTCAATGACCCATCATTCAACAACAAGGAATGGAACGTTCGCAGTCCCCGCTCGCCCATTCCCGTCGCGCACCGTCACGAACACGCGGTAGGCACCCGGAGTTCTCGGTGCCCGCAAGATCGCTGTATCGCCGGATGACGAGATCACCACATCTGCGAGTGATTCCGGGGCTGCCTCGGCGTCGCCGCCCTGCTTCCGATCGGTGGATTCCGCGATAATGCGCCACTCGATATCGAGCGCATCCCCATCCGGATCGCTTGCCATCACGCGCACGCCCAACTCCAGGCCTGCGGGAACAGCGCCCGAGTTCGGGACGTCCAGCAAAAGAGACTCAACCCGCGGGGCTTGCTGCTCAGGGGTAACACCAGCCCAGAACTCGCTGAGGCGATCTACCGTTTCGATGGGTTCACCTGTTGGCAGGATCAGACCAAACCAAGTCTCGGTGGTCTCTTGCTTATGGCCCCACAAGAACGCGAATGAGCCGAGGCACCGCCCTGGGTGTTGGCTGTGGATCGCGGACTCATAGTTGCCCGCGATGAAGTCGGCTTTCTGTGCGCCGGTCATCTCGATCGGAGCGCCCCATTCGGTGTGAGCGCCTTCCCAGTGCCCAAGCGGGCCGAACTCGGTGATCATGTACGGCCCGTCATACCCTTGCTGCTGCAAGCGCTCGGGAACGGTCGCCAAACCGCCATACGTGTTGACACCGATGATGTCGATGCTCGGGCATTCGGCCGCGATCCGCTTTGCTTTGTCGTCGCCGATCTCAGCGATGATCGCAAGCGTCGGGTGGTCCGGGTCAAGTTCCTTGACGATCTTGGCAGCGTCTTCGATCGCCACCAGCGCAATGTCCAACTCCCCACCAAGCTCAACCTCGTTGCCCACGCCCCATGACAGCAGTGCCGGGTGATCCTTGTAGCGGAGCACCAGTCGGCGAACTTTGTCCAGCTGTTTCTTCTTGATCGCCGGATCGTTGTAGTCGTATCCGTGGCGTTCATGCTGGAGCCAGATTCCGACCTGTACCGTGATGCCTAGTCGGTGGGCTTCGTTCATGAGGTCATCAATGCCCTCGCCGTCCCACGTACGGATCGCGTTGCCACCAAACTTGACGAGCGCCTCCAGGTCGGTCGTCCCGCCCGCGCCGCGGACAAAGAACGGCGACCCGTTCCGAATCAGCTCAAACCCGGTATCCGTCTGACGAACGCTCACGACCGTCGAGTCGCCCAAGGCGCTCCAGTCTGCGATATTCTCGGACGCACACCCGGCGAGCAAAGGAATGAAGCCGGCAAGCAGTAGGGGGGTTCGATTCATGCCCAGATTGTAACTGTTTCGCTCGATGGGGGGACAGAAAATCCGGCAAAATCGGGCGTTCAGGATTCCGGCTCGATCCGGTGCAATTGGCCCGTAAGCCCTCAAAAAGCAGGTTCAGGTGCCCGAGGTGCGATTTGAAGGTTCTCAAAAAGGGGCTTGACATGACCATGCGGGTGTGGGAGACTGATGTAACTGTTTCGCAAAGGGGACGGTCGTCCGACAGACGCCGCGCAACCGAGGGAGCCCCGCGACATGATGAAGAAGTCTCAATACCGAGCCGCGCCACGCGCGTTTACCCTGATTGAACTGCTTGTGGTCATCGCGATCATCGCGCTGCTGATCGGCATTCTGTTGCCGGCCATCGGTAAAGCTCGCGAAACCGCGCGTGGTCTGCTCTGCCAAACCAACATCCGCGGCATCGCCCAAGCTGCCCAGGTCTACGCCGTCGACTATCGAGGCAAGTACCCGCCAGTGTTGGGCGGCCAGTTCGTGATCGATCCCGAGAACGGGAAAGAGAACATGGTCTGGTATGACGTGAACCGAATCGGTCGGTACCTTCCGCAGGAAGACTTCCGTAACCTGTCCGCGAACAACAACAAGAATGAAACCGTCGGTGGTGGCGTCATGGAATGCCCCAACCACCCCTCGGCCGGTCGTTCCTACACGATGAACTATTGGGCGGCATCGGCCGCCGAACAAACCAGCCCCTTTAATAGCCCTGATGGTGTTCCAAAGTTCTTCAAGCCGGGTTCACTCGCATCGAACCCTGAAACTTTCAGGCGCGGCCAAGCATTCAGCGACGACACTGGTCGCACCAGTCAGTTGATCCTCTTCGGGGAGGCATGGGGCCTATTCCGGTCGGAGTTGCTCGACGCTGGTGACACGACATGGTTCTCTGGTGCGAGCATCGGCTCGCGTGGCCTGCCCGGCGAACGCTTCGGTGGCGGCGATGGTCTTGATAGCTCAGTATTCCTAGGAAACAATGTTTCAAACTGGGCTGGAGGCACAACGACTTCTCCTGAACTCGGCAGCGAGATCGATGTGATGCCGACCGGGTACATCCCTTTCTATCGCCACCCACGCCGCCAGGCTGAGTTCAAAGAAATCGACGGCTCGGCGAACTTCGCCTTTGTCGACGGACACGTCGAACGCATCAACGCCAACGACCTCTTTGAAGTCGGCGACGACGACCTGGTTCGGAGCACATACGACTCACTCTGGTCAGAAACCGATCAGCGGGTCGAACGAGATGAACTGGACGGTAACTAAGTATGAGTTCGGTACGTGCCATCGCGGATGAGCTAGGGATCTCGGTCGCCACCGTGTCCCGCGCGCTCAATAACCATCCCGGTGTCAGTGACGGCACGCGTAAGAAAGTTCTCCAAACCGCCGACAAAAGCGGTTACAGACCCTCCGTTGGCCGCAAGCCAACCAACGTCATCGGGCTTGCTTATCCTGGCGAGCCGGTCAAAGCCGACTTCGGTGCGTTCGAAGCGGCTCTCCTCGCCGGCATCCTCGAAGGTGTCAGCGAACGCCGATACGACCTGACGTTCATCAACATCCACCGCGACAAGCATCGCGACGAGACGTTCGGCCAGTTCTTCGATCGCAAGGGCATGCGAGGCGTGCTCGTGCGATCGCTCGACGATTCGACGGTAGCCAACCAGATCGCGGAAGAAGGCTTCCCGATGGTGCAGGTCGCCGATCGTTCCGACCGGGCCGATGTGAACTACATCGACTCCGACTCTCGCCTCACATCTCAGCAAGCAGTCGAGCATTTGCTCGGGCTTGGTCACAAGAGGATCGGCCTCGCGATTCACCGGGTATCAGACTCTGACCACCGCGATCGTGAAGCGGGTTACCGCGATGCGCTCGCAGGCGCCGGGATCGCGGTAGAAGATTCGATGATTGTTCGTGCCGAAGCGAGTCCGGAAGGCGGCGCGATGATGCTCATCCGCCTGCTCGAGCAAGAAAACCCGCCGACCGCGATCTACTTCACGAATCCGCTGTCCACAGTCGGTGCCTTGCACCGGTGTTTGCAGCTTGGCATCCGGGTTCCCAAAGATCTTTCCATCGTCGGGTTTGATGACAGCGACATCCGGCTGCGGACCTTCCCGCAGTTCACCGCCGTCTGCCAAGACGCGAAGTCCTTGGGCATCGAGTCAGCCCGTTGGCTGACGCGTGTGCTCAACAACGAAACCTCAGGCTCATTCCGCGAGATACGCCCGACCACCCTTTCGATCCAAGAGAGCACAGCGTTCCCGCCCGTGGCAGCCATCCGGCTCGAAGACAGTGCCCGCCTGGTCCGGGTGATCTGATCTGAGCGAGCACGAGTCGCGTCCTGGTGAAAACTCCGGGCGACGCGGCAACATCCAAGATCCCTCGGCGGGGCGTCGGTCTAACGATCGATGCCCCGCATTGTTTTGGCACACGCGTCTATTCGCCAAAGCATCATGCAAGCGGCATGAGCCCAACAAACGTCGCAACGGTTGGTTGCACGAGAGTGATGCGCCGACGCGCGCCGTCAGCACTCGCACGGGCGACGCGATACTCAGACGAGGTACAGATCATCGTCCAAAGGTATGGGCGCATAAAAAAAGCCGGGCTCGTGAAGAGCCCGGCCAGAGGAACGTTTAGATTCGAGGATTAGGGGCAGCCCTGGAGGTAGACGTTGATGAAGCCCTGAATATCGAAGAAGTTCAGGAGGCCGTCACCGTTGAAGTCGCCGGGGCAGGGAAGAACGACGTCGCCTTCGACGAGTTCGACGTTGTCCCAGAAAGTCGCGCCGGGGGCAGCGCCGTCAAGCTGAAGGTGCAGCAGGGCGACGAGGATCTGGGTGGCGCCGGCGGGGGCCGTGCCGCTGACCACAGTCTGGAGCCACTGATCGGTGGGGGTCACGTCTGGGGTGATGGCTTCAGCCTGGATCGCGCTGCCGATGGTGGTGCCCGATGAGTCCTGGAAGTTGAGCTGGAGCAAGACCAAGTTGCCAGCCTGCACCGCGTCGGTCGACAGGTGCTGGGCGTAAGCGCTCAGTGAGTACTGCTGGCCTTCGGTGATACCGGTGACGGTCTGCAGGAGGACCTGGTCGCTCTGCTCGCCGCCGAACTGGCCGAACATCTTGGCCGAGTTCACGCCGTCTTGGGCGGTCAGCTCAACCGAAGCGTCCAAGAAGACGTTGTTGAAGTTCTGCCAGTCTTGGAACAGGATGAATCCGGGGCCTTCGGTTTCGAAGCTGCCGTTGGACATCAGGTTCTGAGCGCTGGCGCCCATGGTCATGGCGGCGATTGCTGCCGCACCGATGCTAAGTCCTCGCATATCACACTCCCTCATCAAATCTAAGTGTTTACCATGCCGATACCAACAGAAGGCGTCGGCACAGATCTGTAACTGTTACGCAATCGTACCAGATTTGTACGCGAGTGCAAGTGCTTTTTTTGCCGTTCAACGCAGATAAAAACGCCCGATACCGGGCGTTATCAATCATCGGACGAAATGGTCGGAAAAGCAAGTAACTGTTCCAATCGCGGCCAGGGCGATGCAATGGTGTGTTCCTGGATGCATCGGAAAGTTATCGGAGTTTCTCAGCCGACTCAGGAAGTGAATCGCCGTTGGACTCGATGACCTTGCGGTACCAGTGGTAAGAATCCTTCGGAATCCGCTCGCCGCTTTGATAGTCCATATAAACCAGGCCAAATCGAAGGGCGTATCCCTCGGCCCATTCAAAGTTGTCCATGATGGACCACTGGAAGTAGCCCCGAACGTCGACCCCGTCTTGGGCGGCTCGGCGCAGTTCAGACAGGTACCGCGAAAGGAAGTCGATCCGGGCGGTGTCGTGCACCTTGCCGTCGGAATGGACCCAGTCCATCGACGCCAGCCCGTTTTCGGTGATGACGACAGGAAGTTCGTATCGCTCGCTGAGGAACTTGGGGCCCCAGTACAGTGCGCTCGGCTGGATCGTCCACCGGAACATTGTGGTGGGGAAGCCCTCCTCGCGGGGAACCTCGACACTCGTGCCGGTTTCGGTGCTGATTCGCTCGGCGCTGTAGATGTTGACGCCAAAGAAATCGAGCGGCTGATGGATCGTGGCCATGTCGGCGTCGGTGTACTCAGGTACATCGTCGCCGAACAGCTTCAGCCCGTCCTCGGGATACGATCCCCGCAGCATCGGATCACAATACCAGGTGTAGTTAAACGTCCAGCCCTTTTCTGGGACAGAGAACGTTGCTTCGCGTGCTGCGTCGATGTCTGCCTTGGTCTCGGTCGCGGGGACCGACAGGTTGCCGACCGGGGCGCACCCGATGAGGGCAGGTTTTTTGGCCCGGGCGCGGATCACTTGCACCGATTCGCCGTGGGCGAGCAATGCGTGATGCGTCGCCAAAAGCACTTGTTTTCTCGGCAGTTTTAGCCCGGGTGCGTGTGTGCCTTCATTGTGCCCCAGCCCCAAGAAAATCTGCGGCTCGTTGAGTGTGAACCAGCGGGTGACGCGGTCAGAAAGGCGATCGACGACTGCCGTGGTGTACTCGCTGAACCATTTGGCCGAGTCTCGGTTCAGCCAGCCGCCCTTGTGCTGGAGGCACGCGGGCATATCCCAGTGATAAAGAGTGACCCAGGGATCAACGCCCCGTGCCAGCAGCGCGTCGACGAGGCGGTCGTAATACGCCAGCCCCTTTTCGTTGATCGCGCCCGTACCACTTGGCAACACGCGAGGCCACGAGATCGAGAGGCGGTAACCCGTGCAGCCAAGATTGGCAATGAGGTCCGCGTCTTCTTCAGGGCGGTCATACGACCGGCAGGCATGCTGCCCCGTGTGCCCCTGGAAGGTTTTGCCTGGCGTTTCTGAGAACTCGTCCCAGACACTCGGCGACCGGCCATCCCGGTCGGCAGCACCTTCAACTTGGTACGCAGCCGATGCCACGCCCCACACAAACCCATCTGGCATCGACATCCGCAAACTCCTCTACCGCCCGGTTGAGTCCAGGGGAGCGGATGGTATGCGAACAGTTACGGGTTCAGAACCGACATCAACGTCAAAGACGACGCTTTCTGGACAACAGTGACTGGAATGGGCGGGGCTCGGCGTGCCACTAGGTTTTGGCGTATCCATCCGGGTGCGCTTCGAACCATTTCCACGCGGTCGAAACCACTTCGTCGATGTTGGTCACTTCAGGGGACCAGCCCAGATCTCGTTTGATCTTGGTTGGGTCGTTGTACAGCGCGATGGCGTCTCCCGCCCGCCGCCCGGTTTCGATGACCTCGAAGTCTCGACCGGTGACCCGGCGGACTGAATCGAGGATCTGACGGACCGAATACCCTTCTCCGATGCCGACGTTGAACGCTTCGGGGGTGCCCACTTTGACCCGTTCTGCCGCCCGGACGTGGGCATCGATCAGATCTTCAACATGGACATAGTCGCGCACGCAGGTGCCGTCCGCGGTCGGGTAGTCGGTTCCGAAGATCGACATCGATTTGCGTTTGCCTTGGGCAGCCTGCATCGCGACCGGGACGAGGTGCGTCTCGGGGGTGTGGTCTTCGCCGAGCATGCCGGAGCGGTCGCTGCCCGCGACGTTGAAGTACCGCAGCATGGTCAATGCGAGCGGATTTCCATCCATTTTTCGCTTCTCGGCGTAGTCCAGCAGAATGTGCTCAAAGTGCAGTTTGGTGCGTCCATAGGGCGATGTGGGGTATTGAGAGCAGGTTTCGGGGACGGGGATCATGCCCTCGGGCGGATCGCCGTAGGTGGCGCAAGAGGATGAGAAGATGATCCGATCGACGCCTCGCCCATCGCGTGACTCGTCGATCGCGTCGAGCATGGCGATGCCCGAGGAGATGTTGTTGCGGTAGTACCAGAGGGGGTCTTCAACCGATTCACCGACATAGGCGAGGGCGCCAAAGTGCATGAGGGTGTCGAGATCATGCTCGTCAATCGCCTCGCGGACAGGGCCTTTGTCGCCCACGTCAGCTTGGATGAACGTGAAACGGTCTGCGAACTCCGATTTCAACGCATCCATGGGCGTGCGATGCCCACGGATCAATGAATCGATCGCAACCACGTGATGCCCATCCCGAAGAAGGCGTTGGCACGCGTGCGACCCGATATATCCTGCTCCGCCGGTGACTAGAACTCGCATCATGCCTCTCCTACGACCGATCCTGGTTGATTGATCGAGCGTATGCAGCCGCAACAACACCAAGACCGATGGTCCTCGATAGAATCGTTGTATGCGGGAAGGATCCCGCCCGATAAGCGGGGTTCACACACCGCAGGAGCCGACTGGACATGGCCGAGTCATTCTCTACAGACTTCAAACGATTCTTTGGCAAGGGATTGGCCATCCTGCTGCCCACCGTGGTGACACTCTGGATCCTCTGGCAAGCGATCGGGTTCGTGTACACGAACGTTGCTCAGCCGATTAACAGAGCGACTCGTCTGTCGGTGCTTTGGATTGTGCCGCAGGTTTTCGAGGAAGAATCGCTGCCAGATTGGTTCAGCGTCACGGATGAAGAGCTGCTCACCTATCGAGCGACCCGAGAAGTCTCCGGGAATGTCAACGACGGCAGCCTTCGCCGGCAGATCCGACGCGAATACCTCCGCAAGTTCTGGGATGACCACTGGTACCTGAGCTTGACAGGGTTCTTCGTCGCAATCCTGCTGATCTATCTTGCGGGTGTGCTAATCAGTAACTTCTTTGGGCGCCAGATCTATGTGCGGATCGAGCGGCTGATAGCGCAAATACCTGGTTTTAAGCAGGTCTATCCGCACGTGAAGCAGTTGGTCGACATGATCCTCGGCGAGAAGAAGCTCGCGTTCTCGAAGGTCGTCTTGGTTGAATATCCGTCGGCCGGCATTTGGACGATGGGGTTCCTGACCGGCGATTCCTTGCGATTTATTGATGGTCCGGCGGGCGGGCGTGTGGTCTCGGTGTTTATTCCGACCTCGCCGACGCCTTTCACAGGTTTCACGATCAATGTGCTTGAAGAGAAAGCCATCGAGGTGGATGTTTCCATCGAGGAGGCGTTGCGGTTTGTGATCACCGCCGGTGTGCTTACGCCGGACCAGGGGGAGACCCCGACGCTGTTCGAAGGTCCGGAAGGTCCCCGTGTCGTGGCTGCAGAATCCTCAGAAGAGGCGGCAGCCCGGGCAAAAGCACACATTAACCCGGCCTCAACGCCCCCCGCGACCGATGAGGGGGGTTCGGAAGCGACCCGGAAAGGCGCTTAGACTGTGTAAAGAGCCCGTGTCTCTCAAAGGCAGGGCTGGAAGGAGCTTCGTTATGCGGATCAACGTCGTCGGACGCCAGATGGATATCACCCCCGCGATCGAGAACCACGCTGAGCAGAAATCGACGAAGCTCACGAAGAAATACGACGACTACGTGCAGCAGCTGGATTTCACAGTCTCGCAGGAAGTCGCCAAGAAGGATCAGTTCCAAGCAGAGCTTCTCGTGGGTGTGCGAAGCCATAACGAGATCGTCGCCAAGGCGAATGGGCACGATGTGTATGTGCTGCTCGACGAGGTGATCGCCAAAGCAGAACGCCAGCTGCATGATCTGAAAGAGAAGCTCAAGCTCGAGCATCGTTGAACGTTTTCGGCCTGCGGGCCGAGCCGTGTGAAGGGTAAGAACCGATGAAGCTGACCGACCTTGTGCAACCCAATGCTGTCGTCCCCGATCTCGCATCGATCGAGCGGGACGAGGTGGTCCGCGAGCTGATTGGGGCGCTCGTCAAAGACGGTGCGGCAGATGCCGACGCCGAGACCGAGTTGGTCGAAAAGCTGCTTGACCGTGAGCGCAAAGGCTCGACGGGATTCGGCCGTGGCGTCGCGGTGCCGCACGTGAAGCACCGCGCGATCCGCGAGATCCGAGCAGCGATCGGCATCTCGGCGCAGGGTATTGATTTCAATGCACTCGACAAGCAGCCGGTGTACACCGTGTTCTTGTTGCTATCTCCTGAGGACCGCCCAGAGGAGCATCTCCAGGCGATGGAGACGATCTTCAAGAATCTGTCGAAAGACACATTCCGTCGGTTCTTGCGTCAGGCGTCGTCGCCCGAAGATGTGATCTCGCTGCTCGACGAGGCAGACCACCAACAACCGGGTGCGTAACGAATCAGACGCAGGGAGTGCAGGTGCCCGAGGTGCGATCGGCCAAAGTGACCATCGTGAATAAATACGGGCTGCACGCGCGCCCAGCGACGGACTTTGCCGCGACCGCGATGAAGTTTGCGTCCGAAGTCACGGTGCGCAACGGCGGCACAGAAGCCGACGGGAAGTCAATCATGGATCTCATGATGCTGGCTGCCACCAAGGGAACGAGAATCGAGATCGTGTGCAGCGGCGACGATGCCCAGGCGTGTATCGACGATCTCTCCGCGCTTGTTGGGCGCGGGTTTGACGAAGAAGATTGATCGATAGGGTCTTTAACTAATCGCGACGGGTTCTGACGAGACTTTTTTGCGTCGGATACGCCCGCCGACGGACGCGATGCGGTCTTCGAGCCCTTCATAGCCCCGGTCGATGTGGTAAACGCGGTTGATTGTCGTGTTGCCTTGTGCTGCCAGCCCCGCGAGCACAAGTCCTGCAGACGCTCGGAGGTCGGACGCCATAACTTGCGCGCCATTGAGCGATTGAACACCCTTTGCGACGCATGTTGCGCCTTGGCGGTTGAGTGAAGCGCCCATTCGTTGGAGCTCGGCGACGTGCAAGAAGCGTTCGGGGAAGATCTTTTCGGTGATGACGCTGTCGCCCTCTGCGACGCAGAGCAACGCCATGAACTGTGCTTGGAGGTCAGTCGGAAAGCCCGGGTGAGGCTGGGTCGTGATCGGAACGCTGGCGAGTGGCCCCGAGCGTCGCACGCGGCAGGTCCGGCGCATCGGGTCGTCTCCGGATCCGATCGGTTCGACCGAGACGCCGATTGCTTCGAGTGTGTTGGTCGCGGCCATCATCGCGTCGAGCGGGCAGTTGTCAAGGGTAAGGTCGCCGTCGGTGATGCCTGCGGCACACATGAGTGTGCCTGCTTCGATTCGATCAGGGATGACGGTGTGGTCAACACCTCGGAGTGATTCGACGCCTCGGATGGTCAGGCGCGGCGACCCGGCGCCCTCGATCTTCGCACCCATCGCGTTGAGCATGTTGGCCAAATCAACGATCTCAGGTTCGCATGCGGCGCATTCGATGATGGTGGTGCCGGATGCAAGGGTGGCGGCCGACATGACATTGGCGGTACCGAGCACGGTCGAGCCGTTGTTACCGCCCAAGAAGATTGTGGCGCCGGTCAGGCGACCGCCGGGAACGTCGGCGACGATGTCGCCATCTTCGAGGGTGATGACGGCGCCGAGGGCTTCGAGTCCTTTGAGGTGCAGATCGACAGGGCGTTGTCCGATGGCGCAGCCGCCCGGAAGCGAGACGCGTGCTTTGCCGCGGCGAGCGAGCATGGGTCCGAGCACGCAGATACTGGCACGCATGGTCCGGACGATGTCGTAGCGTGCGTGGCTTGCCCGTTCGTCGATGGTTTGGACGCAGAAGATGGGGCGACCTTGGGTATCAGTCTCGCGTCCGATCGCGACGCCGAGCTCGCCGAGCAGGCGGACCATGTTTCGGATGTCAGATAGATCTGGCACGTCTCGGAGGGTGATGGGCTGATCCGTGAGCAGAACCCCAGCCATGATGGGCAGGGCAGCGTTCTTGGAACCATTTACTCGTAGCCGGCCCTCAAGCCGACGCCCGCCGTCGATCACAAACGCATCCATCTCGATCCTCCATTGCCATCTTACTCGCGTCCGGTTCGCATCCGGCATGGTTTCCGGACGTTCGCGTGCTCCGTGCCCAGAGATCCTTGATCCGAGTGGGTGTGGGCAGATGTTGATCGGCACAGATGGTGTGATCCGGCCAACCGGCGCACCGTCCCCCGTTTTCCTCCCCTTGTCGGTTGGCAATGAGGCACGGTGTTTCGGAACGTTGTTGGGTGTTCGGTTCAAACCCGGATGCACCAACACACCGGAAGGCAGGGAAAGCACCGTGATCACACAAAACGAAATCATCATTCCGGAGGGCGCTCTTGAGCACGGCGTCCTTGAAAAAGGGGCTGGCAGCAGCCGGCTTGTCACTGCGTTGCTCATCGCTGCGATCTCGGCGTCGGCGCTCTCGTTGGTGTTTTCACTCGGTACTGCTGTATTGAGTGCCGGCGGGGATGACCAGGCGAAGCAATCGAGCAGCAGCATCCAGCATCAATCCACCGAGCCCAAGCTCGGTTCAGTCGGAACCGCCCCCCTTCGCGTCCTGCGGGGGCAACCTGTTGCATTCACAGTTGCATTGACACACACATTGGACGCGAACAACCCGGCACCGTTCGGGTGAGGAGGAGAGGCATGTCAAACATCACGATGAAAACCGCGGGTCTTACCGCAGCCACGGCGATGACGCTCTTTGCGTTGCAAGGCACGGCTAACGCTGGCAACAGCAATCCCCGTCAGCAGCAGTCGGTTGATCTGCCAGAGTCGATCACGCTGACTGGCACGGTCCGCGACTTTAAGGACAAGAACGCCGAGGGGGGGCATCCCGATTTCCAACGGAAACCCAGCGATGGCTTTGGGCACTACGTAGGGATGGTCAGCGATCAGCTCGACGAAGAAGGTAAGCCAGTGTTCGCTTCGACCGGCGTGCGGCTTAACTCGAGTTGGAAGAACGCAGCCAATCAGGCGGTCAGTCCTCCCCGCGACTACATCGAAACTTGGGCGGGTGATTCGTCCGGTTCGATTAACACAGAAAAAACGGGTGCACTGACGACACCCGAGGCATTCGGCCAATGGTTCCGAGATGTGCCCGGCGTGAATGTCGGAGTGCCGATTGATCTAACTCTTGTGAAGCAGGCCGGATCGAACACCTATGTGTTCGATGACAAGACCGACTTGCATTTTCAGTCGCTCGGCGGATTCTTCCCGATTAACGGCGAAGGGTACGGCAACTATGCGAGCACCAACAAGAACTTCCACTTCACGTTTGAGCTCAACACCGAGTTCACGTATCACGAGGACGCTGGGCTGAGTTTCAAGTTCACCGGTGACGATGATGTCTGGGTGTTCATTGATGGACGCCTTGTGATCGACATCGGCGGTGTTCACTCGGCGGTCTCCCAGACGATCGAGCTGGATCGCTTGGGATGGCTTGAAGACGGCCAGTCATACTCTCTGAGCTTCTTCTTCGCCGAACGCCACACCAGTGCGTCTAACTTCCGGATCGAGACAACGCTCGAGCTCCGGTCGGTCGAACTGCCGCCGACTGCTGGCTTGTACGACTAAACCAAACCATGCCCGTGGTGCCGGCGGAGACGTCGGCGCCGCTTTTTCGTTCTAGGAGATGATCGATGTCAAACAGCCGCGTAGTCAATGAGTTTTCAATCACCAAAGCTGTTCTTTGCAGCACGGCCCTTCTTGCGCTGACAGGGGCAGCCGTCGCGATTGCCAGCCCGCAAGGTACTTCTTCGCAAAACGATGCCGTGGACTACAGCAACCTGCCTGACACGCTGTCGCTCGATGCTGTTATCCGCGACTTCCGTGCGAAAAACGATGAGGGTGGTCATCCTGACTTCCAGGCGTACACAGGTTCAACTACGGTTGGGCTTGTTGAGATGCAGCTTGGTCCTGACCGGGTCCCGGTCGTCAATGATCTTCGTGGCTGGAAGATCACCAGTGAATACAAAGACTCGGCCGGTCGAAAGATTATGCCCGCGTCTTACAGTTCGGAGTTAGGTGACCAAGAAGGCGCCGTCACTCCCGGCGGCACCGGCAACGGGCTCACCAGTATCGAAGCCTTCGATCAATGGTACAAGGATGTGCCAGGTGTCAACGCTTCGGTGGTCGTACCTCTCACGTTGACCAAAATCGAAGGCACGAATCGGTATGTTTTCGATAGTGCAACCGATGAGCCCTACGACTCGATTGGTGGGTTCTTCCCCATCAACGGAGATCTCTACGGCAACTACGGATCCACAGGAAAAAACTTTCACTTTACAACCGAAGTGCGTACGCAGTTCATCTTCAAGCGCGGGACGGGGCAGGTGTTTAAGTTCACCGGTGACGACGATGTTTGGGTCTTCGTTGGCGATCAGCTCGTGATCGACATTGGTGGCCTGCACTCCAAGAAGGAACAGAACGTGTCACTCGATCGATTCGACTGGCTCGAAGACGGCCAGAAGTATTCGTTGGATATCTTCCACGCGGAGCGCCGGACCACACAGTCGAACTTCCGTATCGAGACAACGATCGAACTGCGATCTGTGGAGCTGCCGCCCACTGCCGCGCTGTACGATTGAAATAGATTTCGCATGCCCGTGTGTTGGTGAGAGGCCGGCTCGTGTGTGACGGGCCGGCTTCCACGCGCGCCCATCGCAGCGATCGGCGATTCGGCGCCGCTTTGATCGGTCTACCAGCCTCGCCCGTTCGAACGGCGGCGGTTGCCGTAGTCGCGGCGTTGGGACGGATAGATCCACTGTTCCGCCGAGATCGAAGTTCGAATCGTACGGGTTTGGTTCAACGAAGGACGCTTTTCACGAGGCCAGCCCAAACGATCGGGTAGCGCATCGACAGAGCGTACACCCATGATGTTGTCGCGGCGTGCGAACTCGGTTCCGGTGATGGATGCGGAATGCGAGAATACGGCAATCGATGCGTTGTGCGTGTCAGGTTCGTTGTAGAAGCTGTTACGCTCGGCTGGTTCTGGTTGCCATGCAGTGCGTGATGGTTCGGTCCAAACCCAAGGCGTGTCGCGGCGGGTTTCCCCGCCGGTGCATCCGACCAGGGTGCTTGCAATCGTTGAAAGCAGGAGAGCCGAAACGAATCTGTTTTTCAATTGGCGGGCCGTCATCGTCAAAAGCATGCCCCAATTCGGGCACCGGGGCGAGTAATCTCACGGATCATGCTGGTTGATGGGACAATTCAGTGGAAAAATACGTCCCAGAACGTCATGCGGGCTGGGTACGAAAGAGTCTTTCGACGCGAGCGGCGCTCTGGGCGATGCGGTCAACGCCGCCACGAATCTTTTCGTTTTCGACCGCATCGACGAGAGCGCGATGCATCGAGAGGGCTGCTGCGGGTCTGATTTGCCCGACCATATTCGCGCCGTCCAACAGAATGTCAGCGCCGGCATTGATCGCAAGAATCATGGCTTCTTCGGGTTTGAATCGTTGCGTGATCGCACCCATGTCGAGCGAGTCGGTGATGACAACGCCTTCAAAGCCAAGCCGCGCACGCAACAGTCCCCCGGTGTGTGCACGCGAAAGCGAAGCTGGGTGATGTTGATCGATATCGCGATGGATGAGGTGTGCCGTCATGACAGCGAGTTGGTCACCGTAAAGCTTGATAAGTGATTCGAACACTTCGAGTTCTTCAGTTTCGTTGTACGTCTCGGTCAAGTCAACAAGGCCTTCGTGCGTGTCGTCTTGCGCAGAGCCATGACCCGGGAAATGTTTGACGCAGCAGCGAACGCCCATCCGAGCGTGTTCTTCGATCCAGACTCGGGCGCAGTCGGATGTCGCTTTGGAGCTTCTAGAGAACGCCCGGTCTTTGGCGCCGATCGCAGGGCTCTCAGGGTCGAGAAGGAGGTCAACACACGGTGCAAAGTTGAGATCGATGCCCAGCGACGCGAGTTGTTTGGCTTGGGACCGCGCTTGGGCGCGTTGCCCGAAGGGTTCCATCCGTCCAAACGACGCGGCCGATACGTGCGGTTCAAAGCCGCGCTCGGGACGCAACCGAGCGACCTGTCCGCCTTCCTGATCGATCGAAACAATGAGATCCGTGCCGAGCTCTTGTCGGAGGTTGGCGATGAAGCGGCGGAGCTGTTCAGGGTGGTGGATGTTTCGATCGCCGCCCTCACCCAAGTCTGTTGCGAACAGCACCACGCCGCCTACATTGGTGTCTCTGCACGCGCGGACATCTTCGGAAGTGCGTTCGTCGTCCATCGAGCCGCCGCGGATACCAACCATGATGAGTCGGCCGCAAAGTTGTTCGATATTCATGGTGTGCCTCCTTGAGAGGATTCAAGGACTCGTCGGAGGCTTCCGTTGGTTTTTTCGATGCGTTGTCGTGCATCTTTGGCGTTGATTCCGAGTGTTCCCATCGCCGAAGCAACTTTCGCGTGCCCGTCTGCTTTTTCAAGCAGCACAAACGCGAGGTCGCGATCGACACCGGCGATTTCAGAAACAATCCGGGCGGCCCTGTCTCGGAGTTTGTCGTTCGTGGCCCGGAGGTCGACCATCAGTCCGCCGAACGTTTTCTGTTGACGGATCATCAAGGATGTGGTGATCATGTTGAGCACCATTTTCGTCGCGGTACCGGCTTTCATCCGTGTTGAGCCGGCGACAACTTCCGGGCCGGACTCAACCGCGATGAGCACATCGCAATAGTGAGGCGGGGCCATCGGCGTACAGACGAGCAACCCTGTGGCGCAGCTTTGTGACTTTGCATGTTCGACTCCGCCGAGTACGAAAGGGGTCGTTCCGCCGGCAGCGATACCGAGGACAGCATCGTTTGGTCCAATACCAATCGCTTCGAGTTGTTCGCATGCGCCGTCGTATTCATCTTCTTTGTGCTCGGATGACTCGCGGAGGGCGCGGTCGCCGCCGGCGATGACGCCGACGATTTGTGCCGGGTCAGTTTGGAAGGTCGGCGGACATTCGGATGCATCGAGCACGCCCAGTCGTCCCGATGTTCCGGCGCCGAGGTAGATCAGCCTTCCGCCGCGCGAGAAGCTCTTGTGGGCAAGTTCGACGAACTGACCGATGTGCTTGATCTGATCTCGCACTGCATTGGCCACACCCATATCTGCGTCGGAGATCGTTCGCAGAATGTCTGCGGTGCTCATGGTGTCTAGGCGTGCGGACCCAGCCGAGCTTTGCTCGGTCAGAACGTGCCCGCGGTCGGGCGGTATCGGAAGGGTGCGATCCATGCTCCGGTCAAGGGTATGGGGCTCGCACGATCGGCGAGAGCCGCGCTCATGCTTGCGTGCGGTCGATTACGACCCCCCCTTGCGTTTGTTGTCGCAACGATCGGGTTCGTTGAACATTGATTTCAATGCTCTGGCGTTTGCGGTTGATGCAACATCCGCTGTGGCATCAACCTCCGCATCAGATGAGCTGGGGGAGTGGATCGGCTCGGTCAACATCTGGATCAGAGCCACCGTGAGACTCGTTCCGGCTTTCTTTGGCCAGATTCGGCGTCATTGGGAGAAAGCACGCCCGGGAGGGCTCGAACCTCCGACCTGCGGTTTAGGAAACCGCCGCTCTATCCGGCTGAGCTACGGGCGCGTCAAAGAATGGTAGGGGAGGCGCTGAATTCGAGGTCCAGGTCGCGTTATGCAAAATTTCTGGAAACACACACCAGTTTTCCAGAAACCGTGCTAAGATTCATGCGGATACAGACGGAAGACCTGGCTTGGTCTTCTGCCTCCCCGGCACTGATCCGCCGGGGAGGCGAAGGCCCAGTCTTGGGTCTCTGGCGCCGGGCGGGCCGGGCGGGCCGGGCGGGATTGGTACCAGAGCACGTTGGTCCTTGTGGGGACGCATGCCTGCGAATCACGCTGCAGGTGAACTTTGGCGGTCGCCCGCCATACACAGGAGAACCACAATGGAACAGTCTTTGTCAACCGCGTCAACGTCTTATCAAAAAGCCGACCGCAATAAGAGCGCCCCCCTGTTGGTCGCGCTCGTTGCCGGCCTGTGTGTGCCGGCCAACCAGGCTGCTTCTGAAACAAGCCCAAGACTCTCTCAAGCGCGCACCATGCAGCACGAGCACGTCGCGCACATCTACTACAACATGGCGACCGGGGAACGCATCGCGACCCTGATTGCTGATGGCATCCGTCCGGCAGACAC
>JBGCEB010000027.1:0-8571 GCA_045106075.1 Phycisphaerales bacterium
CCTCGCGATTTGGGGCTTGGCGGCGGTCGGCGTGAACTCCCCTGCGCCAACCCCCGCACAAGCACGAACCCACGTGAAAGCCACGGTTGTTCCGGGGAGCGTTCTGCGCGATTCAGAACGAACACGTGATGGGCGAAGCCCGGCAGCATGATGCCCTGCGGATCCGCCCGAGAGAAGAGTGTGTTTGTGTTCCAGCCTCTTGTTTGTTTTTCGATGTCGTTCGCGTGCGCCTCGGCGCTCGCGTCACCGTTCGCGGCCGAGGTCATTTCGTATGACCAGGGGTCCAACGCGGTCGGCAGCTTCACCGATGCCAGCGCCGCGCTCGGTTCTGCGGAACGCTTTACTGGCGAAGGCGTGTTCCCGTCGGGCGTCACGCCGTTTAATCCTGCGTTTGGTGCGGATGAAATCGTGTCGATCGGCGCGGGCGGCGAGCTGACCCTGCGGATGGGCACCGCGATCACGAACGATGCGTCGCACGCGTTCGGCGTCGACATGATCGTGTTCGGCAACGCTGGGTTTATTGATCAGTCGTTCTTTGATGCGGATCCCAACAACGATGGCACGGGCGTCCTCGGGAGTGCTCCATCACTCTTTGGCGCCGGTGGCATCGCTGAGGTCTGGGTGTCGGCCGACGGCAGCGACTGGAGACTGGCTGCAACCACAGCGATCGATCTATTCCCCACGCTTGGATATCAAGACTACAGCGTCACGACGCCCGCTTCGGAGGGATCGGTGCCAACCGATTTCACACAGGCGATGGATCCATCGCTCGGACTTGCTGACCTAGCGGGTCTCACATATGCCGAGTTGCTCGACGTCTACGGATCATCGGGCGGCGGCGTCGGTATCGACATTTCAAGCACCGGGCTCGCGTCTGCTGAGTTCGTGCGGTTCATCAACAATGACTCGGCAGCATTCGAAATCGATGCTGTCGCGGCGGTCCCAGCTCCCGGCCCGGTTGCATTGCTTGCGATCGGACTCGGTCTAGCGTCGAGACGCAGCCGAAAGATTTAGCGCCCCGCGGAGGAGCGGAGTGATGTCCCGGGTGTGCGGAAACGTCCACCCGGGACCTTCTTTGTTTGGATAACTGGATTTCACCCGCATCTCGCGGGGGTGAAAGGATACCAGTTTGGGTCTATGTCAAAATAATTCGATGTGTTTGAAAGTCATCAGCCTGGGGTTTATTGGCATCGCTGCGCCTGTTGCGATGGCACAATCTGGTGCCGCTCCGACGAATCCTGTCGACTTCGATAAACTCCGCGACGCTCGCGCGTGGAGCACGTTCGCGGGCGGTCCAACTCGCGTTGCGGTCGCGCCTGTCGGCACACAAGGCCCCAGCCTCCTTACCTCGCCGCGCTTCGTTTTCGATGGCGATGACAAACAGAACTTTGTTTTCTATGGACAGACAGCGGTCGCGATGACCGACGAGCTTGTTATCGCAATTGGTTACGAGTCCGACTTCTTCGGTATCCGTATTCCAGGCGAACCAGGGAACATCGATACCGATGCGAACTCGGATGTGCCCGACTCAACGACCAATGCAGGCCAAAGCGGGTTTGATGGAGCTACCACCACGCCGGACAGTTATCAACAGCCGGTCGGATCTGATGTCGTCGTCGCGTTTTCACGCAGCGACGGGTCACTCCGTTGGGTGAGCGAAGTCCCGATCGCATTGCTGGATTCCTGGTCAGCGCCGTGTGTGGACATCGCCCGTAACAGCGTGCTGGTCGCAACCGGAACAAAGATCTGCGCGATCTCTCTCGATGATGGATCCGAGCTTTGGCGCGTCAGCCTCGATAATCTCGTGGTCAATGCAACGCCTGTGGTGACCGATGACCTGCCCGGTCGCAATCGGGCATTCATCACGGATCACTCGTTCGCGTCGGGCGCGGAGGGCAATCTCTTTTGCATCAACGTGGACCCGTATCACCCGACGCTGAATCCGTACAAGCCGGGTGAGCTCGTCTGGATCGTCGATCTTGACGGCCAAACCTCAGGGAGCACGCCCGCATATCGCGATGGTCTGGTGTACGTCGCAACCGCGTCCGGCGGTAGCCAATGGGACCAAGGCACCATCCAAGCGATACCAGCAAACACAGACAGCCCACCGTTGCAGACCTGGGTGTATGAGCACACGGCCCCTGCGGGTTTCTTTTCGGGTGTCGCCGTCACGAACAACGGCGTGTATGCGTCAAGCTATTCATTCACGGGCGATCAGTTCAGCGCTCAGACTGTCCGCTTGAATCGATACGACGGCCAACAAGTTTGGTCCGTCCCCACCAACCGAACAGATACGACACCGGTCCCGTTCGGCGATCAGTTTGTGCTTGTCTCTGGCGGCGTGCCCTTTAGTTCGCAGTTCCCAGCGTTCGGCTCGTTGCCAAGCTTGCAGTTGATCGTCGAAACGTCCTTCGGCGCCGCAGCTCGTGTATGGGACAGCGCCTTGGACACGCTTGATGACACGAACCACAACTACGCGTGGGATCCAGGCGAAGATTTCCTCTCGCTTGGCGGCTGGACAATCCAACCCGCGGTGCTCGAAATCGGCGGCAAGCATTACGCATACGTCGGCACAACACCCGACCCAACCGGGCCAGATGGTTTCTTTGGGGCTTCGCCAGAACTCGCGTTGATTGATCTTTCAAAGCACCCGGCAGATCACGGCTTTGTCGTTCAATGGGGCATGGGCTCGGGTGCATCGCCCGCTCTCGCTGGAACTGAGTTGTACACCGTGGGCGCCGAAGGGGTATTCGCATACGGCGCTCCTGCCATGCCGATCGAACGCGTGGTCGCACTCTGGACATCTGGAACACTGCCTGATTACAACGCGGATGGCGTCGCTGACCTCGTTGACCTTGGCATTGCAATGGAGCACGCGCAAGACCGATGAATGATCGCCGAAGTGGATTCAGCCTGATCGAACTCCTGGTGGTCATTGCGATCATCGGGCTATTGATCGCCGTGCTGCTGCCCACGCTCGGCAGCGCTCGAGACTCTGCCCGGCGGGTCATCTGTATGTCAAACCAACGCCAACTGTGGATGGCGTGGTCGATGTACGCAGATAACAACGCCGGTAAACCAGTCGCCCACGCAGCTCCTAATACGACCGAGCGGATTTACTGGTACGGCGCCGAAGACATTGAAACCGGCGTCGTTGATCACACGCGGGGCATGCTTGCTGATTACATCGATGCATCAATGGGACCACGCTCCGCGTTCGAATGCCCCTCGCAACCAGAGGGAACGTACCGCGAACAAGGCTCGGGTGGTGGATTCACCACAACCTACGGCTACAACGCCTATGCGCTGGCGCCCGCGACGTCGGGCTACCTCGATCTTTCTCGCCAACGCTGGCCGGCCGTTCACGATTTCTATCAACCGTCTCAACTGTTTGTTTTCGCAGACACGCTCATCTTGCTGCATGGTTCAACTGCGAGCAATAGCTCTTTGCTCGATCCGCCCATGCTGTTTTCAGTTCGCCGGCGTCGCTGGGCAGAGAACCTCTCGCCGACCACCGCCTTCCGTCACGCGCGTCGCGGGCTTGGCTTTGGACAGGCGGTCATCGCGCGGGCTGACGGATCCGCCAACCCCGAACAGCACGACCCCGATGCCCGCTCGCTGCCAGAATATGGCATCGGCTCGACTCGAAGCGTGAATGATCCAAACTACGTCCCGAACTGGAGACGCTGGCGATGACCGTTGTTGACCGCTGCATCTGCCATGACGTACCGCTGACCAAAGTCAGAGAGCGTGCCGCTGCGCTACGCACCTTTGGTATGACCGACGAGCGTGAGTTGCTCCGGTCCATCACCCAAGAACTTAGCTGCACCACCGGCTGTGGTATGTGCAAGCCGTATGTCATCCTCACACTCCGCACTGGCAAAGCTGCGTACGACTACCGAGATCCGGAAGTCGCCGCTGTGCTCGCCGAACGCGAACGTGCGCTCGATCACATCTGACCGACGCGCCTCCTAAACTCTCTGCAGGCGCCAAACGGCGCGAAAAGACCCGCACTTTGTTGTGCGGGTCTTTTTTAGGTATCAAACTGACTGACCAAACTCATCAACCACATCGAACAGCTCTAAATCTGGACTGTTCAGAGACTGACCCGTCCGATCTGATCACCCTTCGGTCGGGGTCGCTGCGGAATCACCCACTTTGACTTCGACCGCGGGCATCTCGTACTCTTCGTCTTCCATCTCGTCGAGGGCGTCGTAGTCGATCTCTTCGGGAGGCGCGACCAACGGACGAACACGGATGTCCTGATGCTTGTGGAAGCCGGTGCCTGCCGGGATCAGGTGACCCAACAGCACGTTCTCCTTGAGCCCGATCAAGTGATCTTCTGCGCCACGGAGCGATGCCTCCGTGAGGACCTTGGTCGACTCCTGGAACGAAGCGCCCGAAAGGAACGAGTCGCTCGAAAGGGCAGCCTTGGTGATTCCAAGCAGCAGCGTTCGACCAGTCGCCGGGCGTGCCCGCTTGGCACGAGCGATCTCGACACCCTCGGCTTCTGCCTTGGCATTGGCTTCCTTGATCACGTCCATCAAGATCAACTCGCCCACACGCAGCGTTGTGCCGCCTGCATCCGTCACGCGAACCATCCGAGCAAGCTCTTGGTTGTTGCGACGGAACTGCACCTTGTCGATCACTTCGTGAGGCAAGAGCTCGGTGTCACCCGGATTCTCGACACGCACCTTGCGGAGCATCTGCGAGAGTATCAACTCGATGTGCTTGTCGTTGATGACCACGCCCTGGGCGCGATACACGTTCTGGACTTCATCGAGCATGTACTGCCAAAGCGACTCTTCACCCTTGATCCGCAGAATGTCGTGCGGAACCAGCGGGCCCTCGGTCAACGGATCACCAGCTTGCACGTAGTCACCCGTGTGGACCAACAGGCCCTTGTCGGATGGGACGTGGTGGTCCTTCTCGATGCCCGAGTCAGACACAACGCGGATGGTCATCTTGCCCTTGCGCTTCTCAGCGTGGAGCTCGACGATACCCGAGATCTCAGCCATGAACGCGGGATCCTTCGGCTTGCGAGCTTCAAAGATCTCGGTCACACGGGGCAGACCACCAACGATGTCCTGAGAACCCGCCGCTGCACGTGGCTGACGAGCGACCATCTCACCGGCTTCGATCTCTTGACCGTCCGCAACTTCGATACGTGCCTTCGCGGGCAGGTAATGGAAGTCGAGGATGTTGCCGTCTTTGTCGACGATGTTGATCTGCGGATGCAGATCGCCCTTGTGTTCAATGACGACCTTTGCTTTGCCGCCGGCACCGGCATCTTCCTCGCGGAAGGTTTCGCCGATTTCAAGGTCCACGTACTGAACCTTACCGCCCTTCTCAGCGAGGATCGGCGTCCGGTGGGGGTCCCACTTGACCAGGCTTTGGCCACGCTTGACCGTTTCGCCCTGAGCACAATAGATGAATCCGCCGTATGGGATCTTGGTTTTCTCGAGCTCGCGGCCCTTCTCATCCAAGATCGCCAACTCACCGTTCCGTTTGAGCGAGACAAGACAGCTGTTACCGTCTTCGTCTTTGGCCGGAACCGGGTTGCAGTCACGCAGATCGATCGTACCGCCATTGAGCGAACGATATTCAGTCTCTGAAACCGAACGCGTGCCGATACCACCTGTGTGGAACGTACGCATCGTCAGCTGCGTGCCGGGCTCGCCGATCGACTGGGCGGCGATGATCCCAACCGCCATGCCGTCTTCGACAAGGTGGCCCGACGACATATCCATGCCGTAGTCGAGTGCCGAACAACCCGTGGTCGAATCGCTCGTCAAAGGCGATCGAACCATGACGGACTCGATTCCCAGCTCTTCGATCTTCTTCGCCGCTTCGTCGGACACCATCTCGTTCGACCGGATGATGGCTTCGTCTGTCACGGGGTTCACGATTGAGTTGACCACGATGCGACCAACGATTTGGTCACGCAATGCCACATCGATCTGCTCACCCTTGTAGATGGCTCGTTTCATGATGCCACGCTTGCTGCCGCAGTCGTGCTCGGTGATGATGACTGATTGCGCGATGTCACACAGCTTACGGGTCAGGTAACCCGAGTCCGCCGTCTTCAATGCCGTGTCGGCCAGACCCTTACGGGCGCCGTGCGTAGACGAGAAGTACTCGAGAATCGAAAGCCCTTCACGGAAGTTCGCCCGGATCGGCGTCTCGATGATCTCGCCCGAGGGCTTGGCCATCAGACCACGCATACCCGCGAGCTGCTGCATCTGAGAGATGTTACCACGAGCACCCGAGTCACTCATCAAATACACCGGGTTGAGGAACTTGGTTCCAGCACCCGACTTGATGTCTGCGTACGAACCGTCGTCATGACGACGGTCATCACGCAGCGTATCGACCAGCTTCTTGGTCACCTCTTCGCGGCAGTGCGACCAAATATCGAGCAGCTGGTTGTACCGTTCGCGAGCAGTGATGATGCCTCGGTCGTAGTTCTTCTCGACACGATCAACCTTCGCCTGGGCGGCATCGACGATTTCCTGCTTCTCCTCTGGGATACGCAAGTCCGTCACGCCGAACGAAAGACCGGCCACCGTCGACTGCTTGAACCCGATCTCTTTCATCGCGTCCAGCAAGTTAATGGTCGCTGCACGTCCGCAGTACTCGTACGTGTCATCGATAACCCGGGCGCAGCCCTTCTTACCGATCGAGCAGTTATAGAAAGGCATGCCCTCGGGCAGAATGTCGGCAAAGAGCACACGCCCCACCGTCGTCGCGATGCGCCGGTTTTCGGGCATCTTGGCGACCGGTCCGCGTTCCTTGGTGACGACTTCGGTGAACCGTCCGAGACGGACCGAGATCGGCTGATGCACATCGATCTTGCCAGACTCCCACGCCAAGATCGCTTCGTGGCGATCCTTAAAGCGCAACAGCTTGCTCTGATCCATCTTCTCGAACTCGCCCTGAGCGGTCGTGATGAAGTACACACCCATGACGATGTCCTGCGACGCCGAGATAATCGGCGCGCCGTTGGCCGGAGAGAACACGTTGTGGGTCGAGAGCATCAGCACGTGCGCTTCGGCCTGAGCTTCGACTGACAGTGGCAGGTGGACTGCCATCTGGTCGCCGTCGAAGTCGGCGTTGAATCCGCCGCACACCAGCGGGTGGATCTTGATCGCGTTGCCTTCAACCAGCACCGGCTCGAACGCCTGGATACCCATGCGGTGCAAGGTCGGTGCCCGGTTCAGCAGCACCGGGTGCTGGTAGATCACTTCTTCAAGGATGTCCCAGACTTCGGCGTCGCGACGCTCGAGCATTCTCTTCGCAGACTTGATCGTGTCGGCCAACCCGTGCTCTTTGAGCTTGCGGATGATGAACGGCTGATACAGCTCCAACGCGATCTTCTTGGGCAGACCGCACTGGTTCAGTTTCAGCTCGGGACCAACGACGATGACCGAACGCGCCGAGTAGTCGACACGCTTGCCGAGCAGGTTCTCGCGGAAGCGACCCTGCTTGCCCTTGATCATGTCGGTCAGCGACTTGAGCGCCCGGTTGGACGAACCCAACACCGGGCGACGGCAACGGCCGTTGTCAAACAGCGCGTCGACCGCCTGCTGCAACATCCGCTTTTCGTTCCGGATGATGACCTCGGGGGCGTTGAGGTCCATCAGCTTCTTGAGGCGGTTGTTGCGGTTGATGATGCGACGGTACAGGTCATTCAAATCGCTCGTCGCGAAGTTGCCCGACTCGAGCAGAACCAAAGGACGCAGGTCCGGCGGGATCACCGGGACGACATCCATGATCAGCCATGAAGCGTCGTTCTCCGAACCGCGGATCTGCTCGACCAGTTTCAGGCGCTTGGCGAGGTCCTTGGTTTTCTGCTTGCTGCGCGTCGCGGCAAGGTCAGCCCGGATCTGGGCCGCCTCTGCGTCCAAATCCAACTGCTCGATGAGAATGCGGATCGAGTCGGCACCCATGTGGGCGGTGAACTCGTTGCCATACTTATCGAGCGCGGCACGATGCTCGTCCTCGGTGAGGACTTGCTTGTAAGTCAGTTCGGTATCGCCCGGCTTGGTGACGACGTAGTCCTGGTAGTAGACGATCTTTTCGATATCGCTGGTCTTCATTGCCAGAAGCGTGCCGAGACGGCTGGGCATGCTCTTGAAGAACCAGATGTGCACGACCGGAGCAGCAAGGTTGATGTGGCCCATCCGCTTGCGACGCACGCGGGAGTGCGTCACCTTCACGCCGCAGCGATCGCAGATGTAACCCTTGTACTTGGTGCCGCGGTACTTGCCGCAGGCGCACTCGTAGTCGCGCTCCGGGCCGAAGATGCGTTCGCAGAACAGCCCGTCCTTCTCGGGGCGGTACGTTCTGTAGTTGATGGTCTCGGGCTTTTTGACCTCGCCGTAGGACCATGCCCGGATGTCGTTGGGCGACGCGAGGGTCACCTTGACAGCCGAGAAGTCGTTCACACGTTCGTAGACGTTTTCCATCATCGGTCTTATCTCCCGCGGTTGCGGAAAGGGATCTGTGTTCAAACCGTGGCCGAAGCCATCGTGGCGGGTCGCCCCCGCCGGGCTAACTCGCAGTCCGGGA
>JBGCEB010000028.1:0-54631 GCA_045106075.1 Phycisphaerales bacterium
GCAGCGCCAGTCGAGCCCGCGTTCGACTTTGATCAGGTTGAAGCAACCGACAAAGGTGCCGTCCTCGAGAAACGCGGCCCGGCGCCAGGCGGTGCGGTTGTTGTCGGTCTCGATGGTGGTCTCGACCCAGCGGGTGAAGAGCTGATCATCGGTTTCCGTTTGCCCATCCGCGTCCGTGCGATTGAGGGGCAAACGGTCGATCATCATGGCGCGGGTGCGATCCAGAGCGGCGAGGACATAAGGGCGATCAGCCATCGCTAAAGGTCTGAAGTTGAGCCGATCGGTGGTGACCTCGACCGGAGGGAGGACCTCGACAGGGCGAGCGGTCCGCGTGCCGGCATGTTGCTGATTGAAGGGGAGGTTCATGACTCGAACAGTTGTCATGGCTGATGTCTCCGACGTGGGCGACCCGAGAACGGCGGGCCTTGTTCCGAGAGAATCGGGTAACACACGGCACGGCTTGAGTGATTTTGGGACCAACAGCACAGACGGCGCAGGCGGCAGGGTTTGACGGCCGAGAACGAACACAAGCCGGCAGCTCAATTAGCCTGTTGCACGGGGGTTTTCGGTCGTTGCCAGTTGCATTCGGGGCAAGCGGCGAGGTCGGCGAGGTCGTATCCACAGCCTTCACATGAATCGCCGCCGATCCCGCGGTGCGGGCCGTTGATGAAACGCAGCAACCGTTTCGTCCACACCGGGACACAGAGCAGCAGCAGGGTCGGGATCCATGGGATGCCTATTCGCAAGTCTTCACTGGGGTACCGGAATCCTGTCGTCACGATTCCCGTTGCTTTTCTGTCGAGTAAATCATGCTCGAATTGCGGGATGAAGAGTTGTTGCGAACTCCGATAGATGTGATCGCGAGTGACCTGTTCGGTCAGGCAATGTTCCCACATCCCGCGCAACGTCGCTTGCGTCAGGTTGTCGATCGCGGACCAACGGTAGTCCACGCTGACGCCCTCTCTGGTGATCGTCAGCGTACAGAGGGCACGGAACGTCCCCTCGGGCCGCACGCCGACACGCTCGTGCCGCACTCCATAGGGGACACCTGACACCGTAGGCTGTATGGCAACCCAGTACCAAAAACTGAATACGCCGATGGCGAGACACCATCGCAGAACCTTCTTTGTGGTTGGAAGCACCGATCATTCGACGGTGACAGACTTGGCCAGGTTTCTGGGTTTATCGACGTCGTGGCCTCTTAGGACGGCGGCGTGGTAGGCCATGAGTTGCAGAGGGATCACCGCCAGCAGGGGGCTGAGGCATTCGGGGACATCGGGGATGTAGAGGACGTCTTCGGCCATGTCTTTGATTTCTTCGTCGCCCTCGGTGGCGACGGCGATGACATGTCCGCCTCTTGCTCGGACCTCGGAGATGTTGGACATGACCTTGTCGTATTGGTTGCCTTTGTTGGCGATGAAGACGACGGGCATGCCTTCGTCGATAAGGGCGATGGGGCCGTGCTTCATCTCGGCGGCGGGCATGCCCTCGGCGTGGATGTAGGAAATCTCTTTGAGTTTGAGAGCGCCTTCCATGGCGGTCGGGTAGTTGTAGCCTCGACCGAGGAAGAGCCAGTTGTCGCGGTGGATGTACTTCTCGGTGACCTTCTTGATCTGTTCGTCGGCCTGCAGGCAGCGATCGATCTTGTCGGGGATCTGCGCCAGCTCGCCCATGAGGCGGGCGGAGGCTTCGGGCGACATGAAGCGCCGGCGGGCCATGAACAGGGCGATCATGGTGAGGACGGCGACCTGGCCGGTGAACGCTTTGGTGGACGCGACGCCGATCTCCGGCCCGACGCGGCAGTAGACGCCGGCATCGGTGTCGCGGGCGAGGGTGGAGCCGACGACATTGATGACGCCCAGCGAGAGCGCCCCGCGGTCCATTGATTCGTGGAGAGCGGCCAGCGTGTCGGCGGTCTCGCCCGACTGAGAGACTGCAACAACAACGGTGCCTTCTTCGATGATCGGGTTTCGGTATCGGAACTCGCTGGCGTATTCGACTTCACAGGGGATCTTGGCGAGGTCTTCGAGGAGGTATTCACCGATCATGGCCGCGTGGAGGGCGGTGCCCTGGGCGGTCAGGATGACGCGCTTTGATTTGACGAGTTGGTTGGAGAGTGCGTTGAGCCCGCCGAGGACGACGCGCCCTTCTTTTTCGTCGAGTCGGCCTCGCATGGTGGTCCGGAGCGCTTTGGGCTGCTCGTAGATTTCCTTGCGCATGTAGTGGCTGAACTCGCCGAGCTCGATTTGTTCGAGGTCCATCTCGAGCTGCATGACCTTGGGGGTCAGCTCGATGTTGTCGATGGTGGTGGTCCGGAAGCCGTCGCGGGTGATGCGGCAAACGTTGTAGTCGTCGAGGGTGATTGCTTGAGCGGTATGAGAGATGATCGCGGAGGCATCGGAGGCGACGACGTACTCGCCGTTGCCGACGCCGACGAGAAGAGGCGAGCCTTTCCGGGCACAGACCATGATGCCGGGCTCGCGCTTTGAAATGACCGCGATGGCATAGGCGCCGGTGACTTCGCGGAGGGCAGCTTGTACGGACTTCTCAAGGTCCATACCTTGATCGGGGTCGTAGAGCTCGCCGATCAGGCAAGCGAGGACTTCGGTGTCGGTTTCGGACTTGAACGCATGGCCTCGGTCTTCGAGGATGCGACGGATGGACGCGTAGTTTTCGATGATGCCGTTGTGAACGAGGCAGATCCCGTTCTTTGAGTCTTGATGCGGGTGGGCATTGAGTTCGGTGACTCCGCCGTGGGTTGCCCAGCGGGTGTGTGCGAGTCCGCAGGACCCGGGGAGTCCTCCCTGCTCTTGGATCTTGGCTTCAACGTTGGCGACTCGACCAACGGCTCGGCATAGGTGGAGCCCGTCGTCGTCGAGCGTGGCGATGCCAGCCGAGTCATAGCCCCTGTACTCGAGGCGCTTGAGCCCTTCGAGGAGGAGTGGGACGGCCGGTTTGTTTCCGAGATAGGCAACGATGCCGCACATATGGGAACCCTCCGAGAGGACACCGTCTCAGCAGAGGGGGTCCATGGCGTGTGAATCAGGATCGGCCCGTTGCGTGAGCTTCGCCGACGGGGATCGTACGGCACCGGGGAAAGGATGGTTCGCGGGAGGATTAGATGGTTGAAAACGGAGTGATGCCATGCTTCTCGGACGGTCTGGGACTATGGTTCCCGAGTTTGCCCCCAGCCCGTCCCGGGCACTGCCGCGGGGGCACGAAAGGACACCCATGCCGAAGCGCGACGATATCGGGACCATCCTGCTGATTGGGTCGGGGCCGATCGTGATTGGGCAGGGGTGCGAGTTTGACTATTCGGGCACGCAGGCTTGCAAATCGTTGCGTGATGAAGGGTATCGGGTGGTGCTGGTCAACAGCAACCCCGCGACGATCATGACCGATCCGGCATTCGCTGAGCGGACCTACATCGAGCCCATCACGCCCGAGTCTGTTCGCAAGATCATCGAGAAAGAACGCGAACTCGGCACACCGATCGATGCGGTTCTCCCAACGCTCGGCGGACAGACGGCGCTCAACTGCGCTTGCGAAATGTGGGACCAAGGTATTTTTCAAGAGCATGGGATCGAGATGATCGGTGCGGATCGCGCCGTGATTCATCGTGCGGAGGATCGACTCGAGTTTGCCGGAGTCTGTGAGCGATTGAATCTGGCGACGCCCGAGAGCAAAACCGTCGAGACGCTGCAAGAGGCTGAGGTGTTCGTTGAGACCATCGGGTTGCCCGCCATTATCCGTCCCGCGTTCACGCTCGGCGGATGGGGCGGCGGGATCGCATACAACCGGGCCGAGTTTGAAGAACTCGTCACGAGGGGGCTTCGGGCCAGCATGATCGGGCAGGTGCAGGTCGACCGATCGCTGATTGGATGGAAGGAATACGAACTCGAGGTTGTTCGCGACAAGAAAGACAACTGCGTGATTGTGTGCGGCATCGAAAACATCGACGCGATGGGCGTTCATACCGGCGACTCGATCACCGTTGCACCGATCCTAACGCTGACCGACAAGGAATACCAAACCCTGCGTGACGCATCGATCGCGATCATGCGAGAAGTAGGCGTCGAAACGGGGGGCAGCAACGTTCAGTTCGCGGTCAATCCGAATCCTGAGCCGTTGGAAGATGGCGCCAAACCGTTCGAGTTTGTGGTGATCGAGATGAACCCACGCGTAAGCCGCAGCTCGGCACTGGCTTCGAAAGCGACTGGTTTCCCGATCGCGAAGATTGCAGCCAAGCTGGCGATCGGGTACACGCTCGACGAGTTACGCAACGACATTACCGGCTCGACGAGTGCGTGCTTTGAACCGAGCATCGACTACGTCGTCACAAAGATGCCTCGGTGGACCTTCGAGAAGTTCCCCGAAGCGGACGAAACACTGACCACGCAGATGAAATCGGTCGGCGAGGCGATGGCGATCGGGCGGACGTTCAAGGAGTCTTTCCAGAAGGTCATCCGATCGATGGAGGTCAAGCGGTTCGGGTTCGGGCTTGATCGCAATGACCTTTGGCTGGAGAAACATCGCGACACAACTGATGATCTAACTGGCTGGCCGATCGATGAAGATCGCCTCACCCGAAAACTCTCCGTGCCCAGCCAAGGACGGATGTACTACATCCGATACGCGCTGAAGATGGGCTGGACGATCGAGCGTGTGTGCCAACTGACGGGGATTGACAAGTTCTTTATCTCGCAGCTTTCGGATCTGGTGTCGTTTGAAGCTGAACTGATGGCGGTGCCGTCGCTCGAAGAGATCGATGACAAACTGATGCTGCGTGCCAAGCGGATGGGGTACTCCGACGCGCAGCTGGCAAACGTGTTTCTCGACGAGATCAGCCCAGAGAGCCTCCTGAAGATCCGTGCGTATCGCAAGTCAATGGGTGTCGAGGCGGTGTTCAAGCTCGTCGATACCTGTGCGGCCGAGTTTGAAGCGGTCACCCCCTACTACTACTCGACCTATCAACCCGGGCACAAGAAGGTCAATGCGGATGGAACGACGACCATCGTTTCCGCTGAGGATGAGCTCTCTATACGGCTGGCCCAGGAAAATGACGCCTCGCAGATGGTCGTGATCCTGGGTGGCGGCCCAAACCGAATTGGCCAGGGCATCGAGTTTGACTATTGCTGCGTGCACGCCGCGATGACCGCCCGCGAAATGGGCTTCCGCAGCGTGATGATCAACTCGAACCCGGAAACGGTATCGACGGACTATGACACCAGCGACTTGTTGTTCTTTGAGCCTTTGACGCTTGAGGATGTTCTCAATGTGACCGAACGCCTCAGCGCCTCTGAGCTTTCGAGCGGGGAGGAGCCGGTGCGTGGCCTTGTCGTACAGTTTGGTGGGCAAACCCCATTAAACCTCGCCCACGGGCTCAGCATGGCAAGTGTTCCGATGCTCGGGACACCGCTCGAAGCGATTGATCGGGCTGAGGATCGGAATCGGTTCGACCAGATGCTGACCAAACTGGAACTGCGCCGGCCTGGCTCGGGGATCGCCAAGTCTGTAGACGAGTCCGTCGAGATCGCCGACCGTATCGGCTATCCAGTGCTCGTGCGGCCGAGCTATGTGCTCGGTGGGCGCGGTATGGAAATCTGCGCAGATGAAACCTCACTACGCCATTACATGACGACCGCGGTCGACGTGTCTGGTCTAGACGACGCGCCGATTCTGATCGATCAGTTTCTTGATGCAGCAACCGAACTTGATGTTGACGTGGTCGCTGACTTTGGAATCGCAACCAATCCGAAAGCGTTGGTCTGTGCCGTCATGGAGCACATCGAGCAGGCGGGCGTGCACTCGGGTGATTCGACGTGCATGATCCCGACCGAGACGCTGCGTGCCGGCACCGTGCGCGAAGTCCGCGAGACGGCGCGGCGTTTGGCTCAAGAACTCGGCGTGTGCGGGTTGATGAATGTGCAGATGGCGATCAAAGACGATGAGGTCTACATCATCGAGGTGAACCCTCGTGCCTCTCGAACGGTGCCGTATGTGGGCAAGGCAAAGGGCGTTGCGTGGGCAAGTGTCGCAGCCCGTGCGATGTTTGGGCAGTCGCTCGACGATCAAGACCTCCGAGAGCTTCCTGAGGTGGGCTATTGCGCGGTGAAGGCACCGGTGTTTCCATTCCAGAAGTTTCCGGGGGTCGACTTTGTGCTCGGGCCGGAGATGCGATCAACGGGCGAGGTCATGGGCGTCGATGTTGCCCGCCCGATCGCGTACATGAAAGCGTTGCTCAGCGCGGGGACACGGCTTCCGACTGAGGGCGGTGTCTTCTTGTCTGTTCGAGAGCAGGACAAGCAGTCGATCGTGGCGGTCGCCCGATCGTTGATGTCGATGGGATTCAATGTTTGGACCACCGATGGCACCGCGAAGTTGC
Organism: Phycisphaerales bacterium; assembly: GCA_045106075.1. GTDB lineage: Bacteria > Planctomycetota > Phycisphaerae > Phycisphaerales > UBA1924 > UBA6054. The sequence goes on from JBGCEB010000028.1 coordinate 6,386, forward strand.
TCGAGCGGCATGGTTTACGCCCCAAGGTGATTCAGAAAATCCAAGCGGGCGCTCGCCCGAATGTCATTGACCTGATTCAGAATGGTGATATCCAGCTTGTCATCAACACGCCAACCAAAACAGGGTGGATGACCGACGAAGGGCGCATCCGTGCGACGGCGGTGCGGCTGGGAATCCCGATGATCACCACGGCGACCGCTGCGGCGCAAGCAGTGCACGCGATCGAAGCGCTGCGCGCCGGTGACTGGCGTGTCTCGGCGCTCCAGGATCTCAGTGCGAGCACGCGCGCTCCAGTTTGATCCCAACTTGATCCAGTTTGATCACGCTGTGAACAGAGATCCTGAATCGAATCAGGAAATCCACCCAATCGCGCAACTGAATCAAATCCACATCCAGTATTGATGGCTTGCTGCCAGCACGAAGAGTTGAGATCGGCTATCTTTGTACCGTCGCCGGATCGGTTCAGACTCGAGCGATTTCATCATGTTCTTTTTCTCTTGTTCGACGCTCTCTCCCCCCCTGAGCGTCGGATACACACACCGCCGGACGGGCCTGGAGACAGGATCGTCCGGCGTTCTTTTTTGCATCTCTTTTCTGACTATTTGTTGAGATGCGATGCCGTGAACGTCGTTCCGGTGGTGTGTTTTTCCCAGGTAAACGCGGGTCCCTTTTTGGACTCATAGAAATCCCAAAGCTCAAACCAGTAGCTGCGGAATCGGTGGCGGCCGAACGCGTCGTAGTACGTGGTGAGCTGTTTGGTCAGCTGTGTATCGGTGCCGTCCATGCCGAGCACGGTTCGAGCGTGGCGAAACGACTCGGTATCGATCGCGAGTCGGTCGTATCGGCCGAGCAGTTGCATGATGTTGCCGGCGGCGTAGGGCCCGATGCCGGGAAGCGACTTGAGAAACTGAAACACGTCGTCGCTCGGCGTGGCTGCATCGGTCAACCATGCTTCATCGATGTGCCCTTTGACGAACAGCCTGGCAAGATCAACGATTCGGCCATCTCGATAACCGACACGGCAGCGGGCGCGGAGCGTCATCGGCTTCGCGCGGGCCAGTTTTTGTGGCGTGGGAAATGCAAAGCCGCCAGAGGGAGCTCTTTGGCCCATGACCTCGCACAGACGCCGGTTCATGGTGATGGTGCTGGGCCACGCGACATTGCAGCTCGTGACGGTTTTGATGATGTCTTCAAAGAGCGTGGGCGAGCGGCAGAGGCGACCACGGCCGGACTTCTTCCAACGAGAATCCACGCGGTGAAAATCGTTGATCTCAGATTGAGCAATATCCGTTCCAAGCATGCGAGCAAGTTGCGACTTGGCTTCGACTTGCTCGGACCTGATAAGCGTGCGATCGAATCGGGCACGGAGGTCTCGGCCGGGCCGTTGATCGATCGCTGCCGCGGCGGGTCCTTCGGCGAGGTTGAGAACCCGCGCGGCGGATTGGGTTTCGGGCTCCCAGTGGTTCGGCTCGAGGAGGAAGTAGCCGTAGGAGCAGAAGTCTCGCGCGAGATCGTAATCGCCAGGCGCTTTGATGGTGAGCGTGGTGGGCACGGCTCAATCAGACAGACAGCAGTTCTTCGAAAGTAAACGCAAAGGTGGCCAGATTGCCACAGATGCGATCCGCGGCTCGATCGAACATTTCTGCGTGTTGCTCGAGCTGGGCATCCATCTCGGCGCGAGAAACACCGGCACGTTCAGCCAGCTCCATAGAACGGTCGAACATCTCGATCGACATCGGAATGTCGCATTCAAAGTGAAACTGGAACGCATAGGTTCGCAGCCCTGCTTTGAACGCCTGCACTTCGCACACAGGGGATGAAGCCAAGAGCATCGCGCCGGCGGGCGCGGCGGCCGCAGCGTACGCGTGCGACTGAAGCATCGGGTACTTCCAAGGAATCCCCGAGAAGATGGTTTCGGTTTGCGCCGGCACCGTGAGATTGACGGGCAGGACGCCGACCTCGGGCTTGGGCATGCGTTCGACCGCCGCGCCGAGTGCTTTGGCAATCTGTTGGGCACCTAGACAAATTCCGACCACAGGGATGTTCGCGTCGTGAGCCATGCGAATGAGTGCCTGCTCTCGGCTCAAGAAGGCGTGGGACTCATCGACGTTCTGGTGCCCGCCGAGGATCAGCAGACCATGGAGGTCGTCAAGATCCTGGGGAACTGAGTTCGCGTCGAGGTCCGGGCGCCGGATATCGAGACGGAAGCCGTGATCGGCGAGGACTCGCCCGAGGCGTCCGGCGTGCTGCTTGTCATTGTGCTGGAGGACGACGATTCTTGCCATGGAGGAATGGTAGCGAGCAGAGTGAACCGGCGTGGGCCTTGCTTGGTACGATGATCACTCCCCGGACGGGCCGGGCGAACGGAGGTTTGGAATGCGGATTGTCTTGGCGTGTGTTTTTGGCTGCTTCGCAGTTCTCGGCGGGGCGGTATTTGCCCAAGACGAGACAGAAAGCACGGATTCGCTGGATGTGCGGGATTCGGTCGTGAAGATCTACACGACGTATCGAGGCGCTGACTTTGCATCACCATGGTCGAAACTACCGCCTCAAGAGGTTACGGGCACTGGTTTCGTGATTGCCGGCGATTTGATTTTAACCAATGCGCATGTGGTGGAGCAGTCGAGCCAAATCTTCGTTCAGCCGCCGCAAAGCTCTGACCGATTGCGAGCAGAGCTCGTCGCGATCGGCCGAGGGATCGATCTTGCGGTCCTACGAATCCGGCGCGAATCAGAGCGGGATTCGTTTCATGCAGAGCATCCAGCGCTCTCTCTCAAGAGCGAACTGCCGCAGATTGGTGGAACAGTCCAAGCGTTCGGCTATCCGATGGGCGGCGAGCAGCTTTCGATTACCGAGGGCGTTGTCAGTCGAATCGAGTACGCGGATTACTACTTCGATGTGTTTGGGCTTCGGATCCAAGTCGATGCGGCATTGAACCCTGGTAACTCGGGCGGGCCGGTCGTGATGGATAGCGAAGTCATCGGCGTCACTTTTTCAGGTATCGATCAGGCAGAGAACATTGGCTATGTGATTCCGGCGGAAGAGGTGCGAGCCTTTTTAAACGATGTCGAAGATGGTTCCTACGACGGGCCGCTCAAGCTCTTCGCCGACGGGTTCCAGACCGCCGAGAACGATGCGCTGCGAGACTGGCTGGGGTTGAGCAAGGACCAAACCGGGCTGGTGTATTCTGGCTTGGGTGTAGACAACGGGGTCGAACTCGATCTCGAACGGTGGGACTTGCTGGATTCAATCGACGGGCAAGACATCGACAACAGCGGCCTCGTCACGATCGGCGATGGTGTGCGTGTCAACTGGGCCTATCTGATCCCGCTTACCGCTGAAGATTTTGAAATCAACGTAACCGTCATCCGCGATGGATCTCCGATCGAACTGAGTCTTCCCGTTGCACGAAAACGCGACAACCTGCTGACGTACTTGGGTAACGAATATCCGGAGTACTTCGTGCTTGGCCCGATGGTGTTTAGCCCTGTTCGGCGGGACCATCTGTACGAGTTTTATACGCCGTATCTCTACGCGACGGGTTCACCGATCGCGTTGCGTGCTGAAAAGCAGAAGGCGTTTGAGGGCGAAGAGTTGGTCGTCGTTGCAAGCGATTTTTTGCCGCACCCGATTACCAAAGGATACGAGATCGTGTATCGCCCTACGGTCAAGAGTGTGAACGGCGTCGCGATCAAAAGCTTGACTCAGATGATCAAAGTGATCCGCGGACTCGAGGATGACTTTGTGACATTCGAGTTTTTCGATCGCGGCCAGGAAACGATCGTGTTCGATCGCCTGGACTTGCTTGAATCAACCGAAGAAGTGCTCGAAGACAACTCGATCCGACGTCAGGGCACGGGTCGATTTATCGATGCATGGGAAGACTAAGCAAAGGGCCGAGCGATGAACAATGTCATAAACATCGAGGAAAAGCTCGGGAAGTTTGACGCGCTTTGGACGCCGCACATCATCGCGGAACTCAATGGGCAACAGGTCAAGCTTGCCAAACTCGAAGGCGAGTTTGCGTGGCACGATCACGCGAACGAAGATGAGTTGTTCTTTGTGTTGTCGGGTCGGCTGACGATGCAAGAGCGAGAATCCGACGGCCGCATGAATGAGGCGATCATCAAACCGGGCGAGTTGTATGTCGTTCCACGTGGCGTAGAGCACAATCCAATCGCCGATCCGGGAACTGCTGTGATGTTGTTCGAGCCGGCGATCACCAAGCACACGGGCGAAAGGACGCTCGAGCGGACTGTTGTTGATCAACCGCGGATCTAGCTCTGAGTGATATCACGCTTCAACATCATTGCTTGTGGGAACGCGCATACAGATCGTTGCGTCGTGCCCCCCGAGGTAGTCGTGGCGGAAGGTGACCAATGGAGTGCGATCGATGGCCCAATGCAGCATTTGTAACGGGTCATAGCGCACCGCTGGTGGCGTCGCAGGCGTGCGTTCACGGTTATGCCGGCCCGACAAGAAGTTGAAGACCAGACTCGTTCCGGGCTTACGAGCCAAGGCTCGCCAGAATCGATCCAAGACGCGCCGTGCGTCCGTTTCTGACAAGGTGTTCAGCGAACCTGAAAAAACAACCGCATCGACATCATCGTCGTCGACAAGCTGTGCGGGAAGTTGTTCATCGCGGACAAAGTCATGGTCGAGAAACTCTGCCTCAGCGATCTCGTTTCCACGGGCCTGCTCGCGGGCGTGTTCGAGCATTTGCGGGACTGCGTCGATGCCGATGTACTTCTTTGGGGCAAGATCTCGCTTGTAGAGATCCAGGAGAAGGTCTGCATTGCCGCACCCGATATCGGCGACGACCCGATCTTTCACGACGGCCATGTGTGCGATGGTCTTGAAGCGTCGAATCTGGGCCTTTGGCGATTGCCACAGGAGGGCTTCGAAACCCGGGCCAAACTGCTCGGCTGCCCGAAGGTAGGGATCGAGATACGCACGCTCATCGGTCGTCATGGCGTATCGTAGAACCGCATGGAGCCCGCCGATTGCGGGCGTAGGAGGAACTGCATGCCGGCCGCAGCACACCTGTCACTCAGCAAGGCAGTCACAGGATTTCTGACGCACATCTTCCAGAGTCCGCCGTGCGTGCTACAGAGCTTGCTGTTTCACAAGGGAAGCCAGCAGCCAATCCACTTGGATTATCCATATGTACGTACACAGACGGACCTTTCCCGGATGGCAGCGTCATGGATCCCGCTTGAGGATGTGCACGAGGATTCTGGGCCTTTGGCGTATTACTGCGGATCGTAAAAACCGGAGATCATGCCGTTCTTTGATTGGGGTGATGGAAACATCGTCGTGGACCCTGATGCGAAACAGTCACCGATGGACTTTGCGCATCATCTGACGGCCGAGATGGAACGCCTTGAGATTGAACCCAACGTCTTCCTACCCAAGCGCGGCGACGTGTTGATCTGGCACGCGTATCTCGCGCATGGCGGCACACCGATAAAGAATCCGGAACTGACTCGCCGTTCGTACGTCACGCATCACGCGCCGCTTGACTCGTTTCCGCCGTTGCACATGCGGCCGAAGGCGATCGAAAAAGGGCATTGCTTGCAAGAAAACGGTGGATTCGTGTTCGACCCGCCTTGGTACAAGGGTGGCGACGAGTTGCCTTCCGCTCGTGAACTCAAGCCCGTGAAACGCTAGATCAACCGATGCGAGTCATGCTGGCGTAGTCGGCAAACCGCGTGTGAATGTCTTGCTTGGTCAGGCCCCTGAGGCGATCCAGCGAGAAGGACTCGACGTTGAAAGACGCGACGACGGTGCCGTGCGCGAGCGCATCGCGGACGGATTCGTACGATCCGGGATCGTCCGAAGCTTGGGCAGCGAGCCGGCCCATCATGCCGCCGGCGAAGGAGTCGCCCGCGCCGGTAGGATCAACGACATGCTCAGTGGGGTATGCGGGCAAGGCAGCGAGCCCGTCGCGGTGGACGAGGATGCAACCATGCTCGCCTTTTTTGATCACGACGAAACGCGGGCCGTGCTCGAGCAGTTTTCGGCCGGCGGTGACGGGATTGCGGTGCCCGGTGTAGAGTTCGGCTTCGTCGAAGTTAAGCACCAAGCCATCGACGCGTCCAAGCAGTTTGGACAGGTCGTCTTTGGCGATGTTGATCCACAAGTCCATCGTGTCGGCCACGGAAAGCTTCGGTCCGTCAAGCTGGTCGAGCATGTCGGACTGGACCGCCGGATGAGAGTTGGCGAGGAAAGCAACCTCGGATGACTTGAACGAGTCTGGGATCTTCGGCGGTGCTTCTTCGAGCACGCCGAGTTCGGTAAAGAGTGTCTCGCGGTGATCCATGTCTTCCATGTACTTTCCGCCCCACCGGAAAGTCTTTGAACCTTGGCGGATTTCGAGCCCTTCGATATCGACACCCTCGAATGACTTAATGGTGTCAAGGAACTCGGAGGGGAAGTCATCACCGACCGCTGCGACAAGCCGGGAGGTGGTATAGAAAGAAGAAGCCGCGGCAAAGTACACACCAGAGCCGCCCAGGAGGTGCTCGCGCCGGTCATTGCCGGGGGTCTCGATGGTGTCGATGCCGATAGTGCCGGTACAGATGAGATTCATGCCGGATCGTAGGTCATCGCTATCCGCCAAGGTCGATCTCTGGCGCCCAGTCCAGCCAGTCTTCGTCGGGGGAATCAGCGAGCTCAAAGATCGCTGGAACACTCGGCGCCTCACCCGATCGCTCCGGCGTTGCAAAGGAGATGCCCGAACTGATGGCGCTGCTGAGTGAGTCTGCACGCACAGAGAGACCCTTGAAGAGGCCAAAATCAAACCCAACGCCGCCGGAACGCCAGAAACGGGTGTTGTCGCGCACGAGGATCGCATAGCGTGGGTCAATATCGATCGCGATATGCACACTGGTCGCATCGTCGGTTAGCGCCGCCGAGCGAACCGAACCAACGCGGATTTCTCGGTAAAGCACCGGCGCACCGGGGGAGAGCGAACCGAGGCGATCGGCGCGGAGGGTGACGCGGAGTGAACCGCCGGCCGCCGGTTCAAAGGCGGGCGGTGTATCGAGCCCGACGAACTCGCTCTGGTTTGCTCCGTTGCTCGGTCCGGGGCGAGCGGCGATGTATTGAGGGCCAAGTAATGTTTCAAGCCCCGCGACACGCTCAAGGCTGAGCTCGGCCCGAACAATCCAAAACTCCGTTCCTTCGACAGCAAGTGCCGCGGCGTGCCTGGCAAGCTCTGCGGTTGCGATCACGCCGGTCATGTTTTTAGTCAATCGAAGATCACGGATCACCCCGACTGAAAGACCGCGGTGGACGATTGCATCCCCCTGCTTTATCCCGGCTGCATCTGCGAAACGGATCGTGATCTGCGGGCCTCGATCTTTGATGAGATCGACATACAGCATAGAAGCAACCAACAAGATCGCAGCCAGTGGAATCAGCCAGGCAAGACTGAACCTGCGTGGATGGACGGTCGCGATTGGGATGTTTTCACCTGATTCGCTCATTGTTCTTGCTCCCAGATCGCATGCGGATCAAACACCATGGACGCGATGAGACTCAATAGCACGACGAAACCAAAGGCGACAACGCCCGGCCCCGGTGTGACCTCAACCAAATCGCCGAGCTTGACCGCAGCCACGACGATCGCAACCAGCAACACGTCCACCATTCCCCACCGCCCGATGAACTCAACCGCCCGGTAAGTCCGGGCGCGATCACGGGCCTGAAGCGCCTGCCGTCCTGCACAGAGCGCAAACAGCGCGACGAGCTTCGACATCGGAGCGATAATAGAAAACACCAGCACGATCAGCCCGACAAAGATGTAATCCTCAGAGAGCAGCCCGACCATGCCCGACCAGATCGATGCATCGCTGGTGTGCCCGAGACGCTCGATGCGCATGACCGGCCACGTGAGTGCAAACGGATACACAATCAACGCAGCCAAAGCGAACGCAGCGCACCTGCCGCTCGAACGCGGGTGGCCCGCGTGGCGAATCACCGCATCACAACGGACGCACCGCGCGACCGATCGTTCAGGAACTTCCGGAAGCCGATGGACTCGGCCGCAGCAATGACAAGCGGCGAGGGGGAGCATGCGTCTAGTTTATGGGATTTCGCGCTCTCTGCGTTCAACCCTTGCCAGACTGCTTCGCCCATGAGTCCTTGAGCGTCACGGCCCGGTTAAACGATGGTTTTTCCGGAGTGGATGCCTTGTCAACGCAAAAGTATCCAAGGCGTTCGAACTGAAAACGCCGAATGCCGTCGGACCAGTCCGGTTCGTCGGGGGTTCGCTTGAGCAGCGACGGTTCCAGCTTGCAGCCGGTGAGAACCGTGAGTGACTCTGGATTCAGGTCATCAACAATCTCGCCCGTTTTCTTGCCGGGGCGGGGCGCACTGAACAGACGATCAAAGACTCGGACGTCCGCAGCGATCGCATCTGCTGCGTTGACCCAATGGAGGGTGCCTTTGACCTTGCGGACTTTGCCTTCGCTATCGGGCGGCGGGTTGCCGCCGCCGCGTGTGTCGGGGTCGTAGGTGCAGTGGATCTCGGTCACGTTGCCGTCGGCATCGAGGACATGATCGTGGCACGTGACCCAGAACGCGCTGCGTAGGCGGACTTCCCGGCCTGGCCCAAGACGGAAGAACTTCTTTGGCGGATCGAGCATGAAGTCTTCGCGCTCGATAAACAGCTCACGGCCGAATCGGACCGTGCGCTTGCCGGCCGTATCGTCTTCGGGGTTATTGATGGCTTCCAGTTCTTCGGTTCGGTCGGCGTCGCCGTGGTCGCCCCAGTTGGTGATAACAACCTTGATCGGATCAAGAACAGCCATGCGACGCGGGGCCCGCTTGTTGAGATCATCACGCAACGCATTCTCGAGCGTGATGAACTCGGTGAGTGCATTGAACTTGGTGATACCCACGCCGATGACGGCTTCGCGGACGGCTTCGGGCGTGTACCCTCGCCGACGCAAACCTGCGACGGTGATCATGCGTGGGTCGTCCCAGCCTTCGACGTGCCCGTCGTCCACCAGCGATTTGAGATATCGCTTCGACATGGTCGTGTACTCAAGGTTGTATCGGCTGAACTCGGTCTGCTGGGGATGGTGGATCTTTTCGCCCCACTTGCTGCCCGGCCCACGATCTTTGTTGATCGCGCCGATGAACCAGTCGTAAAGCGGGCGGTGATTCTCGAACTCGAGCGTGCACAATGAATGTGTGATGCGCTCGATGGAGTCCTCGAGCCCGTGGGCCCAGTCGTACATCGGATAAATATGCCACTCGCTCCCGGTGCGGTGGTGCGGCGCATTCAAAACGCGATACATCACCGGATCGCGCAGATTGACGTTCGGACTTGCCATATCTATCTTGGCGCGAAGGACCATCGCACCATTCGGTATGGCACCGGTCTTCATGTCTTCAAACAACGCCTTGGACTCTTCAGCCGGTCGATCGCGGAACGGAGATGGCTTGCCCGGCTCGGTAAGCGAGCCGCGCTGTTCGCGGATGGCTTCGGGCGATTGTTCGTCGACGTAAGCAAAGCCTTTGTCGATGAGTTCCATCGCCCATTCGTAGAACTGCCCAAAGTAGTCGGAAGCAAAGCGAATATCGCCTTGCCACTCGGCTCCAAGCCACTTGACGTCGGCAGCGATCGAGTCGACATACTCTTGCTCTTCTTTCGCCGGATTGGTGTCATCAAAGCGGAGCTTGAACGCGCCGTTGTATTCTTTGGCAAGCCCAGCATTGAGGCACACCGACTTCGCATGTCCGATGTGCAGGTAACCGTTCGGCTCGGGCGGGAAACGCGTATTGACAACCGTCTTGTCGCCGGGCGTGCCCCACCGCCCCGATTCAATGTCGGCGTCGATCATCTGCTGGATGAAGTGCCGGCTGGGGGCTTCGGGGGAATCGGCCGCTTCGGGTTTGGTGGCAGTATCGCTCATAGTGCCGGATGGTAGAACGGCCGCGGATCAAAACCCGCCGAATCCTACTTACCAAGCAGGTCTGCAAGCGCTCGCTCAAGATCGGGTTGCTCGAATGTGAATCCCCCGTCGATGAGGCGCTTTGGAAAGACATACCGCCCATAGAGCGCCAACTCCGGATCGGTCCGCAACAAGAGAGGCGCTCCAAGGCGGATCATCCATTCAAACGCCGGTGGACCGATCGGCATGCCCACTGCTCGACGCAGCGCCTTCATGAACGCCTTATTGCTCGCCGGTTCAGGGCTGCTGGCAATACACATCTCGGGCATGGAATCGTCGAGGATCACCCGCTCGAAAATCCGATTCATGTCCGTCTCGTGAATCCAACTCATGCCTTGCTTTCCAGATCCGATGGTCCCGCCGAGCCCAAGCCGTGCAAGTCGCGCGAGCTTTGGGAGTGCCCCTCCGCTTTTTCCGAGCACGAAACTGGTGCGAACGACCGCCCGACGGACGCCTTCGGGGCATGCTTTGTTGTATGCGTCTTCCCACGCGCGCCCGACGTCCGGCGCGAGCCCATAACCGAACGCGGATGACTCATCGCAAGGTAACTCTGAATCCCCATAGATATGGGCGGTCGACATCTGAACCCAAACCTTTGGAGGCTGCTTGGCGGCCCGGACAGCATGACCGAGCACCTCGGTTGATTCAACGCGCGAACGCAGAATCTGATCCTTGTGGAGCGCGTTCTTGATGCAATCCACGGTTCGGCCTGCAAGATTCACAATGGCATCGCAGCCATCGATCGACTCCGCCCATTCACCGAGTGAACGCGCATCCCATGCACAGAAACGCCACGGGCCGGTCGGCGGATTTGAACGTGAGAGGATCGTGACTTGATGGCCACGCACCGTCAGCCATCGGGCAAGATTCATGCCAAGGAAACCGGACCCTCCCGCGATGACGACGCGGCTGGACTGCCCGGTGACGCCGGCTTGATTTTTCATTATGCATTTTAGGAAATTTGACTTCGAATACCACAATGACATCGGGTGAATCCGAACAGCCGAATATCATGCCCATCACACCCAGGGAGCTCAGCTTGTCACGATCAATCCGCACAATCACCGGTCTGTTTGGAGTCGGAGTTGGGGCGGCGTTGCTCGCGATGACCGGCTGCTCACTTCATCGAGTCACGGACGTCGTGCCCGGGGCAGAGGGTTCTTTGATGTTCCCAAGCGTCAATGCCCAGAACCTTCTCGACGAGCCGGTGGCCCTTCCCGATGACCTGCTCGGCGCGCCGGCGGTGGTCCATGTTGCGTTCTTTCAAAAGCAGCAAGAACTCGTCAATACGTGGCTTGCTGAGATGGGCAGAATCGAACAAGCGTTCGCCGGTGTGCGGGTGATCGAGACGCCGGTGATCAAAGGTCGGTGGGCGATGATGGCTGGATTCATCGACAATGGCATGCGATCCGGCATTCTCGAGCAAGAAGCCCGTGCCCGTACCATCACGCTGTTCACTGACACACGTGACTTCCGCGCAGCGCTCGATTTGCCAACCGATCGCGATGTCTACACACTGCTTCTCGATGCAGACGGGCGTGTGTTGGCGACCGAGCCGGGCGTGTTCAGCGAAAAGGCGATGCAGCGATTGATCGAAGCGGGGCGAGCCGTCGGGATCAATGCCGCTCGCGAAAGCGGGCCATGATCAATCTGCAAGTGCAGGGTAATCTGTATAGCCGACTTCGGTGCCGGTGTAGAACGTTTCACGATTCCATTCATTCAGTGGCCCACCGCGACGAATACGTTCTGTCAAATCGGGGTTGCTGATCCAGAGTTTTCCAAACGCGACCGCGTCGCACCAAGCATTCTGAATCTGGAGTTCTGCCTGCTCAACTGTGTAGTCACCGTTGGCGATGTATGCACTGCCCCCGGCGGTTTTGAATGACCTCGCGATCGCCGGGATCACCGTCTCAACGCGTGGATCGATGTTCGACCGATCCCAAGTTTCAACCGCGTGCAGGAAGGCCATGCTCATCTTGCCCAGCCCATCGGCGAGCGCACAGAAAGTGGTTTGCGGGTCGCTATCAATCGCATCGTGATGATCACTCAATGGTGAAATCCGATAGCCAACTCGCCCCGGGCCGATCGCGTCGCATACCGCTTGCGCGACTTCGAGTGGGAAGCGGAGTCGGTTTTCGAGCGAGCCGCCGTAGGGTGCAGGCATATCGTTCATGCCGTCTCGCGTGAACTGATCGAGCAAGTAGGTATTCGCGCCGTGGATTTCGACGCCGTCAAATCCAGCACGGATACAGCGAGTCGCTGCGTCCGCAAAGTCACTCACTATCGCGGGTAACTCGTCGATCTTTAACTTCCGCGGCGTACTCGCATCGACCCGATCCATGCTCGCGTCGATGTACGTCTTCGACTTTGAGTTTCGATCATTCGGCGCAATCGGCGGATCACCATTTGGCTGCAACGCAATGTGCGAGACACGCCCAACGTGCCAGAGTTGGCAAACGATCTTCCCGCCGTGTTCGTGCACTGCATCGGTGACCATCTTCCAGCCGGCTTCTTGCTCGTCGGAATGGATACCAGGCGTGGCGTAATAGCCGTGCCCGGTAGGCGAAACGGGTGTCGCTTCAGAGATGATCAAACCCGAGCCACGCTGGGCATCTGCCCGCTGGGCGTAGTACTCAACATTGAGTTCGCGCGGAACGTTGCCGGGCATGCTCGCCCTGCTTCGAGTCAGTGGAGCCATCCAAACCCGGTTGCTTGTTGCGAGGTCACCAACGGTCAACGGCTCGAGTAGTTTCATGGATTACGCTTCCGCCGTTTGGGCTTCGACCGATTCAACGCAACGGTCGATCCGCGCCAAAACGCTGTCTTTTCCAAGGATTGCAAGCGTTTGGCCCAAAGGCGGCGACACGCTTGTGCCAGTCACGGCGACACGTATCGGTTGAGCAACTTTCCCCATACCCAAACCGCTCGACTCGGCGTGCGCAGAAACCGCAGCCTCGATCGTATCGGGCGTAAACGGTTGAATCGCTTCGACCATCGAACGCAATCCTTTGAGGGCTTCAAGCCCTTTGCGATCGCCCTTGATGAGCACTTTGTGGACCGCCTTGGGCTCGAACTCAATGTCTTGATCGGCGACAAGCGCAAACCCCACGACAGAACTCGCGTCGCGGAGCGTCTTGCAACGCTGTTTGATCGCAGGCGCGAGCAAGGTCATGTCGCCGAGCGAAAACCGATTGACAAGTGAAGGCTCGTACTCAGTCGCCCATGCATGCCAAGCCTCGGCAAAATCGGTGTCCACCATGGTCTGCACGTCATCGGCGCTGAACGCAAGAAGCTTCGTACGATCAAACTTGCTGGGCGTCTTCCCGATACCGGATAAGTCGAAGTTCTTACCGAGGTAAGCCGTATCGAATCGCTCGAGGTCGGTGCCGTCATCGTTCTTGGTCTTGGGGTTCCAACCAAGCAGTGCGAGGAAGTTTGCCAGCGTGCCCGGTAGATAACTCGCAGCCATAAAATCTTCCGTGTCAATCTCGGGCAGATCTATGCCCAGTTTGCCCGCGAGAGCTGCGAGCTTGTCGGTATCGAGCTGGCGGGCTTTGTCCTTGAGCCAACCAGCAAACTCATCTGCATCGATTGAGTCGATCGGAGAAGCATCCAAGGCCGCATCTCGCACGGCTTTCTTGGCCGTCTTGTCCTTGTCACGCTTGGACATCTTGGATCCATCTGGATTAAAGATGAGCGGCATGTGCGCATACGTCGGCGTATCGAACCCCAACGCCCGCTGCAACGCGACATGGCGAGGCGTGTTGATCAAGTGCTCCTGCCCGCGCAACACGTGCGTCACACCCATTAACGCATCATCGACAACGACCGCAAAGTGATACGTCGGGAAACCGTCGCGCTTGCGTATAATGAAGTCATCGAACTCGTCCGGCCCGACGGTGACGTCTCCAAGCACTTGGTCATTGACGGTAATCGGCTCATCGGGCATCTTCATGCGAACCACGTGAGACTCGCCAGCTTCCATCCGCGCGATCCGCTCTTCTTTGGAAATCTGTAGTGCCGCGCGGTCATATTGATACCCCGTCTTGGCAGCGATCGCTTCGTGTCGCTTGGCTTCAAGTTCTTCGGGCGTCTCAAACGCGGGGTATGCCAGCTCCGCTTCGATGAGGCGGCGCATGTGCTCGTTGTAGAGATCGATGCGCTGCGCCTGATAGAACGGGCCGACACCCTCGGGATCCCCGCCGAGCGTTCGGCCGTCCTCGGTGGTGAACTCGGGACCTTGGTCCCAATCGATGCCCATCCAGGCGAGCGATCGCAGGATGCCAGCAGTGGCCGCATCGGACGAGCGGCGTTGGTCGGTATCCTCGATCCGGAGGATGAACTTCCCGCCGTGCTTGCGGGCGTACGCCCAGTTAAACAGGGCCGTGCGGGCCCCGCCAACATGGAGTCGGCCGGTCGGGGAAGGGGCAAAGCGGGTCACAACATTTGGCATGAGGAATCATAGCGCGGCGAGATTTGGCCTTACGCCCGCCCCAAAGCAGATCATACCGCATCAATGGACCGAATCCCCACTATCGTCCTGATCGCCACCCTGCTGATCACCACACCGTGGCTGCTGCCCGAGTAACTCGCCGAAGATACTGCCCAAAGCATGCGTTTCGGCGAATGCCAAAATCTCAACACCGGTTGGAGACGTGTTGGCACGCATGCTCGAGCCCGGCGACATCGTGACGTCCATCCTACCGGATGGGACCCTGGGCTTCGGCGAGATCACAGCCAAGCGAACATTCGAAATCAACGCCATACTGATTCTTCAACTCGACAACGGCACACAGCTCGGGGTGACTGGTACCCACCCGATCGCGGTCGGCGCAGAAGAGTACCGCCCAGCGGGCGATCTCGCAGTCGGCGATCGGGTGCTGCTAGCGATGGGTGATGCCGCTATCACAGGCATTGAATCACGCATCGAGCCACGCGATGTCATTGACTTCACCGTTTCTCCGCGTCAGAACTTCATCGCCAACAACGTCGTGACACATAACAAGACGATGGTTTCTCCCCCCGCCAAGGAAACCGTACCCGGGCAGTACTTCAGCCCACGAGCAAAGACCGCACTCGAGATCACAGAGATCGGCGGGCGAATCCGCCCGGCTCGCCTATCCGTCGCAAATGGCACGACGACCAATGTCGATAGCGATTGGCAGATCACATCATGGACGCTCGATCGGTACACACTGAAGGCAACACTTCGGCGGGACCACCCCAAAGATTGGCTTTCTAACACGATGCCAGAACCCGTTGCGATACTGACGCTTCAGATGGTGGGGCCTCGCCACATCTGGTCGTTCCGAATCAGCACACCCTCTTACACCTATGGCGTTCCCGGCATTTGGCTGACAGAAGAACAAATGGACAGCGCGCTGACACTGCTGGAGACCCCTTGAACCTGTGAGTGGCCCCGCATTGGTGCTCTCAAGATTCCAGTTGCGAAATCCGCACGTTCTGGTACGGTAATCGGTCCGCCCGCGCGAGGGAGCGTGGGTGGTGACAATCCGAATCGGGCATCGGCCCGTGGACGTTGAATGGATATGGGCCGACGCCCCCCACAAAGGAGGGCCGTTCCATGGCCGCTGTACGCAACCCCGACGACATCCGCAATATCGCTCTGACCGGGCAGACCGGCACCGGCAAGACCACACTGACCGAGCGATTGCTGTTGTTGACGGGGATGATCCAGCGAATGGGCACGATCGAGGATGGCACCACCTTCTCCGATTGGTCCGACGAAGAAAAACACCACAAGCACTCACTCCGCACCACGCTGCTCCATATGGAGCATGAAGGGCACATGATCAACCTGATCGACGCGCCCGGACTCGGTGATTTTTCAGGGCATGCGATCAGCACGTTCCCAGCCGTCGAGACGGTTGCGATCGTGATCGACGCGACCAAAGGTATCGAGCCCATGACACGGCGCATGATGAGTCTTGCGAAGCAGCGCAACCTTCCACGCATGCTCATCATCAACAAGATCGACGACGAAACCACAGACCTCGACGCACTCGTCGAAGACATCCGAGAGGAGTTCGGACCCGAGTGCTTGCCTATTTCGTTACCACGACCCGACCGATCGGGCGTCGTTTCGGTTTTTCAGAACGAAGAAAAGGGCGACACGCTGTTTTCCAGCGAGCCCCAAGCACATCAAGCCATCGTCGAACAGATCGTCGAAATGCAGGACGATCTCATGAATCAATACCTCGAAGATGGCGACGATGCGAATCTCGACAAACAGAAACTCCACGATGCATTCGAAGCAGCTCTGCGCGATGCCCACCTCGTACCGATCGCGTTCGTAAGCGCCGCGACCGGCGCGGGGGCCGAACAACTGCTTCATGTGTTCTCTAGCCTGCTCCCAAGCCCACGAGAAGGCAACCCCAGGCCGTTTCTGAAGCGCAGCGATGCAGACGGAACTGAGCAAGAGTTCCACGCGATCCCCGATGCCGACAAACCGGTCATTGCCCATATTTTCAAGGTCACAACCGACCCGTTCGTAGGGAAGCTCGGTGTTTTCCGGGTGCATCAAGGCACGGTAAAAGCAAAGTCCGAACTCATTATTGGTGATCACAAAAAGCCGATCCGGATCGGGCATCTGCTCAAACGCCAGGGGAAAGAAAGCCATGAAGTTGATGCGCTCGGGCCCGGCGACATCGGCGCGATCGCGAAGATCGATGATGTCCACTTTGACGCGGTCCTCCACGAGGGACACGACCTTGATAGCTTGCACCTCAAGCCCCTACCAATGCCCGAGCCCATGTATGGCTTGTCGATCGAACTCAAGAACCACGCCGATGAAACCAAGTTTTCGACCGCGACACGCAAGCTGCTCGCCGAGGACCCATCTCTCAAACTCGAACGTATTGCGGCAACCAAGCAAACCGTGCTCAGCGGGCTCGGCGAGCTGCATCTACGGGTTGTGATCGGAAAATTCAAAGACCAATATGGCATCGAACTTCTCACTGCTCCACCCCGCATCGCCTACAAAGAGACGATCACGGGCAAAGCAGAAGGACACCATCGGCATAAAAAACAGACCGGTGGCGCCGGACAGTTCGGCGAGGTCTATCTCAGAGTCGAACCGTTGCCCGCGGATCACGAGACCGGGTTCGAGTTTGTCAATGCGACCGTGGGCGGATCCGTGCCACGTCAGTTTTTGCCGGCCATCGAAAAGGGCGTCCGCCAAATGCTTGAAAACGGAGCGGTCGCAGGTTATCCAATGAAGGGCATCCGCGTCGAGGTCTATGACGGCAAGTACCACGCGGTGGACTCAAAAGAGATCGCATTCATCAGTGCCGGCAAACGAGCGTTTATCGAAGCCATTGAAAAAGCCCATCCGGTCTTACTCGAACCGTTTGTCCACCTCGAAGTCACCGTGCCTGCTGACAAAATGGGCGACATCGCGGGCGATCTCTCGACCAAACGAGGACGTGTCCAAGACACTCGTATCTTGCCGGGCGATATGTGCACGGTCGTTGCGCAAGCGCCGCTCTCGGAGTTGCAAGGGTTTTCGACCGAGCTGAAAAGCATCACTGCTGGGGCTGGGACCTTCACGATGGAGTATTCCCATGACGAGAACACCCCGCCGCACGTACAGCAAGAAGTGATGGCCGCCTTTGAAGGGCACAGCGACGACGACTGAGCGTGATCACTTTGACTTGATACCCGAACGGACCCCGGCTTGCGCATTGTTTGCGTGATTTAGACGTCCCGATAAACGGAAATGATCCGCGATTGATCCACAGCCGCGTTGATCTTGGTTCGCAAGAGACCAAAATCAACGCGGCTGTGGTATCATCTCGACAGACCCGAGGCACGGATGCCGGGGCGAGTTGGAACCGCGTCTGTGGTGGGCGTGAGCCGGAGAAACGGCACGATGGATCGCGTAGGAAACTCATTCCCGTTTAATGCAGCAGGTGCTTCTCAAGCGTACGGACGGCCGATGACCGTGCGCCCTTTGTCTGGGCCGCCGAATGTCGATGGCTTGCCACAGAATGATCAGAACAAGCCAGCTGGACAAATCCGGCCGGCCTCTCCGGTCGAAACCAAACCCGTCGAGCCAAAGCCAACCACTGATCCATCGAGGCTCGTCGCCGCCAAGGTCGATTCAATCGATTTGTCTCGAGACGTGGCCACCATCCAAGGCAAAGCGACCCCCGCCGGCAGCTACCCACTTTATCGGCATCCGGCCGATCAGAATATGGCGGCGACGGGCATAGAAGTTGGACGTTCACTGGATGTCCAGGGCTGATTGGTGACGGACCGCACGCCGCCATCATCCTCGCCGCTTGCATCTCACTTCCGCTTAGACCCATCGCTCGTCTATTTGAACCATGGTTCGTTTGGCGCTTGCCCGCATGCGGTTATCAACGCCCAGGAAAATCACCGAGATCGCATCGAAGCGGATGCTGTTCGATTTTACGTTGATGATCTCTGGCCGATGCTGGACCGCTCGCGCAACGCGCTCGCTCCCATTGCTGGCTGTCATGCCCACGACTTGGTGTTTGTGTCGAATGCGACCACAGCGGTGACAACCGTGCTACACAATCTCGATCTCCAACCGGGCGACGAGATCCTGACCAATGCACACGAATACACGGCTTGCCTCAACAATGCTCGCGATCGTGCCCGCCGATCTGGCGCATCGGTCGTCACCGCGGACCTGCCTTGGCCGATGCCGAGTGAAGACGCCGCGCATGAGAGCATCATGTCACGCGTCACTGAACGAACACGATTCGCGCTGATCTCGCTGATCACAAGCTCAACCGGTATTCGATTGCCAGTCGAAAGGCTGATATCAGACTTGAACGATCGCGGAATACACACCATTCTCGATGCGGCCCACGGACCCGGATGCATCCCGCTCAAGATCGATGAATGGAACGCGGCCTGGACCACCGGAAACTGTCACAAATGGCTGTTCGCCCCAAAGGGATCTGCTTTTCTACACGTGCGCCGCGACAAGCAAGTTGGATTCCGACCATTGGTGCTGTCCAACGATGCAGAGCGACTCGAAGTCGCAACCCAAAGAACGCAGCGCCCCCACTGGCACCACGAGTTCGACTATTGCGGCACGGATGATGCCACCGCTAACATCACAATCGCGGACGCGGTCGAGTTTATTGGATCTGTTGTACCGGGCGGTATCCATGCGGTCATCGAACAGAATCATGCGATGAGTTTACGAGCACGAAACACCATCTGTGAAGAGCTCAATGTGACGCCTCCGGTACCTGATTCGATGCTGGGGCCGATGGCTGCGATCGAACTGCCGGCGTCATCGCCCGATGCTGCATTCGTCAAAGATCGACTTTATCGGGAATGGCGCATCCAGGTTCCGGTATGGGGTACCCCCGCCGGACGAACGGTGACGCGTTTGAGCGCCCAGATCTACAACACAGACGAACAATACGTGTACCTCGCTGAAGCACTTCGACAAATCACGCGCTAATCGATTTCTGTCCATCGGGGCTCAACATCGAGCAGTGATCTCACGAAAAAATCACGCATACGGCGCCTGCCATACGGCGACCCGATCGTGCCATGCCCGAGCCCGGGAAACACGATCAACTCAAAGTCTTTGTCCGCTTTGATGAGCGCATCGACCACCTGCATCGTGCTGGCCGGGTCGACATTTTGATCAAGCTCACCGACGGTGAGCAATAGGTCACCCGCGAGATTCGCTGCATGCTCAACGTTCGAACTCGCAGCGTAGCTTTCATCGACCGGCCAACCCATCCACTGTTCATTCCACCAGATTTTGTCCATGCGATTATCGTGACATCCACAATCAGCGACCGCTGCTTTGTAGAAGTCGCCATGAAAGAGCAACGCCCCAAGTGCGCTCTGCCCGCCAGCAGAAACGCCATAGATACCGACTCGACTCAGATCCATCCACGAACGTGTTTCAGCTGCGGATCGCATCCAAGCGATCCGATCTGGGAATCCTGCATCCTTCAGGTTCTTGAACGCCACATCATGGAACGCTTTCGAGCGCCAGTTCGTTCCCATACCATCGATATGTACTGTCACGAACCCCAGCTCAGCCATCGCAGACGAGCTACGCCAGACATCGAACGATTTTGGCACATGGTGGCCGTGCGGCCCTGCGTAGATTGACTCGATGACCGGGTACGCGAGCGAAGAATCAAAGCTACTCGGGCGCTGAATGAACCCCCAGATGTCAGTCTCTCCGTCACGCCCGGTCGCAACAAACCGCTCGGGCGGCGACCATCCGGCATCAATCAGCGCTGTGAGATCCCCTGCTGCAATGAACGCGATACGAGATCCGTCGCTCGTTCGACGAATCTCGGTCACCGGTGCAAGATCAACCCTTGACCATGTATCCACAAAGAATCTTCCGTCCGGACTTGGCGTGATGCTATGGGTGCCATCACCATCAGTGAGTAGTGTAAAACCAGATCCATCGAGGTTCACGCGCGCATGATGGATGTGGTATGGATCTTGATTCGGATGAACACCCATCACGCGCAAAAATGCTTGCCGAGTCGTTTCATCAATCCGTTCAACAGACCTGACAACCCACTGACCAGAAGTGATCGCGTTCTTGACCAGTCCGGTAGAACCATCGAGAAGATACAGATGATTCCAACCGGATCGCTCGGACATCCAAACGATCTCGTCTGCTTTGGCCAACTCTTGAATAAAGACCTTGTTGGTCCAGTCAATAAACGTTTCGCTGGCTTCTTCGATCACGACCGTTGATTCGCCAGATGCTGCATCAACTCGTACATATCGCATCGTCTGATGGCCGCGACCATTGTAAAGGTAGGTAAAACTCGAACCATCTGCCCGCCATCGCACACGATTGACACTCCATGGATTTTCAATAGGTGTATCGTCAACTGAAATCTGCCGGCGATTGATCGCGTCGAATAGGCGAGGTCGAGTAACATCCATCGCGTCACCCGGCTTGCGGTATTTGAACTCGATTAACTTGGGCTGAAGCTGATCGCTTGGCGATGATTCAACGATCGTGACCGCTCGTTCCGAGCCAGGAACAGTCTGCATCACCACGAATCGTTCGCTATTTGGTGACCAATGGACCGTGCCGCGGTACTGATCTTTCGCGTGACCGTCGGTAGTCAATACGAACTCTGATTCGTCTGAAATCGTTTTGAGAATCACGTTATCGCCGCGGAAGAGTACACGAAATCGGCCGTCGGGCGAAGCTCCTGAAATCACATTCTTTGATCGCTGACTCTCTTTCGATGGCTGCGAAGCACCACCCCCGCGGACAAGGATCACACCCGGCTGCTCGGTCGCGGTATAGACACCGAGCGACGTGCCATCTTTGGCTCGAACCTGCCAAGAGTGCCCGGCGTAGGTGCCCTGCTGCTTTGTACCGCCGGATTCAACCGTGCCGTATGAGCGTGTGTTCCCGCCATGATCGAGCCATAAGAACTCGACCGGCCCGCCGGTGGCATTAACTACAAACAGAGTCGTCGCTGGTCCACCGCCTTGAGTCCGATCTGTGCGATCTTGTTTGAGACCAAGTTTCATGGGAAGCTCTGCTGCGTTGATCTGCTGTAGATTTCCGCTAGACCAAACCCATATGCGAGAATCTCCCGACCGCATAAAAATCAAACGGTCCTGATCGAAATCGAACCACGGCACCTCGCCGAGTGATTCAATACCAACACGTTGGAGCGCTTGCTCGATCGCATCGGTGTCAAATGCAGGGCTGACTCTGCCTGTGCCTAGATCGACCGTTCTCCACTCAGACGAACCGTCTTCAAGCTCAAACCGATAGACGGGCGTCTCGGCATCAAGCCATTTGACCCGAATGTCTGCATTGCGAACAAGCCCTGCCCAATCACCGGGTAGTCGGTCAACACGGGCGTAGTCATCGGCGGACCCCTGAGCCAACGCTCTTTGACAGACGAACAGAAGAAACAACGCGATGATGTGTCGGGTCATGCGGGAATGCTAACCGCGACGCCGTTGCATTGCACCTCGTTAATCAAGCAAGGTATCTTCGAACAACTCAAGAATCCGACGATACTCGTCGTGCCAAGAGCTTGGCTCTCGGAACCCATGCGGCTCGACCGGGTACAACGTGAGCTCCCAAGCGGTTTTTTCCAGTTCAATCAATCGCTGACTCAGGCGTATGACATCCTGCGCGACTACGTTGTCATCAAGCAGACCGTGGCACATGAGCAGCTTGCCTTTGAGTCCTTCGGCGTGGGTGATCGGGCTACTCAGATCGAACGGTTCGGGATCGATATCGGGGGTATCGAGGATGTTTGATGTGTAGCCATGATTGTAATGACGCCAATCAGTGACGCTCCGCAGCGCCGCTCCAGCGTCGTACACATCTGGCCGCAAGAACATCGCCATCAAGGTCATGAACCCGCCGTATGAACCTCCGTAGACACCGACCTTTTCTGGATCACCGATACCTTTCGTAGCGGCCCATGCGATGCAGTCATCAAAGTCTTCGAGCTCTGGATAGCCCATGACTCTATAGATCGCGGTGCGCCAGTCACGGCCATAGCCCGCTGAGGCTCGGAAGTCTGGCGCGAGCACGATGATGCCGCGCTCTGTCAACAACGTATGGAACATGTGCTCGCGGAAATAGTACTTCCAACTGTTCTGAACGAACTGAAGATACCCCGCGCCGTGAGAAAAGATGACGATCGGACGCGGACCAGGAAAGCGTCTTGGATCCGGTCGGTACACCCTTGTATAGATCGGGCGATCAACATGGGCTGACGGAATCCAAACAAAGTCGGGTTCTGTGAAATCAAACGAACGGAACAGATCCGTATCCGTCTTGGTCAGGCGAACTGGGCGTTCAAGCCCGGTGATGGAAACCGCAGCCAACTCTGGCGGATCCATCGCGGCCGAGTATGTCACGATCGCCCGTGTTTCATCCGGCGAAACGCGATACGCCTGCACATCACCACCGAGCTGAGTGAGTTTGGTGCGCCGCCCATCCATTGCGATGCGCTCGAGCTCGTGAACGCCGGGGTCACCCTCGTTCGTGCGGGCTAGGAAACCCGAGTTGTCATAGAACGCATAGATCGAACGCGTTTCATACTCGCCCGAAGTGATCGCGCTCGGCTCTGGTTGATTGCGACGAAGCGTGTAGAGATGGCTGAATCCAGTGTGTTCGGAGAGAAACCAGAGCGTATCAGTATCAGGGATGAAACCGAACTCGTTAAAGCTCCAGTTGATCCAAGCAGCGTCGTGCAGGTGATGGGCGTTGACGAATGCTGGCTCGTTTGCATTCGTATCAACCGTAGCGATCCAGCGGTCCTTGTTATCATGGCTTCGAAGCATGACCGCGACCGTCTCACCGGTATCTGACCAACGCACGCCGATAGTTGAAACCGGACGCGGGGTGGTGTTCTCTTCTGGATCAGATTCGCTTTCACCTGATTCGCCTTCGGCATCACCGGTTGCTTCACTTTCTGCGAGCCGCGCTTTCGCGGCGGCCTTGATCCCTGCCAGAGGATCTTTGGAGATGGTTGGAAGACTCTCTATACCCAGTTCAATGATCGATTCGTCTCGCAGATCGAGCAATACAAACGAATCCGCGCGCTCGGGCTGATAGCCGACTTTGGGTCGCACGCTCGACGTCGTGACATATCCCGTTTCGGTGACATACGAAGGCATCAGGTCGTTAATGCCCGACTTTGGATTCTTCTTTGCGATGGCGAGCAGGAGATGGTTGCCGGACGGGCTGAGCCATTCGCCGAACGATCGCATGGACTTGTCGAGGTAGAACGGCCCCGCCACACTGGTTGGGTCATTGTCTCGCCGCGAGCGGTTGACCGTCTCATTGAGTTCGTCTCGCTCCTTGTTCTCGCGGATGACCTGGAACAGATCGCGTTGCTGCTGTTCGAGATCGCCAAGGTCTTTGTCCTTCGCCTTTGCGGGATCTTCGGCGAAGCGAATGTCTGCGACCTCGGACTCGAGACCTGTATCCAGATCACGGATCATCCAATCGCCGCGGCGGAACGCAATGCGATTATCGCCGACCATGAACATCGGGGCACTTTCGCGGCTCCCCGTCCGGGTGAGTTGGTTCCATTGGCCATCTTCATGCATGAAGAGATCCCCCCCGCGTGAGGTCAGGTGCCGAGACCGATCGTTCGAATAGACACCGTTCGCGGGGATCAGTATGGGACGCTGGACCTCCTCGAGCATGCTCGGAAAGCCCGTTGGGTTCAGTCCATTGAGCGTGAGCAAAAACCGGTCATCGGTCTCTCTCTCGACGACGCCTTCGCGGCGTTGATCGTAGAGAATCGCATCCGACCCGGGAAGCCACCCAACCAGTTCTGGGGAACGGGCAAACCATGACGGGTCGGCCATGATTTGCTTGAGGGACGGGACGTTTCGATTGGCTGAATCCACCGCTTCCGAGCTGCGTTGCGTCGTTTGGGCATCGACGACGCTGGAACACCAAACGATGCCAGCAATGACAGAGAAGATCAAATTCCGGGCTGTTCTTGACATGACCTGAGCATAACCGCGGATTGCGGGTTCGTCCTTTGTGCTTTCAGCGTTCGGCGTGCCGATACTGATGACATGCACATGATTTCGACGCATCAATCGGACCCCACCAAGGCCGCCAGCCTCGCTCCAGAGCCCATCCTTGAGGCTTTTATGGATCGAACGCATGAACCCGCCAAGCACGGCTTGGATCCAAGTATCACGATGCTCAATGGGGCGTCATACGGCTGCGTGCCCGCGGTGGTCCGAGCCGCCCAGGACGAGCTCGCCCGTCGAATCGAGCTTGATCCGGTCCAGTTTTACAAGCACGACCTTGAGCACTACTGCGACCACGCCCGCCAAGCGATCGCTCGGCTGGTCAACTGCGACGCAGGGGACCTTGCCCTCATGCCCAACGGGACGTTCGCGATGTCCTCCGTACTCCTCAGCCTGCATCTCCAGCCGGGCGACGAAATCATCGTCACGGATCACGAGTACCAAGCGACGCTCAACGAGTTGGGCCGTACCTGCGCTGGCTCGGGCGCCCGCATCGTGACGGCCAAACTGCCGTTCCCGGCCATCACCCCCGAAGAAGCAACCGAAGCAATCATCAACTCGATCACTCCTCGCACGAAACTGATCGTCTGCTCGCACATCACCAGTGCAACAAGCTTGATCCTGCCGATCGCTGACATTGTCGAACGAGCCCGCGCAAAGGGTGTCGATGTGCTGATCGACGGCGCCCACGGGCCGGGGCATGTTCCCATCGATCTGCACGCGTTGCGTCCAGCGTATTACGCCGCAAGCTGCCACAAGTGGCTCGGCGCTTCCAAGGGCACCGGCTTTTTGTACGCTGACCCGGGTCGACAGAAACGTCTCAAGCCCGCTGTCCTGTCTTGCCGTACACACGCTGTGCGTCCAGAACGCAAAGCTTTCCTGTGTGACTTTGACTATGTTGGCACCGAGGACCGCACCGGGAACCTTGTGTTACCCATCGCGATCGAGCACTTGACCGCCCAGCATCCCGGCGGACTTGCAGGCCTACAGCGGCGTAATCACAAAATCGTGCGCGACGGAGCGAGACGCATCGCGGATGCGATCGGGATCGAAACACTCGCCCCAGAATGCATGACCGCGTCGATGGTCACCCTCCCGCTTCCCGTCCCTGAAACGGGCGTGAAACCGGGTCGGATGTATGACGACGAGCTTTGGGATCGCCTCCGCCTTGACCATCGGATCCAAGCTCCTGCTTGGGGGCTCACTGGCGTTCATCCGAGGCTGATGCGCGTGAGTTGCCAGTGGTTCAATACACTCGAGGACTTCGATCGTCTCGCAGCGGTCCTGCCGTCACTCCTGCACAATCAGTGATGGGTGGCGCACTCATCACCGAGATGACCGATGACGGGCCGGGCTCGTCTGAAATTATCCGAATCAAGGCCGGCACCAAGGCGATTCAACGAAAGTGGATCAGCCTGTTGCTGCCCATGATTCTCATCAGCGCATTCATTTTGCTCGTGCTATATGCGATCCTGCAACAAGGAGTCGCGTCAGCTCCGCCAGTCGCTTGGGTGATGCTCTCGTTTTCTGTTTTCATCGGCGCGCTCTTTGTCGCTCGGATTCTGCCTCGTCGGCTCAAACAGATCAATGCAAAGAATGAAGGACGTGCGGGCAGCTATCCAGTCCGACTGGCGCGGGGTGATCATGTCTGGTTGATCTCGGGTTTCGGCGAACACCGAATCACAACCATTGGCGTAACTACGATGGACGCGTCGGGAAAAACCAACCCGAAAATCTCTGACCCCGATGCGGCAGCCTGGTGTCTCGATGCTGCAACGGGCAAAGGAATCACTCCATCAAGAACAGTTGGAGGTCGAGTCGAGGATCAATCGTCTTGGGTATTCAACCCCGATGAGACTTCCCGGCCGCAACTTTTCCTCACGATCGATCGCGCCGCTCCCGACACGCCGGGCGCTTGGAACGCACGCATCACAGTGACATGCTCAGGCGGGCCCGCGCCAGATCGCTTGGAGATCCAACGCCTCACCCCAGCAGAAGCGTACGGACTTCGCCCGGCGAACCTTCGATCGGTTTAAAGCCCGTAAGCTGGCTTCACGCGGCGTTCTAAGTGACGCATGAGTGGATCCGCCCCCAATGGCTTGCCCGTCGCGCGTTCGCAAAGCTGTTGTGCCGTATACCGGCGTCCGTGCTGATGAATGTGATCACGCAGCCATGTCAACAATGTTTCGAACTCGCCACGTGCCATCTGGGAATCGAGATCGGGGATCTGTTCGTTGATCGTTTCCCAAAACTGCGCGGCATAGAGATTGCCAAGTGAATAGGTCGGGAAATAGCCAATCAAACCGAACGACCAGTGGACATCTTGCAGACAGCCGTGCTTGTTGTCGGGGACGGTCACACCTAGCAGTTCTTTGTATTGATCGTTCCAAGCACCGGGAAGATCTTGAATCGAAAGATCACCCCGAACCATGGCCCGTTCGAGGCCAAAACGGATCATGACGTGCAGGTTGTAGGTTGGCTCGTCAGACTCAACGCGGATCAATGACGGCGTGCAGGTGTTTACCGCCTTGATCATGGTTTCAAGATCTACGTCTTCCAGAGTCGAGCCAAAGTGCTTCTTGGCGATGGGCAATGCCCACTTCCAGAATGGACCGGAGCGCCCAACAAAGTTCTCCCACATACGACTCTGGGATTCATGGATCCCCAGCGACACGCTGTCGGCGAGCGGCGTGCCCGCGTGCGGACCGGACTTGGGCAAACCCTGCTCGTACAGGCCGTGCCCGCACTCGTGCATGGTGCTCGAGAGTGCGTCTGCAAAGTTATCTTCGCTATACCGGGTCGTCAGGCGGGTATCCCCCGCTGCGAGGCCCGAGCAGAACGGGTGAGTCGTCGTATCGAGGCGCCCAGTGACGCGATCGAACCCGAGAGCTGCTATCACTTCTTGTCCGAACGCGTGCTGCTTACTCGCGGCATTGGATCGCGCGATGAAGTCGGTCCGAGGCGGGGTGCCGTTCTCGCTCACATCTGCGATGAACGCGCTCAGTCGTTCGCGAAGCGGGTTGAACACCGCTTCGATCTCGGACGCTCGGGCATCGGGTTCATATTCGTCCAAGAGCGCGTCGTAGAGCTCGCCATCAGAGGGGACGCCAAGGCACTCAGCCTTTCGTTTCGACAAGTCCATCATGTTCGAAAGCGCGGGCGCGAAGCCGTCAAAGTCATTTTCGGCTCGCGCACGCTTCCAGTGCTCCTGCGCCTCAGAACCCGCGCGGGCAAGCTCTCCAATAAGATCACCCGGCACCTTGGTGGCTTTGTCGAAATCTCGGCGAATCTGACGCAAGTTCGCACCGGTATCGGTCGTGTCATCATTCAGGCTTGCGTCTTCTTCGCAAGCAGCAATCAGCTCTCCGACGCGCGACGCGGTCCGTTTCTCGTGTTGAATACGCGCAAGTAACGAGGACTGTTCGGCGCGTGCAGGAGCGCCACCGGCGGGCATGTAGGTCTCCTGGTCCCATCCAAGCAACGCGCTAACCGAACCGAGTGTGGCTGCTTCACGAAGGAGCGTGGTGAGTTCGGTGTAGTGCTTTGGAAGTGTGGCGGTCGCGGACATGTGGATCTCCTCGAAGTTGATCAAAGATGGTAGGTGATCTGGCCGGGATCAGTTCGTGTTGCCCGCAGCGTGCTGGAGCGCGATCAAGGCATAGGCAGTGATCAACACCGGATCGGCTTCCATCCAGCGATCGTTGAGCACACGGAAAGAACCATCCGCATTCTGAAGTTCGGCGAGTGACGCAACAAGATCGGCCCGCCAATCATTGCCGTCAACTTCAGGCTGGCCAAACGCGTCGAGTGCACGAGCCATTGAGCAATAGTAGTAGTACCGCCCTTGGTCGCCCAAACCCGGATTTTCATCCATGGTGTAATGGTTGGTAATCCATCGCCAGGCAGCGTCCAGACGCTGGTCGCCCGGCGCGAGATCCGCGAACACGAGGCTCTTGAATCCGACATACGTCATCGAACCGTACGCCCGGAGCCGAACGATCGTGTTGCCGTTGGCATCGATCTCTTCCATCACCCCTGCTTGAGATTGACCGGCAAGTCCATCGATTGATTCGAGATTCGGCACGGTTGCGTAGACGAACCCGCCCTGATTGGTCCGATCGGCGAATGGCATGTCGTTGGTTTCGTCGTGCATCTGAACGCGTTGGAGAAACACCATCGCCCGTTCGATCGCCGGGTCTTCGGTCGAGACACCAGTGTCATGCAGTGCTTGCAGGAAGAAGCCGAGGTTGGATAAGTCAGGCCGGCCGTGCGAACCATACCCGACGCCGCCGTAGTAAGGATGAGACTCCGAAACTGGTTCATTGAAAGACGGAGCTTCGTCGCCGCCGGTGTTGTCATTGTGGTACTGCAGCGTTCGCAAGTACGACTGCCCCAGCCGGATCGCTTCTGCCGCGGCAGGCGATCGAACGTTGGCGAGCGCCGAGAGACATATCGAGGTGTTATACGTCGGGAGCACGCCGTCATGGATACCGCCGTCGGACCGGGCGTAGCTCAGGATGCTCCGAACGCCTTTCGCGACCGCTGGATGCCGCTCATCATATCGGGGATCAAGAAGTATTCCGGTCACAACCAGCCCAGTAATCGCTGGATAGGACGGGCCGTCCGGATTCTCGCGCCAGCCCCCCGTTTCGGATTGTTCGATAACAAGGTAGGCGATCGCTTGATCGATCATGCCGCGGGCCTGCTCGCGCGTATCTCTATCCGCGGCAGAAACCGGCGCAATCGATACACAAAAGAACGCAAACAAAACGAAGATGCGTGTCATGGCTGACCTCCGGGAGTGAGGGTTGCATTCGCGAGCAAACAGGCCGCTCCGGCGACGGCAGCGGTTTCGATCCGCATCACATGCGGCGCGAATCGTATCGTTGCGCGTTGATGCCTACCTGCTTGTTCGCGCTCTTGTTGCGTCCAACCACCTTCGGGCCCGAGCATCAACACACAGCCAGACGGGATTGGTTTCGCAGACATCCCCGATGCGTCGGCGAGCACCGCTCGCTGGTCCTGGATGGCATCAGCGAAGTCGATCCAGTCACCGATTTCGATCAGCCACGCCCTCCCGCATTGCTTCGCGCTCTCAATTGCGGCACGCTCAGTTTTCTCGGCACGGAACGCATCGCGCTCCGATCTCGCGGTGCGAAGCGGCCGCCAGCAGGCAGCCCCAATCTGAGAAAGCTGATCGATCATCGTTTCAAGCCGATCGCCCTTGGGAGGCGGGCACCAGATCTCGAGCCTTGGCTCGAGCGCCACGTGGTGCTGCCGGCTAAGAAGACGCACATCCAGCGATGCGTTCTTGCCGTGACTGGCATCGAGAACTTCGGCGTGGGCGATCTCTCCTCGGCCGTCGAACAACGCGACCATCTCACCCGCGCGGGCTCTCTTAACCCTGGCGGCGTGGTGGGCTTCTGGCCCGTCCAAACGGAGTTTGGTGGCATCCGCGACCCGGGTAAGGTCCGGAAAGTAGATCCGGTGGGCGATGGGGCGGTCTTTCTGCACGTCTGGGGAGCCTAGAACGCCTGAACCGTGTCGGCACGGCCGATAGTCCTTGAGTTGTGACGTTCAGGGTCCGATGATCTCGATGTGCCGAATCCGCCGGAGAACCAACCCGGGACCGATACCACCCAGGAGCTTGCGCTCGAGGACGCGATCGATGCGCTCTTGGGTGAGGCTGAATCAGCCTGCGATCGGTTCGAAAATCCTGAAAACCCGGTGCCCGAGATCGACCCGTTCGAAGATTCAGTGACCGAGCCGGAAGACTCTGCCGAACGCCTCGCCGAGCCTGTTGCTGAAGTCGAAGCTGCGATCGATCAAGTCGAGGTCTCCGCCCAAGAGCTTCTCGAGCAGGCTGCCGACGAACTCGCAGGGGCGATTGATGATCTCGAACCCGATGAACCAGACAGTCAGAACGAGCCCGAACCTGCGCCAGGTGCAGAAACCGCAGCGGAAATCGAACCCGAACCGATCGCCCAAGCTGACTCCGCGAGTGAAGTAGCCTCCAACGAAGACTTCCTCGAAGGAGCGCTTGACGACCTGCTTCAAGACGAGTCGGATGATCAAATACAGGCGGCCGAGAAAAGCGACAAGACGCCAGAAGTTTCTGAACGCGTCACAGCATCGATAGACGAAGAGGCAACAAACAACCAAGATGAGGTAACAGAGTCATCCGCCGATGCGCTCGATGATGCGATCGGAGATCTACTCGGCGAGTCTGAATCGGCCGAGGAGGAAGATGAAGACCCTGACAACTTCGTTGTTTCAGAAGAGCTCGACACAGTCGCAGAAACTGATTCAATCGAAGAGGCCGAAGCTGCCGAATCGGCTACGGAATCATCGGACCAAGATTTACTCAGCAGTGACGCGTTTGATGCACTCCTAGATGACGATACCTCTGCAGGCGAATCTACACCAAATGATTCAGCTTTGGAATCAGAATACCCAAGCCCTGAAGATGATGACTTGGGTTCGCTCGCCGATGCACTCCTTGAAGATTCCACGCCTGAGCAAAGCCAACCAGATTCGCTCCCCAGCGAATCGGAAGGCATTCGAAACGACTCCGCCTTCGCTCCCGAACTGACACCAACCGCAGCCGTGGCGGTTCCAGACGAATCGGCGGCCCGTTCTGAACCTACTGCTGATCCGCCGCCTGGGGCAGAACCATCTGTCACCCCCGCTGCAGCCGAAAACGAACCTCAAGTCCCAACCAAAGACGCTTCCAAAGCACCGGAAGGCAAGCTGGGCGCATTGGTTCACCAAGTGGTTACCCGTGCACGATTGACTTGGATTTGGCTTGAACCGAGAACAATCGTCGCCCGCAAGCACGCGGTTCGCATTGGTGGGCCCCTCAGCGCCCGGGCATTGATGCTCATGTCAAAGCCGCTGGAAGGTCGCCCGCCAAAGGTCCGCGATTCCATTGGCTGGGTGGCCCTGTGGACAGCGTTTTTGGCATGCTGCGTCTGGGGCTGGCTGATGATTCGATCGCCCGCTGAACAACCAAATGATGGCGACGGTACCGCGATTGTCTCGGCGGAAGGCACAGAGTAGATCACGGATTGAAGCGGCTACTCACTCCTAAGTGACGCTCGCCAGTCGCGGTCAAGCTCATCAAAGCTCATCTCAAACACCCGCAACGTTGCGACTTCAATCGACCGGCCCGCCCCCATCTCGCGGAACCACTCATTGCGGCGCTCAGATCCGAACCGTTTGGTCATGTATGCGACCATCGATCGACCTTGAACATAGACCTGGCGGCCGAAGTTCATTGCCTCGCCGCGAAAATCCGAGAGCTTGTCGAACGGCATGAGTTGATCTGATTGAGACAAACCGACCGCAGCGTCTTTCACTCGCGCGAAGCGCTCGCCACGAAACGGATCGGCAACAACCTCGGCGATACCTTCGAGCGACCACCACGGCGCATCGATGATCGACTGCCCCCATTCGAATGAGACTGCGTGCCCAAGCTCATGGGCCACGGTGGCATCCAGACGAGGCCCGATGAACCCCGGACGACTCAACAGCTTGATCGATTCACCGGGTTCGTTCCAACCGCCCAGGGGGCTGGTGTATGAAAGAGCGATCGAAGCTTGGAGTGATTCCATATCGGGATAAATCTTGATGGTCGGGTCCATCGAAAGTGTCTCGCCGAGATCTTGTTCGATCGAAGCTCGAAACGTTCCGACGTGATCAACAAGGTACTCCGCCATCTCGGCAGCCGTCTCGTCTTCCGGGTCGGTCAAGATCCGGACATTCACACCCGGATGCTCGTCCCAAAGTCGGCCGGAATACACCCAATCCCCATCAGGAAGCCCCAACGGACGAAAGACGGCCAGCGATGCAACCGTGCGCTCATCCGTTTCATCGGGAAGCGTCCAATCCAAGAAGAACGGGACCAACCACGCGTCTCCGACGTGGCGACGCCCGAGCCCGATCATCGCGCGGACGCGGACCGATTCAATCGGATGTGATCGCAAGTCACGCGCCCACTTGCGCTGCTCTTCAGCGAAAACCGGATCAGCAGTATCCACCGCCAGCATGTACGCACCAGAGTCTGCCCGCTCGATCGCGATCTGCATCCGCCGGATGACATCGGCGATGCCCTTCGCTGCCTCGGACGTCATCTCCACTTCTTCGGCTGGCGTGTCCTGCGCAATCAAAGGCGAGTAAGAAACAAGCAGCATGCCGATCGAGGCACAAGCGACCGACTGGAGCATCAAAACTCAGCCTGGCGCGGGGCACGCGGGAATGGGATGACGTCGCGGATGTTCTGCATGCCAGTGACATACTGAACCAACCGTTCGAACCCGAGCCCAAAGCCGGCGTGCGGGACCGTGCCATATTTTCGGAGGTCGCGGTACCACCAATAGTCTTCTTTGATCAGCCCCATCTCTTCGATGCGTTGATCAAGCACGCTGAGTCGCTCTTCCCGTTGCGAACCACCGATGAGTTCGCCGACACCGGGCACCAGCAGGTCCATCGCCGCAACGGTCGCACCGGGCGCGCCATCCGTGCCCGGATCGTTTTCACGCATGTAGAACGCTTTGATCTGCTTTGGGTAGTTGATCAGCGCGACCGGCTGCTTGAAGTGATGCTCGGTCAAGTATCGCTCGTGTTCGGATTGCAGATCGCTGCCCCATTCGACCTTGTATTCGAACTTCTCGCCCGATTCCTGCAAGATCTTGACCGCATCGGTGTACGGAACCACACGCATCGGCGCATCGACCACCGCGCGCAGTCGATCCAGCAAGCCCTTCTCGATGCGATCATCAAAGAACTGCATGTCATCCGGACGCTCGGTCAATGCTGCATCAACGCAGAACTTCACCATCTCATCTGCGAGCTTGGCGTCGTCCATCAGATCGGCGAACGCGATCTCCGGCTCGATCATCCAGAACTCAGCCAAATGGCGCGATGTATTCGAGTTCTCTGCCCGGAACGTCGGTCCGAACGTATACACCCGGCTGAGTGAACAGCAATACGTCTCGACATTCAGCTGACCCGATACCGTCAGATGCGCTTGCCGCCCGAAGAAGTCTTCGTTGTAGTCGACCTGGCCTTCTGGCGTCATCGGCAGGTTCATCTGATCCAACGTCGACACCTGGAACATCTGCCCCGCGCCTTCGGCGTCGTTGGCGGTGATGACCGGAGTATGAACGTAATAGAACTCACGCTCGTCGAAGAACCGGTGCACAGCGCACGCTAACGTGTGCCGCACGCGGGCGACCGCACCAAACGTGTTCGTCCGCGTGCGCAGGTGCGCAACATCGCGGAGATACTCAAACGAGTGACGCTTGTTGGACACCGGGTAGGTATCCGGATCATCGACCCAGCCGATCACCTTGATCTCCGCTGCCTGAATCTCGACCGATTGACCTTTGCCCTTGGACTCAACCAAGATGCCGGAAACTTCCACCGAGCAACCGGTGTTGAGCTTCGCGATCTCATCGGCGTAGTTCGACAGGTCACCTCGCGCAACGACCTGGATCGGATCAAAGCAGGTGCCGTCGTGCACCGCGACAAACGACAGCCCGCCGTCCGCTTTCGAGTCTCGGCGGGTACGGACCCAGCCCTTGACAGTCACTTCGGTGCCCGGATCGGTCCGGAATGCTTCTTTGATCTTTAGCCAGGCCATCAGTCTCACTCCCAATGTCATCCACCGGTTTCAGCCGGCGGGGGAGCAAGTCTAGAGCGAACACTGCGACAGGATCAGGCTTTACAGCTTGCCGTCGAGGAATCCCCAATCGCCAACCTCCGGATCGGCGTTCATGCGGAGCCAACCAGAGTTGTTGCGGTCGCGAAACTTATAGTAAATATCGTCGGCAGAGAAGTCCGACGCTTCGAGCTCGGTCTCGGATTCGCCAGCACTGGCATTGAACAACCTCGCAACGCCATCGATGTACAAGATGTGACCCTGGTCGCCGTGACGCTGGGTGATCTGATCGTCAACAGCCCAGTCACCATCGTTGTAGCGCACGTCGGCATTGTAGAAGAAACTGTCTTCCTCAATGAAGATCGGGAGGCTCGTGAAGACGGCGGAGATAGGCTCGAAGGTATCTTCGTCGGCGAACACAGGCTGCGGCCCGTCACCATATCCGCCTTTTCGGTCGAGGTAGCCAAGCGAATAGGTGTTGTAAGTCCGTGCACCCTGGACGCCGCGCATGAGGCAGTAGTCGAAGTCCACACCAACTTCTTTGTAATCGCCAAACAAGTCAGATGCCTGCCCAGAACCGTCGGGAGCGCGGCGTTTGTTGGTCGGGCACGAGAGAACTTCGTCGGCATTGTCGACGTAGTCAAAGATCGCGCCGGGCTCCCACTCATCGGGGGCGACCTCGACCTTGACCCATTCGCCGCGCTGCCAGATGCGGTCTTTGTTGTCGTGGGCGTACATCGCGGTCGCTTGCCCCATCGAGCGCAGCTGCACCGAGCAGAGCACGGTCTTGGCTGTATCGCGAGCCTTACCGATCGCAGGCAACAAGATGCCGATCAGCAACGCGATGATCGCGATGACCACCAGCAACTCGATCAACGTGAACGCGCGGCGACGGATAGAACACTGATGGGTCATGTGTGATGCCTCCCTCAAGGCAGGTGAGCTACGAGACCGCTTCACCAAAATCAGGCGATGTAACTGTTACAGCATAACGCGACACTAATCTTTACGCAAGGGGATTCGTACCGGTTTCAGTTTCAATCTGGTATGAATTTGTACGGGTTTCTTCT
The DNA here is from genome assembly GCA_045106075.1 of Phycisphaerales bacterium. Lineage (GTDB taxonomy): Bacteria > Planctomycetota > Phycisphaerae > Phycisphaerales > UBA1924 > UBA6054. The sequence goes on from JBGCEB010000028.1 coordinate 41,614, forward strand.
CGATCAAACGGAAATACTCGAGGTTATGGGGCGAAGGAGCTCATACAGTCCGGGAGGCGCCGGCCGCTTCCGGTGGGCACCCAACTCGTTCAACGCATGGAGACGACAGGCATGACATCAGGATTTTTCTTTCTCGGGATCATCATCGCGGTGAGCATGTTGGCGTTTGCCGTGCGGGTCGAGCCGCGTGCGGGCAAGATCGGGCTGGCGGTCGGGGCGTTGCTGGTGCTCATCGCCGGCGTGCTGCTCGGGTCGGTCCAATACGTGGGGTCGGACCAGGTCGGGATCATCAAGAAGAACGCGCTGGGCGCGAAACTCGCGGACGGCAAGGTCATCGCGACCGAGGGCGAGATGGGCCCGCAAGCCGGAGTCCTTCCACCCGGATGGCACTTGTGGTACTGGCCGGTGATCTACGAGGTCGAGACGCGCCCTCTCATCGATGTGCCCACGGGCAAGATTGGATTGGTCGAGGCCCGCGATGGACAGCCGCTCGATCCGGGGCAGTTGTTCGCACCGGAAGTCGAGGCGTCAAAGTTCAAAAAGATGCTCGATAACCCCGGCTACTTCCTCACTACGGGTGACAGCTCTACAGCGGGCAATGGCCGCAAAGGACCGCAATCGAACGTGCTGACCCCGGGTACGTATCGCCTGAACACGGACCTATTCAAAGTCGAAATGGTGGACGAGACCGAGGTGCCCTCGGCGGCGGTTGCGGTCCTCAAAAGCAACTTCGGTGAAGCGCCGACTATCGAGATCCCAGCGGGCGAGGGCGATCAAGCGATCATCCTGGCGAATCCCGGCGAAAAAGGCGTCCAGGCAGAGCCGCTACCACCGGGCAAGTACCCGGTAAACACCAAGGCGTACACCGTGGTGCGCATCTCGACCAAAGAAACGATCGTGCGATTCACGGCAGCAGCCGGACGCAGCGGGCAGGGCTCTGAGCAGCGCGAGATCAACGTGCGGACCAGCGACGGGTTTACCTTCCCGGTGGATGTTCGTATCGAATACAAGATCGAGCCGCAGAACGCACCAATCGTGGTCGCCAAGCTCGGCACCGACGGCGAGCCGCTGCTCAACAAGCTCAACTCGGCAGTGCGAGCGATCTTCCGCAACAACGCCGAAAACGTAAAAGCGCTCGACTACGTTAACCAGCGTTCGCAGCAGGAGTCGCAATCGCTGGCCATGATCGCGACCGAGATGGCACGCGTCGGCGTGACGGTCTCTGGTGTGCGTATCGGCGACGTTGGTAACGAAGAAACACTCGGCAACCTGCTCACCACACAGCGTGATCGCGAGATCGCGGTGCAGGAACAGATCACCTTCCAAGAGCAACAGAAGGCGGCCGAGCAGAAAAAAGAACTCTCCAAGACCGAACAGGAAGCCGTCGAAGAAAAGCGTCTCGCGACCGCTGCATACGAAGTGCAGATCGCTCAAGAGAACCAACGCAAGCGCATTATCGAAGCCGAAGCCGAGGCACAAGCGATCGAGATCGAAGCACTGGCTCAGGCCACCGCGTATCAACAGATTGCGCTTCAAATCGGTAAGAGCAACGCAGCACTCATCGAGGTGCTCCGCATCATCGGCGAAATGGGAATCCAGATCACGCCCAAGGTGATGGTCAATGGATCAGGCTCGGGCTCTTCCGCGGACGACACCACAATCGCGTTGATTGGCACGATGCTCGATCAGATGGTTGCGGATGAAGACGAGTAGGCGGAGCTGCTATCGCAGCTTTGCCCGATCGATGAATCCGTGTTCTCCAGTGTCGGCGTGATAAACCGAGCGGAAGAAAATGCCGCCGGATCCATTATTGCGCAGCGGTAAAAGTGCATAGATCTCGGCTGCGACAAAGTCGCTCCCAGCTTCTTCGAGATCCTCAGCGGCGCCTGAGACGTCTTTGAACTGTCCGACCGAACCATCGACCATGACATAGTTCCCTCCGTTGTTGTGGCGGGCTGCGACTTGATCAAGGTTTCCAAACAACCCGTCTCGATACTCGTCGTTGTAAAAGAACAAACTCTCTTCGACGAAGACAGGCGTGGAACGGAAACGGGTCAAGAACGCTCGCCCGACCGACCGCGGATAACGGACTCTGCCGCGTCCGGCGTGCGGGACGTCTTTCGTACGATCGAGGTAGAACACCGGCCGTTCGAGATCGATCCGAGCTCCCTGCATCCCTGAGATCATGGTGAAATCAAAGTCGAGCTCATTGGAACGGAAATCAAAGAGATCTGTGCTGCCCCCGCCATTGATAGACTGGCGGCGGCTCGTCGGGCACTCGAGCACGTTGTCGGCGCCCTCAAGGTAGTCCCAGATGGGACCGGGCGTAAATCGATCGGCGGATTCGTCATACACACGAGCCCAGGTGTATCGCTGTTGACGCTGCGGGTTGAGAACGATCGGCCAAATACGATCCTTGTGATCCGACGCGTAAAAAATCGTCGCCATCCCAAGCTCACGGCAGCGCTGTACACAAACAACCGCCCGAGCAGATTCCCTGGCATTACCCAAACTCGGCAAGATAACGCCCGTCAAAATCGCAATAATCGCGATGACAACAAGCAACTCTACAAGAGTAAATGCCCTGCGTACCACCCGATTCCTTTCGACTCGATCGACCCGGGAAGAAAGAACTCTGTCCCAAGTCACGTTTATACCACGCCGAGACCAATCCCGGAAATATCATCAACCTGAATGACCAACGCCCACGTTGACAACCCTGCTCCGCCCGCCTTGCCCAGCATGCTCGGGGTGACCCATGACCGGTTTGTGGCGATGTGCACCGAACGCGGGATTGGTTCCGGCAAAGCGATGGCTGCGTATCGAGCCTTTTACTTGCAGGGCGATCCCTCGCATGTCCCCGAAGGCTTTGAAGCCTGGATCCCACCGATCGTGCGACGATTGGAAGAAGACGTCCGCGAAGGAACCACCATCAAGTTCTGCCAAAGACTGGATCGCCAGACAGGTTCGCCAGTCTCCGAACGATCTGCCGATCGGGTTGCGCTCGGCGTGCTCAACAACGACGATCGCGTGCAGCACCTGGACATCGAATCAGTGATCATCCCGATGATTGGACGGACCGGGCGAAAGACCCACACGTTGTGTGTCTCGAGCCAAGTCGGTTGCGCCATGGGCTGCGGGTTTTGCGAGACCGCCCAGATGGGACTGATTCGGTCGTTGACCGCGGCTGAGATCGTCGCGCAATGGTGGGCCGCCCGATGGATCGAAGGCGTTGAGATCGACAACATCGTGTTCATGGGCATGGGTGAACCCCTGGACAATACCGACGCAGTCCTCGAAGCTATCGCGTGCCTCACCGATCACCACGGACCGAAGGTGCCGATGAGTTGCATCACAATTTCCACCGTCGGGCGAGTTGATGGGCTCCGACGGATCGCTGAAGTTATCCAAACGCCCGGCTGGAAACGACTCGGGCTGGCGCTCTCTGTAAACGCACCGAATGACGACGTCCGTGACAAGCTGATGCCGGTCAACAAGCGCTGGGACATGAACGAGCTCCAGCGAGTGATGGAAGACATCGTGCTCGTACGCGGTGCACGAAAGATTTTATTCGAATATGTACTGATACCGGGCGTGAACGATGCCATGCAGCATGCAGATCAGCTCGCCACCTGGATGGCGCCGTTTGGAAAAACGGACCAAAAAGCCGCCATTGGACTTTTGAATATTATTCCATACAACCCCCGCCGAAACTCGCCGTGGCCTGCCCCGGCCGAAGAAGACGTTGCCGCATTTGTCGATCGGATGAGCGAACTGGGCGTGTACACCAAACGCCGACGAACCAAAGGACGCACCGCGATGGCAGCGTGCGGGCAGCTTGGAACGGCCGAGATTCGTGGGAGACGATTCGTTGGAGATCGGCCCGGGTGCAACTCCGAGGGCGTGATCGCGAAGAACGGACCCGATGCCTAACGCCGCCACCAGCTCGAACACACCGCCGAAGTCGATCTTTCGACGGCACCCATGGTGGACTCTTGGCGTTTACGTGCTGCTCCTGGTCGCATCAAACATGGTCGACTGGCAACTCGACGAGGGGCGACACATCTGGGGCGGGCGATACATTGAACAGTTTTCTGGCATCGAGCTGAGCGTTGACACCACTGCTTTGCCGGTACTGGAAAATCCGCTGACCTATCCAGTGATAGTGACTGGTGATCTGCGGAACGCACAGCCGCCGGTTTTGCTGATGCACGGATCTCCCGGCGCAGCCAACGGTTTCGAGAAGCTCGCGGCCGGGTTGGCTGCCCGTGGCCGGACCGTGATTTGGCTCGATCTCCCCGGCTTTGCGAGCATGTCCGAGCCAATGAGCCGCGGACGGATCTTTGAGGATTACTCGGCAGATACCTACGCCGACATCATGTGGCGTGTGCTCGATGCACTCGATGTCGAGCGGGCGCATCTCGCCGGCTGGTCGAACTCGGGCGCGGTCGGGCTTCGGATGATCGAGGCGCAGCCGGAACGAGCTGCATCGTTCACCCTCCTCGCAGCCGTCGGATCACAAGACACAGAGGGCACCGGAGATCACGGCTTTGAACACTTCAAGTACAAGCTCGGCAAGTCACTGCTTGTGTGGGGCTCGTACTGGTATCCCCACTTTGGAATCACGGGGCCGAAAAGCGAACGCAGAGCGTTTCTTGAGTTCTTCGATGACACGGATCAACGTCCGCTTGCCGACATCATGCGTGGGCTTGAAACCCCAACATTGATCCTGCACGGGCGGCACGATTTCCTCGTCCCCGCATGGGGCGCGGAACGGCACCATGAGCTGATTCCGACATCCCGGCTAGTGATGCTGGATGCCAGTCACTTCATCCCATTCCAACAAGCGGACCAAGCCGTGGAGTACTTGGTGCCGTTCATGACGCGCCATGATGACCTTAACGCCGAACCAGTAATCGGAGTCATCAACCTCGCACCCGTGCCCTCACGAGGCGTCACGGCAACAGCTTTGCATGATTTCGCCCGCTGGCTTCGAAGCGTGCCCTGGTATCTGACGTTGCCGTTCTTTATGCTCCTCACCCGTATTCGCCCGACGTTGACGACTGTGTTTGCAGGTGTCTTAGTCGGCACGGCTCAGATTGACTTCGCGCTTGCTGGGCTTGGAATCTTGCTTGGTCGCGTGTGGTGGTGCATGTTGACAGGGGGGCTCGACCACCCCACCACCGTGCTGGGTTGGCTGCGATCGGTGGGGTGGTCTTTCGTTTCGTTTATCCTTGCGTGGATGCTGCTCGCACGCGAGATGATCTTGCCCTGGACCGATCGATTTGGGATCTTCGGCGTCTTTGCTGGCGTTGGTCTTTCGTATCTTCTACTCACCGTTCTGCGTCATGCATGGTCTTGGACCGGGCGGATGCGTTTGCTCGGATTTCTGACCGAAGCGCGTCGCCAAGAGTATTGGCCGAGTTGGATTCGGTACTTGCCTTGTTACGTAACGCTCCCGTTCTGGATCCTCAAAGCCCGCGGGCGCGCGGTCGCAACCGCGGTCAATCCCGGATACGCACGCGACGGCGGGATCGCAGAAGAAAAGAAGCACGAGATCCTCGAACGATTGCCGCACGAAGACATGCTGCACGCCCGGTTCGTACCCAAAGACGACGATACTGACCGGCGAACCGCCGCGGCATGCGCATTAGTTCGGGACGACGCCAAGCTGGGTGGGTACCCAATCATCATCAAACCCGACCAGGGTGAACGCGGGCGCGGCGTTCGGATCATGAGGACCGACGCAGATGTCGCCAATTACTTACAAATCCAAACCGAACCCATGCTCCTGCAGAAGTTTCACCCCGGCCCGATTGAGGTCGGCGTGCTCTGGGTTCGCGATGCAAAAACCATCGCCGACCCCGATCGCGCAGGATTGCACGGACGCATTCTTTCGATCAACGCAAAGGGACTCCCCACGTTGAAGGGCGACGGCAAGCGGATGCTCGGGCGATTGATTCTCGCCCATCCGCGCCATCGGGTTCAGGCAGACGTGTTCTTTGAGTGCTGCAAAGATCGCCTGCACATGATTCCCGGCGCAGGCGAAGAAGTTTCACTCGGGTCGGCAGGCAATCACGCCCAAGGCGCGATGTTTACCGACGCGTCCCACTTGGTGACGCCCGAACTTGAGGCGCGCATCGATGCTATTGCCCGAACGTTCAAAGGTGGATTTGATGTTGGCCGATTCGATGTCCGCTGTGAGTCCAAAGAAATGCTCGTAAAAGGCCAAGGCTTGGGCATCATCGAGCTCAACGGCGTGACCAGCGAACCGACCACGATCTACGACCCATCGTGGAACATTTTCCGGGCTCAGAAGACTCTTTGGGACTATTGGAATCGAGTGGCAACGCTCGGGATCGCGCGGATTCAGAACAAAACAGGCGAGTGCATGTATTGGCCGGAGATTGGCCGAGTGCTCGTCATTTGGAAACTGCGTGCGATCAAGCGCATCGCGCAAGCATTGTTGCGCCTTGAGCGTCCGATCGGTATGTAGCGAGTTGAATCACGGCTGAACCCGCGTGCTCGACCAAGGACCACCGGCGTACCCCGGCACACCTTCGATCTCTGCGGGTGTGAGTTCGCGCGTCCATTCGGCTCGATCGTGAACCCGACTGGCCGAGCCGCACCAGAGTTCGACGCGTTCGAACCAGACGCGGGTACCGCCCCAGCGCGGCGGGCGCGGGATTTCAACCGGCTCGCCGCGCCCGGCTGCATCGGTGTCAACGCCGAATCGTTCGACGACCGCGTCGAGCTTGCCGAGTAGCTCGGAGCGCGATCCAATAGGACGCGATTGCTCGCTTGCCCAAGCGCCCACACGGCTCTCCCAGCGTCGGCTGGCAAAGTACGCGTCTGACTCTGGCTCAGGCGATCGGGAGACCGGGCCTTCGAGGCGGACCTGGCGGTCTGTGTGGTCCCAGTGCAAGATCAGCGCGACCCGCGGGTTGGCGGTGACCGCGCGACCCTTGCGGCTGTCCAAGTTGGTGAAGAACACAGCGCAGCCGAGATGGACGTGCAGGTGCTTGCAAAGCACTATACGGGCAGACGGTTTGCCATCGGGATCGATGGTGGCCAGCGTCATCGCGTTGGGATTCGGCTGGTGCTTGGATTCTCTCGCCTCGTCGAACCAAGATCGGAGAATCGTCAAAGGCGACCCGGGCAACGGTTCAGGCAGTCGCCCCGAGGTCAGGGCGCCCATGGAGGGGCTGTATGTGTCCATACGTCACAATACGGCCCATACGGCGGTCGCGATTCACCCCCACCTATCAATCAGCAAGAACCTGAAAATCCTGTCGCTTGTGCCGAATCCGACGCCTCGGGGTCGACAAGTCACTGCCCGCGCCAGACGATGTCCCCGTGACGCAGTTTGAAGCAAAACCCGACAGCAAGTTCAGCGGCAAACCCCGGCAGTTCAAAACTGACCGTGAGGCGATGGGACAGCTGTTTGACCGAACACCCCCACACGCGACGGAAGCCGAGCGATCGTTGCTGGGTTCAATCCTGCTTGATCCGGCCGTGCTTAACGATGTGGTCGAGATCCTGCCTTCCGCCGACACTTTCTACAAGGAAGCACACGCGACGATCTATCAAGCCCTGGTAGATACTTTCGACGCCCACCAGTCCGGCGACTTGGTCCAGTTGACCGAAACACTGCGAGCCCGAGGGGTGCTCGATCGCGTAGGCGGCACGGGCTATCTCATGGAGCTCGCCGAGGCGGTCCCGAGTGCTGCTTCAGCGCCGTTTTACGCCAAGCTGATCGCTGATGCTTCCCGACTCCGCAAGCTTATCGATGCCGCCGGCGAGATCTTGCACGATGCGTACACCGGCTCAGACGGGACGCCGGACTCGGCGAAGCGCGTGATCGATGTCGCTGAGAAAAAGATCTTCGATATCGCATCCGAAGATGTCAATGCCGAACCGGAGAACCTCAAAGAGCTCCTCCACCAAGAGATGACCCGGATCCTCGAAGCAGACGGGCAACCGATCTCGGGCATCCCCACCGGGTTTCCCGACCTTGATGAGATGACCAGCGGCTTGCAGCCCGAAGAACTCATGATCCTCGCGGCACGCCCATCGATGGGCAAGACGGCATTCTCGCTGAACATGGCCGAGCAGATCGCGTTCGGCGGACGGACGCCTTGGGAATCGACCAAGGGGGCCAAGCCCACCGCAGTCGGTATCTTCAGCCTCGAAATGTCGCGTGGCTCGCTGGTGCAGCGATTGCTGTCGTCGCGCTCGGGTGTTGACTCGGCCAAGCTGCGTTCGGGGCAGGTTTCTGAATCCGAGTTCCGTAAACTCAACGATGCCGCAGCCGAGCTTGCCGATGCCCCGATGATCATCGACGACACGCCCGGCATGACGGTGCTTACACTGCGAGCCAAAGCCCGCCGTATGAAACAGCGGCATGACATCGGTTGCATCGTGATCGATTACCTCCAGCTGCTGTCCTCGCCGGGCTCGGCGCGTGATTCGCGACAAGTGGAAGTTTCGGAGATCAGCCGCTCGATCAAGGCGCTCGCGCGTGAACTCAAGGTGCCCGTGATCTGCCTCGCGCAGCTGAACCGCGGCGCCGAGCAACGCGAGGGCAACCGCCCACGCATGTCTGACCTCCGCGAGTCGGGTTCAATCGAACAGGACGCCGACGTGGTGGCCTTGTTGCACCGCGAGTCGTACTACCACCGCGGCGATCCGACGTGGGACCCCAACAACGCCGAGTTCGACGAAGAGAACCGGGAGAAGCTCAACCTTGCTGAGCTGATCCTGGCCAAGCAACGCAACGGCCCGACTGGGACCGTAAAGCTTGTCTGGGATTCTTCTGTCGTGCGATTCAAGAACCACGACGGGCGGCACATCGGCGGCAGCCAAGGATTCTCGCCCGACTTCGCGCCCGCAGAGTTCAGTAACGCGCCGTCCAACGCGCCTGAACCAACCGGATCAAGCGGCGGTTACAGCGAAGCGGGCGGATTTGAAACACCAGATTTCGCGCCATCACCCGGGCCGGCAGCCGGCGCCAATCCCCCACCGCCGCCAATCGAGTACCGCGGCTTCGCGCCCGGTAAGAAGACCGGGCCGGAGACTGATTTCCGTGATGGGTCGGGCAACGACGTTGACTTTGACGACGAGTTGCCTCCGTTCTAGCAACGCTCGGCCCTGGGAACCGCACAAGAGGAATCCCGTATGGACCGCAAAGCCCAGAGGCCGCACCCTGCGAAGCCTCTCTCGGCCAGGGGACCATCCATGGACGTATCTATTATCGCGTTGACGTTTGCGGGCTTGACCTGCGCTCACGCCATCTCCATCGCCGCCGCCGAAGAACCCGCCCGCGGCGGGCTGACATGCGCGTTCGCGGGGCATGCCGCCCAGTTCTTGCCCATCCCACCAACCGAAGATGAGTTCACCGAATACGCGTGGGTCCGGGCCGAGGGAGACACAGGCTTTGTCGCGTTCTTTGGTAACGACAGCGAGGGGATCCTCGCGTTCGATTTCTCCGACCCTGTTCACCCTGCGTTGCTGGGCGCGTTGGAAGTCGAGAACTTCAACGCGTTTGAGTTACATGAACAGACGATGTTCGTCCTGAGCGAAACAGACTTTGGCTCGCAAAGGCTCCGAATGTACAACGTAAGCGATCCATCTGGGATATTCGAACTCATCGGAAGCATTAACGGAATCTCAGGGTCGGTCGACGGGATCGACACACTCGGCGACCTCGTACTCACCATTGAAGATGACCTTGTCACCGCACTTGGGGAGCGATCCGACGGCAGCTTTGATTTCATCGGCGCCTTCGGAACTATTGGTGGTAACTTCACAGACGGAGCCAGCAATGGTTCTACTTTTTACGTGCTGGAAAGAAACAACTCTGAACTCATCGCGATCGACTTCTCGGCCCCATCGTTTCCACAGGAAGCGTTCCGTGTGACGCTTGATGGGCCGATTCTCTTTGGCGATCGCGTAGACACCGCGGGCGAACGCTTGGTGGTTGCCGGTCGATCCTGGATAGAGATCTTCGACATCGCTGATCCCAACGCTCCGGTATCTGGCGGACGTTTGTTCTATGCCGATCTTCTGGAAGGGTATGCGCTCGGAGGAAGCAGCTCGAACGTCTCGGCGCGGGTGCGGAATAACGAGGCGTTCATCGCATTGGAGAACGCAGGCGTGTTCCGCTTCGATATCACGAACCCGAGCGAACCTGCACTCACCGGGCATGTGGCGACACCGGGATACCCGTTTGATATGGATGTATCGGGGAACCGCGTGCTTGTCGGAGATCTGTACGCCGGCGTGGCGATCATTGACACCCTCGCAATGAACAACATCAACCCGGTCTTTGACCGCACACCGCTCGTGCCCGAGCCCGAGCAGTCCCGAGACTCCTACGTCGTGATCGAGGGCGAAATCGGATACGTCGCGCTCGATCGTGGCGGGCTGTACATCTTTGATCTCTCGGACCCCGACAGCCCGCGGCAACTCGCCTGGTATGACATCCATTCGAACAACGTCTATGACATCGATGCGCAGAACGGGTTTGTGTACATCGCCGCGGACGAGGATGGCCTCGAAGTCGTCGACGCAACCGACCCCGAGAACCCGGCATTGGCGTACCGGTTCAACCCGCTCGGTGGTGTCGAGAGCGTGTCCATCAGTGGCGACCACCTCGCCATCAATACGTCGCAAGACGCAGCGGTGGTGCTTGACATCAGCGATCCGACCCAGGCTGCCATCGAAGGTCTCTACGGCGATCTCGGCGTCAGGGACAGCCGATCGTTCACACTCCACGACGGCGTGCTTTACTACCTGGGCCGGCTTAGTTTCCTCGACCAGCCCGTGCTTCGGACCATCGATATCCGAGACCCATTCGACCCTGTGTACGCGGATTTCTTCACGGAGCATGAGTTCTCATGGGTCCAGTTCGACAGCGGCATGATCTACCTTGTGGTGGAGGGGAACGATTTCGGAACGGTGCTGACCGCCCCGATCAACGACTTCTCACAGTTCGATTCTTTCGATACCGGTGCGGAGGCGCGGACGTTCTTAGTCGATGCTGGGGTCGGCTACTTCAGAGACAGTGTCGGCAAGGTCAGGGCGTTTGACGGGCTGCCGCACGCGCCGGCGTTGATCGGCGTCGTGAACGACAGCGAAGGACGAACCGACATGCTCGCGACGCGTGAAGGTGTTCTCTACGCATCGCCGCAAGGGCTTCTCACTTCGATCGATATCAGCCGAGACTGTGCCCTGTGCCCGCCCGATCTCGATACCAACGGCGAACTGAACTTCTTCGATATCAGCACGTTCCTCACGCTCTTCAACACCCAGGCAGATGAGTCTGACTACGACCAGAATGGGCAGATCGATTTCTTCGATATCGCGACATTCCTCGCTGATTTCGCCACCGGCTGCCCTTAAAGACCGATTCCGATCTCTTTGTCTTCGAACCTCTTTTTTCCCTTGGCACACCAACGCGGTGCGATATCCTAACTTCGAAGAGTTCTTGCACGACACGCTCCACTGATTCTCCGGGGGTTCTCTATGCCGCTTCGCAATGTATTTGATCGCACGATCGCCCTGTTTTTCGTCACCGGTGTGAATGTCTGCGACGCGCAGGTCGACCCGGTCCGATCAAGTCTCGATACCCGATCGAGAATCACGCTCTCAGTCGTGGGTCTCGACGATGAATCGGTGCTGTCGGATGATCAAACCGCGACGACCGAGCAGCTCGGGCCGCACGCGACATCGGTTTCGATCGTCTCGGATGACGGCGTGTACGTCGGCGCATCGAATGCGAATGCGGTATTCGCGAGCACTTCGTCTGGCACATTCACCGCGTCGCAATCGTACGATGGCGACCGCGCACCCGGCGATGTCATGGCGCAATCATTCGGGACCACCATGTCAGGGATTTTCGAGTATGACTTCGTTCTCTCGGGCGAGGGCAGCGTGCGATTCCAGGGATCGTTGATGAACTCTGGCCCATCATTCATCGGTTTCTCGTCCTTCATCACCGTCTTCAGTGAAAGCACACTAGGCGGTGGCTTTACCGGCTCGTTCTTCCAAGAGTTCATCACTGATCAAATCACTTCAGGACCAACCGCGTTCGACTTTGTCGTGCCATTGACGGCAGACTCTGGGAGTTACCGCATCCAAGTCCGCCTGAACCACAGCGGGAGCTCAACGCTGGAGACCGATCCGGAAGCCGGATCGATGACAGCCAACTGGACCATCACCGCACCGATCGCGTGCCCCGCCGACTTCGCGCCTGTCGGCAATCCAGACGGCGTGCTCAACTTCTTTGATGTGTCAGCGTTTATCAACGCCTATCTCGCGATGGATCCGGCCGCGGACTTTGAACCCGATGGTGTGTTCAACTTCTTCGACGTATCCGCGTACATCACGGCGTACTCTGCTGGATGCCCATAAGCGAACCTAGAACCCGGCGTTGGCGAGTCGTCGATTCGCGTTATCGCGACCGATCATGCCAGGGATCACGAACAAATCCACGACCGTGCCGATGAAGAACAGCCCGAACGTGAACAGCCAGATCAACCCGGTGATCCACCTGCCCGCATAGAATCGGTGCAGGCCGGCGAAGCCGAAGAAACTCAGGAACCAAAGCAGATATCCGACGCCGACTGACTTCATGACAAGCCCCCTCGAGAGACTTGTTCGGGAAGTTGGTGATTCGGTTTTATCAATCGCCAAAGCAGGTATACACGCTGCGGGCGGCGGCGATGAGTTCGTGGTCCTCTGGAACGAGCCGCTGCTTGTCTGCAGCGGCCGTGATCTCGACATCACCCAAATCGCGACCCTGCATCACGACGAGCCGGTTCTTCTTGCCCATCTTGAGCAGTTCCATCGCGTGGTGCCCGAACTGGGTGGCCAAAATCCGGTCACCCGCGACCGGCGTGCCGCCGCGTTGGACGTGCCCGAGCACGACATAGCGCGACTCGATCTCGGTTCGCTTTTCGATCTCGTCGGCCAGCCACTTCGCGATGCCGCCCAAGCGGATCGGGTCCGGGCTCAT
>JBGCEB010000029.1:0-22523 GCA_045106075.1 Phycisphaerales bacterium
CGCCCGCTTTGGACCCGGACTCCAGATGACCAATGCAAAGTTCGAAGTGCTCGATGCGGAAGCGCCCGAACCTGGCATGACCGAAGACGACGAGTTTCGCCCGATCTATCCCGTCACCGAAGGCGTGACCAGCGATCAAGCCAAGGCGATCGTCGCCAAGGTTCTCGACATCGCGCTCGAACAGATCGACGACCACCTGCCCGAAGAGCTCCGACGCGAGCGCACGATGCCATCGTTGCGCGACGCGTATCGGATGATGCACGCGCCACAGAGTGAAGAAGATGTCAACGCGGCCAGACGTCGTTTGGCATACGACGAGTTGCTGTTGTTCCAGCTTGCGGTGCACATGAAACGTGCGCATTTGCGTCAAACCATGAAAGCCCCGGCATTGAAGCGTACCAACGCGATCGAGAAGTCGATCAAAGAACGCGTGCCGTTCGAACTGACCGATGCGCAGAAACGGGTCGTCAACGAGATCGCCAAGGATCTCGCCCTCGACGTGCCCATGAACCGGCTGGTGCAAGGCGACGTGGGCAGCGGCAAAACCGTCGTCGCGCTCGACGCGGTGTTGCGGGCGATCGGGCACGGGCATCAGGCGTCGCTGATGGCGCCGACGGAGATCCTGGCCGAGCAGCATTTCCTGAGTATGTCCGACATGCTCGCGGGTACGAAGATCCGTATCGCGCTGTTGACCGGCAACATGCCAACGGATGAGAAGGCATCGACACTCGCGGGGATCGCGAACGGTTCGATCGATCTGGTGATCGGCACACACGCGTTAATCGGCGACAGGGTCGCGTTCAAATCGATGGCCGTGGTGGTGATTGATGAACAGCACCGGTTCGGGGTCAAACAACGCGCCAAACTCAGGGTCAAAGGTTCGGTCGACGATGCTGGCGCGGGCGAGTTCGACACGCCGCACGTGTTGGTGATGACCGCGACACCGATCCCGAGGACGATCGGGCTGACGCTATTCGGCGACCTGGACATCTCGACGATCGACAAGCTCCCTCCGGGCAGAACCCCCGTGAAGACACGCACGGTCACGTCAGATCGACGCGGCGAGGTCTACCAATGGCTTCGTACAAAGCTGGAAAAAGGCGAACAAGCGTTCATTGTCGTGCCCGCAATCGATTCGGGCGCGTCATCGGATTCGTCCAACGCGGATGCGTTGCGCGATCTTCGGACGGTTCAGAAAGAACTTGAGGGCGCCGAACTGAACGGTATGAAGGTGGCCGCGTTGCACGGGCGACTCAAGCGCGACACCCGCGAGCACGTCATGGCACGATTCCGGGCGGGCAAGATCGATGCTTTGATCGCGACGACCGTTATCGAAGTCGGGGTCGATGTACCGAACGCGACGGTGATGGTCATCGAGCACGCGGACCGGTTCGGGCTCGCCCAGTTGCACCAGCTCCGCGGTCGGGTCGGTCGAGGCAGCAAGCCCGGCGCGTGCGTGCTGGTTGCCGACCCAAAGACAACCGATGGGCACGAGCGGATCAAGGTGATGTGCGAGACCACCGACGGGTTTAAGCTCGCCGAGCGTGACTTTGCGATTCGTGGGCCGGGCGACGTGTTCGGGACCCGGCAGTCTGGCGTGCCTCCGTTTAAGGTTGCCGACCCGATCAAGGACGCGAAGCTTCTTGACATCGCCCGGCGCGACGCGGCGGCGTGGATCGCGCTCTCGCCCAACCTTGCCGGTCCTGGCGACGGGCTCGCCCGAAGGCGACTGCTCCGTCTTCATGGGCCTTGGCTTGGGCTCGGCGATGTCGGCTGATGAGACACTTTTATTACAAGATTTGTTTGTGTCCAATTCGTTAGTAAAACAACCATACTGATGCCGATGTCTTTATCTAACATATAAAAAATCGAGTTGTCAATATATAATTTCGCACAATTACGTGCAATCTTATTATTTGCAGGTATTTTTTTCAAACTATTTTTCGTGCATTCGCTGTGGAATTTTGCCCACACCACAAATAGCTGTGCTATTTTGACGGGACAACACATTAATCCGTGTCAATGGGCCGCGATGCAAGCAGATACTCAATTTCTAATGATGAGCCTAGCGGTTGCAATCACACAAAAACTTCCGATACTTCTGCCAAAGGAGTCATTAATGAGTGACCTTCACCAACGTCTTCACGATGCCATCGGCAAAACCACGTTTCGCCGACTCGGCGATTTGACCGACACCCACCCCGAAACGGTCCGCCGATACATGCAAGGGCAGTCCCCGAGCGCTCCGTTCCTATCCAAAGTGTGTGCCTCCTTTGGAATCTGCGGCGAGTGGCTGCTCACGGGCAAGGGACCCATGAAAATCAGCGAGATGCGTCAGCACGCGCTCCGAGAAGCCGACGCTTCGGAGTTGCTGGGCGCGATCGCCAAGAACCTCAGTGATCTCGGGGAACGCATGGACCGGCTCGAACGCTTTGTTCAAGGGCTTGAAACGCGGGTGCGTGGTTCGGCACGTACTATGCCCAAGGATGAGCGAACCAACGGACAACCAGCATTCCAAGCCAACAGCAGCGGACCGGGACCCGCTTTATCTTCAGACAAAGCGGTCGGACGGATCCGAGACGCTGTTGCCAAACGAGCATCTTCGGATGCTGACGGGGCTCCTCAAGCCGTGCGGGCCTGAGCTTGCCCGCCGTTGGCTTGCTGCGTTGATGATGGTGCCTGAGGACCGGCGTGAAACGATCGTCGAGGCGGTCGAAGCCCAGATCGTTGAAGAGTTTGACCACCACGACTAGACCAATCGGTCACTACGATCGGGCATGAGTTTTAACGCACGATTGGCGGGACTGTTTGAACGGATGAGCGCGATGCTCGAACTCACCGGAGGCGACCGCTTTCGCGTGAACGCGCACGCCAAGGCAGCGCGGGTGATCAAAGATCACATCGGTGATCTTGAACCGATTGCGTTGGATTCAAAGGCACTGGTCGCGATCGAAGGCATCGGCAAAGGGACAGCCGGCAAGATCGCCGAGTTCGCCGAATCAGGCTCCATCTCTGAGCACGACGAACTTGCTGAGAAAGTCCCGGAAGGCGTCATCCGCTTGCTCGATGTACAAGGGCTTGGCCCGAAGACGGTCAAGCTGTTGTGGGATGACAAGAACGTTGATTCGATCGAGGCGCTCAAGGTAGTCATCGATGATGGTTCGATTCTTGAACTCCCGCGTATGGGTGCCAAAACCGTCGAGAACATCAAGGAGTCGATTGCATTCCTTGAGTCGTCCGGACAACGGCTTCCCATCGGGATCGCGATGCCGATCGCCGAGAAGCTTGTTGAACAAATGAGCAAAGTAAGCGGCGTCTCGCGATGCCAGTTCGCAGGGTCGCTCAGGAGAGGCAAGGAGTCGATCGGGGACATCGATATCTTAGCTGTGACGAGTGATCCTGAAGCAGCACGCGAAGCGTTCTGCTCGAATGACTCCGTCGTGAAAACACTTGCTCGCGGGGACACCAAGTGCTCGGTCCGACTCTCGCTGGAAGGACTGGGCGGACGGTTTCAGACGGACGGGAACGCGGCGGTGCAGGCCGACCTTCGAATCGTGCCAGCCGAGTCCTGGGGCGCGGCACTGATGTACTTCACCGGATCGAAAGAACACAACGTACGCCTGCGCGAACGGGCACTCTCTAAGGGCTTCACACTGAACGAGTACGGTCTCTTTCCGTACGATAAGGACAACTCCACTCCGCCACAGCAGCGCGGCATCAATCCGGTTGCGTCGGAATCGGAAGAAGCGATCTACAAAGCACTCGACCTTGCGTTTGTGCCGCCCACGCTCCGTGAGGACCGCGGCGAACTGGGACTTCGGAATGAGCAGCAGTTCGTTCAGGTCACAGACATCCGTGCTGAACTTCATTCTCATACCACCGCTTCGGATGGTGATATGTCCATCGAGGAATCCGCGGCAATCGCGAAGTCTCGCGGCTTTCACACGCTCGCCATTACTGATCACTCGCAATCATCAGCAATCGCCAACGGCCTCAAGCCGGATCGACTCTGGAAACACATCGATGCAATCAAGGCCGTGGATGAACGAACGGACGGTATCCGCATTCTGAGTGGCAGCGAGGTCGACATCTTGGTGGATGGTTCGCTCGACTATGACGACGAGTTGCTGGCGGCGCTTGATGTCGTTGTTGCTTCGCCGCACGCGGGGCTCAAAGCAAAGCCTCCTCAGGCGACCAAGCGACTGCTCAAGGCGATCCGCCATCCGCTCGTGCATGTGATTGGGCACCCAACCGGCCGATTGATCGAGCGACGTGCGGGATTAGACCCTGCGATGGACGAGTTGATCGCCGCGGCGATCGAATGCGACGTGGCGCTGGAGATCAACGCGCATTGGATGCGTCTCGACCTGCGCGACACGCACGTGCGCGCAGCAGTCGATGCCGGCTGTAAGATCGCGATCGATTGTGATGTGCATGCTGCAGGTGACTACGACAATCTTCGGTATGGCATTTTGACCGGGCAGCGCGGGTGGCTGCCACCAGAACAGTGTGTCAACACTTGGGATGCTGATCGATTGCATGCTTGGCTTGCTTCAAAGCGGTAGTTGACAACATTGACTGTTGGGATTGGTTTGCTTTGCGAGCTCGAAAGTACATTCTTCACTTGCTTTGTTCAAAGCGATGTTGACTCAGAAATCGGTGGATACCCCACCTGTTCGGGCGGTCTGTGGGTAACTATTGCCTTGTGTTTATCCACAATTTTCGATGCATCGAAGGCTCATGGGGTGAACACCTTGCGAGATGCTTGCCAAGAAACTAGATTCATGGCTTCATGACCTGACACTTACGTCAGGCACTTCGAGGGAGTCAAAAATGTTTGGATCGAATCCGTTGTACCGCCCGTCTTGGGCGGTTTCTGTCGTTGCGCTTGCTTCGATTGTTGGGACTGTAGAAGCTGCTCCGAGTTGGATCGGCGTTTATGGCTCATACGTTCGGCACGACGCCGGGAACCCGGGCACCTACACCGTTTTGATGAATCAAGATTACTACGGGCTGCACGCGGAAGTCGGCGTGCGTGTCAACGGGGGATCGTGGACGACGTATCCGATGACCTATGCCGGCAACACGTCGGGCAACTCGATTTGGAGCTATACCCCTGCGACTTCGATCGCTCCGGGCAGCACCGTGGAGTACTACTTCCACGGCTATGACGACTGGGGCGCCCACATCTATGACAACAACGCGGGCGCGAATCATTCGTACTCGGCGGGTCTTGTAGCATCGGCCAAGAGCGGCATGGGTGCATGGGCCGATTCGGGCGACACTACTTTTCGGGTGTGGGCGCCGAATGCAACCACGGTATCGGTGGCTGGTTCATTCAATTCATTTAGCTCCACCGCGAACCCTCTCGTCAGTGAAGCCGGTGGCACTTGGTCCGTCGACGTGCCGGGTGATCAACGGGGCGAAACCTACAAGTACGTCATCGACGGCACACTCTGGAAAAACGATCCCCGAGCGACCGACGTGACCAACTCGGTGGGCGACTCAATCATCACAGCACCGTCGCCGTATGCGTGGAGTACCTTTACCGCGCCAGGTTGGCACGAAATGGTGATCTATGAGATGCACATCGGGACCTACAACGACGCGCCCGGTGGCACGCCCGGCACGTGGCAGAGCGCTATCTCGAAGCTCGACCACCTCGAAGACATGGGCATCAACGCGGTCGAACTACTCCCGATTGCTGAGTTTGCGGGCGACTATTCGTGGGGATACAACCCTGCGCATCCGTTCGCGCCTGAGAGCATCTACGGCGACCCCGACGACATGAAAGACTTTGTCGATGAGTGTCACCAACGCGGGATCGCGGTCATCGTTGACGTCGTCTACAACCACCTTGGACCGAGTGATTTGGACATGTGGCGGTTTGACGGGTCGTCGACCGGGCCGCACGGCGGAATCTACTTCTTTCAAGACTGGCGGGCATCGACACCTTGGGGTGACACACGACCAGATTACGGGCGCGGCGAGGTGCGTACTTTCCTAAGAGATAACGCCATGCACTGGCTCACTGAATACAACGCAGACGGGCTCCGGTGGGACTCGACGGTCAACATTCGTACGCAGAACAACGGCGGCGGAGGGAACATCGCCGAGGGCTGGTCGCTGATGCAATGGATCAATAACGAGATTGACTCGTCGATGGGCTGGAAGATATCGATCGCCGAAGATCTTCAAAACAACGATTATATGACAAAATCAACCGGAGCCGGCGGCGCAGGTTTCGATTCACAATGGGACGCGGACTTTGTCCATCCGATCCGTGACAACATCATCGAATCAAACGATGCGAACCGCGACATGTACGAGGTCCGCGATGCCATCGCCAAGATCGACAATGGTGACCGACTCAAGCGTGTTATCTACACCGAGAGCCATGACGAAGTCGCCAACGGGCACGCCCGTGTGCCTGAAGAGATTTGGCCTGGCAACGCAGACAGTTGGTTCTCTAAAAAGCGTTCGACACTTGGTGCAGCCTTGGTGTTCACGAGCCCGGGTGTGCCCATGATTTTCCAAGGTCAGGAGTTCCTTGAGGATGGCTATTTCGCGGACACCGATCCGCTTGACTTCTCCAAAGCAACAACCAACGCGGGGATCGTCGATCTCTATACCGATCTGATCACGCTCCGCAAGAACGGCACCGGTAAGACCGCCGGACTTCGCGGCAACGGTGTCAACGTACATCACGTCAACAACACCAATAAGCTCGTCGCGTTCCACCGGTGGGACAATGGCGGTAACGGTGATGACGTTGTTATCGTCGCCAACTTCTCGGGCAGCAGCTACAGCAGTTACAACATCGGGTTCCCGAGTTCGGGCACCTGGAAAGTCCGGTTCAACTCGGACTGGAGTGGCTATGACTCGGGCTTTGGCAACTTCTATTCCTACGACACCTCCGCGTGGTCGGGCACGAAGGACGGCATGGGCTATAACGCCAATGTCGGCATCGGGCCGTACTCGGTGATCATTCTGTCGAAGGATTGATCGATCGGCGTCTCCATGAATTTGACTTGCACCCGCCGGGCTCACGCTCGGCGGGTGTTTTTTTGGAAGCTCCGTATGCGATGATATTCGTATCAGACCCGGATCTTCGGGTCGACTTGAGCCTGGGCGGGTAGTTGGCCGATGAAACGCCCGACCGTCCGGTTGTTTCGGGCGTCTGACCACCGATGGAGCCGGCCCGATGAGCAGCCCTGCAGCCAATACAGAAACGGGTGAGATGGGCCAGAGCACCACGGCGCGGATCAACCCGGTGCCCGGGCCAGCGACTCGGCCACCGCTGGTGCTTGTGACCTGTGCCGGGCGGTCGGGCAGCAAATGGATGCTCCGGCTGCTTGATTTTCATCCGCAGACGCTTTGCCGAAACGAGCCCGAACGCATGAGCCCTTGGCTCAAAGACCGTGACACGCCTGATTGGGATGCTTGGTTCAGGCGAGCCATGGATGTCGGGCCCCGAATCGGGTTTGTTGACCGCACGCCGGCGATGCCGAAAGACCACATGCGTGCCTGGGTCAAAGCAACCCGGGCCGACAAGCTGCTTTACACCCGGACACTCCAGAAGCTGCTTGGGCGACATCCTGAAGCGCGGTATCCCGGCGCGTTTTACAACGCGTCCCGGGTTGCGACCGCGCAACGCGTGCTCAAGGTCATCAACGCAAGGTACTTCATTTGCCGGGCGCTGCAAGAGACCGACCACTTCCCGATCATTCACATGATCCGCCATCCCGGCGGGATGCTCAACTCGTGGCTGAACCGGTTTGCACCGACGCAAGATCAAACAGAGTTGTTCGCGACCCAGCAGCAGATCCTCCGCAACATCCACGAGTCCGACCCGGCATACGCGTCGATCAGCGGGCCGGTCGAAGGGAAAGAACTCGTCGAGCTCAAGCTCTGGTGCTGGCGGCATGCACAGGATCACATCCTTCGGCTCGGACGCGAGCACCCACGCTACATGCCGGTGGTGTTTGAACAACTCTCACAGGATCCGATCCGACTTATGGAGCCGATCTATGCCATGTGCGGGCTGGAGTTCACCGATCAAGTTCGAACGTTGATCCGAGCCGAGACTTCACAGTCTGAGTCGATCGCGGCTGCTTGGAAGGACAAACTCGGCATCGAGCGCGTCGCCCACGTCGAACGGGTGCTGGATGGCAGCGCAGTAGGCGAGATCCTGTGACACACCGGCGCTAGAGTTCACCGGCTGCGGTCACGGCCTGATGACACCCCCCGCTCTTCCTTTGAACGCCGGTGAATCGCCGGCGGGAGTCATCCATGTTCGATCGCATTTCTGATTCATTCTCTGGCGCCCTCCGCAAGCTTTCGGGCAGCGGCACGATTTCTGAGTCCAACGTCCGTGAGGCGATGGAAGAAGTCCGCGGCGCATTGCTTGAAGCCGATGTGCAGTTTGATGTCGCCGAAGCCTTCTGCGCCAAGGTGCTTGAAGACGCCCAGGGGCAAGAGGTCACAAAATCGGTGAAGCCCGGGCAGGAGATGATCGCGATCGTGCATCGCCGACTGATCGAGCTCTTTGGCGGCGACCCCGACGCCGAGCAGCAAGCCCCACCGCCCGGCATCATGAAGATGTCGCCCGGGCCGACGGTCATCATGATGTGCGGGCTGCAAGGTTCGGGCAAGACCACCACGTGCGGCAAGCTCGCCGGGATGCTCAAGAAGCAAGGCCGATCGGTGATGCTTGCGGCGGCCGACCTCCAAAGACCCGCAGCCGTTGAACAGCTCGAAACCGTCGCGAACCAAGCCAACACCGAACTGCCCGGCGGTTCGCAGGTCCATTTCTACGGCGAGCCTGACAAGTGCGATGAGTATGGCAAAGCGGTTGGCGTTGCGGTCAAAGTATGCCAGGCGGCGCTCAAAGAAGCGAAGTCCAAGAACGTCGACGTGCTCATTCTCGATACCGCCGGCAGATTGCATGTCAACGACGAGTTGATGGGTGAACTGACGCAGGTCAAGATGATGCTGAACCCGCATCACATCTTCCTCGTTGTCGATGCGATGACCGGGCAGGACGCGGTGCAGAGCAGCAAGTCATTCCACGATCGGCTCTCGGTCGACGGCGTGATCCTGACCAAGTTCGACAGTGATACTCGCGGCGGCGCGGCACTCTCGGTCAAGCAAGTCACCGGCGCGCCGATCCGCTACATCGGAGTTGGCGAAAAACTCGACGCGATCGAGCCGTTCCACCCCGAACGCATGGCCGGGCGGATCTTGGGTATGGGCGATGTTGTTTCGCTCGTAGAAAAAGCCCAGCAAGAAGTCAGCGAAGAGGAAGCTCAGCAGATCGAAGCCAAGATGGCCAAGGGCGAGCTGACCATGGATGACTTCCTCAAGCAGATGAAGGCATTGCGACGAATGGGCTCAATGAAGAGCTTGATGGGCATGCTGCCCGGCATCGGGCAGATGCTCAATGGCATCGACATCGACGAGAAGCAGCTCGATCGAACCGAGGCGATGATTCAGTCGATGACCTCGGCCGAGCGTTCGAGCCCGGATGTGATCAACAACGCCCGTAAACGACGCATCGCGGGTGGATCGGGCACCAAAGCCGATCAGGTCGGGGCGCTGACCAAGCAGTTCGGCATGCTCAACAAGCTGACCAAGCAGATGGGCGCGATGGGTCCGGGTGCCAAGACGGCGGCTGCCAAATCACTCGCGGGCGGTGGCATGTTCAGCGGCATGCCCGCGATGCCCGGCATGGGCGGGGGCAAAGGTTCCACCGCGTCGAAGTCACGCGGCGTGAAGAAACGCAAGCCGAAGAAGCGGTGATATGTTGGTATTGCCGCAGCGTTACTTTTCGTCAAACTGCTTGTGATTGACGAGCTGGATGATGCCGCAGACCATCGATGGCAGGTTGAACAGTAAAATCGAACAGACATCGAGAATGGCAAAGACTTTGGACTTTGCACGGTTCATGTCTTGCATCTCACGCGAGCCGCCGAGCTTGGTGAACGTGATGATTTCGAGGATGCCCAACACGAGCAGAGGGATACCCACAAAGAACAAGAAGCACGTACTAAACCAACTCAGCGCGACAAGGCAGTTGAAAATCCCGGAGATGAGCATTGGAATCTTCACGCCGGACAACTCGCGTGCGGGCAAACTCGGGTTCCCGGCTGCGGGTTGATCCGGAGCTGGCTGGGGACTGGTTGGCTCAAACTCTTCCATGATCATCGCTCCCTGGGTGAGCCCTCAGTATACCAGACAAGACGGCAGGCTTTCAATCCTCGATCGGAAGCGGATCGTCGGCCCGACCTTCGGCCCATTCTTTGAATCGTGGCCAGAAGATCTCTTGGACCAAGATCTTCACGCACGCCGCGATTGGGATCGCGATCAGCAAGCCGAACACACCAAACAAGGCCCCCCCCGCGAGCGACGCAAACAAGATCGTCGGAGTGTCCATCCCCGTGCTCTTGCCCTGGATAATCGGCGTCCACACATAGTCATCAAGCGCTTGACCGATGAAGTACACCATCGCTGGTGCGCCAAGCACCCACCACAGCTGCCCACGGAAACCCGTGTGCCCCTCGAGCCATAGCAATGTGATCGAGATCGGCAGACCGACCAACGCCAGGTATGGAACGATCGAAAGCACCGCGACCACGGGGCCGAGGATAAACGCACCCGGTACGCCGATCGCGTAATACGCGATTGAGAACACGATCGCTTGTAGGAATGCGATGGTCAGTCGGCCGCGGATGAAACCCGAGATGACGGCGTCAAACTTGACCAGCAGATCGATGATCCGGTCGCGGTTCTTGTCTGGCAGCAGACTCGAGCCGAAGCCCTTGACCTTGACCCATTCGGTGGACATGAAGAAGAAAAAGAACACCGTGAGGAAGCCCATGAACCCGAGCCCGAACGCGGCGCCGATCCAGCTGAGCACTCGGCTGATGGTTTCGAGCCCGACGTTGGCCGCGGTGGTGGCGACTTCTTCGCTGTTGTTTTCGACCCAGTCGAATGCCGCCCGCAGTCCGTCGCGCACCGGTGATGCGACTTCCTCGGGTGTATTGATCTGATCGTACACCCATTGCCACGTGGGGCTGAAGCTCTCGGCATTGTGGCGGATCTTCCAATCATTGAACACTTGCTCGGCGCCCTCGGGCGTTCCTGTCGCCTGCGCTTGGCTGACCGTCCGGATGTTCTCTGCGGTCCGAGTTCCAAACCAGGCAAGCTGCGCCACTCCAACAGACACAGCGATGACGGTCGGGATGACCACAAAGACCACCGCCAAACCGATGATTCCGCCCACTGAAACACGGCGGGAAATGCCAAGCTTCCGCATCGACCAAACGATGACCGGCTCGAACAGATACGCGAGCAGCACGGCGAGCAACAGCGGCACCGTCACGACCGAGATTTTCTGCCCCAACCAGAACAAGCCCAGAATACCGAGCCCAAGCAAGACATCACGCACCGGCTGCATCTGCCAGAGATGCAGCTTGAACCAGTTGGCGGGTGATTTGGCGGGAGGATCCTGCTCGCTCATGTCCAAAGCATACCCGGGACGAGGGAGCCTTGTCCGGAACACCGATCAGGACGGCATGACTGAAAGACGGGCAACGCTCACTCAGAGAACCGTGCCATCAGCTGACGACGACGCCACGAGCTCGGGCTCGGCGAATGCTTCGTCGAACTGATACACACCGTCGAAATCATCAAGCGTGTCATCGTCGGTTTTCCGCATCAGGTCTGCTTGGACCATCGCGAAGATGATGCAGCCGAAGTCGCGCGTGCCGTGGATGCCCCACTTGTTGAGCACGGGCTTGGCCATCAGTCCATACTGCTGGAGGGCAAAGTCCCGGAGACCGATGCAAAGCTGCTGTCCGGAGACGTGGCGGCTTTCGTCTTCGAGTTCCATGAGCTCGACTTCTGGTCGGCCGTGCACCATCTCGACGGTGTGCGCAAGCCCATCGCGGATAAATCCCAAGCACAGCGGCGAATATCCGCCCGCTCGCTCAAAGATCGTCTTGATATCGATATCTTGTTCGGGCATGTTGCTCTCGGGAGATTCTACGTCACACACTGACTTCATACCGGATTCGGATCCCGCGGGGTCGCGGCTTCATCAATTTCTCATTCATTGGGCCTTCGAACCAGGAACCGCTTTGACGAGCCCGCCGTGACTGAAAACCGGGCTCCTTTGGATCAGTTTGACCTGAAAACCCGCTTAGGGGCTCTAGATGCCCGCTGACTCAGTCAGATTGGCCGGACCGGACACGGTAAATGACCGTCGTACCGGTTACTTCGAATGTCACAACAAGCAGCCGTTCGTCCTTCGGGCTCTGTTGCGGTTCAATAACAATCAGCCCCTCGGGACCAATATCTCCGCCGTCGTCGGTACGGGAAATATTGAAATCGACGTAGAACGGCTGATACGGATCGGTGATGTCGAACGTCATCACGCCGCTGACCCGCTCGAGTCCGCAGAACGCGTACGTCCGGCCGTCGATCGACGTGATCGCAACACCTTCTGGCTCGGGGCCGCGATCATCGGACCGATCGTCGGCGCCGTCATCGGATTGATTGGTCGAGTTGAAGTACTCGGGCGCTTGCCTGGCGACTTGCTGTTCCATTTCGTCGCCGCTGTCCCATACAAGCGAACCCGATGAATCCCAAATCGAGATCGATCGAGCGCCGAACGAATACAACCGATCGACATCGCCGTCTGCGTCAAGGTCGCCGTGTTGGTGCGCGATGTTCAATCGCCCCAACATGTCGGGTTGTTGGAGTCTCTTATGATCCGGAAAAACGTCTGGATCAAGCATTACATCCTGCACCCGCGCTGCCTCGCTCAATCCGGGCTCGCCCGAATACGAACGAGGATCGCCTTCGTTCGCGGTCACGATGTAGGTGCGTCCGCCCGCCTCATAGCTCGCGATGGAATCAGGCTGGTACATGCCGTGCACGGGCCAACGCTCGATACGGATGACGCGATCTCGATCGGAAACATCGAGGCCGTTGCCTGATTCACTGTGGTCTTTCCATCCCAGCGGCATGAGCGAGACGATCTGGGCCGTTTTCAAGCTCACTTTGGCGATCGCGTTGTTCTCTTGGCAGGCCACATATGCGTACGGCTCATGCTTATCGAACGTGATGTACTCTGGTTCAAGATCTTGGCTTGGCAGTGCATCGCCATGAGATAGACGAACACCATCGGGCACGCCGAGCAGATCGAAGCGAGTGAAATCCGCGGTCCGACTCCGAGCGAACGCGAGCTCTTCGCGTTTGGCTGGAACCGTGATGACCGAAACCGATCCGGGCGGGTCGATTGTGTAGTCGTCGTTGGGCTCGCCCTCGTTGGCAACCAAGAGGTACCGCCCGTCAGACGAAAACGCCAGCATGTCGGGCAGTGCACCGACCGTGATCGCATGCAAGTAATGTCCGCCAGCGTCGAAGAACACCACCGATCCTGGATCTTGTTTCACGTCCGCTTGGACCGCGATCGCGACCAACCCTTCATGCACCGCAACGGAGTTGACGCCGCCGCCGAATGGATTGAGATCGAGCGAACGAACAAGCGTCGGCCGGGCGGGATCACGGATCGATACGACATCGATCGCGTTGCTGCCGGCGTTGGTAATCAACAAGCATTGGGTCGCCGGGTCGTGCGCGACGATCTCGGCCGCGCTCTGATCAAACAAACCGGAGTCGTAGCTCCCGATGCGTTCGAGCGAGATCTGAGCGCTGGCCGCGTGGCCCACGCACATCAGCACCAGCATGGCAATCGATCGAAAACGCATGAACAAGCGTAGAAACGGCCATGCTCGAATCGCACAAACCGGAGGGTCTTGTCTTTCTATCCGAACAGGTTGCCGGGCGGAGTGCCGGGAGAGATGGCGATCTGGCCGGACCTGAGATGGCAAGATGGGGGGATTGAATCGTATCGATACCATTGAACGGATCGGCGGGGAAGATTCAGTTGACGGCGGCACCGCGGAGTTCACGAGGAGGGCCCACCGCTTGAGACTTGAATCTGGATCGATCTTGATTGGCCGTAGACTTAGACATCATGCACCACGAGATTGTCAACGCATCAGAGTGGATGGAACGCTTCCCGCTCGACAAGCATCTATCTAAGCTTGACGCAGAAGGGCGTCCAGACTTTGTGTATCACGTCCCCTACGACATCGATACACCGGAGTCACTCGCTCACATGCTCCAGTACATTGAGAGAGCACTGTCGAAGACCCGCAGGGCTCAAGCTCAGCCTATCGATGTGTTTCTCCCGGCTCTCGGGGAGCCAACACGCCGTCATCAGACCAAATTCGGCGGACTGCCCTATATCTCCAAGGAAGATTGGCCTCGGGATGACAATGGCAACAGGTATGCGTTTCTAGGCCAAATCTGCTTTGCAGACTCTCTCGATGTACTTCCAGTCGCGCCTGACAAGCTCGGCGGAGATGTACTCTTGCTCTTCCAAAAAGATCCAGAAGAAATGCTCTGGTCCATGGATGATGGCGACCTGCTTCTCGTGGTCTGGAGACCACTCGGACTCTCAGAAAGCACGCTCGTAACAGCAGACGAAGCCTATGTACCTGATGGATGGATTGAACCGGTGTTTTTTCACAGGTTGCGCACCCACGAGTACAATCGCCTTAAGCCAGTGAAACACGGGCGACGCAAGATAACAGTCGACGGAAAGTACCGCGCGACTAAGCTCGGTGGCACTCCGGTTTGGCAGCAGTGTGACTCCGAAGGCGAAGGGCTCGGAACCTACATTGGATGCCTGCACTCGATCAATCCATATGGACCCGAGTTCCCCATGATCAATGTGCCGATCGCGCCTTGGGGTGATCGATACTCCGATCTCAACTTGCCCATGTTTGGCGACGTCGGAACACTCTACCTGTTTCTTAGTGAATCTGCACAGGTCAACTGGGTCATGCAGTGCGGATAAACCTGTTCACGCATATGCGTGCAGGCCCGGCAGCAGCAGGTTAACGCCGAAGTAGGTCCAGAGCATCACCACGAAGCCGACGACCGAGAGCCACGCGGTGGTCAGGCCCTTGTCTTTCAATGCCATCTGGCGGACGTGGACCACGATCAGGTAGACGATCCACGTCACCAGCGCCCAGGTTTCTTTGGGGTCGAACGCCCACCAGCGGCCCCAGCTGTGGTCGGCCCACCACGCGCCCAGCAGGATGCCCACGCCCAGCGTCCAGAACGCGAGCTGCAGCACGGTCATGGTTGCGACGTCGAGGTCTTTGAGCGTGCGGCGTGTGCCCGTGGCGGCTGCTTCGTGATCCATCTCACCCGAACCGATCGAACCGGCACCGCCGACGGCGCCGGCGGCGACGACTTGGGCGTCGGTCTTGCCCATGTACTTCGCGCCGTAATGCGTGGCGAGATAGAACAGCGAGGTGATAAAGCCCAGCGCGATGAGGCCGTAGCTGGTCAGCACGATGGTGACGTGGTACTTGAGTAGAACGGACGTGTTGAGGATCGCTGCTTCGCGTTCGATCTGCTGGCCCGGGATGCCGGTCTGCGTCGCGGTGACGAGGATGAGGAAGCCCGTCGCCGCAGCGGCTGCCCCGAAGAGCCATTGCTTTTTCATGATCATCACGGCAAAGCCAACGATCGCCGCGAACAGCGACACACCGGTCATCGACTCGAACTGGTTCTGGATCGGGAACCGCTCGGCGATCGCCCAACGCAGCCCAAAGCCCAGCCCGTGCAGCGACATCGCGATCACCAGCGTGCCGATGCCCAACGCGACGAGCCATTTGCGTCCCGTGCCGAACGCAAGCACAAGCGATACGAGCGAGACAAGATAGATCCAGTATCCCCACTCGAACGCGTTCGAGTTGTTGTAGATCCGCTCGAGTGAGCGAGCCCGGTTGGGATAGACCTCGGCGTTGATGGTTGGGAGAACCTCTGCGAGTTCGGCGACGGCGCTGTTGACCTTGTCGGCATCGCCGGCGCGCCAGCCGTTGGCGATGGTGAGCATCGCGAGGCGTGCCGGGTGGTCGCCGGGCAAACGCCCGACGTGGACCCAAGGCTGGTCTTTGGCTTGCGGCGCGACCATCTCTAGGTTTTGCCATGAGTTGAGGAAGATGCCCAGCGAACGGTCGATCTTGCCTGCCGACCGCTGATACTGATCTTCACCTGCGTGCGCATCGAGGACGGGGATGACTTGTCCGTCGGCCATGCGTGCCGAGATCATGCCGGTTTTCAACCAACCCTCGCGCAAGGCGGGGTCTTCGATGGATCGTTGCAAAATCTGGCGACGCATCGGGAGGTACCCGACGCCGACGATCGGACGGTCTACGTAGTGACCCGGATCAATCATCACATCGAACAACGTGAAGAGCGGATCGAAGCTGACCTTCTCGACCGTGTCGCCGGTGCGGTCAAGGTCAAAGTGCTTGCGGCGACCGGTCATGATGAAGACCGAGTCTTTCGCCAACGTGTCCATGATCTTCACGCGTCCGTTGTGGAACACCGCGAGATCGCGCAGCGGTGAGAGATCCAACGCTTCGGCGAAGATTCGTTTGTCTTCGACGGTTGCCGTGCTGCGGATCGGTTCGCCGAACGGATTCTGGACGTCTTCGGATACTTCGGCGACCAGCTTGGTCTCGGGGTGTTCGTTGCCATCGGGCGCATATTGAGCGATCGCGGTTCCCGCGATGGAAGCGAACCAGACCAAGATCAACGCGTGGATGCGTGTCATGCGGAAGCCTCCGGAGATGGCTGGGGTGCGTTCTGGGCACCTTTGGGCTTGAGCTTGCCAGATTTGGCGAGTTCGGCGAATCGTTGCTTCTCTCGACGGAGCAGCCAGGGCTTGACGTAAAACGCCCAGGGAATTCCGGCGCCCATGAGAATGCCGCCGAACGCGACGACATGGATTCCGGGATTGTTGCCAACTCCAAGAATGGTGAAGCTGACGCGCGGCTCGGGCATCTGACCCTGATCCACCAGTGCTTGCGTTTGGTTCCAGCCTGCACGGTCCCAGCCCGCTTGGCTGAACTTGAACTGGTTGACGTTGAGTCCGGCACCGAGACGCCGAGCAACATTCATAAAGAATTTGCCAGCAGGATCCCAGTGGAACGGTGCGCGGAGCGGCGCATTGAGCTTGATGAGATGGTCGTAGGGTTGGAAGTCACCCGCTGGGTCTTCCGGATTGACCGTTGGTGCGACGCGGACGACGCTTTGATAGTCACGCGGCGCACCTCGGTGGTCATAGGAGATCATCTCGAAATCGACGAGCGAAACCGTGAATCCGGGCAATGGACGCTGCAACCGACCGAATGCAAGCTGGATCTCTCGGCCGTCGGGCAATCGGACCGGGCGAAGTCCGCCGGTGTTGGCTTCCATGTACTTTTGGAATGGCAGCCAGACAGTCTGCGACCACGGGCCCGCCGGTGATGACTCAGGCAGGCTGACCTCAACGCCGAGAATGCCAAACGTGTGGTTGCCCATCATGGAGATATCACGATCGGAAACAGGCGTGGGCACGGGGCGTTCGATCCGCTGCGCGTGGGCCCAACGCTCTGCGAGCTTGAGATCTACGGTGGCACCGTTGGCATTGGGCACAAGGTTGCGAACCCACGGGCCGTCGGTTTGTTCGACGACTTGCAGCTGCCCGCCGGGCTGACGGACGATCGCACGCACACTCTCATCGGCGCGTTCGTCGAGATACACCTGAAGGCGAGTCATGTCCAAGAACGAAATGCGAATCCGTGGATCGGGCGCACCGCGCGTCGGGCGACCGGTTGCCGGATCCGGCGCAGTCCCGAGATCCTGATTGATCTCTGGGAAGCGGTGATACACCCAGCGTTCGATCGGATCGGTGCTGCCCTCACCATCGGAGGGCGGCGTGAGTTCGAGGATCGCCAGCGAACTAGTCGAGCCCTCATAGCCAGCGGTGATGATCGGGAAAGGCGGCTCTTCGGCGAGATCCTTGACCAACACCGACCAACCAGTATCACCGAGGTTGAGTCGTTGACCCTGTGCAACTGGTAGGACCGCGCGGAATCCGCTGCCGGGGATCTCGATGACCAGCGCGTGGGCGGCCGCGACTGCAACCGCAGACGACAGATCCGACCAACGCTCTTCAGACATCTCTCGAGTGAACTCAACCGCGACAAGATCGTTGAATCGAACACGCTGCGAGGGTTCGCGCAAGAAGAACGGGAACTCGAACAGCGGACGGTCTTTCGGAAGATCTGCGCCCGGGACTTGGGCAAAGAGCTCGACCGTACGCATCGGTGATGCCTCTTGCCCCGGTCGAGGTTGCGACTGGACCCAGTCGGGGCGAAGCTCGGCATACGGCGAATAGCCAACCACTCGGAAGTCGATATCCGGATCAACAAACTGACTCTGTCCTTCTCGGAGGACCGGGCGAGGCACCGGGCGATCGAGCACGCGGCCGCCGTCGGTCATCGCTGCTCTTTCTGGCACGGACATCTCTTGCTCGTCTGGATTCGCCGGGTTGGTTCGCTCTGAAAAGAGCTCCCCTTCGCCGAGACCCGCACGGAGGTTGTAGTTGTTGTATCGGGGAACCGAAATGGAACGTTGTTGATAGCGCAAAGTTCCGATGATGCTGCGATGCTGGGCGACGTAGAGCACCACATCCTCGCGGTCATAAAACGCGCGTTGAGGAGGTCCGGCGACATCAGATGTTGTTGCCGCCCGAAGCAGCGTGTCGCCCTCTTCTTTGAATCGCTGATAGAAGACTGAACCGACCGCGATCAGCACGATCCCGGTATGGACGCTGAGCACGCCGATGTTCTTGAACGTGAACTCGATGCGGCGAACGGTCGTGACGATCATATTGGTCACGAACAACCACAGCGCCAGCTTCATCGGCCACCACGCATAGAACTGCGTCTCGGTCATCTCCATCACGGAGATCGGGAGTCTTCGGAGCGTGACTGCTTTGTAGGTCTCAACGAAGTCGGAAAAGAACTCGAGACCCGCACCGGTCGCCGGGTCATAGTGCATGACCGGCCACAAGAACCGATGCCACATACCAACGCCCGCGATGGCAACACCGATGCCTCCGAGCAGTGAGATGGCAAAGCGTGCACCGCGCGCCTGGGCAGGAACCATCGACCGCACGATGACGATCAGCAGAACAGCGGGGATCAACGCAAACGCGACCAGACTCAACGCATAGACCGCCCACGTCGGAATCAAGGCGATCAGACCGATTGGGATCGATGCGAGCGTCGCATAAAGCGAGATAAACACCAGGAGGCATACCGCCAGGGGGATGGTGCTAAACGCCCGGAGCACCCACCGAACGGGCGTGAGGCCGCCGACGAGATGCTCGTCTTCCCACGCCTTGTTTCGTTGCCATTTCCTGCTCATATGTGCATTCTTCGGGCTCGCAGGAATCGTAGGTCGATTCTGTCTGATTTAGAAGCGTTCTCGACTAAGAATCGGGTATTCCGGTGCCGATTTTTGAGTCATCGCGAATGTCCACGGATCCGAGCCGTCAGGCAGAACAGGCACGCCGATCACACCCAAGATCGGGCCAGTCTGAAACGTAACGCAATCGGGGTCCAACTCAAGGGCGGCCGCCCCGTTCGTCGTTGCCATCGTGAGCAAGGCTTGAGCATCCGTTCCGTCGCGTTGGTGCAGCAAACGCATTTCATCGAGCACACTGATCCGGTCAGGTGTGTCCAGATTCACGATTGAGTCGGTACCCAGACACACGGGCACGCCAGCTTCGAGCATCTCGCGGTATCGATGCGGGCCAAAGTGATCGGCCGCTCCAAAGTACTCGGATGCGCGCGGGCAGTATGCAACTGTGGTCTTGGTTTGCGAAAGCATCGCGATGGCCTGGTCGGTCGCATCGTTGACATGCGCACACAGAACGGGCTGATCACAGAGCACCGGAAGCAGGTGCTCAACCGGATGCTTGCCTCGACCGACATGATCCAAAATCGAGTTTTCCCATACCCCGAGGCGTTCGAGCAGTTCTCTCTGCGGGCCGATGCCTGCTTCAATGAACTGGCGTTCTTCTGGGGTCTCGGCCAGGTGCGTCGAGAATGGCAAGCGGTGCGTTCGAGCGATCGCTGCTGCCCAGCGATAGACACCAAGATCGACCGTGTTCGGTGCGTGGGGCTGCAGCCCGATTCGGACTCGGGTGTCGTAAAGTTCAGATTGAAGATCCGGGAGTTGCCGGCGCACAAAGTCGGCGAGGCGCTCGGTGATTCCAACGGCGGTCCGCCCGATCCCAAAGAACTCAAGATAGGACACACCAGCGAGCGCTGACTTCGCGAGGGCTCTCGCTGGGGCCGAGGTGAGTCTCCCCGCGGGAGCACCCGCGATGTCCCCTACCGCGACCGTGCCCCCTGCGATGGAAAGCTGGATGCCTTGATCGACGGCCTCGGCTATTCCGTCATCCTCTTGATGCCGATTGGCACGGATGTGGTCGACCCATTTGACGAAGCCATCCCCCGGTTCATGGGAAAACGGGCCGATGTGGCTGAGATCGAGGTGGGTGTGCGCATTGATCAGCCCAGGCAAGAGCAAGCGATCAGAGGCATCGATGGTCCGATCGGGCGGGCCGATCGATTCTGGGCACATTGAGGTTGGGCCCGCGTACATGACCTCGAGACGCTCACTTTTGACGCGGAGCACGAGGGTTGCCTTGGGGAGAACCCCTTGGATCGCGTCGGCAATCGCAGCCGCATTGATGCGGACGGTCTGGGTTTGATCGGTAGGGCGTGGTGATTGCAACAGTGATTTCACGCGGGCGGGGTTGGTCGGCCGATTCGAGATGAAGCTAGGTGCAGCGGCACCCAAGCGCCCGGTCGCCCGGAGGTTTGCAACTGACCGCCGAATCGGCGGCACGGTTGGCTCGGGCATCGTAGGATAAATCCCCGCCTCGGGACTCGAGGGCGGCAATGAGGAGCGGACCATGGACGGAAGAATGAAGAAGATCAACACCAATGCTCGCCGCCGGCTCGTCCGCGGCGTCTCCCTGATCGCGCTGGCCGGTACCCTGACCGGCTGTG
This sequence comes from Phycisphaerales bacterium, assembly GCA_045106075.1. GTDB lineage: Bacteria > Planctomycetota > Phycisphaerae > Phycisphaerales > UBA1924 > UBA6054. The sequence continues at coordinate 21,003 of JBGCEB010000029.1, forward strand.
TCAGCCAAGCGGAATACGACCGGCTTTGGGAGACCAATCGCAGCCTGACCGACCGACTCAGCTCGGTGCAAGGCGAGTTGGATTCGATGCAAGCACAGAACTCATCGCTGACCGGATCGGCCGGCGGAGCTTCAAGCACCATCGCCAGCCTAACCGACGAAAACCAACGGCTGCGTCAGCAACTCAATCAATCATTGCAAGCGATGCAAGGGCTCGAGTCACGGCTTGGCAGCCTCGAGCTGAACCGCCTCGATCCGAGCACGGACCGGGCGCTCGCCAACCTTGCAGCGCAGTATCCCGATCTCGTCGAGTACGACGGCGATCGCGGCATGCTCCGGTTCGCGAGCGACCTGACGTTCGGCTCGGGCTCAGACCAAGTGCAGGCAGGCGGCGCGGAAGCGCTTACCAAACTTGCGTCAGTGCTGCAATCAACCGATGCGACGAACTATGACGTGGTCATTGTCGGTCACACCGACAGCCAGCGGATCTCGTCGAGCACCGCACGCCGGCACCCAACCAACATGCACCTCTCCGCACACCGCGCGATCTCGGTCCGCAATGTGATGGGCGAGCAAGGCGTCGCTTGGGAACGCATGCAAGCGGCGGGGTGGGGCCAGTACCGCCCGAGCGTTGCCAACAACGCCAAGGGCGGCACCGCTGACAATCGTCGTGTTGAAATCTTCCTTGTGCCATCTACCTGGAATGGAGTCAGCGAAGCCGCATCGACTGACACCATGCCAGCAGATAACAGCAGCGGCGGCGCACGTCAGATTGATATCGATCCGACGAAGTAAACGAACACGGAACGTTTCATATTGAAAAACGCCCGGTGAATGCCGGGCGTTTTTTCATGCGCTCAATCAGATCTGGATCGGTCTCAACCCTTGCGTTGTGTTCTTGCTGGAGCGAGCCCAAAGAACACACCGAACACAAGCCCGAGCACAGAGGTGGATGCGACGGGCAGTGTCCAACCCGCGGCACGCAGTGCCTGGTTTTCAAACGTGATCGCCGGTGCTCGGGGCATGACTTTCAAAGCCGCGCCGTATTGCCACGTTCGTTCTTGGAGTTCGCCAGGCTCACGTTCTGGGATCGGCTCGCCTTTGAGCTTTGCGTTGTTTTGGCGGCGGAGCAGGCTCTTGCCCGACTCCGGGAATCGCAACGGTTGATGAACGATGAAACCGCCTTCGTCAGAAAGCTCGTAAAAATCAAAGAGCCATCGGTCCCGGCGAACATCCGCGGTTGAGTCATTTTCTTCTTGCTCGAGACCGAAGACGCCGTCCTTCTTTGGGTCTATGCCAAAGGGCGTGCGAGTGACGATGATCAGCCGGGTCTCGATCTCATCGCGTGCGAGCTTGGTTTCAAACTCTTCCATCGACATGCCCGAGCGGTCTGCACAGAAGAGCATCCGCATCCAATCGGTATGGCGGTTGAAGAGATAGGGCAGATTCTGTCGTGCTTCGACGACGACCGGGAGCACCAACTCGTCTTCGCCGTATTGGAATCGGAGTGTGTGTCCGAGCT
>JBGCEB010000030.1:0-71945 GCA_045106075.1 Phycisphaerales bacterium
GCCGCGATCATCGCTGATCCTGCGGCAGAATGCAACCGGGCAGGTGCCCGGGCTGATAGGCTAGGGCGCTATGTGGGTGTTTTCGGAGATTGCGGATGGGATCGTTGCCGGGCTGACCGGTGCAGAGCGTCAGTTGGCCGAAGAGCAAGCGGTCGCGGGGCTGGACTCGATGCGAGAGATCGACCTGCATCCCCTGATCGCCCGTTCGATCGAGGATCTCGGGTACGGGATCGAACGAGAGGCCGTATTCCCCGGGCAGCACGCGGCAGCGGTCAAGCGGTCTGCCCGGGCCCGCTGCGACGTGGTGGTGCTGCCAGAGGCCGGTCGAAGGCTTGAGGACCCCGCAGCTGAGCAAGCCGTGCTGCTGGCGAGCGAAGGGACTCTCTTTGACGGGTTGGCGGACGAAATGGGACCTTTGGATGAGCCGGTCGCTGCGGGCGAGGCGTTGTGGCTTGAGATCAAGGGCGTCGCCCAGCACGCGTACGTCGAGGGCGTCCCGGGGCCGAATCGGCTGTATGGATCCAAGCTCGTCCGCGGCGTGATGGAGGACGTTGTGAAGCTCGCAAGCGACCCTTCGCTTTGGCACGCCGCGGCGGTCATGCTGCTGTTTGCCGAATCGGAAGAGATCGCCCGGCATGATTTGGCGGCGGTCGCGCACCAACTTTTAGACGATGACGTTCCAGTGGGCGTGCCGGAGATTCGGGGCACGCCGATTCTTGATCGCGTGGGCAACGCGTGGTGCGGGGTTGGCGTGTATCCGGTGAAGGTCGGCTAGGCGTTCGCTGCGACGGCTGATGCCGCGGCGGACGCGGGTCGGTCGGGGGGTGCCAGGCCTGCGGTTTGGGCGATGACGGCGGCGGCTTCGTCCGCGGCGTGATGACCCTCGAACTTTTCGGCGATCTGAGCCAGATCTCTGCGGACCGATTCGGCCGATTGGGGGTCTTCCAAGATGGCGACGGCACGATCGGCGATCGGATCCGATCCCGTAAAGTGCGGCACAAGCTCGGGCACGATCTCACGCCCCGCGACGAGGTTGGGCAGCGTGAAAAACGGCGTACGGATCACCCAACGTGCGATCAGCGACCAGAGCAACCGAGAAGACTTGTAGACGATGACCATCGGGCGACGTTGGCGCGCGATTTGGAGTGTGACGGTACCGGAAACAACGAGTGCGAGTTCGGCCCATCGGACCACGGCATCGGTCGAACCGAATCGAATATCGAGTGACTCCGGCCAGATCAGTTCTGCGTCTTGCGCGAGTTTTCGCAGGACCGGCTCGACCTCGGGGCGTGTGGCGGCGATGACGCCACGCATACCCGGATGTTCGCGTTCGAGTCTGATGTAGGCTGAGACAAGCAACGCGAAGTTGGCTCGCATTTCAGAAGGGCGAGAGCCTGGCATCAGCGCGACGCGTGGCGAGCCGGATGGCCAATCAGCGATCGTGTCATCGAGGGTTTGTGTGTCTGGCGCGTGATCAAAGAGGGGATGACCGATGAACGTTGCTTTGACGCCGCGCTCGCGGAACCAGTCTTCTTCGAATGGCAACACACAGAGCACATGGTCGGTCAAGCGGCGGAGCTTATTGATTCGCCATGGACCCCACGCCCAGAGCTGCGGTGCGACCAAGTGGACAACTTTCGCTCCGGCTTTCTTGGTAAGAGCGCAGACCGGGAAGTTGGCGGCGGGTGAATCGACGGGGACGTGGACCGCGATCGGATTGGCAGCCACCCACTCTTCGATGTCGGCGTTGATTCGCTTGTGCTCGCGGATCTTGGCGAGGCCGGGCATGCCCATCACGGCATCGTCTCCGGTGCGGGCGATGATGGTGGCGCCGGCGGCTTCCATTTTGGGCCCACCCCACGCTTGGATCTTGAGATTGGGGTAGTCGCGTTTGAGCGATGAGATCACCGCCGCGGCATGGTCGTCGCCAGACGGTTCAAATGCGGTGAACAAGATGGTGGGTTCGGGTTGAGTCAACGACGAAAGCCTAGGTCCAGGAACATTGCCTGGGATCAGAAACCGGCAGCAAGAAGCCAGGAACTGGGGGTCTGCCGAAGGGCGGAGGCAATGACCACCATGGATTCGAGGCTGGGCAAGTGGGTGCCGCGTTCGATGGACGAGAGCTGAGAAACGGAGACGCCTGACGCCGTCGAGAGCTCTCTGAGGGTCCAGCCACGCTCCGTGCGAGCGAGCCGTATCTGGCGGCCGAGTTCGGCGCGGAGTCGGTCCTGCGGGCGCTGTCCGAGTGAAAACTCTATCGCAGCCTGGGATAAAACACGTCGGAGATCCTCGATCCCGAAAGGTTTGGTGATGTAGTCAAAGACGTCTTGTTTGAATGTCTGACGCATTGAATCCATGGATGGATATCCCGTCAGGATGATGACACAAAGCTTGGGCCACCGCTCACGGATTCGAGCGAGCGCCTCTTCGCCGGAATGCTCTCCCATTTTAATGTCGAGCAATACGACATCGGGGAGCTCCTTTGCACAGGTTGCGATCAGTTCGGCGGGCGTCGCGACAGTTCGGACGGCGTGGTTCTCGTTTGCGAGGAGCCCTCCGATGTACTCGCGAAAGTCTGCATCGTCGTCGAGAGAGACGATGTTGAGTGGCTGAATCTCGATGGTCGTGTCCTGGGGCATGGATACATCTTACTCGATCGTGCCAAAGAGGCCGGCGGGATCGGTGGGGAGGAGTATTTCGAACACGGCACCAACGAGATCCGGGTCGGCTTCTCGGTCATTGCTGGTGGCGTTTCGTGCGATGAGAACACCGCCGTGCTCGCGAACGATCCCCTCGGTCACTGCCAGACCGAGCCCGGTGCCCTTGGAATCGAGCCTCGTGGAGTAAAACGGTTCAAAGAGACGTTCGATGATGTCTGGAGCGATCCCTGGGCCCGAATCAACGATTGAAATGTTGACCCAGTCCTCGCCTTCTCGGATGAGCGACCTGGACGTAATCAAGACTTTCGCGGGAGAGGAACTGGATTCGCGCATGACGGCGATGGCGTTGCGGACCAAGTTGACGAACACCTGGACCATGCGCGCCGAGTCGCACCGGATGGAGAGTTCTGGATCGATGCCGTTGATGACCTCGGCGGGTGTCGATGCCGCTTGCGAGACGGAACGGTCGAGTCGTATGAGGGTCCACGCCTCATCTACGATGTTTCGAAGATCGGCGGACTCGAGTTGGGGCGGGCGCACTCGAGCAAAGTCCAGCAGTCCTTCGGAGAGCTTTTCGAGTCGGCCGACGACGCGGGCGAGAAGGGCTCGCTCTGTGGTGGAGAGTTCTTGACCCGTTGCGATTTTGTCGGCCAAGCCTTTTACGACGGCGAGCGGTGTGTTGAGTTCGTGGGCGATCCCTGCCGACATCATGCCGAGTGACGCCAAACGGTCGGCGCCTTCGAGGTTTCGCCGGGCAGCTTCGAGGAGGTGATTCTTCTTGCGGAGGTCCCCCGCAGAGTCTTCCAGCCGGATCAGAGCATCGGCGAGCTGGTTTTCGTTGGAACGGAGGGCGGCGATGGAATCGTTACGTGAGCGCATGATCTCGCCGAGTTCATCGGCTGGGATCAAGTTTGTCGAGATCATCTCCGCGTGGCGATCACCGATGCGGACAGCATCATCGGCGCTGAGCATCGCACGGATCGGTCCGTACACGTGCCTTGGAAGGACCACTGCTTCGAGCGCGATCACTACAAAGGCGTAGCCAACCAGAAGTGAAACGATGAGCAGCGCATAAACCAGATTTACGGCGCCACGAGCGGCATCGTTTCGCACCCTGATCATGACATAGGAACCATCTGGTCTTGGTAGAACGATGCCGGCGCCGTCTCGGTTGGGCTGGAGCGGCAGCTTTGCTTGAGTTTCAAGTAGACGTGCTGCCTGGGGCTGACTGAGTCCGAGTTCTGCTGGCGAACCGGAGCGGATGGTGATTCGACCGTCGCCTTCGGAGCTTGTTTCGATCGGCGGCGTGTTGCTATCGCGTGTGGGCCCCAAGAGGTCAAAGGCAAGAGCGGCCTGGGCCTGTTCGCCTTGAATGATCACTTTGGAGAGTGCCGGGCGGAGCGCGAAAATAAGGAGAATCGCGAGCGAGAGCGAAAACGATGTATGCAAGACCATCAGCTTCTTGCGGATCTTTAGCCCGGCGAGAATCCCGGCGGGCCGGTTGGGAGCGGGGTGTGGAGCGGCTTCTGGCATCGGTTGAATCGAGCTATTGATGGGCGTTGGCCCGGTTTCCTCGGGGGGGATGCGTACCGTAGGGGATGGACCAAGACGGTAGCAGCGTGGGTATTGAAACGGGACGCGGGCTGGATCCTCGGGATGCCGCGCTACGCGTTCTCTCCGAGCATGCTGAAAACATGCCGGACCTGATGCCGTTAGACCCTGACACGGACGGCATGGACCCACGTGATGCTGCGTTGGCGCACATGCTGGTCGATGTTTCGGTCCGGCGGTGGATCACGCTCAGCCACATCGTGAGCGTCGCCGGCGGGCGAGATATCGATTCCGTCGAGCCGAAAATGCGGGCGGCTCTCATATGCGGTGCGGCCCAGCTGATTTTTCTTGATCGCGTCCCGGATCACGCGGCGATCGCTGAGACGGTGGAGTGGGCCAAGAACTCCATCCGCTTCAAGGCTGCGGGTATGGTCAATGCGATTCTCCGGCGTGTGAGCGAGACTCGCGGTGAACGCTTGAGATTCTGGGAAGATCGGGACGACGCCATTCCACTCTCCTCAGGCGGCGCAATGAGATTGAATCGGGTGCGTTTGCCCGAGGATTACTTCGATATGCTGTCCGTGGCTTGTTCGCTCCCACGTGAGCTGATCGAGTCTTGGTCACGGCTCGATGAGCACGTTGGCGTGCTCGCGATGCACACGCTTGTCCACCCCCCCACCGTTTGCCGCTTGGATGAACCGAGCATGGTTGATGGAGATGAGCGATTCATTCCGCATGACGACCGTTCGCACCGTGTCTTTGTGGGTGGACGCGGCGGTCTCGCGGAAGCTTTGAGAGATTATCCGGCACTTGCCGTTCAAGACGTTGCGGCATCGCATGTTGTCAACGAGCTTGAAGATGAGGGCGAAGAGATCGTGGTGGATCTGTGCGCAGGTCGTGGGACAAAGACGCGGCAGCTGCTTGCCAAGTTCCCTGAGGCAAGAGTCATTGCCTGCGAAGTAGATGAGGATCGTCTCGGGTCGCTGCGTTCGGTTTTTGCCAACGAGAACCGTGTTGAAGTTCAACACGTGGATGCGTTAAAACAGCGGGGCCTGGGTTGGGCGGACTTGGTGTTGACCGATGTGCCGTGCTCGAACTCTGGCGTGCTGCCACGCCGGACGGAGGCGCGGTATCGGGTGCGATCGGATGCGATGGAACGACTTGTGAACACGCAGCGTGGAATCATGAGCAACGCCGCCGGGATGGTTGGGCAAGGTGGGCGGGTCGTGTATTCAACATGCAGCCTCGAAATCGAAGAGAACACCGACCAGGCACGCTGGGGCGAGAACGTGTTAGGACTCTCGCTCGAGCGAGAGCGGGCGGTTCTGCCTGAGGGGCTGCCCGGCGGTGCTCCAGCTGAATATCGGGATGCTTCTTACGCTGCTGAGCTGCGGGTGCTGTCTCCGGACGAGTCTCCGACTCGCACGGGCGAGATGGGGTAGGATTGGTCCCCGCATGCAGCGGACTTTTACCCGTCGGGCGTCATTGGTCCGGTGTGATCGGGTTCGCGTTTCAGTGAGTTTGTACTGAACCAGTTTGTACTGAACCAGGATGGTGCCATGCAGTTGAACGAGATCCTCAGCGTGGAATGCGTGCGGTCGCCCCTCATTGGCGAAGGCAAGCATGACGTGATCTGCGAGTTGGTCGACATGCTCGTCAGCGCAGGGAAGATCAAGGACGGGACGGCACTCAAGGATGCTGTTTGGGAACGTGAGCAAACTCGGACCACCGGAATCGGGCACGGGCTTGCGATCCCGCATGGGAAGTGCTCTGGCATTACCGAACCAACCATGGCGATTGGGAAACCTTCGATGCCACTGGATTTCGAGGCGATCGACAACCAACCAGTACGTCTGGTCGTGCTGTTAGCATCGCCTCCAGATAAAACAAGCGACCATATCCAGGCGTTAGCGAGGGTGAGCCGGTTGATGTCGAGCGAGGATTTTCGCCAGAAGATCTACGAAGCTGACACGCCAGAGGCGATCTTCGAGCTCGTGATGGCCCAAGACGCCGGACGGTAACCCAAACAGGTGATTCCTGGCGGGCCCGCAAGTATCATTGAATAGACGCCACGGGGTAAAACCCTGATGGTTCCCGGCGCAACTTTTGCACCACCTGGATCCAACTGCCCACTAACTTGTGTACTCTCTGCATTCTGGGGCACCGAAGCACCCATGATTGCTGTTTCTGCTGCAGTGATCGCTCGGCAGGTTCGACGAAGGTGGTCAGGTACGAACCACTTTTAAACCATGCCGAGAAAATCTGATGCTAACTTCCCCACTCTTTCTTGCCGCTTTGACCTGCCTTGGTGTCCAACCCGACGCTGGTGCCCCTCCGGTTGAAGCCGCGACGACCAACTCAGATCGAGTGCACGTGACCGTCGACTTGACCGTGACGAGCCAGTACTTCTTCCGCGGGATTATCCAAGAGACCGACGGCTTTATCTTTCAGCCTTCGATCGAGCTCGGGTTTGATCTCCACGAGGCTGACACCTGGTCGCTGGGTGGCTATCTCGGCATTTGGAACTCGTTCCACGATGAAGAAACTGGATCGGCCGATCCAGATGACTTTGTTTCCAAGTGGTATGAAGTTGACTTCTACGCCGGACTGTCCCTGACCACTGGACGCCTGACGACCGACTTGGCGTACACCTCGTACACGAGCCCGAACGATGCGTTCACCAGTGTCGAAGAGTTCAGCCTGACCTTTGCGGTTGATGACTCCGGCTGGTTCGGGGATATCTCATTCGCGCCATACGTCACGTTCGCACTCGAGACGGGTGACGGCCAAGCCGACGGCGGCGCTGACCAAGGTCTTTTCGTCGCGGTTGGCATTGAGCCCTCGCACACTTACGAGAGCTCGCCAGTTGGTGAGATCACGGTGTCGGCTCCGATTGAGGCAGGCTTCTCACTCGATGACTACTACGAAGGCGCGATGGGCGACGAGTCGTTTGGTTATCTGACCGCGGGCCTGGCTGCATCCATTCCGCTTCCCGCCCCGCAGGGCTTTGGAAGCTTGTCGCTGCATGCGGGTGTTGATTTCCTCTTGCTTGGCGACTCGAACGAAGCCCTGAACAATAGCGATGACTCCGAGTGGATCGTGCACGGCGGGATCACGATGGAGTTCTGATCGAACTCATTCAATGAGAGAGAGCACGCCGGCACACGAGTGCCGGCGTGCTTTGTTTTGCGTTGGATGGACGGAGTGGCTTCTCAGGCTTTAGCGGCTGAGGCGTGCTCGTGGGCGAAAGCCTTCATGAAGTTGACGAGCGCGTGGGCACCTTCGATCGGGAACGCGTTGTACATGCTGGCGCGCATGCCCTTGGTCATGCGGTGCCCGGTGAGACCGCTGAGTCCACTTTTGTCTGCCTGCTCGGTGAAGAGTGTATCGAGTTCGGGCGTTGGGCAGCGGAAGGTGATGTTCATCAGCGAACGCGACGCGGTCTGTGCATGCGGGATGTAGAAGTCTTGATCATCGATGAAGTCGTAGACGACGGCGGCTTTGGCCTTGTTCTTTTCGGCCATTGCGGTCAGACCACCCTCGGCCAAGATCCACTTGAATACTTCGCCCATGAGATACACACCAAACGTGTTTGGTGTGTTGAAACGTCCTTCTTTCGCAGCGTGGTTGTTGAACTTGACCATTTGGGGCAACGGCCGAGGGTCGAGATCGAGCACCTTTTTGTCGGCGATCAGCAGGGTGATGCCGGATGGACCAAGGTTTTTCTGAGCGCCGGCGTAGATCAGGCCGTACTTAGTGACGTCGATTGGGCGGGAAAAAATGTTGCTGGAAGCATCGGAAACCAGGAACGAACCGGCTGGAATGTTCTCTGGTTCGGCGTGCCACTCCGTCCCGACGATGGTGTTGTTTGCTGTGAACTGGACATACACCGGATTCGGAGAGTACTTGGTGTCCTTCGCGTCGGGAATGCGGTCGTAGTTGGTATCTTTGCTTGAGCCGCAGACGTTGCATGCGCCGTAGAGCGGAACCTCTTTGATGGAGTCGTTGGCCCACTTGCCGGTTTGGAAATAGTCAGCGACTTGGTTCTCGCCCAAAAAGTTCGCGGGAACCATATAGCACTGGCTGGTAGCGCCGCCCTGCATCCAGAAGACGCTGTGTGAGTCAGGGATCGAACCGACTTCGCGGCAGAGCGCTTCGGTGTCGTGGGTGATGCGATCGAACACCTTACCGCGGTGCGAGTGCTCCATGATACCGATGCCGGAGTCATCGATATTGAAGATGTCTTTCTGGGCTTGCTTGAGGACACTCTCGGGCAGGCACGCGGGGCCGGCGGAGAAGTTGTAGATGCGATCGCTCATGATCGGGCTCCATGGAAGTGTGCGTGAATCGAAGGACAGGTCTGCAGCTTATGGGTTTGCTGCGGGCTGGCCGCTTGCTCCTGCGAGGGCCGATGCATTAACGATATGCCTGGGAGTGCCGGTTTCGATGATCGATTTGACGATCTCGACGACCTCTTCAGCCACCGCAGATTGGGCCTGGTCTGTCGACGCACCGCAATGGTGCGTGAGGGCCGCACCGGGGATCTCGGCGAGGCGTGTGGACCACTCGCAGTGCTTCTGGGCGGGCTGATCTTGATAGACATCCACTCCGACCCGGATGTCTTTCTCGTTAGCGACCCGGATGAGTGCGACTTCATCGACGATGTCGCCGCGTGAAGTGTTGACGAAAAACGAACCGGGCTTCATAGCATTGAAAAACCGCTCGTCGCAAAGGCCCCGTGTGTCGGGTGTCGAAGCAACATGGATACAAACCGCGTCAACTTCAGCCAAGGCGTTGTAGAGCGCGTCGCGTGTATAGGGAATCAAACGGATGCCGAGTGCGGTGGCAGTGTCCTCACGGAGTGATCGCGACTGGGCCCAGACGGTCATCCCGAACGCTTGCGCCCGTTTGGCGACTTCGATGCCGATGGCTCCTAAGCCGAGAACGAGCAGGGTCCGCCCTTTCAAACCCCTTGCTTTGCCGAACTCTGCCTTGTTCCAGTTGCCGGCACGAAGACCGATGGTTTGTTCACCGATGCGTCGATCAAGGGTAATCAGGTGCCCCATGGTGAGCTCTGCAACGGCGACGGCATTCATGCCGGGCGTGTTGCATACGGGGATTCCGTGACTGCCGGCAGATGCCGAGTCGATGTTGTCATGACCCGCACCCGCGCGAATAACACAGCAAAGATCCGGGCAAGTATCCAACACCGTGGCAGGCACTTTGGTTGAACGGACGACAAGCACGTCGGACTCGGTCGCTTTGATGGCACCAGGCAATGTGTCGGGGCCGAGATCAGGATCCACATGGACCGAGCAGCCGAGGGCATTGAGCCCGTCGATGCCTGCTTGATCGAACTTGTCGGCGATGAGAACGCGTGGGGTCGGGCTGGTCATGGTTGCTCCCTCGGGCCACTTGGGCGGTGGCGAAGAGTCTATGACTTGAGACGACGACTACACGGGTTTTATGGGCGTTGCTCACCCGTCGAAATCTCTTTCCCACCAAAGTCGATGCCTCTGAGTCCGCCGCGTGTCCAGCGATAGACGCCAGCGAAGAACTCAACTCCGACGCCGGGCGTCAGTTCTCGTATTTGGGTGGGCTCTGGCGACGTCGGGTCGAGCGGGCGGAAACCGAGATTGGCATCTTGGGTCGCGCGGATCGAGACTGAGCTGTCAAAGTTGAGGATGGGCTGGCGGGAACTCTGAATGTAAAACAACTGATCGTCATCAGCAAAGTGGCGGTCAAAGGTGTCGAACATGTACGCCTTGCTTGACGGGAACGCGATCTGGATCGCCTTGCGGTTGATGAGATAGTTCGGGGGCCGAAAGAAGGTCCCCCATGCCTGGCCGTCCTGATCCAACGGACCACGATTGTTCGTACTGGTAAACTGGTCCACCGTGTAGGTGTACACGCTGGTTTCGTACGAACTCTCGTACTTCCTGCGGAGGTCCTGAGGCTCGAACTGCTCGACCGGAGTCTGGGCTCGATCTGTTTGCTCGGCATCCTCGGGGCAGGCTGCGACGGGCTCTTCTGGGTTGCCAGACAGGTTGTCTAGAAACACCAGGTGCGAGAACCAGAGATGGACAAACCACGTCCTTGTATACCGGGGAACGGCGTCAACACCTGTCCGAGTGCGGATGATGTTGACAGCCTGGTTCGGCGTGCTCTCTTCATCGGAGTTGCTGGTACGAAGATCGTCGTAGTTCGCTTCGGCGATCTGTTGCCCTCCTTTCCACGAAAAGCCCGGAATGAAGTCTCGATACTCGTTGGAATAGGTCGCTGAGCCAAGCCCCATTTGGCGAAGATTCGAGGTGCAAAGCACCGTACGGGCGGTGCGCCTGGCGCCAGAAATAGCGGGCAAGAGCAATCCGATCAAAATCGCGATGACCGCGATGACCACCAACAACTCAATGAGCGTGAAAGCGCGAACGAGATGGGCTTGGTGCTTCGCCACGTGTACTCTCAGGGCCTCGTGTTTCTCTCGACTCGGGCTGCCCGGGCTTCCGAAGCCTGAACATCGAGCGACTGGGTAGAGTTCTTGTCTGAAACGATGCCCGCGTAGATGAGACTGGCAAGCACGACGAGAGACGCGAGCGAGAGCGCGATGAGCCCGCGTTTCCGATCGAGCTCGCTGGCTTCTTTCCAACGGGCGGCGCGAGTACGGGCTGATTGGAGGGCGTCTGCTTCGGTGACATAGCCCGCGTCGGCATTGATCCGGGTGACATCGCTGGCACCGGTGGCAGGAGCCGTGCGCACGGGGCCCGCCTGCATGGCGAGTAGTTCTGGGCTTGCACTCCCTGGGAGCGGTCGTACGTTGCCGATACCGAGGTGCTGACGATCGCGGTCGGCAGAGAACGAAGCGTGGCAACTGTTGCATTGAAACGCGTCAGAAGTCGCGACTGCCCGACAGTTGTGACACACCCCCAGGAGCTGTGAGACACCAGGAGTGTGGCGGGCGAGGGTCCAAAACTGGCGGGTGGTCGGGCCACGGATGACGGTGTCGAGACCGATCTGTCCTGCTTTGACGAGGCGAGCGAGTGTTTCGTAGGTACAGCCCGGTCGATGCGGCGCCGTCTCGTCTCGGATTGACCACGGACCCATCTGGTTTTGAGTCGCTTGGCGCGAAAGTGGATCGAATCGGCCGGCACAGGTCATACAGCGATCGCTGCTCGGCGTAATGGAGCCGCAAAAGGGGCAAAGGACTTGGCGTGGGACCGGTTTCGGCGGATCGCCGGCGACATCGGCCGCCTGACGCATGACTTGCGCCCGAACCCCGCTCTCTGGACTTCTGGAAATATGGTCCATGTTGGATAATCTACGCGAATGTGATGGGTTTGGTTGACCTTGTGACAGTTTCTGCATCGGATTCCGGATGACATCGGCTATTCAAGCGTCATCACTGTGCTTCCTGTTCGGGCTCTGTGGGATCCTGATCGGGGGTTGCTCCACTGAAGGAGTCGGCAACCGAGCACCTCGGGAGCTGCTTCTCGAGCCCTCAGCAGCCTCAACGAACTCCAAACCGTCAAATCGAGCGATCGTGCTCGACGGATCGGTGATCGGGTGGGAAATGCTCCATCCGGTGCTCGCAGAAGCCGCCGGGCGGGTTGTGATCGAGGAACTGGCTCTGAATCGGGCGATTGAACGAGAAGCTTCACGTCGCGGCATTTCTACGTCTGAAGAAATGGTCCGCGCGGAAGAAACAGCACTGCTCGATGAGCTGGGTCCGATGTCGGCTGGCGAATCTCGGTCCGAAGTGTTGGACCGAATCCGTCGATCGCGTGGACTGGGAACCAATCGATATGCGTCACTGCTGCGTCGGAACGCGACATTGCGTGCGATGGTTCGCGATGAAGCAACTCCGAGTGACTTGGAGTTCGAGCTGGCACGTGAAATCACGTTTGGCGAGGCCCGGCGATTGCGGCTGTTTGTCAGTTCATCTGATGGTGTGGCCGGGAACGTGCGACAAGCCGTGTTAGACGCTTCAAAGTCCGCGCGGCCCTGGGTGTTCGCCGAGCAGTGCCTCGCGTCGAGTCATCCGACGGCGCTGCGCGGTGGGTTGATCGAACGTTTTAGCGCCAATGATCCGGCCTACCCTGATGTTGTGCGCGATGCGGCGCTCCGGCTCGATCCGGGGAGTGTGTCTGAAGTTCTTGCAACGCCGGCCGGCTTCGCAGTATTGCTCATTGAGTCGGTCGAAGCAGAGCGAACCCCTACGCCTGACGCGATGGCACGTGTCGATCGAAGGGTACGGATTCGCAAGGAACGACTGGCGATGGAACGGCTGGCCAATGACCTGCTTTCACGCGTCAATGTGAGCCCAGTTGATCCTGATCTGGCTCGTGCTTGGCGCGACCGTTAGCGTTTCTCAATGAATAGCTCAATGAAGGCGGCGACATCCTGAGGAGTCACGACGCCGGAGCCGTCTGTATCTGCATCGGGCGAGGCGTCGATGTATGCGTTTAAGTACTCGGCGATGTCAAAGAAGTTGTGGCGACAATCACGATTAAAGTCAGCGCGAAACTGATAGACATCGGCAACATACTCGCCGTGGAACAGCGATGCGGGCAGCGTTTCGACCACAAGCTGCCGCATTTCCGATGCAGTCTCATCGAACCGTTGTCCGATCTCGTATGTGTAACTCCCGACACCGAGTTGTCCATAAAACCAATCGTTTGCACCGCCACTCACGGGATAAATTGTTGAGAAAACCGGACCAACTTCGTAGTAGATTCCTCGATACGCAGCGATTCGATCTCGCATTTCTTCGCCGACCGCTTGGAGCATGGGCTGATCGGAAGTGAGTTCGCCGGTGTAGCCCCATGAAAACAAGATGAGTTCTGAGTAGGAGTGCATGTCGTTGTGAATGCGGAGCTGCGGCATACTCACAGCCAGATCGCGGAACGCTGCAGTTTCGGGCTCTGAAAATGGTTCAGGCCCGCGGTACGTGTCAGAAGTTCTTGCACCCGAGGATCCACGATTCAGACCCCACTCGAACGAGTAGTTTCGGTTGAGATCAACACCGACTTGCCTTCCAAAGAGCGTCTCGGCATCTCGACGATTCTTGCGCCAGAACCGGAACTCAGTCCAGGAGTGTTCATAGCCATCCGGATTGAGGACTGGAACGAATACCCATTCAACACGATCGACGAGATCGCGGATGTATGGATCGGTGTCGTAGTCAGCGATGAGTGTCTCAGCGACGAACATATTCGCCATTGGGGGGACCCATTCGCGCGCGTGGGTCAGCGTGTTGAACAAAACCGCTGGACGGCAAGGCGCATCGACCGATGCCGGGGCTGTAATCCGCATGGCTCGGAGCGGGCGATCTTCATGGGACCGACCGAACTCGAAAACTTCTACCAAGTCTGGACGCCGGGCACGCATCTCGTCCATTTTGGCGTAGATCGCATCGAGTGGTTTGTAATCTGCCCACCAGTCAACATCATCGCCGCGGGCGAGTGTCGAGAGCGCTCGCTGCCGGACGGCTCGAGCGGTGCCGTGCGGGTCCGCATCGATCAATACTGGTGACAATCCGGCGGCTGCAAGTACCGATATGGCATCTTCACTGAGTAAGACCGCGTTTGCACCGGGCCGGACCTCGCAAGCAAGCGTGTTGCCCCCCACTGCTGCGATCATCGCTAGGTCACGGGGCGTGTCGATTTGGATACGGACGATCCGGTCTTGGGACTGCTCGTTCTGTTCGGCATTGGCAATGAAGCACACGGTGGAGCACAGGCCGAATAGTGTGATCAGGAAAAAGCTGCATGTTGCGTGTGTTGCGTTCACAGTCATTCTCCGGTTCGATCCTTCGCGTACGCTTTTCGCATGGTACCAGATGCAGGCGGTTCCAAGCCGCCACGTGTTTTCGCATTGGGTTTGCAGCGGCTTGGTGACATCGCGGTGTGGCCGGGTCTGTACGCAGTTGGTGTTGCGGGGTTGCTCCTTTGGTGCGTTGGTGCTTCGCGAAGTGATTTTGGTTGGCGCGACCTGCTCCCTTTGGCGGTATTCGTTTTTTTGTGCTCGCAAGGCGGATACCTGCTGGATCGGGCGAAGATCTCCGGCAAACGCCTAGACCCCGCGGACGAGACCGCGAACTCGGCACGATTTCACGTCTTTGCGGTGCACGGGGGTTTGATTCGGCGGGTCGTTGCTATCGAGTTTGCTGCTGCAGCGTTGGTTGGCATCTTTATTGAGCCTTGGCTTGCGATTGTCCCGATCGGAACTTCGGTTGGCGTGATGATTTACGCGGGGCGACCTGCTGAAGTTGGAAAGCCCCGACCCAAAGATCTACTGGTTCTTAAAGCGGGTTTTATCGCGACTGCTCATCTTGCGCTCGCATGCGCTGCTGTCATGGTATTGGCAGGCTTCGAAGCAATCTTGAGCATCAATGTGGTGACCGCTGTTACCGGCGTATGGCTCATTGTTCTGGGTGACGCAGTGGTTTGCGACTTCGATGACATCGAAGCAGACCGAGCTTTCGGGACTCTCACTCTTCCTGTGGTGTTTGGAGAAAACGCTGCCTGGGCCTTGGCGTTGGTTTGTCATCTTGGTGCAGCGGTACTGATTTTAGAAGTACGTGGAATCGCGCCTGCCGTGGGGATCGCGTGCTTGCTGGTCGCTTCGATGGTCATGGCCATGATGTTGCCACGACGCAAGGACTACATCGATGCCCGGCTGTTGTGCGTCGCGCTGATATGCCTGGCAAACTCGTGAGAGTTTCCGATTCGGATCGCGCGTATCAGTTCGCAATTTCGATAGCGCGAGTCTCGCGGAGCACTGTGACCCTGATTTCACCCGGGAACGTCATCTCGTCCGAGACCCGTTTGGCGATCTCGTGGGCAATCAGGTAAGCCTCATCGTCAGACACACGGTCGGCATCGATCATGACACGAACTTCGCGGCCTGCTTGAACGGCGTATGCCTCGGTGACGCCAGGCTGACCGAGCGCGATGTCTTGGAGATCGTTGAGACGCTGGACGTAGCGTTCCATCGATTCGCGACGAGCACCCGGGCGTGCGGCGCTGACGGAGTCGGCGGCCATGATGATTGGGGTGTACCAAGTTGTTGCCGGGATGTCGGCGTGGTGGCCGCCGATGGCATTGAGAACGGCTTCGTCTTTTTCGCCGTACTGGCGTGCGAACTCCATACCGATTTTGGGGTGGCCACCTTCCATCTCATGATCCATCGCTTTGCCGATGTCATGGAGAAAGCCGCAGCGTTTTGCGAGCTTGCCATCGAGCCCGAGTTGATCCGCGATGAGTTGCGAAAGGTACGCGACTTCCATGGAGTGTTTGAGCACGTTCTGCCCATAGCTGGTGCGGTAGGTGAGTCGGCCCATTGCTTCGATGATTTTGGGGTGCAGACCTTTAAGCCCGAGTTCAACGGCTGCTTCTTTGCCTGCCTTGACGATTTTTTCTTGGATCTCGCCGCGTACCTTTTCGACGACTTCTTCGATGCGAGTCGGGTGCATTCGACCATCGGCGATCAAGCGCTCGAGCGATTCGACCGCGGTGGCTTGGCGAACTTTGTCGAAGCACGAAACCACGATGACGCCCGGGGTGTCATCGACGATGATGTCGGCACCGGTTGCTTTTTCGATGGCGCGAATGTTACGACCTTCGCGGCCGATGATGCGGCCCTTCATGTCGTCAGAGGGGATTGCCACCGTACGGACCGTCGACTCGCTGGTCATCTCATTGGAGTAGCGTTGAACGGCGTTGATGAGTATCTCAGTCGCTTCCTTGCGGGCATCCTCTTCGGCGTCTTCGACGATTTGCCGGGTTACTTTGCCCATCTCAGAGCGGGTTTTCTCGGCGACCCGTTCGAGCAGGAGCTCTTTGGCGGCCGGGCGATCGAGCTGGGCGACCCGTTCGAGTTCGAGCTCTTGTTTGTCTCGGAGGGCTGTGACTTCGGCTTCGCGCCCGTCGAGATGTTCTGACTTTTTGGTGAGTCGCTCGCCTTGGTCGGAAAGATTTCGCTCTTTGACGGTCAGAGCTTCTTCTTTTCGATCGATGAGATCCTCGCGTTTGGCGATACGGCGTTCAGTCTCACGGATCTCACCCCGGGCCGATTCGAGCTCTTTGTCGGCGTGCTCTTTTCGCTCGAGTGCTTTGCGTTCGGCTTCAAGTTTGACCTTTTCGGCAGCGTTTTTAGCGTCATCTTCGGCCCGTCGGAGAATATCCGCTGCCTGTGATTTTGCGCCGGATACGGTCTTGGCAGCGAGCACACGGGCACCGACTGCACCGACCACAGTGCCAATAACCAAGGCAATTGCGGCTGCTATGAGCAGAACGGGCGATGAGGCTGCCGCGGTGGAGACGGGTATTGATCCGGCAATTCCGGCCGGTAGAAAGGCGACATGGACCACGGCGTGGTCTCCGATGGGCTCGACAGACGCTTTGGGCGTCCGGAGGCCGGGTTGGACCGCTCGTGCCGGGGGTCGGGTGCTGTTCGTTGATTGAACGGGCGGCCGGTTGACCTATGTTCAATCTTGTCGCGAACCCCTCTGAAATCGGCGCGTATGAGAAGCCGATAGGAGTGGTAACAACGACCGATTCAGCACGCCTGCCTGTGCCGGCGGGCGGGAGTTGTTCAGAATCTCACATCGGCTGGGTCCGACCTAGCCGACAACTACAGGCTATCTTAGCACGGGCCCAACAAGTTAGTTTGGGCAGCCCGCCCGATTTGGGGCACGGAGAAGGACACGCATCATGCCGACCAGGACGAACACCCCGATCATTGCCCTGACGCTCGCAGCTGCTTTGCTCACCCTCACCGGGTGTGGACAGCGCCTTGGCGGGATCAGAGCTCGGATCGAGAACAACAAACTCGCCCGATCGATCCCTGTGCAGGGCACGCCCGTCACGGTGGGACAGATCACCGCAATCGATGTCGAAAACCCGTGGGGCGATGTGGTTATCGACGCCCGCCCGCGGAACGAAGAATCGTTTATCGCATTCAAGGTTCGCAAAGAGCGGCATCTTCGCTGGCGTGGGGCTTGGCAGGGATTCGAGTTTGATCCCACGGGGTCCTACTTCACCGCTGAGCACGAGACCAATGGCGAAGTTGGCACCGTGGTGGTCCGCCCGACCGATCTGACGGTCGAAGGCTTCCGGCCGCCCGTGGACATCATCGTGTATGTACCCCGCGCTGACGGAGTTCGCATACGGAACGCTGGCGGCAAAGTCACCGTGATCGGCGCCACCGGTTCGATCGATGTCCGCTCTGGTACGGATGACATTGCCGGCGGGGACATTATGATCCGGACCGACGAACGATTGGATGATTTGATCACAGCCGAATCCACCGGGGGTGATGTCAAAGTCGTCGCTGGAAAAGACTCTGCGGGAACCATCGAACTGACAGCACCACGAGGCGATGTGACCTTTGACGGACGCTACGGCGTAACCGCACATTCACGCCCGGCCAAGGGCTCTTGGACTGGTGTTTGGAACGACGGGATCAACCCAATCTCGTTGCATTCAGAGTCTGGAGATGCGGTCATGGTCATTGTCGATCACCCTACAATGTACACACTGAAAGATTGGTAAGCAGTTTGTTTTAGAATCTGTCGCACGAATAAAAAACCCCGCAGATTGCGGGGTTTTCTTTCGCTTGGATTTGGTATGCAATCCGAGTAGATTGAGCGTTTCATAGAATCACTTGGGTTCTGTTTCACGCGGCTTTGCGAATCGGTGCTGCCCCGACGTATCGGGCAATCTGACCGACAATGAATGCCTTGTGCTCTTGATTGTGTGCAAAGTCGAATGACATACCCGCGTAGGTGTTCTGCCCGGAATCGATGTGCGTGTGAGCGACACGAGCGGTGAGCAGCAATGGCGCTGGCACGGTCGGGCGGAGATCGATGCGGAGGAATAGCGGGTGGATCGAATCCACGGTGGCGTGATTCTGACGTGGAATCACAAGCCCCACACCACCGCCGCCGATGTTGGCGAGGTTCGCTTCAAACTTTGGACCAACGAGGGGGAGCCCAGCGACATCATCTGTTGGACTGGCCGTGCCACCGTTGGAGAGCAGGTCCTGGACTTGTACACGATTGGCGACTTCAACTGCCGTGGCCGAGCGTGGATCCAGCAACGGCCAGCATTCGATCATGGGAAGCTGGAGGCCGAGCGTGGGTGTCCGGTCGATGTTTCGGCGTGAGCAACGTTCGACTTGTTCAGGGGCACGCACACGGAGGGCACGACGCGGACCTTGGCGGGTCGGCACGGTTTCATTGGCAAGGACTTCGCTGCGAAACATCCATCGATTCTGCCCCACAGCCATGATGCCGATGAGTTTGGAACCCGCAGCGACCGGGAACGATTGCCCCATGGATCCGGGGTGCTCGACGATGATGTTGTCACCATCAAGACCGTAGACATGAACACGCCAGACGAGGTCGCCTCGAGCGCTGTCTGGTCCTTGATCGACCGCGAACTCGAGCCCTCCTCCACGTTCGCAGATCTGTCGGAGGCAGTCACGCCAGCGTTCGGTCCGTGATCGATTGGCGGGCATGTCCGAGTCTCCGTTGATAGGTTCCCTGTCTGGAGCGCTATCGGGCTGAATGGGGGCATACTTCAACGAGAGGCTTTGGTGTGCTCTCGCAAGGTCTTCTCGGACGCTCGAAGCCTGGAAATAGCCTGATCGAAAACGATCGCATCATAACTTTGGGGCGGTGAGAAACGGTGTCGGTAGAGAAGATCGCACGCGAACTGGATCGCATTTGCTGCGTCACTCGGCAATGTTGCCGCGTGCTGCACCAAGTGAGCTTTCATGGGAACCTGCGACGGCTTGGGGACTCCGGCATGTTCGAGCGTTCGGTTCAAGGTAACAAGCAGTCGATCGGCGGGAGGCTTGCGTCCGCTTCGAATACGGGCCCAGAAGGAGATCATGAGTTCGCGTGTTGAATCCCAGATGGCCTTGATAAACTCTTTGCGATGCAGCGCGAGCAGCCCGATTAACATGGAGGCAGCAAACACCACTACGGCCGCACCGATTGCTCGGAACACCAAGCCCATGCCACCCGCTTCGAGTCGGCGGATCATGCGTGCGGCAACCTTGAGAAGCCCGAAGTCGGACGCGAGCGGTCCGAAAACGCTCTGCCGGCTCTCGGAATCGTAACCAACGACTGTCGACACCCAGGCATATTCCAACGTATCAAAAAGGTTACTGATCGAACGTGCAAAGCTCGGCTGCGGCTGATGGATCTGGTGGAACTCCTCTTGAGGGGTCGCGTCAAAGGTCCGCCATACGGACGGGGCAACCTCGGCTTCGATCCACGCGTGGGCGCTGCTTTCTCGGACGACATATTGGCGTGTGACTTCGTTGTAGTCTGAGACAATGTACCCAGTCACCACCCTTGCATTGATCCCAATCGAACGCGATAACATGGTCAGTGCTGAGGCGAAGTACTCGCAATGCCCGGTCCTGCGTTCGGTGAGAAACCACTCGGTTGCGTCGCGGGTCGGCGGGGTCGGCTGATCTTCGAGCGTGTATGTGAACTGCGATTGGAGGTGATTCTGTAGAGACCGGACCGCTTGAGCATCGTCAGCGATCGGGCGGGTGGTTGGCGAAGGATCGATCCCGACACCTTCGAGCACGCGCACCGCAAAGACTCGAATCTCTGGATGAATGTCGGTTTCCTTGAATGACGACCGCGTGGCACCTTCGGGAATCGAGAACTGCCGGAAGCTTGGGTCTGAGACCCGAACTCGGTACTCCATTCGTCCTCGGCTGCCTTCGACCGCGACGGTACCAATCATGGGGTCATAGGAGATGTCGCGTCCGACTCCCATCGGTGTGAACTCGAGTGGTTCCCATGCCGTAAACAGGGGCGTTCGTTCGTTGGTCCGCAAACTTCGAATCGTGATATTGAGTTGGGTATCCCAGATGGCTCGATCGAACGCTCGCCAAGGGCGAACGGGAACTTCAGCCGGGATGAACTTCGCTTGCCGAAATGATGCGCGTTCGGCGCGTCTTGATCGGACCCAGCGACCTGACTCGTAGTCTTCGAGTACGGCGCCTCGGAGGTAGATCGGCTGAGCGTCGACCGCTCCAAGATTCCGACCCTCTCGATCGACGACTTCAACATCCATGACCGGGGTGGGAGATTGCGAGATCAATCCTGGTCGCCCCAACTCGACTTCATCGGCAAAGCCGGTGGATTGTCCCACCGCGGCGCTTTGCCAGCGGCCGAAGGCTTCGGTACCAAGCTCACGAGGCAAAAACATAAACACCAAAGTGCCGGCGAGCAACGTAAGGGCGGTGATGCCCCACTGCATACGACGGAGGGATCGCCTAAACAGGACCGTCGAAGCAGTCACTACGGAAACGCCCGAACGTTCTTGAGCTGCATAAATCTGGAATCGGAGCACCGCCCGCAATATCACCAGCGTTGAGACGAACAGCGTGATACCAGTCAGCAATGAGTTACTGGTAAGCGCACCCGCGATAACCAATGCGGTCGAAAGCGTGAGCGTTTGACCCCAGTCTGACGCGCGGCGGAGATCAAGAAGCTTGACCACGAGCAACAGGCCGATGAAGTAGGCAAACGCTTCAACCGAGATACCGATGCGGAGCGATTGAAACACACCAAACCCAACGACGGCGAGAAGGCCGGCGTTGATCGCTCGACGCGGCGCGACACGACCTGATGCTGGACAGAGCAACCAAGCAGCGAGCGAACCACCGCCTACGAGTACCAGAAAACCTGCAGAAAATGACGCGCTTGCGTAGGTCAAAACACCGGAGATGGCTGCTTGCCCGATCGATCGGCGCATCGAGTGTGAAAAGACTCTCGGCTGCCGATTCATGATACGACCTCCGAGGTGCCAGCCAACGATGGTGGTAGCACGCTTCCAGAAGCCAACCATGTCCGAGGAACCGCGGGATCGATCGATTTTCCTATGGTGTCTGCGAAACTCGGCATGGCGCCTATGACGAGCATTTCGTCACCGGGAGCAATCGACGGCGCCGATTCAGATTGACTCAGTTGGGAAACATCGACCATTGCGAGCGCATCACGGATGCGTCTGGAAGCTTCTGGACCGGTCTGAGGATCGATGCGGACACCCGCGCTCGGTATCCACACACCCACGGGGCCGGTGTGGGATTGGGCGAGCGCACTGGCAATTGCAATCGCCCGTTCCGCCATGAGATGATCTGAACTGAGCACGGATGCCGGGATCCAAATCCACGTCGAGCTGCTGCGGGGTTCGGCGTGCTCGACAACGAGGAGTTGCGATCGACGGGCGCTGGACTTCCACGCAACGGTCCTTCGAGGATCGCCGTGCGAGTACTCTCTCAAGCCAAAAAACGCGTCGGTCGCTCCTCGTTTGGCTCGGCGAGAGAATCTGCCAGAGTCACTACGACGATCGGTGTTCAGTGAAGCGATGTCGAGGGCAAGACTGGCGGGCCGAACGAGCGCTTGACGTTTCAAGGAAAATACGAGCGACTTGGTGAGCAATCCAAACGGGAATCGCGACTCAGCGGTGATCCGGTCGAGCTCAAACACGCCGCGGTGTTCGGGCGTCCAATCGAGCGAAACCCGCACGCTAGAACCCGCTCGTACGTGATGAACAAACGCACCGGTCGCATTCTGATTCGCCAACGCTTTTTCTTTGATGACCAAGCCAAAGACTGGCAATCGCCTGTTCAGATTCGTCACCGTGTAGGTCACTCTTGTGAGGCTATCTGATTCTGCATAGCCGATCTCATGGGCGTGGAGACGGATGCCCATCAGCCCGCTGCCGGAGATCAGTCCGGACACAAGCACACCGGAAACCGCGATGCCGAAGATCCAAAATAGAAGGTTGTTTTGTGAGTTGACGGCTCCGATCGCGAGAAAGACCGTGACCGCGACGAACACCAGACCCGACCAGCCGAGGGCGGCGTTCCGAGCGACTGGTCGTCGCCCTTGAGGCAGCCTCGTTGGCGTCGGTGATCGGTTTGCCATTAATCAGATTGCTCTCTGCGGGGGATCACTGGGCACAGGAGTTTCTGGCCGACGGACGGTAGGAATGAGCGGGTGCGGGCATCGAAGATGCTTTCGCCTGTGACTCGGACCATGACTGCTTTGGCAGGATGCTGCCCTCGACCAAGGACGATCTCAAAGTCGCCGAACTCGTCGGTCGTTGCTTTGGCAATGAGACCACTGCCTCTAGAACCGGAATCACGGAGAAACGCGACTTCAACGCCCGGAATGCCTTCTTCGGTGAGGCGCTCGTCATCATTGGCGACCACCGTCGCTACACCGGCTCGGCCGGGAATCACTCGACCCTGGAAAATGAGTGAGCCGCCACAACCAGTCATGAGAATGACCGTGGCAGCGAAGATCGTCGAAATCAGTCGGGTGGTAGTCATGCTGCGTCCTGCTTTGCATGGCGTGCGATCGGACTTGAGTTGGTAACCGACATGCACTGGGAAAGATGCGTCAAGAATCTTGGTTCTGTTCCAGTCGATCGGCGAGTTCTTCGGGCTTGGGCAAGTCTTTGATCGAAGCGAGCCCAAATGCGTCCAGAAACTGGCCCGTGGTGCCGTAGAGCATGGGCCGGCCCAACTCTTCGGCGCGACCGGTGATCTTGATCATCTTCCGATCAAGCAGCGAGCGGAGCACTTCGCCGCAGGCGACTCCACGGATCGATTCGAGTTCGGCACGGGTCATCGGCTGGCGATATGCGATGATTGCCAGCGTTTCGAGCGATGCTCGGGAAAGCCGCGTGGACGCACGTGCTCGATGCATTGCAGCGATGACAGGGGCATGCTCCGGGCGGGTCATCAGGCGAAATCCGCCCGAAACGGGCTCGACGCGAAAGGCTCGGCCGGTTTCGTCATAGTGCTTGTTGAGGCGGGCAATGGACGCTTCGATTGCTTCGGGTGTGATGTCGGCGTCAAAGATCGGCGCGAGGGGCTCGGCGATTTTGGTTGTCGGGATCGGCCGATCGACCGAGAGCAGCATGGCTTCGACGGCCGCATCGATGCCTGGGATTCCAGGGATTGGAACCGCAACTTCAGCTTGGGGCTTGGTTTCGGAGGCTTCAACATCGACGGCTGCATTGGTCATACCTGATGCTACCACGCGACGAGGGAATCTGCCCGGCCGGAGGGGCGTATTCTGCAGCGATGCAGCACCTCGACGAACCGATCCCGTCTCGCCAGCACCGCTATGAGGGGCTGACCGAACTCCCCGAACTCATCCTGCATCGGAGGCGGGAATCGCTGTTTCTGCTCTTTGCAGGCATCTTTTTGGGTACTTTGGCGATGCTCAATATTCTGGGCATCACCCGATTCATCAAGCTGTTTGAGGTTCTTGGAGCCGATGGCGAGCCGGCGCTGCTCGGCGGCGTGCCGCTGGTGTTTGCGGTGGCGGTCGGAGTCTTGCCTTATCCGATCACCTTCCTTTGTACCGATTTTATTTCGGAGCTCTATGGAAGACGCCGGGCCAACACGGTGGTTTGGATCGGGCTGATACTGAATCTTTGGGTGGTGGCGGTGCTTTGGATTGGCGGGTGGCTGCCGGGGTTTGAGACCATGGATCCCACGACGGGCAAACCCGCTTTGGATGCCGCCGGCCGACCGCCGGTTTTCTTCGAGGTTCGTACGTTGGCGTTTGGAGCCGTGTCTGCCTCAATGATCGCCTATCTGGTTGCCCAGTTCGTCGATGTGTATGTGTTCCACTTTTGGAAGAAGCTCACGCGAGGCAAGCACCTGTGGCTGCGGAACAACGGATCGACGGTGGTCAGTCAGCTTGTTGATACGACGGCCGTGATCTTGATCACCCATTTTTATGCTCGGGCGTTGCCTGTGGATGACTCTTTGGTTATCTGGCCTCAACTTTTGATGTTCATCGCGACGGGGTATGTGTTCAAGCTTGTGATGGCGCTGATAGACACCATCCCGTTCATGATCGGGACCCGTTACCTGGTCCGATACCTTCGACTCCCTCCCGTGGGGCATCAATCTGAGTCATGAGTTGGACCCGGATTTTGTGATCGGGTCGAATCCGTGGGATGTACGGTCCGATGAAGGTGCGGGAGAACGGCCAGACAAACTCTGGCCTTACAAGCGAACTATGGCAACACAGACGATTTTGCTTGTGGACGACGAAGCTCACATCACGCACGTGATGGCACGCGCGGTCCGCGCTGCCGGTTTCGAGGTCGTCACCGCTGAAGACGGCGAAGAAGCCTACGAACTCGCCGTGGAGCATCGACCGGCTCTTGTGGTGACCGATCTGCAGATGCCGTACATGAGTGGGATCGATTTGGCTGGCAAGATGCTCGAAAACGCGGAAATGCGGAGCATCCCGATTATTCTCCTGACCGCTCGCGGGTATGTGGTTTCTGAGGAAGCCGACAAGATGGAAAACATCCAGATGGTGGTTGAAAAACCGTTCAGCGCCAAAGGTGTGCTGGCAAACATCCTCGAGTTGCTGGGCCTGGATGCTTCGGGCGGGAGCCAAGCAGCATGAGTTGGTCGAGGACAGGTGCACATCGACCAGTTCCCGCCTCGTTCGGGGATCGTTGCCGAGAACTGGGTCTGATCACCTGGCGTCTCGACCCAAATGGGGCACCGATGAATGACCCGGATGCGCCCGAACTGCTCTCGATGTGGATGTGCTCCAAGCCATTCCGCCAAGAACTCGTGGATCTCGCATCCATCTGGTCGGGCATGTCAAATCTTGAGCCTTGCCAACCAAGGCCGGGCATGTGGGTGTACCCGTTCGAAGAAGTGCACCGCCGTCGTCGACGCGGGTATTACCTGGCCATCGGATTTGGGCCTGAGATCCTTGATTCGGATCTGCTTGCGCCTTCGTGTGTCGGTGGTTCGCTTCAGTTGGCCGCGGTCAAACATCAGCTTGCAGCAAACGCGAAGCTTCAGCCGCACTCCGCCGAACAGATCGGGCAAGTTCTCCAATGGATGTTTGCCGATCTATGGCAAGGATCCAAGTCCGAAGAAACCATCGATGGCTTCACCGAACAGCTCGGTATCGCATACGAAACCGTCACCATGCTCTGTGATGTTGCAAGCGGTATGGGTGCGGTTGCGGACCCGGGAGCGTTCGTATCGACCGTTGGAGAACATGTCGCACGAACACTCCAGTACAACTGGGTCGCGATCGCGCAAGAAACCCCGGATGGTCTCCGAGCGCAACAGTTCGGCAATCAACCCATCACCGAGGAACAACTCGCCGAGGTCGTCGATCGCGTCGAGAACGGTACACCGGACGAAATGGCTGGTACCACCTCGATTTTCTGCGTGAACGATGTTCACTCTGCGCTCGCACCACAGATTGTGGCGCATCAGATCGAGCGAGCAGATGTCCGGCACGGAATCATCATCGCCGGCGGCAAAGCCGGTGAAGATCCGCAGGTCTCGACGTATGAAACCAAGTCCTTTGAGTCTCTTTCGGGCTTGCTTGGCGCGTTTCTTGAGAACGTGCAGCTGTACGAAGACCAACGCCGGATGTTCTTTGGGACCATCCATGCCATGTCGGGATCGCTGGATGCCAAGGATCGCTACACGCGTGGCCACAGTGATCGTGTCGCCTATCTCAGCGCGGAGATCGCGCGTGCGATGGGATTCACCGACGCGGAAGTCGAGCGGATCCATATCTCTGGCATCCTGCACGATGTCGGCAAGATCGGCGTGCCCGAAGCGGTGCTCTGCAAGCCGGGCCGTCTGACCGATGAAGAGTTCGACGCGATCAAGCTGCATCCGCAGATCGGATACGACATCATCAAGGACATTCCCAGTCTTGAAGATGTCTTGCCCGGTGTGCTGCACCACCACGAGCGATACGACGGGCGGGGATATCCGCACGGACTGGCGGGCGAGGACATCCCGCTGATGGCCCGGATCATTGGTGTTGCGGACACGTTCGATGCGATGAGCTCGAACCGTGCGTATCGCAGCAAGATGTCTCGCGAGGTTGTGCTGGCGGAGATTCGCAAGTGTGCTGGATCGCAGTTTGATCCCCAGGTTGCCGAGGCGTTCTTGACCCTGGATCTCAGCGAGTATGACCGCATGGTCGAGAATCATGCGTCTCAAGACTCGCTGGGTGAGGCTGCTTAGGTTCGCGAATCGGTTCACTGCTTGAGAACCCGCGGCCGCGTCAATCGACCATTCAACAACCCATCAATCTACGACGCGGGCGAAGCTGCCTTGCACGAGTTCGAGCGGGCCGGGCGCGGTTGATGTTTCATGGAGTTCCATGATGTCAGCCGAGTTGAGCTCGGTGTCAAAGAGAACCACCCGGGCGATGGATCCGAAGGTGGGATAGGCGGGCTCTAAGGAAAACACTTCGATGTTTCTGACGCCGAACATCCAGGGAGCGGTGTTCTCATCGGAGTGGCTGCACGAACCCAGACTGACGTGGTCGTTGGATCCTTTTTCCGCTCGCGAACCATCAACAAACAGCTCCAAACATTTGCCCCATTTGACTGCGATGTGATGCCAGGTGCCAGCATCAACAACTCCGGTGGCTTCGAGCGTTTCACCGAATCCGTTTTCGTCCTCGAGCTTGAAAACGAGCCGATCATCTTTTGCGAGATAGATCGCCAGGTGTGCAGATCCATCTGCTGAGGGTAGTTCTTTGCTCACGGCACCCAGTTGTCCGAACGAAGGAAGTGAATCCCACCGTGCCCAAAACGCAAGTGTGCCTTCTTTGAGTTCGAACAACGGATCATGCGGGACTTCGGTTCGATGAGTCACCCAATCGTTCTGTGGCGAGGCATTGCCGTGGGCATGGGTGTCCACACCTGCGCGAGATGCGTCATTGTACACGCCGGGGTTCGAACCGATGACATCCTGGGCGGTGCTCGATCCGGTTGCTTCGTCGAGCGGCCAATACGCGATGGCACCGAGATCACGTACGAGCGTCGTGAACGCATCTTCTGGCACGATGGCGTCGAAGGAGAGCCTCGACCGTGAGTTTGCCGCGGCTGCGTCCGTGGTGACCCGATAGTTGGTGGTTCTTGCCGTAGGAGTGGCCGCGGTATCAACGTCGATGACGGTGGCGGTGATTCCACCGGTGCCTAGCTTCAGATCTTCGAAGAGGATTCCGGTTTCCGCTGTTGCTTTGAACGTATCCGGAGCAGTGGTCATGCCGTGAATCGCAAGCTCGGCCGCGGACTGCGCCAGTATCCGAGCCTCGCTGGTATCTGGTCCTAAACGGGCACGCTCGTTGAGCGACTTGCGGACCGCGACGCCCGACAGCGCGAGTATCGTGACAACCGAGACTGTTCCAAGCACGGCGATGTATACGCTCCCACGTCTCTCTGGATACGACTGGATCGGCATCATTCCGCGCTCCTGCTTTCATCCGATGCCCGCGTGCGGAGGATCTGGCGGGTGGCCAGGGTGATTCCGCCGCGGCTGACGGTGACCGTCACACGCTTGATGCCGCCGTCGTCGGCGCGAACGGCGGTGAGGTCGCTCTCCTGAACGAATACCACGGCCGCGGAGCGCACCCATGTGCCAACAAGCCCGGCACGCGGATTCCCGCTCGGGTCAGTCACAGCTCCGCTCCAGCCGTTGTAATCATCAACGTCATCGAAAGTTGTCCGCTTGCCACTCATGGACTCGCCGGCTTCGAGCGAGATCAACCCGAGTATTTCTTGTGGGTCTTCGTAAGGCTGGGCGTTGATCTCTTCGATGAGCTCGTCTGCCAGTTGGGCTGCGAGTACTTCGTCGCCGGCGAGTTGCGATGCTCGCGCCGTGGGACCGATGATCTCGAGTGTGCCCGCGAGAACGCCCCCGACGAGTAGAACGCCGAGCACGGTTTCCATCAGCGTGATGCCACGTCGCACTCGGATCATTACGGTGCCTCGGGTTGATTCAAAAGCTCTACGCTGAGTAATCGCGCAGCAGGTGTATGGTCAGCAAAGCTCAAGATGAACAACACTCGTTGGTACACCCTTCCGGACTGGGTGAATACCACGTTGCCATTCGCAAGAGGGCCAAAGAGCGTCTCGGTGGATCCGCCGTTCCATGTTCGGGTCATGTATCGATCGCCGGTGATCCAGTCATAGACAATCGTGTCAGGGCGGCCATCGCCGTCCCGGTCGGGGACTTCGAGCGTCAAACCCGCAGTTCGGGTGATACTTGTTGCGACTTCGAGATCAGCGGCCATGATTGCAAAGCCGCGGCTGATCTCTCCTTCTGCGATGACAGGTTCATCACCGGTTGGGATCGCTCTTGCGGCGATCGCAATTGTTGAGCCGAGCGCAAGGAAAAGCACGGAGCTGATTGCCATCGCCGTCACGGTTTCAAGAAGCGTGAAGCCTCTGCTTCTCGGTATGATTGTGGGATAGCGATGGGTCATGTTTTGTCTAGCCCCCCCCGCCAACGGAACCGCCACCTACCGGAGCTGCTGCGGTTGGAAGATCGAGCGTGACATTTCTCGATTGGCCGTCTGTTTCGTAAGTTATCTTTGCTCCCGCTTCAAACATGCCAAAGCCATCGATGATGAGATAGCCATCGGCGTCAGCAATGTTTGTCCCGGTGATATCAACCGCGTATGGAGAAATGGCGAACTTGACTGTCTTGTAAAGACCGGTCCGGGATCGATCATTTGCGTCGTACACACGGATGACGTCAAGGTCCGTACTGACTTGAATCACCATTGATTCACCGCGAGATCGAGCGAGGTCGCTGGCTGCGAGGAACTCCGACTGGAGCCTGGATTCCACTGCATCCAGCCTCACTGGGACTCCAGCGGACAGAAAGCGCGGTGCGGCGATCGCCGCGACAACGCCGACAATGACGAGCGTGATCAGCAACTCAACAAGCGTGAAAGCACGATGCATCCTTGCCTCCTGATTGAACAATGCCCCGGACTGGGCCGGGGCATTGAACTTGATTCACTGCCGGATCAATAGGCGTTGTACTGCACGCCGCGTGCATCGACTTCAGTATCAGGCAGGTTTGCGCTGATGGTTCCGGTCGCAGCCACATAAACCCAGCCTGCTGTGGTGCCTCCCTGGGTGGCAGCCAAAGCACTCTTTCCCTTGTTGGAGCCGAGCTTGAGCTCTGGAACTGATCGCAGGTATGGGCCGAGGTAGTACGTCGTGGTCTTCGTCGCGTTGGCAGTGCCCTGTGCGTCGGTGTAGGTGGTCATCTGATCGACAAAGTCTGCGAAGGTCGGATAGGTTCCGCCATGCTCTGCCTGATAGAGATCAATCGCGTTACGCATGACCGCGAGGTCTGCAATCAGACCGGAGTCTGCCGCACCGGCCGCACCGCGGCTCATACGGGGAAGCGCGATCGCTCCAATGATCCCGATGATCACGACCACGATCACGAGTTCAATAAGGCTGAATGCTCGACTTGTATTCTTGATGTTCATCAATGCACGCCCAGTCATGAGTAGTTCTCCAAAGTGATCGGATCAGCCCGCTCACGTTGTTAGGACATCGTCATGTCAGTGTGTTTGCTTCAAAGTTGTGTCAACGCAAAATGATTCTCGGACGAAATTGGGCCGCATATTCTGATTCGAATACTGATCGGACTCAGCTGCCCTTATACATCGTCAACACGCTCTTCACACCGTCTCGCTCAATTGTCACAGAACGATCTTGTACTCCGAGAAGGCGGAACCCCGAGGGATGAACCTCACCAACACGAAGCCTCTTTCCACCAATGACAGCGATACCGCCAGTCGATGTTGGCATCACCAGCGTAAGCCGTTCTTGGACGTTCGATTCGGAGACCTGTCTCGTCAGGGTTCCATTGAGATTCTGTCCGCCAGCGGACGACTCAGCGAGAAGAAGCTCGGGGGTCTTTACCCACTCTGCTGCTGGCCCAAACTCTAGCGAGCTGGCCTTCGAAGCAAGCTCATCCCTCACCACACTCTGAAGGACTCCCTTGAGTGAACGAGTGGCAGCATCACCCAAGGTGTTCGTCGCAGATGAAACCGGACCCGCGAGCAACGCCGCCTGGTCAGTGGGTAGCGCAGCACTCGCCGAGCTTGGCGCGAGTATCAACCGGTCGACCATGAGCCCGGCTGAAGCAACCCCAGCGAGCCCAACGAATATCCAACGTTCCTTTGACATGCCCATATGGATAGTGGCAAATATGTCACAAAAGATGTCAAACTAATATGCCGTACTTTTTACGGATTCTGCTTTGGCAACACATACCAGTTGACCTCAGTGCGCAATCGCATTGTTTCCGGACCGGCATACTCGATTGAGATATTGATCACGTGTAGATCTGGATGCTCTTGTTCCATGTTTCCAAGAAGACTGATCACTGATTCGAGAGATCCCGCTGCCTCAATCTGCAACGGAACATAATCAACACGTTCGCCTTCAACCACCGCTTTGGGCTGGAGCGTACCAATAACCAGCTCGTTTTCCTCGAGCATTCGTGTGATATCGGCAAGCCGTCTGTTGAGTGTTTCAACAGGCTTGAGGGAGTATCCATAGGACGCGATTCTCTGCCGCAGCTCGAATACGTTTTGCTCGAGCTCTGAATGGGATGCGCCAGCGATATCGAGATTCTCGGTCACGGCAACAAGAGTAGAACGCTGCGTTTTTTGTGCTTCACGGGCTTTGTAAGCCGGAACTACACCGAGAACTCCTGCTGTCATCAACATGAAGACCAGCAGCACGCTGCACAATATGTGAACGATACGAATGGAGACATTGTCACCTAACCGAGCTTTCGTCATGGCTGGCTAATCTCCGGAGCTATGGTCGCACGGACCTCGAAACGTGCGATCTGTGTGTTTGGCATCGCGACACTTGATGTGTTCTCTAGTGAAACTGAATCAAAGACACCTGAGTCTTCAAGACGCAAAACGAGATCTCTCGCTCCTGAGAAAGAGTCAACCATTCCATAGAGATAGACTTGAATACCCTGCTC
The DNA here is from genome assembly GCA_045106075.1 of Phycisphaerales bacterium. Lineage (GTDB taxonomy): Bacteria > Planctomycetota > Phycisphaerae > Phycisphaerales > UBA1924 > UBA6054. Next base: position 31,080 of record JBGCEB010000030.1, read on the forward strand.
CTGGGGCTCTACTGCGATTTCAACCCGGTCAAATCGTGCTGGCGTTGCTTCGTTGGCAATCTGACCAAGGAGCGGACGCCAGTCGATGCGTTCTTCGACAACTTCATGCACTTGAGTTGCGTCGATCAGTCTCGTGAGCTCTGATGCGAGAACTGGTTGTGTTGCCGAGATCTGCTCAAGCCTTGCACGACTTCGTTCAAGCCTGTCAACAAAGAGGCCATTGGCAGTTCGCGCTCCCAAAGCCAACGCGGTGGCAGGAACGTAGGCTGCCGCTCCGATGATTGCTAGCACAACAATCCATCGCTGGGTAGCTTGATGTTTTTCAAGACGCCTTTGATATACAACGGGCAGCAAGTTGAATGGTTCTTTCTCGAATTTCATCCGTCGAACCTCCGCGCGAGTCCAATCGACACCGCACAGTTTCCCGGCGTTTCTACTCCAGGCCAAACTGGAACGACCGCGTCCATTCCCACTCGACTACCAAATGCCTCTCTCAGTATTGCCCTACCAGTCCCATACCCCGCAAGCGCGACCTTGCCAATCTCTGCAGAACGGTATGCGTGGGCTACATATGTCACAGCGGTGTCTACTTCGTTCGCTATCTCACCTGCCAGATTTCCCCAACCAGCTTGCATAAACGCTTGAATAGACGCCTGCCCACTACCCACTCCCGAGTCTTGAAAAGCAAGCATTCTCATCGAGTCATGAAGATCAAGCCCGTTCGAATCCTGCAGGCTCAATATGAATCGTGATACTCCCAAGCCAATCCTTCGGGTATAAACAACTTCATTCCCTAACGCAAGCACTGCGAGCGACGAGCTCCAACCCAAGCGCACGATCGCATTAATGGCATTTTCTCTCGGATCGAGCTGCTCGACGCAAGCGCGAGTGATCGCAGTTTCCTCGAGATCGACACCAACCACACCCATTCCAGCATCTTCAAATGCATCGATTCGTTGCTCAAGCGGAATACGTTCACACGCTACTACCATTCCTTGATCTTGACGTCCACGCGAGGGAATGTACCAGGAAGCAAACTCATATGAGTCCGCTGAAACGCGCTGACTCCGTGCAAACTCCGCTCGTGCAATCGCATCGATCGGTGCATGGCTGTCCCTTGCGGGCAGGTCAATCACTTGTGTAGAAGTAGATCCCCGTGGTGAGCAAATGGACACCCTCGAACCAACGAATCCTCTCCGTTCTAAAACTCCACGGAGGTACTTCGCCTCACTCAAATCAAACTTACATGATGCATCATCTCTCGATTGCCTAGGAAACACTGAAGAACGAAGCACATCGAATGACTCGCTCGTGCCGACAAGTTGGACCGCACGTATTTCTGCGGAACCAATGTCTATCCCGATGGATGAAACTGACCGCTTTGGCTGTTTCGTAACTTTCATTACGCACCCCCGGCGCTTGCAGTGAGATCAAAGAGTGGCAAGAACATGCTGACGGCAACAAATGCGACCAACCCGCCGAGCACCACCATGATCAATGGTTCGAGCAAACTCGAGAGCGTCTTCACGACTGAGTTGTTTTCTTCATCCAGATAGTCTGCGACATGAACGAGAACATCTGCCAACCTTCCGGTTTGCTCACCATTTCGAACCGCTTGCGCTGCGGAAGGTAGAAACAGATCGCCCTCGATGAGGGCGGTACTAATAGGATCACCCTTGGTAACGAGAGCTTCTGCGCGATCGAGTAGTTCTGCATAGCGATGGTGATTTGTTGCGCGCCGAGTCAGTTCAATTGCTTCGAGCATCGGGACCTTGGCTGCAAGCAACGTGCCTAGCAACCGCGCGATTCGTGCCGTCCCGAATGATCGTATAACGAAACTGACCTTGGGCGTCTTGAGAAGAACCGATTCTATCACGCGCCGTCCGGCATGGGTTTTTACCCAGGTAATCAATGCATACGCAGCGATTCCAATGGATGGAAGCAGTATGAACCAGGTAGATAGGAGGAATCCTGAAAGTGCGACGAGGACCTTTGTTGTTGCTGGCAATGGTGTGTCGAGTGTTTCAAACAGACCAGAGAACCGCGGCAGGACTACGCCCAACATTAGCCCGAGCACAACGAGGCAGATGAATGTAAGCAAGACCGGATAAGCCATTGCTCCCATCACATTCGAACGGATTTGGGCTTGACGCCGTGTCAGTATTGAGAGCCGTTGAAGCATCACGTCTAGTTGCCCTGAAGACTCACCCGCAGCTACCAGGGAAACAAAGACAGAATCAAAGACTTCCGGACGAAGCGCGAGTGAATCCGAAAACGACTCTCCATCTTGTAGTGATCGACGCACAGCGCTCACTACGGTGCGCCACTGCTCGTTTGTCGCCTGTTTTTCGAGCGACTCAACTGCATCAGTGATTGGTGTTCCCGTTGTGACGAGTACGGAAAGTTCTCTTGCAAAGAGGGCGACCTGCTTTGGGCTCACCTTTGACTTTGCGCGGTGTGATTTCTTCGCCAGATCTTTCTTGGAACTTGTTTCTGAGATCTCAACGACAAACATCGATTGCCTGCGAAGCTGCTCAGTCGCTTCTTCGACACTTGCGGCTTCAGTGAGTCCCGTCTTTTGCGTGCCGGCATGATCAAAGCCTTTGTACGTAAACTTCATGCCGCCTTCCCTTCTTCGGGCAAGACGGGCAGTTCCGCTGATTCCGCAACTTCCTCATCACTATGCGTAACACGAAGAATTTCTTCGAGACTCGTTTTCAGATCCAAGGCGAGCTGCACTCCTTCTTCCCTGAGACCAATCTGCTTGTTTTCGCGGAGTGCATCTCTCAACTCATGCGATGGTGCGCCCGCATAGATCATCCGGCGAATCGAGGGCGTTACCTCCATGAGTTCATAGATACCAAGCCTGCCGCGGAAACCGGTATCATGGCATTCGACACAGCCTCCACCTTTTCGGAAGGCTCTTCCGGTCATGCTGGGAACGCCGGCATCGAGCAGCACCTGTTCAGATGGGTAGTACTTCGTTGTGCATGAAGGACAAATCGTTCTTGCGAGACGTTGAGCAACGACTCCATTGATGGCCGAGCTCAACAGATAGGGTTCAACACCCATGTCCACCAGACGAGCGACCGCTCCGGGTGCATCGTTTGTATGAAGTGTGGCCAACACACCGTGCCCCGTGAGGGCGGCTTGTACAGCAACTCGTGCCGTTTCTTCATCACGAATCTCACCGACCATGATGATGTCTGGGTCTTGTCGAAGAATCGACCGGAGCGTTCTCGCGAAGGTCAGACCAATCATCTCATGAACCTGAATCTGATTCACCATATCGAGCTGATACTCGACTGGATCTTCGACCGTAACAATGTTGTGCTCGGGGCTGCGCAACAAATCCAGCGCCGAGTAAAGGGTTGTTGTTTTTCCCGATCCAGTTGGTCCTGTTACCAATACGAGCCCGTGCGGCTGGCGCAGAATCCTCTTGAACGTATCGAGTGCTTCAGTTCGAAATCCGAGATCCTCCATGCGAACGTGAAGGTTTTCTTTGTCAAGCACTCGGATAACGAGTTTTTCACCGAGAAGCGTTGGGATACTCGAGACACGAAGATCTATCTCGCGGCCTTCTGCCATGATGCGAACGCGGCCTTCCTGAGGAAGACGCTTCTCGGCAATGTCCATTTTTCCGATGATCTTGACGCGGGAAACGACCGCTGCGTGAATTCCTGACGGAGGCTTCATGAGATCTCGAAGCGAACCATCGATTCGGTAGCGAACTCGTGTTCCTGCTTTGTCAGGCTCGATATGAATGTCAGACGCCTTGTCTTTGACCGCTGTAAGGAGCGCAACGTTCACGAGATTTACAATCGGCGATCCATCAACCATCTGGTCGAGATCCGTCGAAGGACCATCGTCCACACGCTCTCGCTCGACAACTTCAATGTCACTCTCAGCAAGGCTGGTGAGAAAAGCATCGACGTCTACATCGCCGCCTGCGTACTTGCGGACGAACTCAAGAATATTGTTTTCGAGCGCAAGAACCGGCCGGATCTCGAATCCTGTCAACTCACGCAAGCGATCGACGGAAGGCAAACTCTGCGGCTCGGCCATCGCAACAGTCAACGTATTATGCACGCGAAACAATGGAATCGCGAGCATGCGTTCGGCTTCTTCCGAACCGATGAGTTGGATCAGAGAGGGGTCTATGAGTCCGTGACGAAGCAGAACGCCTTTTACGCCGAGCGATTTCGCTAACGACTGCACAAGTGTTGAACCAGATATGACACCTTGACCGACGAGCATCTCGCCAAGTCGAACCCCGCTGGATCGCTGCTCCGAGAGTGCGCGAGAAAGCTGGTCTTCGGAGATCAGGCCTTCGCTGAGAAGAACTTCACCAACCATACGAGGACGGGCCGGGCGTCGATTCCTTTTTAGCTCAGAGGCTTCTTGATCCGGGATGTCATTTCTCTCTTCGCTCAAAGGAAGCTCCGCACAGCACTCTGGACATCTTCATGTAGGCTGAAGTCTGATATCAGTCCGGTGATACTCAAGATTTCACGGAGCGTTTCTCCCGAGCTACAAAGACACAGGCTGCGCCCTCCCGCGCCGAGTTCCTTTGTCAGATCAACCAGTGCTTCGAGTCCGTAGCTATCCACAAATGCCATCTCAGACGCATCGATGACAAAGCGCCCAAGCGTTTTCCCCAGAACTTCAAAACTTTCCGAGCGGAGACGCGTCGCGTCTGCTTCGGAAGTGATTGCCCCGCATGGGCGGAGAACGGTAACGGCCCCGTGTTTTGTTTGCTCGATGTTCATCTTGTTTACGCAGCCCGATTTTCTGTCCGATCGCCCATTGTTGCATTGCCGGTGTCTTTCGTGCCGGGAATGGAAAAGGTGAAGGTACTGCCTTTGTTGATTTCGGATTCGACCGTGATCGAACCGCCGTGCAACCGAGCGATTTCTTGAGCGAGCGCAAGACCAAGACCGGATCCTGTCACATGTGCAATTCGACGATCATCAGCCCGGTAGAACCGTTCGAAAACTCGATTACATTCATCAGGCTCGATACCAATCCCCGTATCGGTGACGGCCACTTCCATCCCGCCCGTCGTGGGGATGTCAACCTTGACCGATACCTTCCCGCCTGATGGCGTGTACTTGATTGCGTTTCCGATGATGTTGTGCAGCGCCTGGCCCAAGCGGTCACGATCAGCGGTAACCACAGGAAACTTGGGTGGCAGGTCAAACGTTAGTTCGATCGATTTGTCAGTCGCCTGAGGCTGATAGTCTTTGGAGAGTTCGTCAAACAGTGCATCAGTGCGAACGGGACTTGGACGAATCGACAAAGAACCGGCTTCAATCTCTGAAACCGAAAGCATGTCGGATACAATGCGTTCGAGACGACGAGATTCTGAGCCAATGACGTTGATCGCTTCTGCACGAATCACTGGATCGTCGCCGGCATCGATAGCCTGCTCAACGTACAACTGAATATTGGTCAATGGAGTACGGAGTTCATGTGTCGCCTGAGCGACAAACGCGTTACGCGAACGATCCGCCAAACGTTGCTGGGTAATGTCTTCGAGGTATACAGTCGCAAGCCTATCGCTGCCGCACTCGGTTGATCGAATGACAATGCGAAGTTCAGCATGCGGATCGGCATCTGATTCAGCTTCGCCGAGCGCAATCTCAATTGTCTTCCGAACACTTTCTTCGGATTCAAACACCGAACGAATCGAAGCACGCACCTGCGGATCATCAAAGATCGCATCAATATCAGAGCACGATGCGACGTCCTTGCCAACTCCTAAAAGAACCGCGGCCGCACCGTTTGCATAGATACTCTGACCGGAATCGTTGATCACTACGAGGCCTTGCACCATGGCATCACACGCAACAGGCAAATACGAAGTATCAAGCGAGTTGTCTCCAACGGACTCGAGAACGACTTGGTTTACCAGTTTGGTCTCAAGCTGATCTCTTTCGTCAAGTAGATTGTTCCACGCTTCGGCCATTGGTCCAAAGCAGGTGCCAACCCGGAGGACCTCGGCCCGCCGTTCTCCCTCAACCACAGACTGCAGCGATGACACGACGCTCGACCATGCACCAAAGTAGCGTCGTAGTTGCAGCCCCACTATCAAGATCGAAATGACACACACACCAATGACGACTGCCATACCCGTTGCGAGATCGGCGACAGAAGTTGTTTGAACCCTGTAGTTCACCGCGACTGATCCGGCTCCCTTGTTGGGAACATCAAATCCGACGCGTGCGACGGTCGAGCCCGATGAAGATTCCTGAGTCGGGAATGAACTGCCCCAAGTCTCGGGAATTGACATCACGCCAATCTGGGCTGTTTCAGTTGAAGCGACGACTCCGACCCCGGCAAGCTCAACCTTGCAAGCATTGACCGCTCCGGCGAGCTGCACATCGATCATGAGACGGCGAACCCCAGGCAGATCGCCGGCACGCAGCAATAAGTCACTCTGAGACGCGACGAACGAAGCGACTGACTCCGCGGTTCTCTGCGCTTCAGCTGCAGCTTGGCGATTCGCACTCGACCACTGCCAGAACATCGCACCGCACACTGTTGTCATAACAACAAGTGCGACGACTGCGGCGATCAACCGAACCTGGTTTGGGCCAAACCAGCCCGCGTTTTGAGCATCAAGGGGTTGACGTGTAAGCATCGATATCCCATCCGTGGGGTCAGTCCCACCGACGGGCTATCGGTCATCTAGGCCTGTGAATGAACCGGAGCGCTGCGAAAGAAGTTGGTTCTCGGACCAAAAAGAAAAGAACCCCGCCGAAGCAGGGTGAAGTGGGCGCGGGAGGATTCGAACCTCCGAAGGCGTACGCCAGCAGATTTACAGTCTGCCCCCTTTGGCCACTTGGGTACACGCCCGAATTGTTGCTGACTCTTATGAACCAGCGGGTCGCAAGGATACACCCGGGAGAAGGCGGTGGCAACGCCCGGAAGAATCAGTGATCAAAAGCCGCCTGCCGGACTCGAACCGGCGACCTGCAGATTACAAATCAGCCGCTCTACCAACTGAGCTAAGGCGGCAAACTCTCGGCCAAGGGCCTTCGAACTCGCTGAAGCAAACGGCCCCGAGTTTCCTCGGGGCCGTCGTCTGAAGTGGGCGATACAGGGCTCGAACCTGTGACCTCCAGTGTGTCATACTGGCGCGCTAGCCAACTGCGCCAATCGCCCGACTGATCATTATAGACCGCTCGGTTCGCGCGACAAGGCGCGGGTCAAACGATCCTGATCTGCCGTGGTCTTGGTCCGATCAGGCGCCGCCGCCCAAAATAACGATCTCTACCCGGCGAGAATCCTTCTTGGTTCCCTTTGGCTTTGAGGCTCCGAACGTAGCGGCGTAGATCCGGTCGTTCTTGATGCCCTTGGACACCAGGTACTGCTCGACCGCCATCGCACGCTCGGCACCCAGGCGCTCGTTGGTCTTCCATCCGGATTTCTTGATTGGGTCTGAGTCGGTATGACCTTCCACCCGGATCACATTGCCCGAGTATTGTCGATTGATGACGCCGACGATCTGATCCAGCGATGTTTTGGCATTGTTGAGCAGCGATGCCTTGCCCGAGGAGAACAGCACGTCTCCAGCGACGCCGACCACGATCTCACCCGACTCGCCGTAGCCGACGTCAACACCGCTGATACCTTCGAAACCGCTGTTCGCCCGGACCGGTTGAGCGGCGGGAACCGCGGCGGCTTGCGATGCCAAGCGGGAGTTCTCTGACCGCAAACGCTCATTCTCTTGCGAGACCTGTGCATTGCGTTCGTTGGCCTGGCGAACGTTGCCCTGCAGCGTTGCAAGCCGCTCGCGCAGCTGCGTGTTTTCATCGATTGCGGCGTCGTAGTCCGCCTGCGTGATGGACTTACATCCGGTCAGCCCAAAGCTACCGATTAGTCCGAGTGCCAACACCATCAGCTTCGCATTCATCCGTGCAACCTCCGCGTGGGATCCATGCGGGCACCTCGCCCGCGGCTTGACTGTAGCCTGACACACCCGCGCCCGCTAGGGCAGATTGAGTGGGCCTGGCAATGAGAATATCCGGCCGAGACCGAGTTCGATCGCAGGCTTGAAAATGACAACGAGTAGCGTCGCAAAGGCAAGGAATGGGCCATACGGCATCGCCCGGCTCAGCTTACCCTTCGCACACGCAGCGAGAACAACCCAAGCAACTCCGACGAATGCGGCACCAAAGAACGCGATGATCGGATCGATCCAGCCCAAGCACGCCCCGACCCCCGCCATCAGGTGGACATCACCTAGCCCCATGGCTTCTTTTCCAAAAGCGATGGTGCCAAAGATCCGGGCAGCCCAAACAATGCCCCCCCCGATCAGGTACCCCATCAGCACCCCGCCGAGCACCGTAAGCCAGAGCGGCATCGATGCCGGCATGGGGATCCCGTCTGGCCCGATGATTGCCGGGCTGGCGAGTCTAACCGCCAGCCAGCCCCCGCAGAGCCCAAGCACGACCGCCGGTGCAAGGAACGCAAGCTCTCTGATCATCTCTCGGCGGGCGTGTGGGTACTGGATCCACATAACCGTCGGCGATTCGCCTGATGACGCCTCAGACTGGGCTTCGGAGTCGGTAATCTCTGGCTTCTTCTCTTCATCGGCAAGGGCCTGCTTTTCCCACTCGTCGTAGTCTGCAAAGCTGGGCGTGATCAGGCGTTTGGCGACCAACAGATTGGCCACTCCAAGCCCAAGGACTCCGCCGATCGCGATGCCCACGAATCGCCAGTTCGTTAAGCCGCCAGTCGCGAGGGTCCAGACCTGATCGGGCGCCGTGACCCACCTGAGCCGTTCGGCCCTCCAGACGCCTGGCATGGCCTCCTGAGGCGTTCCGAAACGGGTTTCGAACCAAACTGCATGTCCGACATGGAACACCAACGCGACCACAGCAGGCACCCAGGTGAGAATCAGCGGGATCGTGCAAGTCCGGGCATCGATAATCGTCATAGCCACCAGCGATCCCACGAGCACCGCCAGGACCAAAAACGCCGGCCAGGTACGACCGGCACCGTTGCCAGCCCACTCAGGCGAGATCGATCCCAACGGTAAACCAAGGAGCGTTGCGTCGGTTGGAACTATGTACCAAAGGACAAAGAGTCCGCCGAACAACACCGCGACGATGGCTTCGACGATCGGATACTCCGGCGAGATCTTGGTTTTGCAGAAACGGCATCTGCCGCCAAGGAAGATCCAGCCCAGCACGGGGATGTTCTCACGCCAAGTAAGTTTGGTGCCGCAGGAAGGACAACGAGACGTCGGAGCAACGACATCCAGCCCACGGGGCATCCGATAAACCAACACGTTAATCAACGATCCAACGCAGCCACCCACCGCGATCACAAAGAGTGCGGTGGTGATCATGGGCAAACGCATCATCAACCAGTCGGGCATGGTTCCCTTTCATCGGTCGAAGACGGCTTCTCGCTCGATTCGTCGGCGGGTTCTTTAGAGCTCGTTCTGAGCGGCTTTCTTCAAAGCATCGAGGTCGATCGACTCGATGCGCTGCTCTGCCCGCGAGAGGATCGCCCGGGCCTGTGCGATCAGTTTGGCTCCGTGCTCGTACGACTCGATCGCCTGCTCAAGCCCGATCTCACCAGACTCAATGCGCTCGACGATGTCTTCAAGCGAGTTGATGAGCTCTTCGTAGGATTTGGAGTCGTTTGAGCTGGGCTGGTTCGGGTTTTCATCGGGCATGAATGCAGCTTAGCGGGGCCGCTAAAAAAGGTCCATCTGCGAGCGGTCATCTGGCTTTGGACTTTTCACGGATGCCCGGCGCCGCGGGGGCGGAGTCTGCGCGGGTTCAGAATCAGATGACTTGTCGGCGTCCGGCGTTGGCCCGCCGACGACTCGCGAACGGATCGACCCGTTGGCCATTCGGGTGAGTAGCTCATCTCCGGATCGGATCTGCGCCGGCGACCGCACAAGCTTTCCATCCGACGCCGTCGTCACCGAATAGCCCCGCAAGAGGACCTGCATCGGACCGATCGCATGGAGCTCACGATGGAGTGCATCAAGTGACTCAGAAGACTGGATCAACCGATTTTGTATCGCCCGACCGAGTCTTCCAGAGAGGGCACGAAGGTACTCCTCGCGGCGAGCTTGGATCGCACTTGGTTGGTGACGCTCCAATCGGGCACTTGCCTGGTGCAGCCTCCGATCTGAGGCCAGGACGCGAGCCCGGGCCGTTGACTGCAAGGCTTTGCCGAGTTGCCGCAGTCGTTCGGCCGATGCATCTAGCGCCCGGGCCGGGTCGGTGAACATCGGACGACGGGCGATCCGATTGACGCGATCCCGCTGTTCGATGACGGATCGCAGCAATGAAGCTCGGATCTGCTTTGAGTACGCTGATAGTTCCTCATCGAGTGAAGCAGCGTCTGGGAGCAAATGCATGACCGCTTGTGTCGGAGTCGCAGCTCGGACATCCGCGACGAGTTCGGCCAAGGTCACATCGGTCTCGTGCCCAACTGCTGCAACGACAGGAATCGTCGCGTCGTGGATCGCTTCGGCAACGACCAACTCGTTGAACGCCCAGAGGTCTTCCATCGAGCCGCCGCCGCGCGTGACAAGGATCGCATCGAGTCCGAGCTGCTCGGCCGATTCCGAGAGCAATCGGATCGCGATCGCCACTTCGCTGGCGGCCCGTTCACCTTGTACTCGGACGTCGACGACCAAAATCGGAACGTGCGGGCAGCGTTTGCGGGCCGTATCGATGACGTCGTGTACGGCGGCTCCGTCCTTGCTCGTCACCACCGCGATGCGGGCTGGCATGACGCTGAGTGCAGACTTGGTGGCGGGATCAAGCCAGCCTCGATCGCGAAGCGTCTCGACTCGTACTTTGAGTTCCTTCTCCAGTGACCCTTGACCGACGTGCTCGAGCTGTTCGACAATCAGGCTGACACGCCCACTTGGGGCGTAAAAATCGAGCCTTCCTGTCGCGATGACTCGATCGCCTTGGGCGGGCAAGACTGACACCTTGCGCGCAGCCGATGCGAAGACGACTGCTGAGATCACAGCCCCTTCATCTTTCAGCGAGAAGTACCAATGGGTGCGGTTGGAAAGCGATGAGATCTCCCCCTCCACTCGGATGCGCCCTTTGACACCTGACTTGATCGCAGAATCAATCCGAGCTGCAAGCTGCGTCACCGACCACGGCGCTTGGGCATTGCCTTTCTCTGAGCGCACAACCGAGCCCGACGGAGTTTCCCCGCCGGGCTCGGCTCTCTTGCCTCGATTGAGTCGAGAGGGATCAAATGGCAGGCGTCCGGTCACGCCTAAAGCCTATCGCCTCTCGGGGATGGTTTCAGCGGGCTGCGACTTCGGTCGTGCTGCGACGAGCGGCCGACGCCACGACGTCTGGAGCGGTTCCAAAGGGCAGTGAGATCCGAATCGGCTCGTCACCAGACAACAGCGACGAAGCGATTGCTGCCCGGCGATTCTTGGAAGGCTCGGCTTGGACTTGCTCTTCTGGTTGTGTCCGAGGCATGTCATCCGGCGTGCGGAACCAGCCGGAGGGCTCTGGAAGAGAAGCCCCCTCGCTTGTCGACTTACCCGCATTCGGGTTGCGAACCGTGCGAGCGCTGTAGTAGCCGTTGTCACGGAGCCAGTTCATACGGGCTGATTCAAGAATCTTCATCAGTTCCTCGGTCCGCTCGATGCGCCGACGATCAAACAGAGCGCGATCGGTATCGAGTGAAGTGCCCGAGAACAACTGACGCATCAGCCCGATATCGCCTTGCGGAAGCTGCACGAACGGATCGATGGCAAACACTCCATCGAAGGCACGCACAAGGATGAGTTCAGGGGCATCTTGACCGCCCAAACGCTCGCGATCTGAATCAGCACCATCCCAAACGAGTGCGCCGTCAGCGATGCTGCCGACGACTTTGGTCGGTTCACGATCAAAGTCGCGGACTTGATCGCGACGGGTGTCGTTCGCGCCGTCGATCATGCCGGTGCGGATTTCAATGATGTCGCCCGCGGTGCGGACATTGGTGACGGGCGTGGGGCCCATGACAATCGCGGACAACGCGAGAACGGAAGCGGTCAGCATTTGTGTCTCCTATCTGGACTTGTTATCGCAGCGACACGGAACCCGCATCGCCACAGCCACCCGTGCTTGAATAAGTGTGCACGAATACCGCCCGATTGCCACCGGCTGTGACGGACTTGACTAGGAATCGGGCATACTTCGATGGCTCTCGGACCCTATGACGCCCGAAAACCGAGTGCTGGTGTGAACCCAATCACCTAAACACGGGAATCAATCGGGACTGAATCTGCCCCCGCAAGCCACGTGTACGCGTCGATGAGGGATGCAATGTGAGCCGACGCCCTGCGGTTCTTTCGGATGTGCTCACGAGCCGAAAGCCCGAGCGCGATCGCCGCGCTGCGATCCGCGAGAACTCCCGCGACTGCTTCTTGCCAAGCCACGGTTGTAACCGATTCGGGCGACTTCACAGTGACGCCATCAACGATCACAGATACCAGCGGATCGCCCGCTGCGACGATCACCAATCCATGAGCCATCGCATCGAGAAGAATCGTGCGTTGCTCGTGCCGCGTATCTGGATAAACAATCATGTCGCAACAGAGAATGAGATCACGACGGTCCTCGAGCCTGTCGATCAAAGTCAACCGGTCGAGCACGCCCACACGTTCGGCGATTTTCCAGAGCCCCGCTCGATTCACCGCATCGGCTGCGACAAACATCATGACATCGGTCGATTGTGCGATCACGCGGCACGCACCCTCGAACGCCTGACGACACTGATCGCCATCACGCCCTGAACTAACAAACACCATCGACGCCGTCGCACCGCTACGGAACACCGGAGTTGGTGCTGGCGGCGAATAACAACCCCAGGGGGTGAGTCGGATTGAAAGATCAGTCCCAGATGACGTCACCGCTCGTTCAATCGGACGGTCCGGTGCAAAGCAGGCTGCGACGACACCGGTCGGCGGACTAATTCCTTCGAGCCGATCAGTCAGGCCACCACGCCAGAGTTCGAAGGCCAACGCTGATCCAAAGATCTCGGCCAGTGTTCCCGCGATCGTCCAAGCACCCCCACCGAAGGCGTGCACAACATCGATCAAACCCGATGCTTTGCTGACGCTGCCGCCAACTGCAGCGGCAACTTGTTCGGCTCGGATTCGGTGCGTGAGCATCAAGCCGCGATCGGAGTACCGGATCGGATCTGTGAGTAAAGAAAACTGGGTTTCGGTGCGTTTCGGAATCGCAACCGTGACGCGAACGCCTTCACCAGTCACCCCTGCTGCGACGCGCTCGATTAGGGCTCGCTCGTGCTCAGCAAAGGGTGCATCGGCGAGTAAGAGCACGTGCATTGGTCAATCCTGCTTTGCGTCGGCGACGCGGAAGTCCATTTCCGGCGGCGGTGAGTTGTCGTCTTTCACGGCGTCGGTTCGCCACACACCGACCCAGTGCCCCGGCTTGACGAGTTGAAGCACGTAATCACCAGCCGGTCCGGGCCTCTTGGCAAGGTCCGCCGGAGCATCTTGCCAAGGCCACCACGGACGAATCCCTTTGCCTGCACCCGGGAGTTTTTCAAACTCCTTGGGGTTATCGACGACCTCTTTGATGGTGACCAATCGATCATGACGCTCGTGGATCTTGGGGATACTTGCGAGCAGACCGCGCGTGTACGGGTGCATCGGGTTGTCGAACAAGTCATAGACGTTCGCAAACTCGACAACGCGCCCGGCATACATCACGCACACAACATCCGCGTTTTCAGCGACCACTCCAAGGTCGTGCGTAATGAGCATGACGGCCATGTCTCTTTCAGCCTTGAGACCTTTCAATAGCTCCAGAATCTGGGCCTGAATCGTTACATCGAGGGCCGTCGTAGGTTCGTCTGCGAGAAGCAAACGGGGCTGGCATGCAAGCGCCATAGCGATCATGACACGCTGCCTCATACCACCTGAGAACTGGTGCGGATACGCTTTCAGCCGTCCGACTGGATCGGGGATTCCGACATCGGTCATCGCTCGGACCGCGATGTCCTGGGCTTCTTTGGTCGTGACGTCTTGGTGGAGAAGTATTGCTTCCAAGATCTGATCACCGACGGTGTAAACCGGATTGAGGCTTGTCATCGGCTCTTGGAAGATCATTGCGATTTCGTTGCCGCGAATCTGACGCATCTCCGACTCAGAAAGTTCGAGCAGGTTCACCACGCGGCCGCCCTGTTCCTCGGGGAGGCGGTAGAGAACTTCGCCTCGGTCAAACCGACCGGGAGGGCGGGGCACAAGTTGCATCGAGGACATCGCGGTGACCGATTTGCCGCAACCGGACTCACCGACGACGGCCAGGGTCTGCCGCGGATACACCGTCATACGCACGCCGTCGACCGCTTGGATGCGCGGACCTGATCCGTTGTCAAACGAGACCGCGAGATCCTTCACCTGCATGATCGGCTGGTTCGAGAGGGCGCTGCTTGCACCTTTGTTCGGTTTAGTCATCGTTGCATCTGCCATTTTGCACCTTCCGCTAGACGCGGGCTTTCTTGAGCTTGGGATCAATGGCGTCGCGAAGCGTTTCGCCGATGAGGTTGTAAGAGAGAGCGGTCAGGAAAATCGCCGCCCCCGGGAAGATTGCAAGCCACCATGCAAACCCGCCCGCGTCACCCGTGGCATTCGACAAGAGCTTGCCCCAGCTGGGCTGCCCCGTCGGTCCCAGTCCAAGGAAACTGAGGATTGCTTCGATGATGATCGCGGCTGCGACCGTAAAAGATGCATCCACGAGAACCGGAGTGACACCGTTGGGCAGCATGTGCTTGAACAGAATTGAGCGGAGCGGAAGACCTGTGGCACGCGCAGCCTGGACGTAGTCCGCGTCGCGGAGCTTCATAAACTCGGCACGGATGAATCTGGCCGACCCGGTCCATGAAAAACATCCGATGATCGCCATCATGACATAGACATTCCGCGGGAGCACGCCCGCTGCCACGATCAACACGAACAACACCGGGATGGCCATAAAGATCTCAACGACCCGATAGAGCAAGAGATCAATCCAGCCACCAAAGTAGCCCATGAGCGCGCCGATCGTTACACCAATGATCACAGCGATTCCAGTCGACACGAACCCAATCGAGATCGATAGACGGCTTGCGTGCATCATTTGGCTGAAGACGTCTTGACCGAGCGAATCAGTTCCGAGCATGTGACTCGGTGCCGGATTCTGGAACAAAGCTTCACGGAACTCGAGGCGATTCGTCAGCTCACCAGACGCGATTTGCTCTGAAATGCCATCAACCACGGCATCAGTCGACACAGACAATAAATCAGCGACAGCGCCACCCGCACGTCTCGCCGACTCTATCAACTCAGGCGTAATCAGAGCCTCAGCCAACTCTTGATCGCTGTACGTTGGGATGCGATCATCTTCGATGAGCAAATCACGTTCGATCAGATCCCACCACGCCGCCATTGGCGTTACGCCGGGTGGACGATTAAACATCACGGTTTCGCTTTGGTTGGGCGAGAATGGCACGATCGTAAACCTTGCGGCGGTCTCACCTTTAGAGATTTCCGCACGGTAATCAAAGTTCTCAAGTGGTGTCGTCCACTTCCAAGCAACGATCGAGCAGAGCACCACTGTGCAAACAACGACGAGCACAGACCGCCACACGCTTCGATGAACATACGCCGCGATGAAGAGGAAAGGAATCATCGCTACAACTGCTGCGAGGAGCGACGCGCCAACTACAAAGGTGCCTCCCTTGTTTCGCAGTTCGAGCATCCACGGCGCGACGTCACGGCCGCTAAACCATGCCGCAATCGCCGAACCAATCATGACGGTCAATCCAGCGTGGAGACCAATCGCAATGGCAAGTCGCAAACGATCCGGCATGACCAATCGCTTTAAGCCAAGCAAGATCACCGCTGCGCAAATGACCCAAAGCAGAATCGCAACGTCGGAGGATTTCATAGTTTCAAGAAGAGGAAAGCTGGTCTTGCCATCTTGCGTTAAAACGATCGGGTGACCCGATGCGATGATCGGCGCGAACGCTGCGAAGAACGAGACAAACCCGATCCACACCAAGCCAAATATCGCCGCCGGGCGCCGAATGACCTGCGACCATGCGTCCGCCCAAAATCCCTTGGCGGGTTGATGCCCTACACCCTGCGCAAGCTGCACGCCGGTGACCGATTCGGGTTGACCTTTTGGAGTGCTCATTCGTAGCTAATCCTCGGGTCGGCCATCGCGTAAAGAATATCGGCAAGCAAGAGCGCTAAGAGATTCACAGCTGACACCATCAGGGTATTGGCGAGCAGCAGCTCGCGGTCTCGCTGATAAATCGCATCGAGTGTCAATCGACCCATGCCAGGGATCGAGAAGATCTGTTCGATGACCACGGAACCAGCGAGCATTGCAGGAAAAATCGAAACAAACATCGTGATAAGAGGAAGCAAGGAGTTTCTGAAAACGTGGCGAAAGATGACGTCCTTCTTGGCAACGCCCTTTGCTTTGGCGGTACGAACGTAATCCATGTTGAAGTTGTCAAGCATCGCTGCGCGAGTCTGCTTGGAAAGCACCGCAAAACCGCCATAAACGAGACAGACAATGGGCAAGACAAAGTGCCAGAGCATGTCGAGTACATAGCCTCGGTGCCAAGCGCCATCAATGGTGGTCGGCAAGAACGTAAAACTCTCAGCATTCGAGTCTTGGATGCCGGAAACCGGGAACCATCCAAGATATTCGTTATTCGCGAGGTAGCCGACCGCGAGCACACCCGCGAGCGGTATGGGGAACGACCAGAACGCGATAAATGCTGCGCCACTAAGTCTGTCGAATGTGCCTCCGGAACGAATCGCAGCGAGCAAGCCGCAGGGAATCGCAATGAAGTAGATGATCGGTACCGCAACAAGATTCAACAGGATCGTGATCGGTAACGCTTCTTTGATCAGATCGAGTACCGGACGAGAGCGGCTGAATGCGACGCCAAAGTCAGGGTTCGATATCGAAACCTTTGAAGATCCAATGCCTGCTTCCGGGAAAGGCTTGGCATCGAACACCGCATGAAGTTTCTCACGTTCTACGAGCGCAGCTCCATAGGCAGCGATCATTGTTTCGGCGATTTCGATGAGCTCATCACGATTGGGAGCTGTTTCGATCGCTCCAGATTCAGCTACTCTGTCATGCAGCAGCTTGCCCTTGTCGTTGCGGAGACGTGTCATTCCTTGGAGCTCGGCTGCACGCTCGACTTCTATCTCAAGTTCGGTCCGCGTCTGGATCAGTGCTTGCCGCGCATTTGCATACACGTTTGCTTGGCGGCGATAGATCCGTGATCGGTCTAGCTGCGACGCGTCAGGCTCGAATGCGAAGGGTTCTCGCGCCGGAATCGGTGGAAGCTCGTCCGTGAACTGTTCCCACATCGGTGGTTTTTTAACCGGCTTGGGAGGCCGGATGAACTCACCGGTCGGATCGATCTGGCCACGAGTACCGAACTTAACTGGGCTGACACGCCCAAGCCACCGGACATACTGCAAGACCGGCGGATCATCGAGACCGTAGCGGTCGTCAAGATACGCCTCTCGGAGCGCTCGGCTGCTGGCTTCCATCTGCCCGCCTTGCACGCGCATGGCGGCGCCAACCCCGCCGGGACTCATGGCGATCAGCATGAACACCAAAAAGGTGATGCCAATCAGTGTCGGGATCATCAGCAATAGTCGCCGGAGGATGTACGCGAACATGCGGCAGCAAACTCCGGATTAGTTGATCGACATGGGTGCGGCGTAAAACTCACGCTGCTCAAGCCCGGCCGGGTAGGAGTGGACGTTATTGAAACCCTTGTTGATGAAACGTGTCCAAGGTGACACCCGGATGAATGTGTATGGCTGCTCTTGGTGGGCGAGCCGGTTGAGCTCGTGGAAGAGTTTCATCCGCTCATCGAGATCCAGAGTGGCTTTGATCTTGTCGATGATCGCACCTTGGCCGGCATCCCACTGGATGAAGTTGTGACCCTGATTTTGAATTGAGTCAGGATGCCAAATCTGCTTCGGATCGCTTTCGGGCGCTGAGGCAGACCATGCAAGAGTGATGGCATCAAAGTCACGCGTCTTGAGCGTTTGATCGTACAGAGCCCAGTCGAGCGCACGGGGCGTACAGCGGATACCGACTGAAGCACACTGATCGATGACATACTTTTCGATACGTTCGATGAGTCCGCCGCCTGAAGCGCGCGTGAACTCAAACACGAACTCTTGGCCTTCTTCATTTTCAAGAATGCCGTCGCCGTTGCGATCGATCCAACCTGCTTCAGCGAGTAGTTCACGGGCGCGGTCAGGATCGTAAGGCCATGGGTCGACATCCGGGGCCGCTGCGGGCGAAGGCGGATTGTTTGGACCTTCGGCAACTTCACCAATGCCTTGCCAGATGTCACGGATCATCAACTCGCGATCAAGCAGATGCGTCATCGCGAGGCGTACACGCTTGTCGTGGAAGGGCGTGAGCTTGCCGTTGCGGGGCCCGGTCTGCCACGCGATGAATGAGTAAGACGACCGCATGTTGAGCCACTGAAGTGAGTATGCCTTTTCGTCCCACCCTTGCTGGCGAACTTTTTCAACATACTGCGGGGCGCTCGGGATGATCATGTCGGTCTCGCCGTTTTGGAACGCGACGAGTCGGGGAATCTCTTCCGAAATCACGTAGAAACGCATCCGTTCGAGTGCCGGTTTCGGGCCCCAGTACTGCTCGTTGCGAACGAGCGTCACGGTCTGCCCTGGGCTCCACTGATCTTCTGGATCGAGAACATCGAGTTTGAATGGGCCAGAACCCATTGCTAGGCCTGTCGCCTGATTGATCTGAGCAGGCGTGAAGTTTTCGTAGTAGTGCTTAGGAAGGATGTAGAACGCGAGGGCCGCTTGCATATTGAACGCGTCGAGCTGTTTGAAGTGAATCTCGCAAACACGTTCTGAAACAACTTCGACTCGATCGATCTGAGTCAGGATGGAACGCAGGGACTCGGTTTCAAGCTCTGGGTTATTGATGTAGTCGTGGAATGTCCATCGCACGTCTTCGGCGGTCACAGGCTGACCGTCTGAGAATCGTGCGCGGTCACGGATTTTGACCCTGACCCACAAGCCGTTTGGATCAAGTTGCCATGCCTCAGCCAGCTTGCCCCGAAGGGCAAGTGAATCAGGATCCCAAGTGGCGAGACGCTCGCAAATCTGGTCTTGGATGCGACGGCCGTAGACATCTTCACCGATGATCGGCGTGAACTTGGAAAGCTGAGCTTCGAACACCTCGGTAAAAGTTCCACCGATGATGTAGTCTTCGTTCTCGCGCGGATCTTTGGCGAATGTCCAATCGGGTTGCCATTCGACCGGCACGCCGGGGACGGCCCATGACTCATCGCGTGCTGGTTCGGTTCCGCCGACCGTTCCCTGTGACCCGCTGAAAACAACTCCGGTTTCGAGCTTGGTTTCGAGCCGAGCGATCTGTTGTTCAATGGCGCCGACCTTGTTGGTCAGGGTCGCGTTTTGCTCCCAGCGACGGTCGTCCTGCTTCATGGACATGAACACCATCACGCCCACAACCATGACCAAAAGAAGAAGCACAAAGTCTTTGAGACCGAACTTGTTCTGCATATCACCCTCGTCAAACAGACCCCGAACCGGGGAGTGGTCATGAAGTTTAGTCAACGCCCCCGCTTGGGATCGAACGCTTCGCGGAGGCCTTCGCCGACAAAGTTCATCGCCAGCAACGTGAGCCCGAGCAACAGGCACGGGAAGAACAGCAACCACCAATGGCTGCGAACCGTGTTGAGTTCGCTGAGACCCTCAGCTGCGAGATTTCCCCAGCTTGGAAGCGGCGGCTTGACACCGATCCCCAGAAAACTCAGGAAGCTCTCCTGCAAAATCGCCTGCGGCACCGCCAGCGTGGCGTACACCACGATCGGGCCCACGAGATTCGGCAGCAGGTGTTTCATGAAGATGCGTCGGGTCGGGACCCCGATCGCGCGGGCGGCTTCAACGAATGGTTGATTCTTCAGGCTGAGCACCTGCCCGCGAATGACTCTGGCCATCGTCAACCAACTCACGCCGCCGATCGCAATCAGCAACGTCGCGACATCGAGGAATCGCCTAGCCGGCTCAGAGATTGCACGCCTGGGATATACCTTGGCAGCTTCGACCGCGAGCCCCGACTCGAGCGTCGTGTCCTCACGAAGTAGCGTCCGGGCATCACTCTCGGTGATTGGCGCACCAAGCTCGACGGACTGCTCGACAAGCTTGGTCTCCATCCAGGACTGCTTTGCTTTGGATCGGCTGACCCACTCGTCGACGAGGGCATTGCTCGCGACCGCCAGGAGCACCACGAGCAAAATGTAGGGCAAGCCATAGAGAACATCGACGACCCGCATCATGCCTGCGTCGACCTTGCCGCCGACGTACGCGGCAATGGCGCCGTACGCGGTCCCGATGCACACCGAGAGCAATGCTGCCGCGATACCGATCGTCAGCGAGATCCCACCGCCGGCAAGCAACCGAACCCAGAGTGATCGCCCGAGCTGATCCGAACCCAAGAAGAAGCTCGGCCAAGCTTCTCGCAAAGCCGCCGGGGCGTCAGCCGGGTCCATTGCGAGGAGTTCTTCGACACTGAGACCGGTTTCATCGGCAATCTCTTGGAGCTGATCTTCGCCGAGCGATGCGGTTGCTCGAACTGAATCTCGTGCGTCGTAGCCAAGCCATGACGGGGGGAGACGCGCTTCCCGAGGCGTGCCGGCATCAAATCTCGGAACGGCTGATTCCCCCACCGATGAGAGCGTCCAGGGAAGTGTGCCCAGGCACAGCAGCAGCATGAATCCAAGGAATCCGATTCCCATCATGCCGGCCACGGAGCGCGTCAGCGGGTTGTCCCGCTCGCGCGATGGCGCACGGATCGCCGACACGGAATCTGGTTCCAGAGCGTCGTCGGGCATGGGCTGGGGCGTCGGGCCGGTCGGCTCGGTCATCGTTCACACCTTACCCGCATCTGCGGGCGTGTGTACACCGCTTGGAACCAAGATCGCTGACAAATGTTGATTCGATCTGCGCAAGAAAAAGACCCTTCCATGCGGAAGGGTCTCGAATCAGGGCGACAGGATCTGAACCTGCGACCTCCTGGTCCCAAACCAGGCGCTCTACCAAGCTGAGCTACGCCCTGGATATCTTGGCCGGTAGTGTATCCGCCTAAAAGCCTCAAAGACACCGGCCGACGAATCGATCAGAGAGGGACCTCCCGGAATAGCACGATCCGGGGGGCGTCGCCCTGCTCAACGACGTTGGAACGGTCCACAACCATCAGGAATCGCTTCTTAAACGAAGGCACCAGCGGGTCGCTTTCCCGGAGCGTGGCGACGTCGGACTCTTGGAAACCTTGGAGGACCAGCCAGACGGCATAGAAGTCCGACCGGGTCGTAGTCGTGTTCATGACGCCCGCTGCGATTGCCAGCTGCTCGGCATAGTCATTCGGAACATTCCCTGCCCGGAACTGATCCGCGATTCCAGATTCCTCACTGACAAAGTTTGGGCTCATGCTGACGGCGTCCTCGCCGGTGCCCGAGACGCCGAGATTGATAGCATTGCCAGACCCAGGAGTTGCGCCGTCGGTGTCAATACCGTATTGGGTCATCGAAACGTGCCGGTGGGCAACGAGACTCTGGTTTCCTGAGTTGGCAGCCAAGACATCCTCATCAATCGATGCCATCAGCATTTCACCAAGCGACCCGAAACCGGGCGCACCGCGGAGACCATCAATCCCCGTGAGTTCATCACGAGCACGGAAGTTCTCGAAACCATCGTTCTCACCATAAAGGTTATCAAGCACCGCTTGCTGATTGGTTGGGTTCGCTGGAGACACGTCGATGGCATAGGAAAAATCTTGAATCGCATACGGCACGGGATTTGAGCGAAAACGAGGAGTCATGACCGATCGATCGCGATACCCGGCCAGCCCCGCAGCGACATCAGGACTGTTGGCGTAAGGAGCCGCGCCCGCAAAGGGATCAAGACTTGGTAGACCAAGATCCGAATCGAACGCGATCCCCTCCAAAATGCCACCAACAGTGTTGGCAGCTGCTGCCCACCACTCACCTAAAACCGAACCAGTGCCGTTCATCGTGCGATATCCCACGGCACTCGGAGACAAGCCGGGCAGGAGACGCAGCACTTCGACCGGGGCTGTATTGATGTTGACCAAACCCATGATTGGCTGGGTCAGCGAGCGGTTGGTGTCGCCGGTGGTTTGACCGGCATACAGCGGCGGATTGATCGCACGCACGCCATCGAGCACGCCGAGCGCGAGCGGCACGCCTGTACCACGGCGAGCATCTGAACCCGCAGGATTGCTGAAGTTGAACGAGAACTGTGGCTTGCCGGTCATCCCAGTTTCGCCCGGATCCTGAGCGACGTTCAAATACGGCACATAATCATCTATGCGAAGTCGGAGATCGTCGAGCACATACTCGTTGCGCGTCGCGCCGAGCGCGTCGGTGTACTGACGGGCTGCGTCATGCCACACGATGTCGGGCTCGGCACCTGCGACGAGGTCTGCACCCGCAAAGTCTTCGAAACCCAGCGCAACTGCGAGTGCTTCAGACAGGGTCATCCACTCGTCGTCGAAGACTTCCATGTTCGTAAGAACGTTCCGAGTGGGGTCCGGGGCATACGCCGGGCCAATTCCCATAGGGGCCAAGGCATCCGTCACTCGCGCCACGTCGAGTTCGTTCCCGATGAACACTTCAGGCTCAAGCGCATCGGCAGCGTTCGAGAACAGCTCATTGAGACCAGAGCCAGGAACAACTTGCAGTCCCGTAGCATCGAATCGGTTCTCGATTGGGTCGATTGGCGCCGGCACGGCACCAGTCAGATTCTTGAATCGTGGGTGGAACGCCATTGTTTGGATTTGCTGACGACCATTCAAGCCGCTAGCAAAGAACTCACGAAGAGTCCTGTCAAAGTCATAAGCCGCCTCTGTACTCACGCCACGGTTACCGACTTGATAGCCATTAAACGCGTCAAGCGCATCAGCGTCACACAAGTTCAAGACGTCATTGGCATCAAGAGGATCAGTCATGATCAGTGTGTTTGAGTTGTCAGTGGTGGTAGTCGCGCGATTACGACGGGAGGATAACAGATATGCATCGATGCGTCCGAGTCCTGCCTCAATGTTCGCCTGTGCCGAAGTGATCGCGTCCATCGTTTCTTTGCGACGAACCGATGCCCAGCGGGTGAAAGTCAATCCCAAGTTATCATTGCGGCGATTCAGTACCGCAGGATTCGTGACGGCACACGACGTATTCAGAGGAATAAACCCTTCAGGAAAACCAACCGAGTTGGTGATAGCAACGTCGCCATCGGGCATTTTTACATTGAGCTCATCCGCATCCATAAACATGCGATCGATGAGAATGTCATTCTGCACGAGGTTCTGCTGGTACGTCCCCGTGTTTCCTGCATTGATCTGCGAACGGGTCGTTTCCTCGACTTGCACCCCGGCAGTCAACGCGGTGTGCTTTTTCCAAAGACGGACAACGTTGCTTTCTGCCGTCCGACCGGTCAATCCCAGGTCCGCTGCAGGATCCGCGGGCGCCATGAGATCTTGGAAAACCGCATCGTTCGGTACAGAACCAACAGGGAACGTATTGACACCGTAGACAAGATCGCCGGTCTGCGGATTGAACGGATGGATCCGCGCCGGGGGACTGTTCTGGCCACCGGCTGTCCGAATCGATCTGAACTGATCGCTGATCCACTCTTGAGCTGGACCCGTGTATCCACGGCCGTCTGTTCCGTTCGGAAGTCCATCACCATCTGGATCCGATGTGGGATCACCAATATCAAACTGGGCAGGTAGTCCGCCCGAGTCTTCGATCGCGATCTCCCAACGTTCATCGAGTCCGACCAATCCACTGGGGGAGTCAAACCGTGCATGCGCCATCGCGTAAAACACACGCGACTCGCCAGGCTGAATCGTCACGCCACGATACTGAACTTCAGCGAGTGGAAGCCCTGGATCCGGGGTGATTGGAGTATCTGCAGCGATAAGCGGTCCGCCGATCGAAGTAAGGTCAAGCGAGGTTTCTTGATACTCCACGAAGTTTCCGAGCTTGAAGAACCGCCCGTTGAACTCGAGGTAGTAATCAAAGATCAGATTATTATCGCGATCAAACGCATCTGTCATCGCTGTGTCGGAGTTGCCCCGTTTGCGGTGCATGACGGCACCTTCACCGCCGCCGATTTCAATCGGAACATCCCAAGGATTCGTAAGCTGAACGGCAAAGACCTGCATCAGTAAATCTGTGTTGCCATCATTGATCGAACCATCAACGGTTACCTGTTCTAGGTTTTCAGGCGGGATCACCGGGAGCAATCCGGGTCGCGGCCCGGGCACCGGCTCATCGCCGTAATCGACATCCCCTCCATTGGTTTCTGATGCATCGGTGTAAACATACATCGACGCGACTTCGGTAATGAATGGTGTTGGTTCAACGCCATAGACGTTCACGAGGGCACGCTTCGGATCGGGCAGCACCGAGTTTGGAAGTACTTGCTCACGCGTGTCGACGACATCGCCATCACCATCTGAATCAAGATCAAAGAATGAAGACGGTGTGAGTAGACCCGGGTATCGCAACGCATCGGCATTCGTTTCGATGCTGAAATTTTCTTCCCCGTAGTTTGCATCGCCAATCACTCGATCCACGGTGTTGCGTACCGCGCTCGCATTGTCGAGGATGAGCGTTGCAACGGTGGTGGTCGTGTTGTCGGTCCCGTCGAAATAGTCGACGGCGTTCACTGCCGCATGGGCTGCGACACGCAAGGCGAGTTCGGGGCCTCGGTGGCCGTAGAACAAGGTTGCGTAGGGGGATTCACGCGAGATGCTGAGATCGGGTTCCCATGCGACGTTGAGGATGGCCGTCGGTAGGCCATCCACGCCGCTGCCTTGCTTGAGGCGGAAAACTTCGAGTTCGCCGGCCAACGCGCGGTAATACAAGTTGAACGCGTCTGCCGGGTTCTGTGCAACATCTGACAGTGAGAGCGCTGCGTCACGTTCGACGCTCAGCCCGAGAGGCGTGAGCTCCGTGCCACGCCGACCGGCGTTGCCCGCGACCGCACCCGCACGCATCGGCACCGAGCCACTCACGACCGTGAGCAGTGAGCGGGGCGAGAGGGCGAGCATGGCCATGGATTCGGGCGAGATCTCGCCGGTGACTTCCGTGCCGCGGTTGGGGTTGAGTCGACGGACTAGCAGCTCGCCGTGAAGTTTGCGATCAAGCGTGAGCGGACGGGTCGAGTGGAGCGGGCTGAAGCGTTCGTCGCCGGTGCCGCCTTCAAACTGGAAGCGTCCCATCGCTGCGACTTCAAGTCGGCTGTCGACCTCGGGGTCATTGAGCCCGTGGAACGTCAACAACTCGGCAAGGTCATCGAGACCGAAGAGTCCCATGCCGTAGAACTGTGCTCCAGTCGCCGGTGCATTGAGGTCGTTGATGTTGCTGAAACCGTTCGTTGAATCCGCCGCCGAAAGGGAGTACACCCCCGCTTCGTCCAAACGCAGCGGGTTAATCGCTCCGACCCGCTTGTAGTATTCAGCGCGTCGTGCACCGAGGAGGCTAAACGCCTCATCATCTGCCGCCGTACCAGGACGAGCGAATGACGATCCCTCTGTAAGATGGAACGGGTCGGTTGCCGGCAGTCCGGGCACGGACAACGCGCCGCGGTAGCTGGCGGGCAATGCAACATTGAGTTCGATCGACTTCTGGATCGCCGACGCGGCATAACGACCGATCGGGATCGCATTGGGGAACGCTGGTTCGTTTGGGTTCGATGCGGTCGGCAGGTTCAATCCGGGGTCGAGCGTGAGAAGGCCGTCGAGGAAGCCCTGCTCGTAGCGGACGTAGTCGGACTCGGGCAGCAACGGTGGCTCACGGCCGGTGCCTCGGTCCCACGATGGACGTCGCAGGTGTCGGAACGCGAGCGGTTCATTGCGTGTGAGGGGAATGATGTCGCCGTCATAATCTTCGGCTGCGTCTTGCATGGTGAGCAGACGACGCAGATCGACCTCGGCCGGAGTGAGCCCAAGCGGGAAATCGGCGGTCGGCGGGATTAACGAATCGCGGGCGGTATTGACATTGACCATGCCCGAGAGATCGACAATGCGTGTCGCGGCGAAAATACGGAAGTCGCCGCCCTCGTAGAGCGCCTGCACATCGTCGCGCGGGTCCGATCGCGTGCCCCAGGCCGTGCGGGCTTCGGTCAGCTCAAACCAGCGAGCATCGGCAAAGCCATCGCCGCTCGTGTCGGCCCATTGGTACGCCGGATAATCAGCATCGGCCCATGTGGAAACTTGATCATTTCGGTTGTATGTCACGAATGCTTGGTCGAGCGGTATCAACGAGAATCGCTGATACATCGTCCACACTGCGGGCGTGTTCTGGATTTCCGTGGGGGTCAAGCCAAGGTTTAAGGGCTCCCGTTGGCCCGGTACCCAAAAGCCGTCTACCAGCGGATCGAACGAGAGGATCGGAGAATCGTCAACCAAATCGTTACGCTGCCTAAGCAGAGACAACCCCTCGCTCATGCGACGGATATTTGGCCCGCTTGGCTGATTCGTATCCCCCCAACCTGGCTCGGCGTTAAATCCTCCGATGGCGCTGCCATCAAAGGAAAGTTGCGGCCGCAGATTGAACAGATTCACAAACCGACCATCGGGCGAAACATTCGAGATCTGATACCAGTCACGATTGTCGAGGAATCGCCGGTTGATGTCGGTGCCAGAGAATGGACGGGCGCCAGACGCTCCGTAAAAGCCCGGACGGAGTGACGCCAGCCACGGGTCGGATGACACGCGTGGATCAAACCGGTCTGCGTTCCGCCGGGGATACGGGTTGCCGCCCGCGGGAAAAAACCACTCGAACTCTTGGTCTGACTCGGACCTGATGCTCCAGTCGGTGTATGGCACATCGGTACCTTCTCGGCGGGGCACTTGGTAACGCAGGTTTGCGTCTGCATACTGCATGGTTGCATCGAAGCGATCGATCGCGATGACCTCGGCGATGTAGTTCGCGTAGGTGTCGACAAAGTCTTGTTGCTTGGCGCGAGTGCGTTGGGTGTCTGCCGATCGAGTGTCGGCGCGCCCGATCGAGATATAGATCGCGGCAAACACCGAAATCAACGCGAGCGTGCCAATCACGATCACCAGGGCTGAGCCGCGGCGTGAGCCACGGTCTGAAAGAATCTGTCCCCAGGCTTTGTTCGTCGATGATCGCATCGATCGCTCCTTGCCCGCACCATGCGGGTGTTGTGCACCGATTGAAACTGCTCGGCTCCACGCCTGACCCGCCCGGTGCGGCTGGTGACGCTCGCTGGAGCCCTGTCCCCCAGGTCTCACTCTACTTATGGCACGCACGGTTGACGCCGCGACGTGCGCTCAATCAGCTCTGCCCGTCAGGCACGGAAAACACGAACTGGAAAGTCCGCTCTTCATCTTGCTCTTTCGGATCGGCCAACGACATCGTGATGCGGATGAAGTTGGGCCAAGGCACTAACGCCAGGGTATTTGCGGTTTCAGAGGGGAATCCGCCG
Organism: Phycisphaerales bacterium; assembly: GCA_045106075.1. GTDB lineage: Bacteria > Planctomycetota > Phycisphaerae > Phycisphaerales > UBA1924 > UBA6054. Next base: position 58,660 of record JBGCEB010000030.1, read on the forward strand.
AACACCACGATTTGCGGCCCGACCTGACCGTTTCCGCTTTGGATCAACGTCACATCAGCATCGTTCTCCAGCGGGTTTTGGCGATCTCGAGGCAGCTGAACCTGAGTCCGTGCCACATATGGCTGCACGTCGGGATCATTGATGTGATCTGCGAGATCGATATTGCCGTCGTCATTGGTATCTCTTGTTGACCGGCTCAGCCCATACCAACGAAGCTTTTTGAAGTTCTCGTTGTTTGGCTGGAGACCATTGTCAACGTAGCCGTACGACCACTCAACGATAAACTCTGTGACGCGCGGCACAAAGATCTGTGAGCCCAGCATTTCCTGATTGGCTTCAGCGATCGCACGACCGAGCCGCCCTTCGTCTGTGTCGGGGAACTCATCACCCTCAAACACCAGCCGCGTGGGTGTGTCTTCATACCGAACACCAGCTAAGTACTGGAAGGTTGTCGTATCCCAAAGACTGGGCATCGAATCGAGCGCCCAAGCACGCACGGTGTTCGCATGCGTGATGATGTTAAATCCTGCTGCCGTACTCTGACTCGGCGTGATCGCGGGGTCTTGCCAATCGGAGTTAAACAAGTCTGCGCTTTGATTCGGAGCTGCCGGAACGGGATTGAGCGGGTTCACACTGGCCGGTGGATAGTAAAAACTCGGAGGCGTGTTGTTGGCTGCGAGCGCCATCATCTGGCGACGGATGGTTGCAATGTTCCCCTGGACGATATCGACGACGCCGCTCGAACGCCACGCTGGCAAAGATCGCTGAGCAGGAGAGTTGAGGTTGCTAGGAAACTCAGCGGTATCACCGATCCACCACCGGCTGAGACCGTCGCCAGAGACCGAACCCTCAGGGCTGGCATACGCACCGATGTCTGTCCAACCGAGACTATTGAAAATCGAACGGCCGGTTGGCTGGAGCGCGAACTGACGCTCAGAATCTTGTAGCAGTCGGCGTCCGGCGCGAATCTCGTCTTCTCGGCTGACGCCGTACACCTCCGATGGTGTCGAAGACGTAATTCTTGGACTGACGAGCAACGTCGCTTGGCGAAGCAACGACCAGTCTCGGGCATACCGATTCGGGTTTGGATCGTTGCCCTGCAAACCTGTTACGCCAAGCAATGCACGCTCACGGCTGCCCTGAACGGTGTTGAGGTTCGGGTCAGTCGGGAACGGGTTAAAGAACAAGTTGCTCGAACGGGATGGACTCCGCAGGTCGGGCACACGCTTTTGACCGATGCCGTACCAGATCGCTGCTTCGTTCGAAGTTGCTTGGATGCCGCTGACCAAGGGCGGACGCTTGCTGATGAAATCGCCTCGGGCGAAGAACATGAACTCATCGGCGCGACGCCGGCGCTGATTTCGGTCGCGTGGCGACAACTGAACTTTGATCGCCTGCCCTGTCTCATCCACCGCATATCGCTGGGCGATCACGATGTAACCATCACGGGTCAAACGGTCGAGATCTGCACGAAACTGCGACTCGATTCGCTGGGCGGCTTCGTTGAGCTCGCTCGCACGGCGCCCCTCGGTCACCGCATCTCCAACCGATCCAAAGATCACAGACAAGCCGATCGAAACAAGTGCGAGTACACCGATCGCAACGAGGAGTTCGACGATGGTGAACGCGCGGGATCGAACGCCCGATCGTCGAGGCTTTGAATCTCTTTGATTCATTGTCTTCGCGTGGACTACTCTCATGCTCATCCACCCCCACTTGTGTCACTCAGCGTGTACACACGCACAGCAACTGGAACCTGCGGCGTGAACAACGCCTCTTTTACCCAAGTTGAACGCTCCCAAGGATCGGAGTTCCGCGGGTTGATCTCGTTCCCTTCACTTGCGTTCTGGCGAGTGAATGGCGGCTCGACCACGAAGGCCCGTTGGGCCAACGCCTGGTCCCCATCGCCGGCGGCGACTTGCGCAGGGCCGATGACCGTGCGCACCACACCGGTGTTATCAACAAACTGCTGCCCAGGCTGACGCAGAAACCCGAGTGTACTGTCGAGGTTCGGGTTGTTGGCATCGCTTGATTCGAGCACCGCCCAATCGAGATGATCTTCGTACACCGAAATCGTCGCGACCAACGGTACCGGATAAACGTACGAGGTGTTCCGTCCGTCGTCAGTCACCAGCCGCCCACTACTCTGATCAAGCGCCACGGGCAGGACTGCACTGGTGATGCCGGGGACGCCATTGTCATTGGTAAGGACGTCAGACAACGTGAAGTCACGAGGCACACGGATACGCTCGTCGACTCGCCGAACGAAGACAGCAACCTCCGCCGACTGACCAGGTATCCTGCGGAGAATCGCGTCCCAGACATACTTTGGATCAGCTCCCGAGTGCGGCGCGGGATACAAACGAGCCTTCACGGGCAGCAGGAGTTCGTAACGGTTCGTCCGCTCGAACATATCTACTCGCCAGTTCCCGAGCTCGATGTCTGCATCGTTTGTCAAGTCGAAACCGGGAAGCGGCGCACCAAACTCTGGACGCTGGCCCGTGAGCGCCTGTTGAAGCGTCGGCGCCATCCAGCCGAAAAGACGCGTGTTCCCGCCTATCTGAGTCGGACGCGGCCCCGCGTTGTTGTCGGCGAACTCCGCGGGCGTACCCAACGCAAGGCGGCCATCGCCATCCACAATCCATAGCCCGGAAAGATCGACCATTTCTGTATCCGAACTCAGAAGTTCGTATGCAAAGTCGGCGACATCACCGCCCCGATTCGAATCGAATGCCGCACGCTGTTGCGCAATCACGACCGGGAAGATCGCACCCAGACCCAACAGGCCAAGTGCGAGCACCAACACCGCGATCAGCACTTCAATAAGAGAGAAGCCACGTTTCACCGGATCACCTCCGTCAGTTCCCCAGTCAGCGGGCGGATCAGGTACAGTCGTGCCTGCGGCTCGTCCTCGTCGTCGATAAGGTTGTCGCCGTTTGTATCGCCTTCAATCCAAGCATTGATGTTCTCGCGGACTTGATCCGCCGACAGACCGCCCTGAAAGAGCGTGAGATCGAACTGGATCTCTCGACTTCCACTGCCGTCCGCCGGCACAGGCTGATAAATCGTTCCCGTTTCACGGTTGAGCGAACGAGCACCAATCTGGGGAGCCATCCGGCGTTCGTCATACACCGCCAAACGTGTGACGGGTTTGACCAGCACCGTGTCATTTGAGTCAATACCGATGTACACCGGACGCCCACCATCTTGGTTGATCCGATACGGCGGCGTGAGGGGTTGGCCTGTTCTTGCATTAAACGGCGCAGAGCTCAAGATACCACGTGACCAGCGGACGAGGTCTTCCGAACGATCTGCCCTGAAACGGACATCGGTCGCGTCTGGATTCTCGCCGCCAATCCGATCTTGGACGCTCGGACGGGGATCGATCACGACCGCAAGGCTTCCGTTGGCACTCAGACCACCGGTCCGTGCATTAAAGCGAATCATAAACGACTGCCGGGCGGTGGCCGATCCTGGACTCGGACGAACACCGGCACTGCTGCCAGCTGCGGGCGAAACCTGTAAATCAGTGGCATAAAAACCGGTTTCTGGGAAGACCCAGTTCCGCTCTTCTTTCGCATTATCATCGACGTCATTGCCGCCGGTTGATTCACTGTTGTACCACTTCGCGAACGGATCCCCCTTGGGATCGAGGTCGATCATCGAACCGGCTGCTGCAAACCCGCGAACATGCCAGTTCAATGGCAGTTCAACCGGCGTGACATCTGCGACTGGCGCAAATACGTCGACAGTGACCTGACCGGCTGCATCGAGCCGCCCGGGATCGAGCTGCTGCGAAAAGGAACCAACGCGGACAGCAGGAACGATCCGCATAGGTCTGCCTGGCTCGTGCAAGAACACGACGGCGCCATCATCACCACCAGCGGATCGCAATGCCAGGTCACGGGCCGAAGCGACGGCTGCTTCAACCGAGTTGAAGGCTAGCGATCTTTCGGACGAGTAAATCAGAGCGCGGAACGCGGGGGTGGCGATCGCAAGCACGATCACGATAATCACGATGACAACCAGAAGTTCGACCACCGAGAACGCACGCCGGACCGCAGACCGGACGCACGCCTTGCCCGATTGATGACATGCCAAGTTGTAGTTTGCATTCATCATCGATTAGTCACCAAGTCCCACAAGGTTGTCTTCGCGTGCGGAAGCTCGCAACGCTGCGATCCCGTCGAGATCGGTCGGCTCAGACCTACGCAGCTCCTGTGCGATCTGCTCGATTGGTTCGGTCCCAAAGAGCCCGTCTGGGCCGGCACTCACAATCGCGTATCGAGCTCCACGGAGCTGCGTGTTGCCTGAACTCAGATCGATGCCGGCACTCTCCACGATCAAAGGATCGTTCAATGCTGCGGCATAAAGCTGCGGATCGAGCAGTACCGGCGGGATGTTGAGGTCGAGCGTCGACTCAACGACAAGCCTGCCGCCCACGAGTCGACCCGGTTCCCAACGGTAGTACCGGATTGCACGACCCCAGGGATCGATGAATGCGACGTGAGAGTCCGGCGGCGTCGGCATCGAAGGTACGACGCCATCGTGCTCGAGGTATTCAAGCGATTCGAAGTAACCGACCGACTGCCGCATGGATTCTGTTTCCGGGCTGACAACAGGATCGTACCGGTCTCGCGTCGAACCAACAGGATAACCAACTCCGACGAACAACCCATTCTCTTGAGGGCGTGCAAACCCAGGACCGGCGACGCCGTCCAAACGCTTGCTGCCTACTCCACCAAGGTAGTAAGACAAGGAATACTTCGAGTACCGCAAGTCATCCCAAGCTTGGTCGTTATCCCACTGCGAGCCGTTGGGCAACTCAACGCCGTCGTTGCTCATGCCTTCCCGGCGACGAAAGAAATCAAAGTCATCACCCTCAGCCCAAACAACGAGCTTCTCGTAACTCAAATCTCCAACCATGATCTCTTCGACTGGTCCATCAACACTGGGCTCGCCGGGCAGTACACTCGGGCGCCGCTCGTTCATGCCTTGCGAGATCACTTCACCGTCATGCACAAGCGGCGGCAAGAATCCAAACTCCGTCTGGAACTGCTCGACGCCCAACACAAGGGTGTCAACGGCACGCTGACCAGACAAGCTCTTCGCCCGACTGATGACTCGCGACACGCCCGCAAGCAAAAGCGATATGAGCAACGCGATGATCGCGACCACGACGAGCAGCTCAATGAGCGTGAACGCAGGGCGAATCTTCCGGGATGTCTTCTGGCGCTGTGGCACTGGAACAACCTCCTGGGGTACTACTGGAGCGATTCGATCATCTTGATCATCGGAAGGAACATCGCGACAACGATTGTCCCGACCATGCCGCCAAGCACAACGACCATGAGCGGCTCAAGGAGCGACACAAGAGACTCGACCGCGACATCGACTTCCTCGTCGTAGTTGTCCGCGATCTTCATCAGCATCGCGTCCATATCACCTGTCTCTTCGCCGACGTCAATCATGTTGACCACGATCGCATCGCATGTCTTCGATTCACGCAGCGGACCGGCGAAACTCTCGCCTTCGCGGATCGAGTCGTGCACTTTCTTAAGGGCCTTCTCATACACATAGTTACCACTGGTCTCAGCGGTAATCGTCACAGCTTCAAGGATCGGCACACCAGCGCCGATCAACGTGCCGAGTGTCCGAGTAAACCGGGCAATGACCGTCTTGCGGATCAGCTTGCCGAAGATCGGCGTCCAAAGCAACAGCGTGTCAAACACCGCACGTCCGGGAGGGGTCTTGCGGATCAACTTGTAAGAGATCCACAGAATCGGACCGCCCGCGACGACCCAGACAAATCCGGGAACAGCCTGGCCAGCACGGGTGCCGGCCATCCAACTCGACGTGTTCATCAGCCAAAGCGTCAGCCCGGGCAACTCGACCTCAAAGTCCGCGAAAATCTCGGTGAACTTGGGAATGATAAAGACCATGATGAACGTCAAGATAATGATCGCGATCGTGATGACCACGATCGGGTACACCAACGCACCCTTGATCTTGCGTTTGAGTCGTTCACTCTTTTCCATGAACTCAGCGAGACGCTGAAGGATCAAATCGAGCACGCCGCCAATTTCGCCAGCATTCACCATCTTGACGTACAAGTGATTGAACGCTTTCGGGAACTTGGCCATGCCCTCCGACAACGAGCTGCCGCCCTCGACCTCTTCGCACACACCAGAAAGAATGTTCTTCATCTTGCCAGGCTTCTGCTGACTCTCCAGAATCTGAAGCGAACGCAGCAACGGCAAACCGGCATCTTGCAATGTCGATAGCTGACGCGTGAACAACGTGAGCATCTTGGGGCTCACTCGTCCGAAACTAATCGAACCACCGCTCTTCTTCTTTTTCTTCTTGGCACCAACTTCTTCGCCGGTTTTCCCTTTGGCCTTTTTCTCTTTCTGAGGCTGCACCGAGGTAGGAAAATAGCCCTGAGCCTTGATCTTCTGCAGCGCTTCTTCGCTGCTGGCAGCTTCGATCGAGCCCTTCTGGGTTTTTCCCGACGCATTGAGCGCCTGATATGTAAACGTCGCCATCTCGATCACCTCGCGCCGGACTCCCGGCGAATCTCAAACTTGTCGCGTGCAGACTGGCACACACCTGATTCGTCACCCAATACGGAGCATGCTCCGCCGTCCGCCTCTACCTAAGAAACCAATTAGTCTTCTTCGGCCAGCGTTTCACGCACCACCTCATCGATCGAGGTCATACCTTCGTAAATTCCGAGCATCCCGCACTCACGAAGACTCCGCATGCCTTTTCGACGCGCAAGGGTTCTAAGGACTGCCGTGCTCGCTTCCTTCATGATCAACTCACGCATCTCGTCGTCCATCGTCATGATTTCGTACAACGCCATGCGGCCTTTGTATCCACCGCCCGCTTCCTTTGAAGAGCTCGGGCGATAAAACTGCTTGCCCGCAACATCTGCCGGAGTCAGGTTCAACTCAAGAAGTTCTTGAACGGTCGGCGTGAACGCCTCACGAGTCTCTGGATTGAGCTTGCGAACAAGCCGCTGCGCGACAATACCCTCGAGCGTTGCGGTCAGCAGAAACGGCTCAACGCCAAGGTCGACAAGTCGAATAATCGAACTCGGCGCATCATTCGTGTGCAACGTTGAAAGAACCAAGTGACCAGTCAACGAAGCCTGCACTGCGATCTGCGCGGTCTCCAAGTCACGAATCTCACCAACAAGAATCACATCTGGATCTTGACGCAAGAAGCTCCGCAATGCCTTTGCAAACGTCAGTCCCGCTTCAGGGTTGACCTGCACCTGACACAATCCGTCGATGTCATATTCGACCGGGTCCTCGGCCGTCAAAACCTTGGTCTTGATGTCGTTCAGTTCCGACAGCGCCGCATACAACGTCGTTGTTTTACCCGAACCGGTCGGGCCGGTCACGATCACAATCCCATTGGGCTTGGCGATCAGGCCATTGAACTTTTCGAGGTCATCACTGCGAAAACCAACTCGGTCCAACGACAACTCCACGTTGCCGCGATCGAGCACACGCAACACGCACGACTCGCCATAGATCGTTGGAAGGATCGCGACGCGGAGGTCGATGGGATTCCCGCCGACCGTCAACTCAATACGACCGTCCTGCGGCAAGCGCCGCTCGGCGATATCAAGATTCGCCATCACCTTCACGCGGCTGGTGATCGAAGGGCCCAAGTGAGGAGGGGGCGGCACCATTTCGTAGAGCACGCCGTCAATGCGGTAACGCATCTTGAACTCGGTCTCAAACGGCTCAAAGTGGATGTCCGAGGCGCGATCCTTAATTGCTTGGAGCAACACAAGGTTGAGCAGCTTGATGACCTGGTTGTCATCGGCCATCTCCAACTGAGATTCGATCGCGATCGCGGACCCCGCCTCGCCGAGCGCCTTCACCCGATCGTCGGCAGCCAACGCCCCCATCACTTCCGCGACCGATTCCTCCTTGGAATAGTGCTCGGTGATCATCGCGTCGATCATGTCGCCCGGAGCAACCACCGCCTCGACTTTGGCGCCCAGCAACAAACGCAGGTCATCGACCGCCTGGAACTTGCCCGCGTCCTTGATCGCAACCCGGAGATGTTTCCGGACCGGATCCCATTTGATCGGAACCAACTGATAGGCACGCGCGTTTTCAGCGGGGATGGCATCCAGCGTTTCGTCACTGATCTTCAGTTTCGAAATGTCAACGAACTCCATGCCAGCCTGCCCAGCAAGGGCTCGATCGACGTCTTGCTGCGAGCAGTGCCCAAGCTCTACGAGCACCTGCCCGAGTCGCATTTTCTGGGTCTTACCCTTTTGGACCTGGAGAGCCTCATGGACTTGCTCACGGGTCACCACGCCGAGCTTGGTCAGCGCTCGCCCGATCTTGCGTCCTTTTAGTTCTGAGACGTCCATCTCCGCTCCTTGCGATCTACGGGCGGCATCCGCTCGCCCTCACATATTCGCCGAATCTACGGCACGGTTCGCTTCTTAACAGCGCCCAGAGGCACATTGAGACGTTGCGACACGTAGATTTTTCGTCAATTTTGATCTTTTTACTGCAGGACACACCACCGGAGTCCATCGAAAGAGCTGGTCAATCAACTTCTTTGGCAGCGTCCGGATCATCCATTTCAGGCCGACCGATGACCCCACCGGCCTGGTGAACCTTCGCGGTCAGGTCGGCAGGGTTCTTGCCCTTGTCGATCATCTCTTCTGCGGAAATCATGCCCTTGGAATAGAGCGACCATAAGTGATCGTCGAGCAACTGCATACCGAACTTCTTGCCCGTCTGGATCGCTGAGTCGATCCGGTAGGACTTGTTGTCACGAATCAGGTTCGCGATAGCCGGCGTGATCACGAGGAACTCGTAGGCTGCCACCATGCCCTTGGTATCGATGCGTCCGAGAAGTACCTGCGAAAGCACCGCGATGAGGGCGGTCGAGAGCTGGACTCGGATCTGGTTCTGCTGACTCACCGGGAAGGCGTCAACCAGACGGTCGATTGTTTTGGCGGCCCCGGTGGTGTGGAGTGTCCCGAATACCAAGTGACCCGTTTCTGCCGCCCGCACCGCGGCCTCGATCGTCTCGAGGTCACGCATCTCACCCACCAAGATGACATCGGGGTCCTGACGCAAGGCTCGACGCAAAGCCTCAGCGAAGCTGGGTACGTCGTTGCCCACCTCACGCTGGTTCACGATTGATTTCTTGTGGGGGTGGTAATACTCGATGGGGTCTTCCATCGTGATCATGTGGCGATCGAGCGTCTGGTTCACGTGGTCAAGCATGGTCGCCAATGAGGTCGTCTTGCCAGACCCTGTCGGGCCGGTCACCAGAAACAGCCCACGCGGACGACGGATCAGACTCCGGCACATTTCCGGCAGACCGATCTGTTCAAAGGTCAGCAACCGGTTGGGGATCTGCCGAAGCACGATCGCAAGATCGCCCTTCTGACGGAACACGGAGACACGGAAGCGGGCCGCTTCGCCATATGCGAAGCCGAAGTCGGTGCCGCCTTCTTCTTGGAGCTCCTGCTGGTTTCGTTCGGGCGTGATTGCCTTCATCAACGAAACCATGTCGTCAGAATCAAGAACCTTGGTCTGGAGATTTCTCAGCCCACCGTTGAGACGGATGGTCGGCTGGCGACCGACCGTCAAGTGAAGGTCAGAGCCGCCGGTCTTGACGACGGTATCGAGGAGTCGGTCGATCTGAACGGTGGACATGGTCTGCCTCTCCCAAGTTCATCCGGGCCATCACGCCCGGCAAAAGCTTCAGTTTAGTGCCCGCCCTCGGACTGGCTCACACGGGCGATCTCTTCGGGCGTGGTGGTGCCATTGAGCACCTTGAGTCGCCCGTCCTCGAACAGAGGCCGCATGCCCGACGCGAGCGCGGCTTTGCGGATCTCGGATGATGGGGCGAGCTTGAACGCAAGGTCGCGAAGCTCGGCATTCATCAGCATCATCTCAAAGATGCCTTTGCGACCCTTGTAGCCATTGGGAGCCGCGTCGCATGGAACCGCCTTGTACACCTTGCCAACCGCCTCTTCGACCTTGAGGTCGATCAAGCTGAGATACTTTGGATCAAGTTCTTCTTCAGTGGCGAGCTGCTTCGAATCGTCATGAAGCACCCGGATGAGGCGCTGCGCCATCACCGCCTGAATCGACGACGCAACCAAGAACGGCTTGATGCCCATGTCGATCAGACGCGTGATCGCGCTGGGCGCGTCGTTGGTGTGAAGCGTTGAGAACACAAGGTGGCCAGTCAGCGCTGCCTGAATTGCAATTTCACCGACCTCGCGGTCACGAATTTCACCAACCAAGATGATGTTTGGTGCCTGGCGAAGCATCGATCGGAGAATCGCTGGGAACGTCAGCCCGATGCTCTCGCGGACCTGGCACTGGTTGATGCCCTCGAAGTTGTATTCGACCGGGTCTTCGGCGGTGATGATTTTCCGGTCGGGGCGATTGAGAACGTCAAGTGCTGAATAGAGCGTGGTTGTTTTGCCCGAGCCGGTTGGCCCGGTCACCAAGAAGATGCCATTTGGGCGTTTGATGATCTTGTTGAAGCTGTCAAGGTTGTCTTGCTCAAAGCCGAGATTCACCAGACCAATGCGGACGGCATCTGGACGGAGAATACGAAGAACGACCGATTCGCCGTGGTAGGCCGGGCACGCAGAAACGCGGAAGTCGATCTGCACGCCGTCGATCGGAAGCTTAATGCGGCCGTCTTGCGGGATGCGTTTCTCGGCGATGTTCATTCCGGCCATGAGCTTGACGCGGGACAGCACCGAGTTCTGCATGCGCTTGGGCAGGTTATCGCGTTCGATGCACACGCCGTCGATGCGATACCGGAGACGGACACGGTCGCCCATGGGCTCGATGTGGATATCGCTCGTCCGCATCCGGAGCGCTTCTTCGAGGATGCGATTGCAGAGTTTGACGACCGGGGAGTCTTCGCTGGACACGTCGATGGACCGATCCATCGAGCGGTCAACGGAGCGGTCGATCGTGCGGTCGATCGAATCGGTGACCAATGACTCTTTGGGCTCTTCGCCGCCTGCACTGCCGCCACCCTCAATGAACTCGCGGATTTGGGTCTTTGGAGCGATCCGGGGCTCGATATCCATGTTGAGGCGGAATCGGAGGTTGTCGAGCAGCTCAAGATCCATGGGATCGTGGATAAGCAGCCGCATCTTGCCGCCTGCTTTCCCGACAGGAAGCACCAAGAACTTCTTGATGATGTTGGCATCAAGCAGGCTCTGGTCGATTTGGTCTTTCGCTCCAGGTGCATCGAGATCAAAGAACTCGAGCCCGTATTGGGAAGCCAGTGCCTCTGCGACCTGTTTCTCGCTGGCAAGGCCAAGCTCGATGGCCGCCTCGCCGATGCGTTTGCCTGATGCTTTGCCGTGTTTCAGGGCCCGATCGGCTTGCTCAGCGTTCATCACGCCGGCTCCGACCAAGATCTGACCCAGTTTCTTGCGGTTCCTCGCCATGCGGGGGTCGATCCTTCACAAATCGGGGGTTGATGCCGCCCCACCCGGGTGCGGGCGGTTCATAGTAGGTTCAGGTGTTGGGTCCGGAGGAGAGATCCCGCACGCACACGTTCCGAAGACGAAAGCCGACAACGGTCCGTCGGCCTCCATACGATCAGTCTATGACACATGTTCCGGTCCGCAACCCGCCGAGCGGGCATTGAGGACCGAACGGAAGGGCGACCCTGCTTTGACTGACACGTCACGCGCTGAACACATCCTTATTGCGGCCGGTCCGACCTATGAGTCGATTGACGCCGTTCGGTTTCTCGGGAATCGGTCTTCAGGCCGACTCGGGAGCTCGCTGGCGGACGAAGCGGCCCGGAGAGGCGTCCGCACCACACTGCTGCTTGGTCCGAATGCCGTTCTGCCCGCGGAGCCCGACGTCGAGTTGGTCCGATTCGAATCGACCGCGGATCTGCAAGGTGCTTTGAGAGAACACCTTGCGAGTGCTTCCATTCTGGTTATGGCAGCGGCCGTCGCCGACTATCGACCCAAAGAAGAAGATACAACGCCCGGTGGCAAGCGTCGTCGGGTCAAAGGCGGCATGACTCTCAATCTTGAAGCCACCCCGGACCTCTTGGCTGGCTGCTCGGAACAGTCCGAGCCTGATCAACTTCTGGTTGGCTTTGCCCTTGAGCCAAAGGATGAACTCATGGCGTCGGCGCTTCGAAAACTTGATCGGAAGGGCATCGACCTCATTGTTGCGAATGCACTCGAAACAATGGATAGTCCAACAATCAATGCGACATTGATCGGCAACAAGAGCCGAGGCATCGATTTCGAAGAATCGACCGGGGGAACCCTCACCAAGCACGATTTCGCAGGCTGGCTGCTCGATCGCATTTTGCCGCTCGCACAAGAGCGCTGTTCAGCCAACGCCACCGGGCAGGAGCAAACGCATGGCACCGTATGACCGCCCTTCGGGCCCTGGCGGGAGACGTCCCAATGATCGCCGACCGACCGATCGCAACGACGACAATCGTGGCTACAAAGGACCACGCGACAATCGTGGAGACAACAGGGGCGGATACCAAAGCCGCGGGCCCGGTGGACAGGGTGGCTATGGCGGTCCAGGTGGACGTGGTGGTCCGGGAGGGCGCGGACCAAGTCGATATGACGAACGTGACAACCGCCAAGGATCTCGATTCGGCGGAGATCGCCCACCGCCGCGAATGCCCCTCGGTGTTGCACCGGATGTGGTCCACCGCGAGCGTGAACTCGTCATCGCGATCAAAGACGCCGGGGTCCCGATGCGTGGCGGGGAACTTGCTTTCACACCGCTCGTGAATGCACATCATGCTCCGCGTCACGCTCGATTGCGGGCGGTTCACCAGCTTGACGAAGTCGCATCCGGCGTGGTTGGCTATGTGCCTGTGACTGATGTGGATGATCTCACACCGGTACGCTCGAACACAACATACCTGATGTTGGTCGAGGGGAAGTTCGAAACCGGAGATGCGGCCGAGCGCGCCATTACCGGCGCAGTGCCTGGGCTTGAAACAAAGGGCTCGGCAGCGATCACCTCTGTTCGCGTTATTGCGGGGACTGAGGACGCGACGCTCTTGCGTGTGCGAGCCCGTCCTGATGCGCCGGGGCAGGTTCGTGTGCATTTGGCATCTATCGGGCACCGAGTGATCGGCGATTCCGAGAACGGTTCACTCCGAGATGACATCCGCCGGGGGGGGATGCAGGCTGAGGAGATCCGCGTGCGGAAACCGCCGACGACGACGACGGTACATCTGACAGCGCCTGCCGAGTCGTCGTTCTGTCG
>JBGCEB010000031.1:0-16260 GCA_045106075.1 Phycisphaerales bacterium
GACGCGGATCAGCGGGTATGCAGGCATGGTGACTGAAGCGTTCGAGATGGGTGATTGGGGTTCGCTTGATGATTACCGCGGATATCGCGCCGAGCTTGAGTATCCGCCATCGCCGAGTTGTGTGATGATGATTGTGCCGTCACGGTAGATGTTCAAGCGTCCGTGTTTGAGTGCAATGCGATTCGGTTGCCCTCGCTGTCTTTGATGACTGCGCGGAACCCGTGCAGCCCGATGGCGTGTATACCCTTGATCATCTCACCGCCAAGTTGTGCGGCCTTTGCTGCCGCATCGCGGATGCGTCCGTCGCAGTTCAGGTAAACGGTGGGGCCCTTGTCGCCGATCTCGTCTGGGGTGTGGACAAGTGTGCCGCCGTTGCCGTCCTTGTGATCGATTACCGCGAAGTGCCATCCTTCGAAAGACTCACGGTGGCACGGCACGCCGAGCACGCCCTCGTAGAACGCGATCGCACGGTCGAGATCCGCAACGGGGATGTCAACCCAGACGAAGCGATTGTGTTGGCCTTTGAGGTCGGTCATGTAGATAACTCTCTCAAAGCAAGGACTGGTTTCGATAATCGATCAGTTCGGCGTGGGGATTCCAGACCCGGATACGAGCGAGAATAGTGCCAGCTAGATCGGGATGGCTATCCGCGTCATCTGGCAGATGCGACCGCAGATGTCCGTTGTGGAGCAGGGCAATCCTGCCATGGACGAGTGCGACCGTGTCAATTTCTTTCAAGGGAAACATGGTTGAGTGTTGGTGCTCCAGCCAGTCGTATCGCACGAACTCATGATCAATCTCGCAGGCCCACGTTCCTTGTGAAGACTCCATAGTGCCCAGATCGAGGGCCGGTCGGAGGTGCTTGCGAAAGAGCCGTTCACGAGAAAGAACGCTCAAAACGAGTCCGCGAGCGAAGATCCATACGAAGAAAAGCCCTCCGATGCCTATGGCTGTGGTTGCAATGTTTGAGTTTAAGAGGCCGACAACAATCAGAAAAATATTTGCGGCGAGTACGATGCTGAGCAAAAACAAATGAATCACGACGCGCAGCAGGCTCGTCATTGGCGGGGCAACTCGGGCGTGGGCCCACGCCCAGACGCGGATGGTGTCTTCGCCATCGCTGTGCCAGCGCAAAGTAATCGGTTCCGATGGATTCATGAATCAGCCCGCCGGCTTGTGGTAGTTGCTCGTACGTGATGCTAGGCAGTCGGCGCGGTTTTGGGCCTCCCCGCGCACCATCACCGCGTGCGGGCCGATGTATGGTATCTCGAACAGGGCGCGGTGTTGGATAAAACACAAGCGTTCGTAATAGCCCGAAGCGGATGTCCGGGCGGTGCACCACAATGACGTGGGTTGCTCGGTGTCGGCTCGTACGAGTTCCGCCAGGGCGGTCTCGATAAGGCGCCGGCCGTGTCCTTGGGAGCGGTGCTTGGGCAGCGTCGCCATGCCGCGGAGACGGATCGCGTCGGCATCAGTGCCGGGCATCGGCTCGTTGTAAAACGATGCGACCGAAACGAGCTCACCGGCCGGTGTGCGCACGCCGAGGTGGAGCGTGGTTGGTTCGTCGTCGCCGGGGTAGATCAGCCGGTCGGTAGGCTGGCCCGGGCGGAGAACGCGGTGGCGGATCGGCCGCGCGTCCTCCGCGGTGATGCGGACAGGATGGGTGTGTTGTGAGTTGGTCATCGTCGTTTGGATTACACCAGCTGGCGTGCTTCGTTGAGCTTCTTGCGGATCACGGTGTGGAGGATGCCGCCGTTGCGGAAGTACTCGATCTCGACCGGGGTGTCGACGCGGCAGACGCAGACGAACTCGGTGACTTTGCCTTCGGGGCTGGTGGCTTTGACGGTGATGTCGCAGCGGGGCTCGACGGGGTCGGGCATGTTGATGTCGAACGTTTCGTCACCTTTGAGCCCGAGGCTCGCAGCCGACTGACCGTCCTTGAACACCAACGGCAGCACGCCCATGAAGACAAGATTGCTGCGGTGGATGCGCTCGAACGATTCGGCGATCACGGCTTTGACGCCCAAGAGCATCGCGCCCTTGGCGGCCCAGTCCCGGGACGAACCCATGCCGTAGTCCTTGCCGGCGACAACGACCAGCGGCGTGCCGGCGGCCTTGTAGTCCATGGCGGCGTCGTAGATGTACTCGACCGGGGCTTGGCTGAGGGTGTTGCCCTTGGTGAAGTTGCGGGTCCAGCCGCCTTCGGGCTGTGTGTCGCCGTCTTTCGCGATGCGGTTTTTGACCCGGACGTTGGCGAAGGTTCCGCGGGTCATGACGCGGTCGTTGCCGCGTCGCGAGCCGAACGAGTTGAAGTCGTTCTTGTGCACACCGGCTTGGAGCAGATATTGACCGGCAGGGGTTTCGGGCTCGATTCGGCCGGCGGGCGAGATGTGGTCGGTCGTGACCGAGTCGCCGAGCAAGCACAGCATCCGTGCGTTGTTGATGTCGCTAAACCCGGGGGCTTCTTCGGTCATGCCCTCGAAGAACGGCGGGTTCTGGATATAGGTGCTGTTGTCTTCCCACGGGAAGAGCTCCGACTCAGAGACCGGCACGTTATTCCAGGTGTTGTTCTCTTCGTAGACCTTCGCGTATTTGCGTTCGAACTGATCGGTGGTGACGCACTCAGCTTTGATCGCGTCGATCTCGGCTTTCGTTGGCCAGATGTCCTTGAGATAGACGTCCTTGCCATCGGTCGTCTGTGTCAATGGCTCGTTGAAGACATCGATGTCGATCCGTCCTGCCAGAGAGAATGCAACGACCAAAGGCGGCGACGCGAGGAAGTTGCCCTTAATCGCCGGGTGGACACGCCCTTCGAAGTTGCGGTTGCCCGACAAGATGGACGCGACCGCGAGATCACCTTCTTTGATGCCGGCATCGATCTCGGGCGGGAGCGGTCCGGAGTTTCCGATGCAGGTTGTGCAGCCGTAGCCAACGGTTTGGTATCCAAGCGCATCGAGGTCGGCCGACAGGTTCGCCTTGTCGAGATACTCGGTCACGACCTTCGAGCCGGGCGCGAGGCTGGTTTTGACCCAAGGTTTGCGGGTGAGCCCGAGAGCGTTGGCTTTGCGAGCAACGAGACCCGCCGCGATGAGCACGTCGGGGTTGCTGGTGTTGGTGCAGCTGGTGATCGCCGCGATGACGATCGAGCCGTGGGTCAGCTCGCTGGTCATGCCGGGCTTCTCGCCAGTGCGTTCGACGGTGTGGGTGATGGTAACCTTCGAGTCGGTCTTGGACGTGTCCACGCCCAATCCCTGCGGGCCGTTGGGCGCGGTGAGCATCTTGTTCCACTCTGACTTGATCGACGCGACGTCGATGCGGTCTTGCGGGCGCTTCGGGCCGGCGAGCGAGGGCTTGACGGTCGAGAGGTCGAGCTCGAGCGTCGTGCTAAAGGTCGGTTCGGGCGCATCGGGCGTCCAGTAGAAGCCCGACGCCTTGGCCCACGCTTCGGTGAGCGCGACTTCGTGCTCGGACTTGCCGGTGAAACGGAAGTACTCGATGGTTTTGTGATCGATGGGGAAGAAGCCGCAGGTCGCGCCGTACTCGGGCGCCATGTTGGCGATGGTGGCGCGGTCGGGCACGGACAGTTCGGCCATGCCTTCGCCGTAGAACTCGACGAACTTCTCGACAACGCCGTGCTTGCGCAGGATCTGGGTGACAACGAGCACAAGATCAGTCGCGGTGGTGCCCTCGGGCAGCTTGCCCTTGAGTTTGAATCCGACGACTTCAGGCGTGAGCATGTAGACAGGCTGTCCGAGCATGACGGCTTCTGCTTCGATGCCGCCCACGCCCCAACCGAGCACGCCGACGCCGTTGATCATGGTGGTGTGGCTATCGGTGCCAACGAGCGAGTCGGGGTAGACCCAGTTGTTGCCGTCTTGTGATTTCGTGAGGCAGCCGCGTGCGAGGTATTCAAGATTGACTTGGTGCACGATGCCGGTCGCCGGTGGCACGGCCCGGAAGTTGTCGAGCGATTCCTGGCCCCACTTGAGGAACGTGTATCGCTCGTTGTTGCGGTCGAACTCTTTCTCTGCATTGATCGTGAGCGCGACTCGGGTCGCAAAGTCATCGACCTGCACCGAGTGATCGATCACGAGATCGCACGCGACCGCAGGGTTGATCTGGGACGCATCGCCGCCGAGGTTTTTCATCGCATCGCGCATCGCGGCAAGGTCAACCACGCACGGCACACCGGTGAAGTCTTGGAGCACCACCCGCCCGGGCATGAAGGGCATCTCAACGCGGTTGACGTTGGTGGCGTTGTAGTTGGCCATGCCGGAGACATCGTCGTTGGTGACAATGAACCCATCGAGATTGCGGAGCATGGCTTCAAGCAGGACTCGGATGGAGTAGGGGAGGGCGTCGATATCGCCGAGGCCCTTTTCTTTGAGGGCATCGAGGCGGATGTAGCGATAGTCCTGGCCGTCGACGGAGAGGGTGGACTGTGCGTTGAATGGATCGCTGGGCTTGCCGGTCATGTGGGTGCTCCTCGTAAAACGTCGGGTTACAAGAGGAGTATCGGATGGCACGATGCATGAATCAAATCGATTGATTTTACAGTATTGATAAATGCTAATTATGGGCTATCGCTCGACCGGTGCTTCCCGGCGGCTCAGCCACGCGCGAGCTTCGTGCAGCAGCGTGCCGAACTCCTCCCGGGCTGCCATCGTCATGCAGCGGGCGGTGGTGTCTCGTTCACGGTCGGCATGCCACACCGCCACGATCGTTCGGGGTGGGACCGTGTCCATCAACGGGCGATAGCCGAGCGTGTCAGAGCGTGAGAGCCAGGCGCCAATCTCGGGCAACAGCGATACGCCGAGCCCGCGTTCGACGAACCGTTCGATTGTGGAGAGTTGCGTTGTGCGGCAAGCAACGCTGTGGCGAACATCCGCTTTGCCGCAGAACTCTCGGACGTGTGTGCCGAGGCAGTGGGGCTCTTGCAGCGAGATCACGCCCCGTGTGTCCAGGTCCGGTGCGCAGATTTCGTCCTTGACCAGCAACGGGTCGCCCGGCGGCGTGATGAGAACAAGGCGTTCTTCACCGATGGTTTCAATGAGCAGGCGCTCGTCTTCGACCGGAAGCGCCATGAATGCAAGATCGAGCTCGAAAGACAGCAATCCCGCGACGAGTTGATCGGTTGATTGTTCAGAGAACGCGATCGTGACGTCCGGGTGCTTTGATTTGCAGGTCGCGAGCACGCCGGGCATAAGAGAAGGTGAGACGGTGGGGATCGCTCCGACGCGGAGTTGGACTCGTCCGCCGTCGAGATCTTCCTTGAAGAGTCTGGGGAGTGCTTCTGAATCTTCGAGCAGCCGATCGGCACGCGGGAGTAAGGCTCGCCCGGCGGTCGTCAAGGTCACGCCGCGCCCGGCGCGATCGAAGAGGCGTACACCAAGCCGATCTTCAAGCTTGGCGATGTGTTGGCTGAGCGCGGACTGCGCGAGTCCAAGTTCGCGGGCAGCGGCACTAAAACCGCCCAGTCGGGCGGCGGTCACGAACGAACGTAGCAGGACTGTGTCCAACGGTTTCCCCGGTCAAGGTCAGAGAGTCGACCTAAAGATTCATATTCGGCTGTCGGAGACGAGTTCCATCGCGCCTGCTGATCGAACCCATCACGACGTTGGTTTGTTCCAACGGAATAGATGATTCTGGAATGGTGTTCATCACGGCGGCGATCCGCTGGATCGTCAACTTGGGTCGGCGTCTGTGTTTGGCGCCGGCGGATGGGTTAGGAAACTTGCATTTTGGAGACTTGAGATGATCACTAAGATCAGCGCGATCGCTGCGCTCATGACTGCTGCCGGTGCCGCTTCGGCAGACACCATTAACATCAACATTGAGAACACGCTCGGTGACGGCGGGTTCTTCTTCACCCCCGTTTGGGTCGCGGCCCACAACGGCGGGTTCGATTCGTACGACGGCGGATCGCTCGCCTCGGACTTCCCAGGCATCACGTCACTCGCAGAAAATGGTGCGACGGGACAGATCTCGGCGGCGTTTGCCGGTTCGGCAGCCGGTATCGCTGGCGGCGTAGACGGCACCGTGGCGGCCACCAGCCAAGACGCGCCAGTGTTTAGCCCCGGCGAGTCTGCATCGTTTAGCCTCGACGTCGGCGATGCTACGGTCAACCGATACTTCTCGTACGCATCGATGCTGGTGCCCAGCAACGATTTGTTCTTTGCCAACGGCAACCCGCTCGCGATCGAGCTCTTCGACGCAGGCGGCAACTTCCTTGGCCCGCGCGTCATTGAAATCTACGGCAGTGATCTCAACGACAACGGCACCGAGGTGAACTCGGCAACCAACGACGCGGCGTTCTCGACCAACGACGGGCAGGCGCTGCCCGAGTCCGAGGTCATCCGCAACTTCTTCACGCAGACCGGTGATCAGGCGTACCTCGATTCATTCATCGGCAGCACCACGCCAAACGGTGCGACGATCACCAACTCGTTTGGTTCGGGCGATCTGATCGCACGCATCACGGTGACCCCGACCCCAGGCACGGCCGGTCTACTCGCGATGGGCGGGCTGATCGCGGCGCGCCGCCGTCGGGCCTGATGGCTCCTCTTGTTCCGGCGTCGCTTGGGTAGGGCGATCCGGACCGAATCTGCTTCTCCAGCACGGCACACCGCTCGGAACTTCCGGGCGGTGTGTTCGTTTTGGACACGAGGCACGTTCACTCAGCGTTGCGTTGACGACCCTTTGGAAGACATGCCAGCAGGGCGCGTTCAAACGCGGCGGTCGCATGACTTGGGACACGGTCACTTCGACGGATGACGCCGAGCTGTCTTTCGATCGGTGTTGCTGCCAACCGGAGTCCTGCACCATCGGGCAGGCCGTACTTGCTGACAAAGCCCACGCCGATCTCGGCTTTGACCATTTGCACGATCGACTCGATCGACCGGAGCTCCATCACGACGTTGAGCGCGACGCCTTGCTCACTGGCGGTGGCATCGATCAGGCGGCGCACCGCGCTCTCTGCCTCGAAGGCAACGACCGGCTCGTCAGTAAGATCTTCCCAGCGGAAGGTCTTTCGATCATTGAGACGGTGCCCTGATGGGACGATCAGCCGGAGCTCGTCGCTGATGGTGCGGACGACCATGAGGTCCTCGGCCCGCGGGTGGTCGAGCGGCAGCGTGACGATACCCAGATCCAACTCGCCCGAGATAACGCCTTGTGCCACGGCGGAGCTGCCCGCTTCACGAATCGAAAACCGCAGTGCCGGGTGTTCAACTTGAACCGCCCTGATCGCGTTTGGCAGCAGGTACCCGGCGGCCGTGGCGCCGGCGCCGACAAGGATCGATCCACTTTCGAGCCCGACGAGTTCACGAACCGCTTCGACGCCCTGCTCGGCCTGCCGGATCGCGCCCGCGGCATGTTCAAGAAACACCCGGCCGGCGTCTGTGACCTCCACGCCTTTACCCGTTCGATGGAAGACTGCCGCCCCCAGTTCCTCTTCGAGCTTGCGGAGTGCGGCCGACAGCGCGGGCTGGGAGACGCCCAGCGCCTCTGCCGCCCGGGTCATGTGCCCGTGCTCAGCGACCACCAACATATACCGCATCGTCCGGAGATCCATGTCCCAGCCTACTCCGTTTCGGTCGTGACCGTGCGAGAAGCGGCCTTTGTTGGCCACGCCACGATGGGCAGCGCAAGCAAGCAGAGCATGGCGATTCCGGAGAATGCGAACGACTCTAATGAGGAAAACGCGGTGGCCAAGTTGGTTTCTTGCAGTTCGTACACAACTTCGTCCCAGTCTGGAAGTTTGTCAAACGCCTCATTGACTCCGCGTTCTGGGGGCACGAGATAGCCCATATCGTGCATCCACTTCAGCGACAAAGCCTCCCGTTGAAGGGCCGCCCTCTGGGCGGCGGATCCTGCACTGCACGATTTGAAGTAGGATGCCAGGGCTACTGCGACGAGAAACAGCAGGATGCCCTTGCGAATGGTTTGGCGGTTCATACCGCCAGTCTACCGATCGTGCGGGTGCGGCCCGGCAGGCATCCCGCTATCCTCTGTCCATGAACAGGCTCTTGCTGATTCTCCCGTTGCTCCTCGCCCACCTCGCCCATGCTCAAGGCACCGAGTTCACACTCGAGGAGGATGGAGCGTGGCAGCAGACCGCCGAACCGACTCCGGGCACCGACGAGTACGTCTTGTGGCAGGCCCGCAAGTTGCTCGCTGAGGGCAAGCCCGGCAAAGCGACCGGCGTGCTGAGTGATTGGCTTGAAGACAACGAGCGGTCTCGCAATCCCTATCTCGCCGAAGCATACTTCCTCCGGGCCGAATCTCGGCTGGCCAACGACCGCGAGTACAAGGCGTTGTTCGACTACGAGACGGTGATCCGGGATTTCTCCGCGACGCCGTACTACGCCAAAGCGGTTCAGCGTGAGTACGAGATCGGGTCGGCATATCTCGATGGGCTCCGCCGCCGATTCCTCGGCCTGCGGTTCGAGAACGCGCGTCTGACCGGCGAAGAGCTGATCATCCGTGTTCAAGAGCGTTTGCCTGGTTCAGACCTCGCCGAGCAGGCGGCATTAGACCTTGCCCAGCACTATTACAAGCGGCGTGAGTTGGCGTTGGCGGCTGAGATGTACGCGATCTTTCGCGAGAACTATCCCGACTCGCCCAATATCCGTTTCGCGATGCTCCGCGAGATCGAGTGCCATATCGCACGATTTAAAGGACCGCGTTATGACGGCTCGGGTTTGATCGATGCCAAGCTGCTCATGGAGCAATACGACGCGACATATCCCGGCGAGGCGGCCCGATCGGGTGTGATCGACGGGCTGAGTGCGTGGGTCGATGAATCGGCAGCCCAGCAGACCTTGGCGACGGCCGAGTGGTATCTGAAAACAGGCGACGACGCGAGCGCTCGGTTTATCTTGGCCCGATTGATCCGTCGTCACGCCGGCAGCGACGCGGCTCGCACCGCCGTATCGATCATGGTTGATCGCGGCTGGTTGAAGACTGAGGCTCCACCTGCGATCTCAGAACCAACAGAAGCCAGCGACGTAGAAACGACTGAAGAACCCGGCGATACGCCAGTCAGTGTCGAGGTGCTGCCGTGAGACGATTGGCAGTGGTGATGACAGCCGTTGTTGCAGCGGCATGGCTTGGCGTGGTGAGCGGCTGCGCTTCCGATCCGACGCAGGGATATTCCTTCGCCGACTCATATGACGAGTCGATCCGAACGGTCGCGGTCCCGATTTTTTCGAACCTCACGTTTGCCCGTGGCACCGAGACCATGCTGACCGACGCGATCGCCAAACGGATCCAGCGGCACACGCCCTATCGAGTCGTGTCATCCGAACGAGCGGATACCACGCTCTCCGGAACGATCACCCGCGCCGAGCTCGGGCTGCTGTCTGATGACCCCCAAACCGGGCTGGCGCAGGAGCAGACCTATCGCCTCACGGTCGATTTCGCGTGGATCGACAATCGGACCGGGCAGACCCAAGTCGCCCGCCAGTCGTTCTCAGCGACGGGCGTCTTCGCCCCCGCCCGCGGCGCGGGTGAGCGCATCGAAGTCGGGCAGCGCGACGCGATCGACGAACTCGCCCGCGACATCGTCGAAACCATGCGGTCGTCCTGGTAGCTCCGTGCAGCCCGAAATCGGGGTTCGGTGGACAGGAGGAGTGTGCGAGCGGTCCATTTTTTCGCTCGGCGGAAGATCTGACCAGCTTGTGCGTTCGTAACCAAGGTCTGGGTTCGCTGCAGGCCTCCGAAAACGGGAATCAGCCCGTCCGAGGCCCCTAAGCTTGCAGCGAATCAATGGGTCGTCCCTGAATCGGCCCGGCCCGCACTTGGCGTTGATCCGCCGAGTGCATCCCAACCTTTGGATCCGGCCGGACCCGGACCCCGAAGGTGCCGATCCAGCAGGAAGACCCTGCCATCGGATCGACCGGCAGGAAGAGACCCAGGAGGCGTCGAAAGACCCATGCCCGATACCAGCAAAGACAAAAAAACCACCAAGCCCGACGACGCCAAGAACGACGGCCCAAACAAGCAAGGTGGGAAAGGCCAAGGCGACCAAGGACCGAAGGTCCCCGTCGGGCCGGGTGGCTCGCGCGGATTCATGGGCCTGGTCGTCGCGCTCATGCTGATCGCCACGCTCGCGCTCTTTTTCTCGCGCGCTCAGACAGGGCGTGAGATCACGTTCCTCCAGTTTGAACAGTACTACAACGCGAAGCAGATCGTCCCCGATTCCGTCGTGCTTCGAGAGACCGAGATCAGCGCACGGCTCGTTCAGGAAGAAGTTTCCGACACGGCCGAGCCTGTTCGTGTTCCCATCAATGTCGCAGCCCGTGAAGCAATCTCCGAACGGTTGTTTGTGCTGACCGATGGGCGAGTCAAACTCAAGCCCCAGCCGGGCTGGGTCAACTTCTTGTTCTTCTTCGGCCCGATCATCCTCGTCTTCGCGATCCTCTACTTCCTCGTGGCGCGCGGCATGCGCGCAGCCGGCGGCGGCGCGGGCGGCATGCTTGGCTCCTTCGGCAAGTCCAAGCACCGCACCCTCACCAAAGAGATGACTGGCGTCACCTTCAAAGACGTCGCCGGCATCGAGGAAGCCAAAGACGAAGTCACCGAGATCATTGAGTTCCTCAAAAACCCCAAGCGATTCACCCGCCTCGGCGGCCGCATCCCCCGCGGTGTGCTGCTCTCCGGCCAGCCGGGCTGCGGTAAAACCCTGCTCGCCAAAGCCATCGCCGGCGAAGCCGACGTGCCGTTCTTCTCGATCTCCGGCTCGGACTTCGTCGAGATGTTCGTGGGCGTCGGTGCATCCCGCGTGCGTGACTTGTTCAAGCAAGCAAAAGAATCTTCGCCCTGCATCATCTTCCTTGACGAAATCGACGCCGTCGGGCGTCGCCGCGGCTCGGGCTTCTCCCAAGGAGGGCACGACGAACGCGAGCAAACCCTCAACGCCATCCTCGTCGAGATGGACGGCTTCGGCTCGGGCGACGGCGTCATCGTCATCGCAGCCACCAACCGCCCAGACGTCCTCGACCCCGCCCTCGTCCGCCCCGGCCGCTTCGACCGCCAGATCGCGGTCCCACTCCCCGACGTCAAGGGACGACTCGAGATCCTCAAGGTCCACTGCAAAAAGGTCAAGCTCGGGCCCAACGTCGACCTCGAAAAAGTCGCCCGAGGCACGCCCATGTTCAGCGGCGCCGACCTCGCAGCCATCATCAACGAAGCCGCCATCGGCGCCACCATGCAAAACAAGGACTTCATCGAGCACGAAGACCTCGAAGAAGCCCGCGACAAGGTCAAGTTCGGCCGCGCCAACAAGAGCCGCGTCCGCGAGAAGGATGAGAACAAACTCGTCGCCTACCACGAAGCAGGCCACGCCGTGCTGCAAGCCCTGCTCAAGGACTCCGACCCGCTGCACAAAGTCACCATCATCCCCCGCGGCGACTCGGGCGGCGCCACCTTCAGTCTCCCCGAAAAAGACCGCATGGGCTACAGCCTCAAGTGGCTGCTCGCCACGATGCGCGTCGTGTGCGGCGGACGCATCGCCGAAGAAAAAGCAATGAACGATGTGTCCTCCGGCGCATCGCAAGACATCCGCCAGATCACCTCGATCGCCCGCGCGATGATCCTCGACTGGGGCATGTCGCCCCGCCTCGGCTTCGTCAGCTACAGCGGCCAAGACACCAAGGAAGCCTTCGTCGCCGACAAGGACTACTCGGAAGACACCGCCAAGATTATCGACGAAGAGGTCAAACGCATCACGTCCGAAGCCTTCGACGAAGCAGAGAAACTGCTCAACGAACACTGGGAAGAGGTCGTCGCGGTCGCCGAGGCGCTGCTCAAGCACGAGACCCTCACCGCCGACGAAGTCCACAAACTCATGCGCGGCGAGGAACTCACCAAGCCAACCGTGGCCGACCTGCTCAGCGCCGACCGCGCCCGCAAAGCAGCCGAGACCAAAGCCGAACCCAAGATCGAAGAAAAGCCAGACGCCGAAAGCTCGTCCGGAACCCTGCCCGACCCGGCATGACCTGCACCAACTTCCGCTTCGTAGAGCCGGCTTCTAGCCGGTTTTTTTCATGCGCTGCACGCCGATAGAACTGACGATACGCTCACTGCATGAGTGATCACATAGCCGCCGAACCGCTGTCTTTCGGAAACTGTTTCCGGTGCGACTACGACCTGACCAGTCTCTCTCCCGAGCAGAACTGCCCAGAGTGCGGGCTGCCAATCGAGGCCTCACTCGGTCGCATCCAGCTCGCGAAAGCACCACCCGAGTATCTCGCTAAGCTCCATAAGGGAGTGTTTATCATTCAGGCCGCGATCATCTGCGTGATCCTGCTTTTCTTCGCTGGCATGTTCGCTGGTATGACCTTTGCCAGCTCGCCGAACGGCGTGATACCCCGGCCAATCGATATCTCGCTTGGTGTCCTGGCCGTCGTGCTTGCGTTTGCTCTGCTCGTCGGGTGGTGGATGTTCTCCGAGCCGCACCCCGAGTACGAAGGTACCTACAACGGTTCTGACATGAGGCGCACTGTGCGAGTATTGTTAGTTGTCGCAGCTGGCCTTGCCGCGGTAGATCTCGTGCTCAGCGTTCTGCCCGCGAGCGTCGCGATCGGATTAGTCGTGATGGTGTTGGGGGTTGTCGCGATCATTGTGAGCGTGGCACGCTATTTCACGCAGATGCTCTATATCCGTTGGATGGCGCCGATGCTTTCGAACCGGAAAGTCTACAACCGTGCCAAGCTACTTATGTGGCTCGGTCCTGTATTGATGACAGTCGGTATATTGCTGCTCGGGCTCGGTCCACTGATCGCGTTGGTGCTGTATTGGAACATGCTCGATTGGATCCGCAAGGACCTCAAAGCGATCCGCGCCGATCGTCAAGATTTCGCAGAGACCGCTTAGTCCTCGTCCACGGATGTCATCGGAATCTCGCTTATGCGATGCGGAACTAAACCCCCATCGCCACCATCGCATCCGCCAGCTTGATGAACCCCGCCCGGTCCGCGCCCACGCCGTATTGCGGCACGCCGTCGGCGTCGGTCGCGTGCTCGCGTGCCAAATCATGGATGTCCTTCATCAGATCATCCAGCTTGCTCAGCGTGTCCCTCTTGGTCCAGCTCGCGTGCGTCGCGTTCTGGTGCATCTCAAAGCCCGAGCACGCCACCCCGCCCGCGTTCGCGGCCTTGCCCGGCCCGAACCGCACCCCGCCGCCGATCAACACGTCGCGCGCCCGATGCGTGCACGGCATGTTCGCGCCCTCCGCGACCACCTTCGCGCCGCGATCGTTCAACTTCTTTGCATCATCGGCGTCCAGTTCGTGCTGCGTCGCACACGGCAACACGACCGAGGCATCGGTCAACCCCCAAGGGGCTTGCTTGGCGTGGAACGCGACGCCCTTGCCGTCCCAATCCTTCAGCCGCCCGCGTTCGACCTCTTTGAACTGCACCAGCTCTTCGATCTGTTCGGCGCTCAGTCCCTTCTCGCTGATGATCGCCCCGCCCGAGTCCGACAGCGACACGACCGTCGCGCCCAACTGACGCGCCCGCTCGGCCGCGTACAACGCCACGTTGCCCGCCCCCGAGATCATCACACGCTTGCCCTCGAGCGAATCGCCCCCGTCTTCGAGCATCGCCCGCGCAAACGCGACCGTCCCGTATCCCGTCGCCTCGCTGCGCCCCGGCAAGCCGCCCGCCCCGACCGGCTTGCCGGTGAGCACCCCGACGGGTCGCTTGGTCATTTTGACCCACTGCCCATAGAGGTACCCGACCTCGCGCCCGCCCACCCCGATGTCGCCCGCGGGCACATCAATGTCCGGCCCGATGTGCCGAGCCAGCTCACGCATGAACGACTGGCAGAACCGCATCACCTCGTTGTCGGACTTTCCCTTGGGATCAAAGTTGCTGCCGCCCTTGCCGCCGCCGATGGGCAGCCCGGTCAAGGCGTTCTTGAAGCACTGTTCATATGCAAGGAACTGCAGCGTGTCTTCGGTCACGCTTGGGTGGAACCGCAGACCACCTTTGTAGGGACCAATCAGATTCGAGTGCTCGATCCGCCACCCGGTGTTGACCTGCACCTTGCCGTGGTCATCCACCCACTCGACGCGGAACCGGATCACGCGGTCGGGGATCAACAAGCGTTCGAGCACACGGGCGTTCTGATAGGTCTTGCTCCCAGCGATAACCGGCGCAATCGAGTCGGCGGTCTCTTCGATTGCCGAGCGGTAAAGCTCGCCAGGATTGACGGCGTCGATCAGGTCAGACAGATCGGTGTGCGGCATGGTGGCTGTGGTCATTCGCAACGATAATCCTGTGTGGACCACCTTCCCAATCCACAACTATCCCGAAACTTGTTTCGTGCTCAACCTTGTACTGCATCGTGTGATCCAACTGTGCCGAAGACAGGTCTATGACCACCACGCCACGCTTTGAGGATCTCGACGCCAGCATTTCCATCGAACGCCAGGGGCGCTATTGGCTGCTCGAATGCGAGCAGACCGTGACCACCCCGCTCGAAGACCTCTTCCCGTTCTTCGCCGACGCGTACAACCTGCAGGAACTCACGCCGAGCCTGCTCAAGTTCGAGGTGCTCACGCCCAAGCCGATCGACATGAAGCCCGGCGCTCTGATCGACTATCGCCTCCGCGTCCGTGGGCTCCCCATCAAGTGGCGCACCGAGATCGAAGTCTGGGACCCGCCGCACCGCTTCGTCGATCAACAACTTAAGGGGCCCTACGAACGCTGGCACCACACCCACACCTTCACGCCCACCGCGGACGGCGGCACCCTCTGCAAGGACCGCGTCGAATACCGCCCCGCCGGCGGCCCGCTCGCACCACTCGTCAACAAGTTCTTCGTCCAACGCGACGTCGTCAACATCTTCAAATACCGAACCGTCGAGATCGCCAAACGCTTCGGCTACGCCTCCCGCGGAGCTTCGCCCGCCCCGGCGAACGTCGCCCCTGCAGCCTGAAGCCAGATTTCCCATTCCAATTCCCGGCCGCGTGCTCTTCCAAACGGAGAGCACGCTTTCATTTCAATGCGAGACCCGCTACCTTGATCGCCGAAGGAGCTTGTGATGCTCGCCCGTTTCATCCAACGCCAGATCAGGGACCGGATCGAGAACCTTCCCGAAGACAGCCCCGCCCGCCGCTCCGCCGAGCAATGGGTCATCGAGTGCCCCCTCTGCGGCCACGCCGCCCCCGCCCTCGAACGCGGCATCACCCGCATCCACGCCGCCTCAAAGGGCAAACGCATCCGCGCTTGCTGCTCACACTGCGATCGCCTGACCCTCGCCAGATTTTACAAAGACGAAATCAAAGCAAGAGCGTTGCGTACTGCACCCGATCTTCAGAGGGCAACGACCTAGCATTCAGCGTGGCATCGCTGACTAACAACTCAAAATCAGCGTTAGACAGGATGATTGAGATCATCAATCACCAGCTGCCCGGCCTGTCGTTCGAGCGAGCAGAGCACCCGGGCGAAGTCACAACAATCACAATGCCTGAACAGGAACGCCTCGCCTTCGAGCTTTCACTGGAGTTCGGTGCCGACGAGATCACCCTCATCGCCCCCGAGTTTCATTGGCACTTCTCGATGTGCGACGAGGAAGACGTCCGTGATGCAGAGTCCGCTTTCCTGGGGCTTGCCTCGGGAGATGCTCGGATCTTGATCGAGCGTCGACGCGGCAAGGTGTCCAAGTCTCGACTGCAGTTCAGCGTCGGTGACAACTGGGCCGACTACGGCGTGACCGGAGTCTTCCGCCTGCCGTTCGGACATCGCACGATCGACGAAGTTCGCAACAAACCGACGGCCCATCCGCAGATCCAGTAATACGAACGAATCACTCAGTCCGAACTCATTCACCACTCCCCGCCGACAATCCGCGCAGCTCTCCCTCCACCGGCTTCGGCTCTACTAACGCCTTCGCGCTCTTCGCACCCGCGTCCTCGAACCGGCGCAGCGTCGGCATCATCCGCGTGTCGATCGACCCCACCAGCCGGTTGTACCGCTCCACGCTCGCCTTGATCGCCTTGCCCAAACTCTCGGCGTGCTCGAACGCCGTGCTCGCACGCTCGTGCAGCTCCTTGCCCAACTCAAACAACGCCGCGGCCTGCTCAGTCAACGCCTGCTCCCGCCACCCGACCGCCACCGCCCGCAACAGCCCGATCAGCGTGCTCGGGCTGGCTAAGATCACCCCGCGCTGCGCCGCGTCATCAAGCAGCTCCGGCCGACGCGCCAACGCCGCATCAATAAAGTGATCACCCGGCACAAACATCACCACAAACTC
>JBGCEB010000032.1:0-8403 GCA_045106075.1 Phycisphaerales bacterium
GACGGCACAATCATCATCACACAACTCGGCGATGGCGGATACTCAAGCTCGGCGCGATATCCGCGGTAATCATCAAGCGAACCCCAATCACCCATCTCGAACGCTTCAGTCACCATGCCTGCATACCCGCTGATCCGCGTCGTCTGCATCACCGGCGGCGTGCCCAAGCGAAACGCACCCTCGGGCTCATACAACATCGAACCGCCGTGCCCGGCATCGCCCGCGCCGATCGCCGGGCGATCTTCGAGCAGCCCGAGCACACGCATCTCAGGCTCACCAAAGTGTGGCAAGTCTTTGTGCAACAACAAATCAAACATCACCGCTTCGACCGGCGTGCGCACCGTGAGCTTGTAACGCCCCTCCGTGTTCTTTTTCGACCAGTGGAACGGGATCGCAGATCGGTAGATCTCGCCGGTCACAAAGCTCACCGCTCCGTTCTTGCCGACCGCACTGGGCGCTAACTCGTCGTACACCGTGCCATCTTCTGATCGAAACTGACGGATCTCCGGCATCTCACCAGCACAAAACCGCGGCACCAAGGGCAAGCCGCTCCCCGTCGCGCCCTGCGGGTCCAACGGCTCGCGCAAGAACGACGTTTCCTGAGAGCCCGAGTCTGTCTTGTTGGTCAGCCGACGAATGATCCACGGAACATCATCGCGCAACCGCTCAAACCCGAACATGCCGCCGAGCTGCAACACATCGACCTTTTCCGGATCATGATCCGAAGGCTTGAGCGCGAGCAACAACGTCTGAGCGCGCGCCCGAACACCCCAGATCGCCGAACCTGATTTGTACAGCGCCTTGCGTTCTTCGGACTCGATCCGATCGTCGCGCCCGCCCTTGGCCAGCATGGCCTCGAACGAACGCCGATCTCCGGCATGCCGACGCATGAACGTGCGAAGCGCCATATCCGCGTCACGCATTGCGCGCACGCTCGGCTCACCCACGCCGTGGGCAGCCGCCGCTTTGAGCACGATCTCAACGCCCGCGCTGCCCGGCATATGCCTGGCCGCGCCGACCGCCTCGTCGTCTTCCACGAACCGGGCGATCTTCCACGCCAACGTTTTGTCAACGCCCAGCGTTCGGCCAATCAATGTGGGCTTGGCCCCCACGAGTCCAGCTTCGTCGAGCAAATCCGTCATGGCAGCCTGCGCCGCACGAAGCCGGCTCGTGGCCACCTCGACAAACGCATTGCCCTCGGACAATGAGACGCCCCCCCTGGGAGGGCTCGACGAACTGGAACCTTGGAGACCCATGGACCCAGTTTACAGCCTCTCAGCCGAGATCACACACCTATGGAAAAAATCTCTGCATTTTTCTCCAGAGAAAACTTGGAGACTCGCCCCGCCTCCGGTACGCTCAAGACAACCGGCGGCGATCACGCACGCGCCGCCCATAGACCATGTGCCCACGAGGCATCCTTAAGGAGAGCAAAATGAGACCCACGGCCATCGCCCTTATCGTCGCCGCCGCATCTGGCACCGCCCTTGGCGGCGACAGCATCGTTCAAAGCACTGATTTCAGCTGGGATGTCAACAGCGGATTCCAGATCACCACTTTCGACGCGTTCGACGACGCCGGAGGCACCCGCGAACTCACCGGCGTGGGCTTTGAGCTCAACGCCTTCGCCGACTGGGACGTGACCGCCCTCAACTTCGACACGATGGAATTCGAGACCGGCGAATGGTTCGCCAACGGCCTGACCAACTTCAACGTTCTCTTCGGCGATTTCGGACCAGACAGCGTCGAGCGAATCTCAGGTGCTGTCAGCTTCAACGGACTCACCGGCGCGCTCGGCGCCGGTTCTGGCAGCCCCTTTGGCCCTCCCGGTGACCCGGTCGTTTCTGATTCGTTCTCCGGGTTCATTGGAAGCGCGATGGATCTCGACGCGGACGAGTTCTCCGCGTTCACCAACGGGCCGGTGAGCACCAACCTCATCTCGTTCACCGACATCACCATCGACGGCCCCAATGGCGCGCCCGGCATCATCAGCGTCAACACCGATGCCCTCACAAGCTCAGGTTCACTGACACTGACCTATCAGTACCGCAATGTCCCAACACCGGCTGCCGGTGCGATCCTGGGCATCGTTGGTCTGCTCGGTGCCCGTCGTCGCCGCTAAACCGGTTGCAACGAACCCCACGAGAGAACGCCCGGACCTGCAAAGGACGGGCGTTTTCAGTTGGTCTCGATAGACATGTGCAATCAACCCGGCTTGAGAAACCCGAGGTGTGATTGGCAATGCCCAAGCTGGAGGTTCAGCCATTCGTCATGACTCAGCTGCCCGAACAAGGGCGAAGGCTTTGCAAACTGCTCGCCCGCGTCCGTCCGCGCGATCTCCGCACGCAAATGCGCCAGCGCTTCGTCAAAGTCGGCATCCCGGCCAACTTCGAGCGCATCGGTCACCGCCTTGGGCGGCTTGATCCCGGCCGGCGCGGTTTGACCCGAGATCGCCTTCTTCTTAAAGAACAACTTGGCAGCCCATTTGATCGGTGCGGGCGGCTTGAAGGTCTCTGGAAATCCATCGATCGCCGCATTCCATGTTCGCGCACAGTGCTCAAAGCACTGCGCGGCCGTCCAGTTCCCCGTCGTCGTTAAAGTCCCTGCACGGTGCGAAGCTTCGATCGCGTCCAGTTCCTTCTTAAGACAGCTCGTGCAGTTGAACTTGAGTTCACGCCGCTCAGCCTTCTTGGTGTTCACGCCGTCGATATCGGATCCCATATGTGCTTCTCCCTGGGAGACCCCTTTGCCTGCACATCCATGCTAGCAACGGTCTGACTCGGGCGAAAACAAGGGTCAGGGAGAAGTACGGCGCCGTTCGTTCCGCCGCAGGAAACGCTCAACGCACCTGATATCTTCGCTATCTGCCATCCCGTCAGCGTTCAGATCGACTGGAGATGCATGGGCTGCATGGAGATCGTCGATCTCGTTCCGCCCATCGCCATCCGTGTCAAACACCATCGCACCACAAGGACAAGGGCTTTCGATCGTAATGACATCGCCCGCGATCACTTCTTCGAGTACCGAGCTCGTTCCATCGGGCCATGTCACCTCGACGCGATCAACACCGGTGACATCGCCCAACCCAAAGTGAGCCATCGCCGGTGTCTGACCCGCAAAGCTCGAACCGGCCGTGATCAAGCGTGTCATCACACGCCCATCATTCAAGTGCGCCCGAACTACCGAACCGATCCCACGCCGGTTCATTCCCGGCGCCCGGAGCTTGACACCCAGCCAGTTCGTGCTCGCCGCTGCATGACCAAGTGTGTTATCCAGAAGACGGAGCGTTCCCGTCATCGTCGGCGAAAGCAAGTCCAAATCGCCGTCTCCATCCCGGTCGAACGCGATCAAACTCGTTGATGGCTCAGTCGTCGCAAAGCCAGACGCCGCAGAGATATCTTCGTACGCGATGCCCGCGACACCAATGTGTCGCCACAGTTTCGTCGGCACGGCAGTTGGAAACTCGAACGTGTTTGCCTCCGCCAAATCTTGCCAACCGTCAAGATCAAAGTCAGCAAACACAGCGCCCCACCCAATACCGCCGTCCCCAACACCAATCGACTGAGCAATCTCGGTGTATGCAAGCCCATCCAAGCCCGAGTCATCGCGAAACAGCACGTTGTGTTCGAGTCCTTGTCCGTTCGGCCCGAAACCATAAATGTTGGTCATGTAGAAATCGAGATCGCCGTCACTATCCGGATCGCCCGGCGCGATGCCCATTTCGTTGAACGCGGTATCAATTCCAGCAGCCGGCGCCTCATCCACAAACACTGGCAATGCCCCCGGATCACCTCGGTTCATCCAAAGGTTGTTTGGACCAAAGTCGTATGAGAACAGCACGTCCAGTCGGCCGTCTTTGTCAAAGTCGTGAATGACTGGCTGCCACGCCGTGCCAACACCAACGCCCATGCCGCACGCTTCACCGACTTCAAGAAACGTCCAGTCTCCGCCGTTGAGATAGACATGCGTCCGGTTCTCCCACAACCCGGCAACCAAGTCGAGATCCCCGTCGCCGTCCAGATCACCCGCAGCCATCCCGCCCGCTTGCATCTGATATTCATCCGAAAACAATCCAGCAACGCCACTCGCAACGCTCACATCAACAAACCCTGATGCACCGTCGTTGCGATACAGCCGCAGCTCGTTCTGCGCCGGGATCGACTGCCGCTGAAATGCGTCAGACAACACCGCGAGATCTAGGTCGTTATCACCGTCGACATCGAACCACAATGCGGATCGGTTGTTCTGTGTATTCGCCAGCCCCGCCGCGGCTGCGATCTCCTCAAACGTGCCGTCGCCAAGATTCCGGTAGAGCCGATCCGGATGCCCAAACCCGGTCGGCACGAAGATATCAGCGTCTCCGTCATCGTCATAGTCTGCGACCGCAACGCCGGTGCTCATTCCGGGCGCCGGTTGATACGCAAGGATTCCGCTGCTCGGTCCCACCTCCTCGAACACTACTGGTTGAGCAGCCACATGAGATGCGCACAGCACGACGCCTGCAAGTAAACCCCCCACAAAGCGAAACGGGAACCGAAGCGCAACGCCATCCGCCCCACCACTGCCATTCGTTACGAGCATCCGATTCCTCCTCCGATACTGTAACCGCCGAGCGATTCGTTCCAAAGCCTTGTATCGCGTTCCGCCCAGTTCTTTGCGCATTGCAAACGAAAAAGCCGCCCCTGGTCAGGGCGGCTTTGGATAAAGCTGATTCTGATACTGCGTAATAGGTCCGGATGCTCGCCGATCAGGCCTGGGCCGCTGCGGCTTCCGCCTTCTTGCGGGCATCATCGAGCGTGCCGACATACATGAAGGCCGATTCAGGGAGGTCGTCGCCTTCGCCTTCGCAGAGACGCTCGAACGAGTCGATGGTCTCTTCGAGGCTCGAGTTCACACCGGGGAAACCGGTGAACACTTCAGCAACATAGAACGGCTGAGACAGGAAGCGTTCGATGCGACGGGCGCGACCGACGATTTCCTTGTCCTCTTCCGAAAGCTCGTCCACACCAAGAATCGCGATGATGTCCTGGAGGTCGTTGTAACGCTGCAGAATCTTCTGCACACGCGACGCGACCGAATAGTGACGCTCGCCGATGATCGCGGGATCAAGGATCCGCGACGTCGACGACAGCGGGTCGACCGCGGGGAAGATGCCCTTCTCAGCGATCGAACGCTCGAGCACAACAAACGCATCCAAGTGCGCAAACGCCGTCGCGGGAGCCGGGTCAGTCAAGTCGTCCGCGGGGACGTAAATCGCTTGAACCGAGGTAATCGCTCCCTTCGCCGTCGAAGTGATCCGCTCTTGGAGCTCACCCATTTCGGTCGAAAGCGTTGGCTGATAACCCACCGCCGACGGCATGCGGCCCAGCAACGCCGACACTTCCGAACCCGCCTGGGTAAAGCGGAAGATGTTGTCGACGAACATCATGGTTTCCTTACCCGATGCGTCACGGAACTCCTCAGCCATCGTCAGGCCCGAAAGAGCAACACGCAAACGCGACCCGGGGGGCTCGTTCATCTGACCGAAAACCATCGCAACCTTGTCGAGCACGTGGGCGACGGTGCCCTCTGCGTCGGTGTACTCCGCTTCGGCCATTTCTCGCCAAAGGTCGTTGCCTTCACGAGTACGCTCGCCAACGCCGCAGAACACGGAATAGCCACCGAACTCGCGGGCAACACGAGCGATCATCTCCTGGATGATGACGGTCTTACCGACACCGGCACCACCGAACAGACCGATCTTGCCGCCGCGAACAAACGGGCAGAGCAAGTCAATAACCTTGATACCGGTCGCCAAGATCTCGGTACGCGGGTTCAGCTCGCTGAACTCAGGAGGTGCACGGTGGATCGGGCGACGTTCGGCGCCTTCGACCTCGGGCTTGTTGTCGATGGGTTCGCCGAGCAGGTTGAACACCCGCCCAAGAACCTTCTCGCCGACGGGAACGGAGACGGGGCCTCCGGAGTCGACGACGGTCATGCCACGCGTCATGCCGTCGGTCGAGCCGAGCGATACCGCCCGGACCTGACCGCCGCCGAGGTGCTGCTGGACTTCTCCAACGAGCTTCATGGCGTGGCCGTCCCGTGTCCACTCCACCACCACGGCGTTGTAGATGCTGGGCAGGTCGCCCTCGGGGAACTGCGCGTCAAAGGTCGAGCCGATGACCTGTGAGATGGTGCCTTTGGTGCCCTGGGCCATGGAGCGGTTCCTCTATAGAGACTGCCGGTGCAGCCGGTTGATCCGGGCAACACCCGGAACGGTCCAAAAACGGTATTCCACGTCCAAAAAGACGGGGGCGAAGGATATACACCGGGCTTAGAAAAAGCCAGCGCAGACCGCCCCGACTCCGACAATGAACCAACACCAAAGGACCCCTTTGCCCGCCCACGCATCCAACTTTCGAGACGCCAACTCCGACATAACAGATATTTTGGTGTGGATTTGCTGTAACCCATATCTGCGCAACTTTGGCTACGGATAACGCCCTTATCCCATTGATATCATGGCTTATCACCCCTTTCGGGCACAGAAATTTGCGTTTCTCGACCTCTGAGCATCGTGTTAGCTACCGACGCTACCGATTCCAACGACACAGGGGCGCCGTGCATCCTGTTGAATCAGCCAGTGTGCAGACGCCCATTGAGAGCTTTGAACTCCAGACTTAGGACAGCATCTTGAACAAGTACCAAACCTATTGCGGGGTTTTCCTGACGCTCTTCCTTGGTTCAAATCTCTCATTGGCGGCTGAACCAACCCCAGTGAGCCCTTCACACGCCGCGGAAAGCTCCAGCGTTGAAATCCTCACGCCGAAAACCGCCCATCAGCCAAATGCGGGTCACTACACACCCGCCAAAGCGACCCCGATCAAGATCATCTCGGCTGCTGAGCATCGCGAAGCAGTCAAATCCATTGAAGAAGCCCAGGCTGCGGTCGCTTCAGACCCCAAACTTCTAGACGAGTATCAATCCAGCAACACCCTGTTCTTCATCTTGCTTGCATTGACGGTCGTCGGCCTCGCTGGCGTGTATTGCTGGCATCACTTCGGCTATCTAAACCGCATGACGATCAAGCCGAAGCTATACGTCGGCATGGGTCTGCTTCTCTCGCTGACTTCCGCAATTGGATTCCAAGGCGTGCTCTTTGAGGGCACGCTTAAGAAGTATGCGGCAACTGCGACTTCGGCCGCCGAAATCGAGTTTCTCACAGAAAAGGCGGCACGCACGGAGTTTGAACTCCGAACCGTTTCGCACGCTGATACAGAAACCCAAGAAAAGCTCACCGCGAGTTTCCATAAGTACACGAACGCGATGCATAGCGATCTCGGAGACCTCATTGACCACGAAACTGATGTCAAGGTTGCTGAGATTCTCAGCCACATCCAAGAGCTCACCACCGCCTACCAAGCAGGTTTTAGTGAGTACGCCCGCGCGTCATCAGATATCCACAGCACTCAACTCCGGATCAAGTCGGTCTCCAAAGAGTATCTCGGACAACTCGAGACCATAATCGCACAGCTTGAGGTCTTCCGCCACGAGTTCGCAAGCAACAACCAGGACCACCTCGTCCCGCTGCTCGAACTCATCGCCGCCGTTGAAGGCGTTGAGATCTCGTGGGTGAAGAGCATCAACGAAATTTCAAACTTCGCGATTGATCAAGACTTCGCCCATGTCCGACAGCTTGAGAAAAATCTCGGAGAAATGGTCGCGACGATTTCAAATACTGAACATCTTCTGACCCGCTTGTCCTCGCTTCCGATCGACCAGAACGAAGTCCGCGACGTGCTTTCGAACGGACTGACCAACGCAGAGGCGATCGCCCAAGACTGCCGCAATCTCTTCCAGGTCCAGAAGTCCAACATGGCGCTCGCGATCGTCAACAAAGGTACGGTTCACAAGTTGGAAGCGGAGACTGCATCAGTCCTCGGATACAAAAATCAACGCGTCGCCGCGACCTCTGCCACTTCGAAGAATGTCTCGTATCTTCTGATCGGGTCGGCAGTCTTGATCGGTCTGATGATTAGCATCGTTCTCTCCGACAGCGTCATCAAGCCCATCCGATTGCTGCTCGAGCGCCTCCGCTCCTTGGCCGACGGCGACCTGACCCAAACCATCAAAGTCGATCGCGGCGATGAGTTCGGAAAACTCGCCAAAGCATACAATGATGCAGTCGGACAACTCCACTCGATGGTCTCTGACGTTTCCGGTGCAGCGCACGAAGTCGCCGGAGCGGCCACACAGATCGCTGCCACAAGCGAGCAAATGGCGCGAGGCCTCGACAATCAACAGCAGCAGACCAACGAGTCCTCCGCCGCCGTCGAAGAGCTCTCCTCCTCGATCGCATCGGTCTCCGACAAATCGTGCCACGCGGCCGAAGCTGCGAACAACTCAGGTACTGAAGCGATTGAA
>JBGCEB010000033.1:0-10666 GCA_045106075.1 Phycisphaerales bacterium
GGCCATGGGTGAGTGTGCCGATGCGTGCTGCCCGGTTGTGGCCCAGCATCGCGACCACTGGGAAGACGACGGCCTCGCCGAAGAGGGTTTGCTACACCAGGCCTGGCGTGCGTCGGTCAATGGCGCGAGTGTCATGAGCATCCCGATCGACGCGGGCGCTGAGCCGGTCGCGATCGTATCTTTCCGCCGGTCAGACCAGAAGCCATTCAACGCCGAAGACATCGAAGCTGCCAAAAAGCTGCTCGTTCCTCTTGCTGGCGCGATTCCGCTTGTGACCCGTGCGACCCGCCCGTTGCACAGGCACGCGACAGACTCGGCGCGATCGGCAGCCACGTGGTGCATGGGCCCGAAGACCATTCGGCGCAAGATGTTCGTTGCCGCTGCGATTCTGGCCGTCGCGTGGGGGGGCATGGGCACGCGCATGTATCGCGTGTCGGTCCCCGCGGTGGTGGTTGCGGAGCGAGAGCAGGTTGTCTCTGCCCCGTTTGATGGGCGCGTCGAATCGGTGCTGCTCCGAACTGGAGATCGTGTCGAAGTGGGGCAGTCAATCCTGACCATGGATACCTCGGCAATCGAACTGGAGCGTCGCGATCTCGCCGCCGAACGAAGCAACGCACTGCTCCGGCTTTCGGGCGGTATGGCGGCCGGTGATCCTTCCACAGCCTCGATCGCGCAAAGCGAGATCCGATCCATCGACGCGCGTCTTCGACGTGTGGAGCAGCAACTGGAAGACGCCAACGTCCGAGCACCCCACGCCGGCATCGTCATCGCTCCCGAACTTGCAGACCTACCTGGCCGTGTGATCGCGACCGGCGCGCCGCTCATCTCGATCATCGAGCACGGGTCGATGTCGCTCGAGCTCCGCGTTCCGCAGAGCCGTGTATCAGATATGGTCGAGGGCAATCGCTTGCGTTTCGCGAGCCATGCACGCCCAGAACTTCCTGGGTTCAGCACGCTCGGGAAGCTGGCACCGTCGAGCGTGCAACGGAACGGCGATTCGGTGTTCATCGCAGGGGCAGACCTGCCCGATGATCAGGCTTGGCTGCGCCCGGGTATGAACGGGGTTGCCATGATCGAGGTCGGCGAGCGCTCCAACTGGTGGCTGGCGGTTCACCGCATCATGGACAAAGCGCGCCTGAGGTTCTGGTTCGACTGATGACAGCCGCACCAGCACAACCCGGCTTGGCAGACCGCCTCCGTGAGGTGGTGGTCTCAGTGCGTGGTGATCTTGATATCAGCCGGCATACGTTCCGCGCCGGACCGTCATACATCGTGCGCGATCCTGTCACGTTCGCCTCACACCGGTTCGACCCAGAGGACTACCAAGTTATCAATGCGATCCGGGGCGAAGTTACGCTCGGGCATACCTTTGAGCAGCTGGTCGCGTCCGGGCATCTCGATGCTGAGGACGAAGAGAGCTTCTACGCGTTTGTGCTCGACTTGCATCAGCGCAGTCTGCTCAACTTACCTATTAACGATGCGGACACGCTCTACCAGCGATACGAGCGGCGGAATCGCGCCGAGAACATCGGACGCGTGCTGGGCGTGTTTTTTATGAAGGTACCGCTGTTCAATCCGAACCAATTTCTGGCACGGTCCTTGCCGCTCTTCCGATGGCTTTTCACAGCGCCTGGGCTGTTCATATGGCTCTTGTTGGTTGCGTCGGCAGGCCTAGTCGTACTGTCACGGGCGGGCGATCTCTCTTCGCCAGTTCTTGCGATGCTCGATGGTAACAACATGTTCATGCTTGTCGCAGCTCTGATTGGCTTGAAGGTCGTGCACGAGTTCGGGCACGCTTATGCCTGCCGATCGTTTGATGGTTATGTGCCAGAAATGGGTGTTTTTCTGGTGCTCTTCACGCCGCTCGCGTATGTTGATGCGACAGACTCGTGGAGTTTCAGCAAGATGCATCGGCGCGCCATCGTGACGCTTGGTGGTGTATATTTCGAATCGATCGTCGGAGCGCTTGCCGTGTTTGTGTGGGCGCTCACCGAGCCCTCCACGCTGAACACGCTTGCCTACCAGGTCATGATCCTCTCGACCGTGACGACCGCGTTGTTCAATCTCAATCCATTGTTGCGGTACGACGCGTACTACCTTGTCAGCGATCTGACCGGGATTCCCAACCTGCGAGCGCGCTGCCAAGAGGCTGTTGCTGCCGTGTTCAAACGGTACTTCTTCGGGATCCGAACGGATCTCGATGGCGACCCGATCCGACCCAGCCCAGGATTAGTCTTGTTCGGGCTCGCACAGATGGGCTACCGCTGTGTTGTCATGATCACCATCTCGACGGTTCTCGTGATGAAGTTCGGCAGCGCAGGCATCGTGCTGGCAGTCGTTCTCAACGGGATCACCATCGTCAAGGGAATCGTGACCATCGTGAAGTACGTTCTGTCATCCGCGGAAGCGGCGGCGGTCCGACTCCGTGCGATCGCGATCACTGCAGGCGCCTTTAGTATCACAGCTGCGGGGATCAGCCTCCTCCCTGTCCCGCATGAGATCAACGCTAACGGCGTAGTTTCTTTCGAGCAAGTCACGGCTATCCGTGCACCGGCGTCTGGTGTTCTCGTTGAGTTTCCCGAAAACGTGGGTCACTATCTTCAGCGCGGCGAGTCGCTTGCACTCATCGAAAACCCAGCCATCAGATCACGACTGGAGACACTCGATGCAGAAGTCGACACCGTGCGGCAAGGCGTCTTGCTCGCATCCGTGAACTCTACGGCCGATGCGATGATCGAACTGACCAAGTCCACACAGACTGAATCGCACCGAGATCAGGCGGTACGAGATCTCAACACCCTTCTCCTCACAGCGCCTGATGATGGCATGGTTCTTGATCTGCTCGTCGAACGCCGCGGTGTCTACGTCGAGCGAGGAGAGCCGATCATCATCTTCGGTTCTGGCGGTGTCGAAGCAGTACTTCATGTGAACGCGCTTGATTTTCAGTCTGCCTTACTTTCCTTGGGCGACGAAATCATCTGCCGCTCTCCCGCATATCCAACTCGTGATATTCGTGGCGTCGTTACACGTATCAGCGATTCGGCGGTCCGTGAGATCGAATCCCGCATCACCCGCGCTGCTCCTCAGGGATTGGTGGCGATCGATGGAGCATCCGGGGCGGTCATCGATCCATACTTTGAGATCCAGCTGAGTTTGCTGTCGGAAGATGCCGAGTTCGCCGGCAGCATGCTCAAAGCCAAACTGCCAGCGGAACCGACCACCATCGCGCAGATGCTCAAACGACGCGTAACACGATTCCTCAACCGCGTACGCCAGTCATCTAGCAACTAAGTCTTAGGGATGAAACTCATGATGCAACTACTTCCCATCTTGTCCACCGTGATTATTCAACTTGCGGCTCCGGCCGGATCCGCCGAACCATCGATAGTCCCCCCGGTCCGGGTGATGGAAACGGGTGAGCACGACATCTTGCCCGGGGTTGTGCGCCCGTCGGGAGAGGCCACGCTGTCGGTCCCATTCGATACACTGCTCGGCGAAGTACATGTTGCTGAGGGCCAGCTGGTCTCCCGCGGAGAGATCGTCGCAGTCCTCGATGACCGTGTCGTTCGCGCCGCACTTCAAGTGGCGGAAGTCCAAGCAAAACGCACCGCCCAAGCCGACCGTGCCAGAATCGTGCTCGATCGTGCAGATGACGCTCTGAATCGCATCCGCACGATCCATGGTCTCAATGCGGCGGCCGAACCCGAGTTGGTCGCCGCGAAAGCGGAACGTGACATCGCTGCAGCGGACCTTCGCAGCGCCGAGGAAGCCCAAGCCGAAGCTCAAGCCAACCTCAAACTTGCCCAAGCACGTTACGAAGAACATCTGGTGAGAGCACCATTTGACGCGACCGTAGTCCGTGTGCACGCCAAGCCAGGCGCCATGATTTCGCCTGGCGAACCCTTGCTGGAGATGGCCTCGGTTGACGGGCTACGCGTGGATTTGTACATACCTGTATCGATCGCGGCTGAGCTTCATTCGGGCGAACGCTACACGCTCATGGTCGAGGATCCGATCCCGGCTGTCATTGTCGCGTGTGTTCGCTATGTTGAACCTCGTATGGACCCAGTCTCGCGGACAATGCGAGTGGTGTTTGACCTCGGTCGTGCTGAAAGCCATGCGCGCCTGTATCCCGGCGTGCTTGCCAGCCCCACGACACGCCGCCCCGTTCTCGCGGGCACAAGCGCCCAGCCAGCGGCGGCCGTGGATATGTGGGCGCAGGGCGCGATAGAGTGAATAGGCGCTCATCCCTTTGCCCAGCCATCTGTTCACAACCCCAATGTGGTAGTCAGTCTCTTGAGCGGCGTGAGTCTTGATAGTTTGCAGCTAGAGCGCGACTGGTTTGATATCTAACCTGATCCCCGCTCCCAAGGCCTTGCCGCGGTGGGCCGGGTGACTGTCGTGAGACTCCTCGCCCAGTTTCTGAAGTCGATTTCTTTCGGCCACGATCAAGCGGGGTCCGTTCCAGCTCGCATGCCGATACACTTCCCGGGAAATGTGTCCTAACGATAACAGCTCTGGTACCGAAGCGTCGCCCGCCAATCCCGAACCGCTGCCCCGCAGCCTCGGGGCGTTGGCCCTTTGGTTGCTGTGCATCAACGGCATTATCGGCGCGGGTATCTTCGGTGCACCTGCCAAAGCCGAACTCCTCACGGGCGAGTTCAGTCCATGGGTCTTCGCAATGGGCGCTCTGCTCATCGCCCCGATCATGCTCTGCTTCGCGTGGCTCTCGGCGCGGTTCACGGGCACCGGCGGTCCGATGCTCTATGCCGGCACGGCCTTCGGCCCGTTTGTCGGATTCCAGGTTGGCTGGACCTTCTACATCGCCCGCATGCTCGCATTCGGCGCGAATCTCAACCTGCTCGTCGCCACGATCGAGTACTTTTCGCCACAACCGTTCGGCCCCGCTTTGCGCGTCGGCTTGCTCTTTGTGCTGTGCGCCTCGATGGTGTGGGTCAATATCGCCGGGGCGCGGGCGACCATGGGATCGCTCGGTCTGCTCACCCTGCTCAAGTTGCTTCCTCTAGTCGCCCTCGCGCTGGCGGGGCTGTCCCATCTGGACGCCGGGGTCTTCACCACCGCGGCATCTCCGCCCCCGATAGCCGATCTAGGGACGGCGGCGCTGCTCGTTATCTATGCCTATGTCGGTTTCGAGTCCGGGCTGGTACCCGCCGGCGAATCCAAGGATCCGAAGCGAGATCTGCCGCGCGCTCTTTTGTTTGCATTGCTCGTTTCGGCTTCGCTCTACGTGCTGATCCAGATCGCGGCCCGGAGTCTTGTTCCGGATCTCGCACAGTCTGAACGCCCGCTCGTTGACGCCGGAGAGTCAATGATCGGCCCCGCTGGCGCCGTGATCGTCTCGCTCGCGATCATCTTCTCGGTGGGCGCCAACTTGCTCAGTTCCATCTTTTCTGCACCTCGACTGACCTACCGGCTCGCGCTTGAAGGGCAACTGCCCGCGCTGTTCGCCCGAGTGCATCGGACGCACGGCACGCCGTGGATCTCGATCGCGTTCTACGGCGCAGGCGTGTTCGTGCTTGCTGCTACAGGCAGCTTCGCGTGGTTGGCTGTTCTCAGCGTTTTCGCCCGCCTGCTTCTGTACATGACCTGTGTTGCCTCGATGGCTCGGATCCGGCCGCGATCAGAAGATGGCCAGCGTCCATTCCAACTGCCGGGTGGCCCCGCGATCCCTGTACTCGCGATCCTGGTTTGCGTTGGATTGCTGACCCAGGTCGGAGTTGATTCGGTCCTCGCCACGGGAGGCCTCCTGGCGATTGGAACAATGCTGTTTCTGATCGCTCATCTCCGAAACCGCGCATCTTCCCGAAGCTCAACTGGCTAACTATCAACATTGATTCCGCCGAG
The DNA here is from genome assembly GCA_045106075.1 of Phycisphaerales bacterium. Taxonomy (GTDB): domain Bacteria; phylum Planctomycetota; class Phycisphaerae; order Phycisphaerales; family UBA1924; genus UBA6054. The sequence goes on from JBGCEB010000033.1 coordinate 5,866, forward strand.
CTTGCCGCGATCCATCGAGGCGTCAAGCACGCACGAAGTTTTCCGCGCGTGCGGCAGTTCAACGCCAAAGTCGAGCGGTTCTTCTGGAGTCTGAAACGCCGGTGCTGGGTTTCGCTTGTTCCGCCCAAGCTCGGCGCGATCCAGCAGCGGTTGGACGCCTACGCCGCATGGCATAACCGCTTTCGGCCGCATGCTGCTCTTGGTCCACTAACGCCTAACGAAGCAGCCGCGGGAGAAACCGTTCCCGAGGCTGTCAGATTCACGCAAAGAGGTGAGCTCGCGCCCAGTATCACGATCAAACGACAGCACGTCAGCGATGACCCGCGATTGCAATACTCGGCAATCAAGGTGAGTTCGAAACACCGTTTTACAGCTTAAAACGATGCTCAGTGAAGCACAACAATCTCATGGCCCCCAACGACAACACTGATTGATCAGTTCTACGCTAACGAGTCAATAACTCGCTGGTTACCCGAAGAGATCCCACCATGCACACAACACGCCGCAAGTTCATCACCTCGTCGGCCGTCGCCACCATGGGAGCGGTATCCGCGGCCACCCGAGGGCAGCCGTCAGCAGTTGAGGTCCCAACTGATGCACGCCAAGCCGACCAAGAAGCGGCGTTCGGTGCAGCCCGTCGGGTCATCTTCGCCGTCTCGGATGGTATGAGTGTCGGCACCCTCACCCTTGCAGACATGTACAGCAAGATCGTGGCCGGCACGGGCGAAACAAACTGGGTCCGTCTGTTCCGCGACCCCCGGGCACGCCACGCGATGTGCTCGACGCACTGCTCGGATTCCTTGGTCACCGACTCGGCCGCCGCATCCACCACATGGTCATGTGGCAAAAAAGTGTACCGTGGTTCGATCGGTTTCAACGACGACCGTGAAACTGAGACCCCCATCCTTCTCCGTGCCCGCGAGTCTGGCTTTGGTACCGGCCTGGTCACGACCGCAAGCCTGACAGACGCAACACCAGCAGCGTTCATCGCCAACGTGCCCGTCCGCCGGATGGAACGCGAGATCGCACAGCAGTATCTCGAGCGTAAGCCAACTGTTGCGCTCGGAGGTGGCCGCGGTCACTTCGACGCCGAAGAAGTCAAAGCGTTCGACGGCCACTACGTGACCAATCATCGGGCGCTCGGCGATCGTCCTGAGGCCGAGTCTCAGATTGGAGTCTTTGCCGAGTATCACATTCCATATATGCTCGATCGAACGGATGATGACGCAGATCTCGAATCGATGACTCGTGATGCGCTCCGAAGGCTCGATCAGGCTGGCGATGGATTTCTGATGCAGGTCGAGGCGGCCCGGGTGGATCATGCGGCGCACGCGAACGATGCTGTTTCAATGATCCTTGAACAACTCGAGTTTGATCGGACCATTGGGCGGCTGGTTGAGTACACCGAGTCACGCGATGACACGCTGCTGATCATCACGACCGACCATGGCAACGCAAACCCCGGGTTGACCGTGTACGGCGAACGGGGTGAGCGAGGACTCCGCAAGTTAGCCGACTCGCGCCGATCGTTCTCTTGGATCGCGGCCGAGCTGAGGGATCGCGACCCGGATGTCGCGAATGTCTCGATTGTTCGTGAGGTTGTTGAGTTTGCGACCGGGGTGGCGCTTGAGGACGACGACATAGCTAGGCTCGGTCGTCAAGGCACGCAGCGGGCCAACCTGTTCGGTGAAATCGACAACTTCACGTCGCGTTTGGGTTCGTTGCTCGCGAACCACAATGGCATTGGCTTTGTCAGCAAGAACCATACCTCGGATTTGGTCCATGTGACGGCGTTGGGTGCGGGTGCTGAACTACTCCAGCCGATGGTTGACAACACAGACCTGATGCCGCACATGATGTATGCGATGGGCATTTCAAAGGGCGTCAAGTCTCTGACTGATTGAGCATCGCGTTGCCTGCGTTCCGCCAATCAGCAATCGGCGTGAAGCTGTATTGTGAACCGGCCGCATCCCCGTTCCCGATCTACCATCGAGGTGATCCGGGAGATTGCTGTGAGCCCATTATTGCACTGAAAGAGCGCGCCGTGACCCGGCAGCGATCGTGCTCTAAATCCGTGTGGCACAGAACGGGGGGCGATCCCCCATATGGCAGACAGTCTCTCGTGCGTCGCTCACTTGGAGCGGCGTGAGTCCCGTTCATCAGCAATCAAAGTAAAGATGGGGCGAGATCCGGCCTGATCTCCGATCCTGAGGCCCAATCGCGGTGGGCCAGGAGATTGTTGAGAACTCCATCAGCCAGTTTGGTTGTCACTTTGTTTATCGGCAAGTGAGCGTGTTGGGCTGTGAGCCTCGCGGGCATCGGAGGCAGAAGTATGCCGAACACAGACCCTGGTTCCAGTAGGCCTGCTTTGGACGGCCGAGCGCCGAAGAAATGGGTATGGGTTCTCGATGCGCCGAAGGAGCGGGCCAAGAGCCTGCTGCCGGTGCGGCCACCGGGTTTAGTCGGTGATAGAGGCCGCCGCCCACTTTGTTGTCTATCCGAGCGCAATCCGCAACTGGATTCGTGTGCTACGAGACACGTTCTAGTTAAATTAAGGGAGGGGGGCTATGGCACACATTGCTATAAAAATGTAAAGTTTGAAGCACGAAAAAACCGCATCTTTATGAGTGAGGCGTGACTGACGGATGAATACCCTGCGAGATAATTAGCATGAGCTTCAACATCCGTTGTTGTACGAACTCAAGAGTGCAGTAATGTCAAAAAAATCCAAGGCGCCGTCACCGTTGATGTCAGCATCTAGATCTATTGAGCTATAAACCGCTATGAACGCCGAGAAATCAAAGAAGTTCAGCTCGCCGTCCCGATTGAAGTCACCTGGGCAGAGCTCGTAGGCCCCCATATCAGTGATCGCACCGGGGCCAATGCCTGTGTCTGGCACTCCGGCGTTAATCTGTCTTGGACGAAAACGGAGGTCAACGGGGAGCTGCTCTGTCGTATCTGCATCCGCATCAAGATCGACCACGTCCGGCGGGAGCAGGGGGTTCCATCCGCTATCAGTAGCGGGTGACCCGTTCTGCAGCGTGTAGTCATCCGCGGCAGTGTCGTAGAACAGCGGATCGGTGGTGATGTTTCCCGGCAGCGGAAATCCTCCACCTTCGATGCAGCTTGCGTTGATTACCACTCCGCTATTTGCTTGATTGTCCATCGCAGCACTGTTTCCCCAGAGAATGGAGTTAGACATGGTGAGCGTCGCCGTTGCGGATGAAGTAGTCGCAACACCCTCAAACACTGCCCCGCCAGATCCCGCAGCCGTGTTGTCTGCAAATGTTGATGATTGCACATCTGCCACGGAACCGGGCATGGAACCAATTCCTACAGCACCTTCCCATAGATAGAGCCCACCGCCATCCGATGAACTCGAGTTGTTGGTGATTTCACAGTTCGCCATAGCGAGAGGGTAAAACGATGTTCCGTTTACATTCGATTGATAAGACAATCCTCCGCCCCGGCCAACCGATGTGTTGTGCACAAACTTGCTATTTAGGATAAAGAAAGTAAACACCCCGGGGGAACTTGGGCCATCACCTCGGCGACATAAACCCCCGCCCGATCCATCTGCCGAGTTTCCCGAAAAAATGGTGTCGACAATCGATACGGACCGTGGTTGAGAGAAGTAAGCGCCGCCGCCACTGTTGTCTGATTGGTTGTCTCGAATTTCACAGCTATGCATTGTGCCGAGCCATCGTGTCAGTAGAGCGCCTCCACCATTCCCCGTTGAGGAGTTGTCGCTGAGAACACTGCTCACGATATCCAGTTTGGTGTTGTAGACCACAGTCCCGATCGCAGCGGAAGCCGCATACACACCGGCCCCCGTACTGGCGTCCGCGTTCGCGTGTGCGATCTGAAAACCATCGATCCGAGCCGAGATAGTCTGGTCCGAATCGCTTGAACCGTAGCCGCCGCCGTGGACCGCGCGATAGTACACAACGCGATATGAGTTGTCCGTATCATCTCCTGTGACTCCGATGTCACCAGAAAGAAGAGTGTGCGAAAGGGTTGCTGGCCGTTGATCGACAGCGGACTCTGTTCCTGCAAATCCTCCGAACATTTTGATACCGCGAGGGATCCAAAACGTGGCATCCCGCGCATCAGAAGTCGTCAAGGTAGGATCTGTGATATCGGCCTGTCGAGTTGGATGATGCGTGCCGCTGGTAACCCAGATTTCATCTCCAAATGAAGCAGCGCCGAGTGCATCCTGCAAAGAGTTGTAGGCATTGCTCCAGCTTGATCCGTTGTTCGCACCGCTTGCCGCATGGTCCACATAGATTGTTGCTGCATTTGCTGTCCCGCACAAACTCAGCAAAATGCCGCCGATGGAAACTCTATTCATTCGTTTCATTGTCTACTCCTGTTTGAAAAGTGGATACACCGGCATGTTGTATCGCAATGCAATAGCGACCTTGCATCCGGAGTTGGACACGAGTTTCTTGATTTTGTTGGATGGCGTTGCACGCTGGAGTAGACCATCATTCAAGTTGTCCAGCTCACGAATGAGGATCATGGTGAACCAGGCGAGTTTTGTGAGGATCGATCGTGCTGGAAAATCTATCCTCGGCAAACCACGTGACGCGACCGTTTCGCGAAGTAAGGGTGCGGCCTCAGATAAAAAGCGTCTATTGACTTTGTAACGCGACATGCGAGCTCTATCGACAACAGCGATAAGAAGCGAATCAGCTCAGCCCGCGACACTGGCCGAACGTGTCATGGTCGATTGCCTACTCACTCCCAGCTTGTGCAAGATTCTGCATGGAAGCGGCATAGTGCACAACGCGTTGTGTGT
>JBGCEB010000034.1:0-19603 GCA_045106075.1 Phycisphaerales bacterium
CTCGACGTTCAGAAGAAATCCGAGACGGCCGAGATCCTGCCCACGCCGGACGCGTGGACGATCCACGGGTGGTATGGATCGAAGATGGTCGCGGAGATGGGTGGGTAAAGTCTATTCGACGACGCTGCGACGGGCGCCGAACAACGAGATCTTGAACAGGTCCGCGAATGCAACCTTCTCTGGCGGCTGATCGGGATCGTCATCTGACAGAGCCGACGAATTGAGTTGCTTCATCCAGTCGTCGGCCGCGAGCACCGCCTCGTCATGGGTCTGTGTTGCTTGCAACAGCACCCATCGGGGCCTTGAGAAACTCTGCAAAAGCAACCAAACGGCGAACCGGTCGTCCCGAATCGGGAACGGCAACAGTGACTTCGGGATCGAGAAACCCTGGGCCTGGTGCTTCGCCGGGTAGCAGTACTCGAACGGGGCAGAGACGATCGAAGGCTCAAGATCTTCGAGCTTCGCCCACTCCTGTCTGTTCAGCAGTCTTACCACCGGGCCGTCAGGCCCCGATTCGATGGCGATTGGCCACCGCGAACCGCACCAGAGGGCTACCGCGAAGATCCCCGACATGAGCGCGGCAGAGACACCGCCAAACACCGCCGCACCGGCAACAATGGCCCACTCGTCCATTGCAAAATCGAGGAATAGCCACCACACCAGACTCGCGGTGATCGCGGCCATGCCCAACGTCGGGACAACGACGATCCGTCGAGGCCCGCTGCAGGGCAGCATCGATCTCTCAACGAACAGCGCGCCGGGATACGAAACCGCTGGCTTCAACCGATGAAACACCGTGGTCTTTAGCGGGGAATAGCGTTCGGGGCATCCCGTGAAGATGCGGCCCGGCTTGGGGCGCTTGTACAGCCGCGGCTGCTTGCTTGCCATCGATCAAGCACCGTCCGGCGAGTAACGAACCGCCCAAAGCGTTTTGATTCGGCGATGTTCATTGTCACGAGCAGCGCGTCCTGACAACAAGTTGCCTGCGCTGAACACATGCAATCCGATCCCGGACTCAAGACGATCGAACTCCGTCGTCATCCGATCCATCGCTGCATCAAGACTATCGGCATAGATCCAGTCTTCCGAGTCATGGCGAAAGTCAGACCAGAAACCGATGGATCCCGCATGAGCCCCTTGGAGCACGAGAAACCAGTACTCAGATGAGTAGTTTCGTTTCATGAACGGAACAACATCATCGAATCCGAACTGGAGTTTTTGAAACACGCTCTGTGATTCCATACAAAGCCGCTTTTCCCATTCGGACTTTAAGACTGCCCAATATCTAGCTGGAAAGAATTGGATAGCACCCAGTTTATCCATGCCTCTCGCACGATTGCGTACAAACAACTTCGTCCCGGAATGGCACGTCGCATGATCCAAGACTGGGTGATCACCACCAAGAATGGCGCGAGCAACGTGGATGTTCTCGAGATCTGACTTCCTCGGACGCCCGACTTTGTGCGACACCGGTACCGCAACATCACGTCTGGGATCTCGCGAGTCTGACTCACAGATCTCGATACAATACAGTGTCGGATTGGGGTCACTTAAGATGCGCATCGTACCATCCTAACCCAACATCCCCTTCAGATACCGCCCCGTATGGCTGGCTTTGTTCTTTGCCACCGCTTCCGGTGTTCCCGATGCGACGATCGTCCCCCCGCCGTCGCCGCCTTCGGGGCCCAGATCGACGATCCAGTCGGCGCATTTGATGACATCCAGGTTGTGCTCGATGACCACCAACGTGTTGTTCGAGTCGGCCAAGCGTTCGAAGACCTCCAGCAGCTTGCGGATGTCCTCGAAGTGCAGCCCGGTCGTCGGCTCGTCGAGGATGTAGAGCGTGTGGTCCTGACTCGGCGTGCCATCGTGCCGGGTACCCTTGCCGAGTTCGGTGGCCAGCTTCACACGCTGCGCCTCGCCGCCCGAGATCGTCGTGCTCGGCTGCCCCAGCGTGATATACCCGAGCCCGACATCGCGGAGGCACTCGACGAAACGCGCGATCTTGGGATGGTTCTCGAAGAAACTGCACGCGTCCTCGACGGTCATCGCGAGCACGTCGGCGATCGACTTGCCGCGATATTTCACTTCAAGCGTCTCACGGTTATACCGCGTGCCCTTGCACACCTCGCACTCGACGAACACATCGGGCAGGAAGTGCATCTCGATTTTCTTGAGCCCTTGCCCGGCGCATGCTTCGCATCGGCCACCCCCGCCTGCTTTACCGCCGCGGGCAGCAGAGACGTTGAAGCTAAATCTGCCCGGTTGGTAGCCGCGGATCTTGGATTCTTTGGTCTGGGTAAACACCTTGCGGATCTCATCGAACACCCCGGTGTACGTCGCTGGGTTGCTCCGCGGCGTGCGCCCGATGGGGCTCTGATCAACCTCAATGATGCGATGGACATGCTGCAGCCCATTCACACGGCTGTGCGCGCCCGGCAAGTCACCGCCGCCGGTGAGATGCTTACGCACTGCCCGCAACAAGATGTCGTTCACAAGCGTGGACTTCCCAGAGCCAGAAACACCGGTGACACACACGATGCCGCCGAGCGGGAATGCCGCATCGACCGACTTCAGGTTGTTTTGCTTTGCACCCTTGATGGTTAACGCTGTTTTTTCAGATACCTCTCTGCGTTCGTTGGGCACCTCGATCTTGCGCCGTCCTGACAGATAATCAGCGGTGATCGAGCTGGGGTTCGCGATCACCTCATCGACGGTGCCTTGAGCGACAACGGTACCGCCATGCACGCCGGGGCCGGGCCCGATGTCGATCAGATGATCGGCGGAACGAATCATGTCTTCGTCGTGCTCGACGACCAGAACCGTATTCCCGATATCGGTCAGATGCCGGAGTGTGGCAATCAACCGGTCGTTGTCGCGCTGGTGCAAGCCGATGGTGGGTTCGTCAAGCACGTAACACGCACCAACCAAGCCCGAACCGACTTGTGTTGCCAGACGGATCCGCTGCGCTTCGCCACCCGAGAGCGTCGCGGTCCGCCGATCGAGGCTGAGATAATCAAGCCCCACGCTCGTCAGGAATCGAAGTCGGTTGCCGACTTCACGCAGAATCGGCTCGGCGATCTGGTCTTGCTCTTTGCTGAGCTTCATACCCTCGATGAACGCGATTGCATCGGTGATATTCAGTCGACTCAGTTCAGCGATGTTCAGTGTTTTCCCGTCGTGCTTCGGCCGCCCGATCACCGTTGACGACGTGGCGCGTTCGATATCACACGTGTGCTTACTCTCGATCAGAACATGGAGCGCTTCAATGCGGAGGCGGTCTCCGTGACATTCGTGACACACGCTCTCACGTTGATAAAGATGCAGATGATCTTTCACCCAGCTCGACTCGGTTTTTTCAAACCACGCACGGAGCATGGGGAGAGCTCCGTCCCACTTCACGCCGTGCTTTTTCGACTGCACAGCTGATGCACCGTGGAGCAAGATCTCGTAAATCTCTTCTTCAAGATCTCTCATCTTGGTGCTCGGCGTGACGCCAAACGCTCGGCAGAATCGACGAAGATACTTGGGATAGACCATTCCGCCCGGGCCGTTCTTCTTCCAAGGAGCGATCCCGCCGGAGAGGATTGCCTTGTCCTTATCAGGGACAACCAGATCTTCTGTGAACTCAAGGATCGAACCGAGGCCGTGACAGGTCGGACAGGCCCCGAATGGCGAGTTGAATGAAAACAGCCGCGGCGAGAGCTCTTCAAGCGAAACTTCCGGATGATCCGGATCCGCAAACTTCGTCGAAAACGAACAATCGGTGAACGAGCCCTTTCCTTTTTTGAGATCTTCGATGGCGGCAACCGCCGTGCCATCTGCCAGACGCAACGCCGCCTCGATCGACTCCGCGAGTCGCTGTCGAGACTCATCATTGATCGCCAATCGATCGATCACCGCGTCGATGTCGTGTTTCTTGTGCCGGTGCAGATCGAGCGGATTTTCGCCCTCGTTCTTGAGCACCTCACGGAGATCAACGAGTTCGCCATTGACGCGGGCGCGGACCCAACCGTCTTGGCTGAGTGACTCGAGCGTATCTTTGTGAAAGCCCTTCTTGCCGCGGATGACAGGGGCAATGACCATGAGACGAGTCTTCTCGGGCAACGCCATCAAGTGATCGACGATTTGGGTCGCGCTCGTCGCTTGAACAATGACACCAGATCGTTCGAGAACAGTTCCGTCCTTCTTTGACTTGGTCACCGCCCAAGATCGCGGCGTGCCGCATCGAGCAAACAACAAACGCAGATAATCATAGATCTCAGTGGTTGTCGCAACGGTCGAACGCGGGTTGTGGGAGCTGGACCGTTGTTCGATCGCGATCGTTGGCGGGATGCCTTCGATCTCTTCCACGTCGGGCTTCTTCAGCTGATCCAGAAACTGCCGCGCGTACGCGGAAAGCGACTCCATATATTTACGTTGACCCTCTGCGAAAATCGTATCGAACGCCAATGAACTCTTGCCCGAGCCTGACAATCCGGTCATCACGACGAGTTGATCGCGTGGAATCGTGAGGTCGACATTTTTAAGGTTGTGTTCTTTGGCGCCGCGTATCCGGATCGATCGCCCGGCGAACCCGTCAGGCTGCATCGGCTTGGCCTCTGCCTGTGAACCGGGCTTCTTTGTGACACGCTTCTTTGTTTTCTCGGAGGACTTCTTCGAATCGGGCTGGGATTCGCCTTTGGCATCATCTTGGATCGATCGCTTGGTCATGGGGCTCGGCTTTTGCTTGGTTGGCTTGGTCTTGCTTGGGGTCTTGCTTGGGGTCGCGCTCGGCATGCGGCTCACTCGGATCTTTGGTTTTAGACCCACACCTCCAGGAATCACAGATCCGGGGCGGGAGCCAGCGTGTTCGTGCGATCCTAGCGAACCGATCTTGGCACCCGCACAGAATCCAGTCATTTTGATCCAGCGAACACCTCCGACCGCCACCGAACCGCCCGCCACTGGTAGGATCCTTCACCTATGACCTTTTTGATTGAAACAATTCGCCTCGGGCTCGCCAATCTCAGGCTTCAACTCCTCCGGAGCATCCTGACAGCACTCGGGATCATCTTCGGTGTGTCCGCGGTCATCACGATGGTCGCGATCGGCGAAGGCTCCACCGCCGAAGCGTTGGCCCAGATCGAGCGACTCGGCGCACGCAACATCATCATCCGCTCTCAGCAGCCACCTGAATCTCCACAACAACAAGGCGGACAGCAGCGGTCTCGGATGCTCAAGTACGGCCTGACCAGGGAAGACCTTCGAATCATCCAGGAAAACTTTCCTGACGCGACCGCCGCCGTCCCTCTCAAAGAAGTCGGCTCGCAACTGCTCCGGGGCTCGATCGCCCAGACCTCCCAAAGCTTTGGAACGACGCCGGACCTCGCCAGGGTCGCCCGATTGAGCATGAACCGAGGACGCTACCTGAACAACTCCGACTTGCAGAACGAATCACTCGTAGCTGTCGTTGGCTCGGAAGTCGCACGCGAACTCTTCCGATTGGAAGATCCGATCGGGAAGACCTTCCGCATCGATGAAAGCGTGTTCAAAGTCATCGGCACGCTCGCACCTGTTGGTCTGTCCGGTGGGGCAGGCGCCGCACTTGTCGGCCGAGACCTCAACAAAGATGTCCATGTCCCGATCACGACCGCACGAGCCGTGTTGGGCGATACCGTCGTTCGGCGATCATCCGGATCGTTCTCGATGACCGAAGTTGAAGTCCACGAAATCTATCTGGAAGCTCCAACACGCGATCGCGTCGTCCCAGACGCACAGCGTGCCCGCCGGCTCTTGAGCATCCGACATCCGAAGATGGAAGATGTCAGCATGATCGTTCCTTACGAACTACTCGAATCCGCCCGCAAGCGTGCGATGACCGGCCAATGGATCTCGGGCGCGATCGCGGGTATCTCGTTGCTCGTCGGCGGCATCGGAATCATGAACATCATGCTTGCCAATGTGACAGAACGCACCCGCGAGATCGGCATCCGCAGAGCATTGGGCGCCACTCGCAAGCACATCATCGCTCAGTTCCTCGTCGAAACTTCCGTGCTTTCTGCGATCGGCGGACTCATCGGCGTAGCGCTTGGGGTTGGACTTTCACTCACCATCGGATGGATCGTACCCAAACTGCACGAGCTACCGGTCATCGGCGGGTCCGTTCCCGCCGACGCTTCGCTTCCAACCCTCATTAGCCTGTGGTCGATCTTGGTCGCATTCCTTGTCGCGGCGGCGACCGGGCTGATATTCGGTATCTATCCCGCTCGCAAAGCAGCAATGCAAGATCCAATCGTTGCCCTCCGGCACGATTGACACGAATCACATTCCGGAGAAACCATGTCGCGATCGCTTGGTCTATTCACTCTTGCGATGTTCGTCATCCATCTCGGGGCGTCCGATGCATTGGGCGATGAACTTCGTCGATTCAAGTCGAAATCCTACGACATTACAACGGATTTGCCTGATTCACTTGCTCGCGAAGTGGCGAGTCACATGGACGCCGTGCACGCCGAGTACACAAGGCGGTTCAGAGCGTATGCCAAACGCAACAATGAGCCGCTGCGGCTTTGGGTTTTCGCCGAGCAGGACGGGTATCAGCGTTTTCTTGCGGAGCATGAAATCAACTCAATCGGATCCGCTGGAATGTTCTTCCGGAAAGGCGATACAAGAGGGCTCGCCGCCTATTTCGCTCCGCGTGACATGGATTCGATGTTGGAAACGCTGCGGCATGAAGGCATGCATCAGTTCTTGTACCAGCGGATTGGTGACAATCTCCCCCCTTGGCTAAACGAAGGAATGGCCGAGTCCTTCGGATATGCACTCGAAACCGAGCGGGGCTTTGAAATGGGCCTCGCAGATATCAGCGCAATCAATCGACTCCAAAGACACACCGAAGACGACACGCTCGTGTCAATCGAGACTCTACTTTCCCTCACACAAGGGGAGTGGAACGAGCGAAACCAAAACAACCAACATGAAGGCCAGTACGACGCCGCATGGTCACTGGTTCACTTCATCGCGTACGCCGAAAATGGCAAGTACACCCTTTTGCTCGACGAGATGCTCAAGCTGCTTTGGCAGGGCACAGACATCCAAAGGGCAACCGAACAAGTCTTTGGGACAAACTTAAGCTTGCTCGATTCCAAGTGGAAGTCGTATGTCGCCCAGCTCGAACCAGACGAGCTCTTTCGAGGCCGTGATATCATCGCGGCGCACGCCGTAGTTATCTGGGAGCTAAGACGTCACGGCATCAACCCGAAGAACCAGACTGAGTTCGATCGTGCACTCCGCGATCACGGCGAGTCACTCGAACTGCCCGAATCGATCTCAACCCTCGACGGCGACCGTCCACTCACACTCGATCCAGACGCTTGGTGGAGATCACTTCCAAAGTCCACCAAGAACGGACGCCAATCGACCATGCGATTTATTCCTGATCGGAAAGACCAGCAGCCGGTGCGCCTTGAGATCCGAGGCCTAAAGAGGACTGTGCTCCTCGAATGGAACATTGGCGACGACGGCCTACCTAAACCGCGCGTCTTCTTCAAATAGCCCCGCCAAAGTGCTCCCCGCTTCAATAATGAAAAACCGGCGTCGTAGTACGACGCCGGCGTGTGACTTCTATCTTCTCGGACAATGAATCCGATCGAAGGCTATCAGAGTTCGCCGAGCATGTCGGCAACCTCGTCGTCGACCGGATTGCCCGCACGATTGTCCTTTGGACCCCGTGACTTGCCTTTTTTCTTCGAGCTGTTTTCGTCTTGATCGTCGTCACCATGAGCCGCATCATCCGCGGCGTTCTGGGCGGCAACTTCCGCTTCGAGCTTCTCAAGATCTTCTTCGGCCTGCTTACCGTCTTTGATCAGCTGGGCCTTGATCGCATCAATCTTGACTTTGTCCGGCGCGAGCACGAGCGTGATCGCGCGCCCAACGCCGCGGGGAGCCATCTCGATCTTGGCGACATCGGCCAAGTCTTGGCAGACTCCGATCAGGCGTTCTTCGCCGAGTTCCTTGTGCGCCATCTCTCGGCCGCGAAAACGCTGGGTGATCTGAACCTTGTGGCCTGCCATCAAGAAGCGGCGGGCTTGATTGACTCGGATACCAACATCATGAGGGTCAATCTTGATCGAGCGACCCAGACGGATTTCCTTGAGCTCTTGGCCCGAGGACTTGCCCTTCTGCTCTTTCTTGGACAGCTCGTACTTGTACTTGCCGTAGTCCATGATCTTGCACACCGGCGGGCGGGCATCGGGGGAGATCTCAACAAGATCAAGCCCGACCTCCTGCGCCATGCGCAAGGCTTCGTGCGTATCGATTACTCCGACCTGTTCGCCCTCATGGTCGATCAGGCGGACGGGCGACAAGCGGATCATGTGGTTGATACGGGTGCGTTGCACCGGACCTTGCATGCGGTAGAAAGCTCTGCGGGCGATGTCTCAGACTCCTTGCTCACTCAGTATGCCGCCCACACGGGCGACGGAAACACAGGCGGAGGGTCTCCCCGCCAGACTCATCATATCACGCAGCCTGACAGACAGGGCCGCGGATTTCAACTTCTGATTTCATTGCCTGCCTGGGAGCATTCAGCCCAGCCCGATGATATTCATGGCCAGCGAGATCAGCAGGATCACCACCAACACCAAGAATGGGGGCCAAGCCAGATGCTCGGTCCAGGCAAGCCCGGTTCGGCCCGCGTTAGACTCATCCTGGGGGATTTCAGCGGTCGCGGCAGCCTCGGCAGCCGCCAGTGACGCCAACTCGTCCTCAGGTAGGACATCCTTGTGGGCGATCGGAGGGGTCTCTCCGTTCTTAAGGGCCCGAAGATCGACGAGCAAGTCCGTGCAGTTGGGATAACGACCCTTAACCCGTTTGGACATCATCATCTCGATGACTTCGGAAACCCCGGCATTCAGCTTGGGGTTGACGTGGTCCGGCGGGACGAGCTCGCTCTTGAGATGCTTGTGCATCACCGCTGAAGGATTCTTGCCCTCAAACGGCACCGTACCCGTCACCATATGGTACAACGTCGCGCCCAGCGAATAGATATCGGCCGGCTTGTCGATGTCCTTCTCACCGCGGATCTGTTCCGGGGAGATGTAGTAAGGCGTGCCGAACGCTCGACCGGCTTCAGCCTCGGCCGCTTCCTTATCCGTGATCGCGCGGGCCAAACCCATATCCGCGAGCTTCACGACACCCTCTTTGGTGATCATGATGTTCTTGGGTTTGACGTCCCGGTGGATCAGCCCACGTGTGTGCGCGTGCTCAAGCGCTTCAGCGACCTGAATAATGATGTTGATCGCTTCGGCTTCTGCATACCGCTTGTGCTTGGTGATGTCGTCGTAGACCGTTCGGCCCTCGACATACTCCATCACAAAGTAGTACAGATCACCCTCGTTGCCAACGTCAAACGCCTGAACGATATTGGGATGATTCAGCTGGGCGGCCGCCCGGCCTTCCGCAAAGAACCGTTCGATGAACTGCGGGTTCTGGCTGAACTTTTCGGGCAGCTTCTTGATCGCGACCATTCGATCGAGTGAGATCTGCTTTGCCTTGTACACCGTTGCCATGGCACCGGCGCCGAGCTTGCCGAGGATTTTGTAGCCGCTGATCTTCTGGCCTGATCGCTCGGCTTCGATCGCTTCGCGAAGGCGCGCAATCTGACGGCTGGTGACGTACTCCTTGTCGACCAGCAGCTGAGCAAGGGACTGCTCGGATCGGTCCTGTTCAGCCCGACTCAAGGTCAGGCAATGCTTGACTTCGTCATTGGTGGCCAAACCCTGGTCAATGACCAGCCGCCCGATCAGGGTGTCAAGGTTGGTGCCGCCCTTGGTGGCTTCGAGAATGGACTTCTCGGCATCGGCCACGCTCATCGGGCCAGCCTCGTCGGCAGCTCCGAATGGCGCCGTGTCGTCCGGGCGCAACATGTCATCATCGTGGAGTGGGTCACTCATGGTCGTCATGGAGTATCGGCAGGGATGGGGGTCAACTGCTGGTTTCTTGCTTGATTGGTCCGATCACCCTACGTCAGGGCCGGACTGGCTTCTTCCTTCATTCCATCCCTCAATGGGCTATACGACAGGACTGACCGAACGGATCTTGCCTCCGAAAACGAAGGTGGCGACGGGGTGTCCCCCCGACCTGCCTTATAGGGCCTTCCGGGCGTGCCCACTATACTCTCCGCCTACCGTTCCCGCACGAATGCTCGTCACAGAATCCAGACCAAGAAATCTGAGGTGGACCCACGCTGGCCCACTCCTTTACGGCGACTGGGGCACGTCTCGTCTCTATGTGCTCGGACTGGCGTTTCTGTACACGGGGCATGCGAGCATCCTGTATCTGGCCGCCATCGGTATCTTGATGCTTGCCGTGTCGTGGGCCTACACCATCGTGTGCCGGTGCTTTCCTGACGGCGGTGGGGTTTATACCGCAGCGAGACAACTCTCACCGACCCTCTCGGTGATCGGCGCGACCCTTTTGCTCGCCGGCTACATCATGACGGCCGCCATTTCCGTCATCGAAGCGTTCCACTACTTCGGAGCCCCCCACCACCTCGTGGTCCCGCTAGGCATCTTCGCCATCATCCTGATCGGGGGCGTGAACTGGCTGGGCGCAAAATCAGCAGGGCGTTTTGCCCTCGTCGTCGCCTTTGCCGCCCTCGGAGTATCGGCCGCCATGGCCCTGCTTTCGATTCCCCAGTTCTTCGATGGCGTCAAAACCATCTCGTTTGAATACTTCCACGAAACCCCCACCACTCAGGTTTGGGTGAACTTCACCAAGATTTGCTTGGCACTGGCAGGCGTTGAGGCCGTTGCGAACATGACCGGGCTGATGAAGCAACCCGTCGATCGCGAAGCCAAACGGACCATCTGGCCAGTCAGCCTCGAGGTTGTTGGGCTGAATCTTTGGTTTGGTCTCGTGCTCGCCGGCCTGGGTTTCATCGTCGCCGGCACCCCGCTCCGCGACAGCCACAAACCCGACTTCATCAAGCTCGCGGAGTCTCGGTCCGCGATCGTTGAAAGCCTCCCCCCCGGGATGGCCGACCGCTACAACGCCCGCGCAAAGTTTGAAATCAGCCAAGAGGATCTCGCGCTGATCCCAGACCCCGCGATCATCGAACGCTACGAGTCTCTGAAAAAACACGAAGACCAAGTCAATGAATATACCAACGCCTCGATGCGTGTGATCGCCGAAGAATCCGCGACCGAAGCCTTCGGCGACAAGATCGGGCCCGTGTTCGGCACCATCGCCGGCGTCACCTTCGGTCTGCTATTACTGAGCGCCACCAACACCGCAATTATGGCCATGGTTTCGGTCCTTTTCGCGATGGCGCAAGACCGTGAACTTCCCAAAGCACTCACCAAGCTGAACTATTCGGGTGTGCCATGGGTTGGACTGATCGCATCGGTCATCATCCCGATCGTGGTGATCGTGATCGAGCACGACGTGACAGTGCTGGCCTCGCTCTATGTGCTCGGCGTATGCGGCGCGATCACGGTGACCGTGCTTTCTTCCGCATACAACAAGGAGCTCGAAGTTCTTCCGTGGCAGCGTGCTTGCCTTTGGGTGCTCGGTTTTTTCTTGCTGTCGATTACGCTGACCATCGGCGTGACCCAACCGATCTCGACCGCATTCTCCGGCACGCTCATCGCGCTCGCGTTGGCCTTCCGTACGTTCCTCAAGAAACGTCAAGCTCCAAAGGAACTTAAGGCCCCTACCACCGGATGGCTTTCGACCCTGCAAGCGATCACCATCGACATCGACCCCGACAAGCCCAAGATCATGCTCGCGGCACGCGGGCGCTACCAGTCCGAGTTCGCCGTCGATCTCGCCCAGCGGCGCGGCGCGACGCTCTTCGCGATCTACGTCCGCCCGATCCGCGTCATGGACCTCGGGCCCGGCAAGCTGCCCGGCATCGAGACCGACGACAACGGGCAGGAAGCGCTCGGCTCGACCGCGATGCTCGCCAACGAAGCCGGCGTGCCGTTCATCCCGATCTATGTCACGTCCACAAGCATCGCCGACGAGATCCTCGACTACACCGTCACCTACGGCTGCGACACGCTGATCATGGGCAAGTCGAACCGCTCGGTGTTCAGCCGCAAGCTGGAGGGCGATGTGGTCGGGCAAGTGCAGACCGACCTGCCCGAGGGCGTAACGCTGATCACACGGTCGGCCGAGACCCCGCACGCGAGCGTGCCGGGCGCGGACCGGGGGTTGGGTGACTAATCCGACTGGGCCGCGACTTCAGGTAGCCCAAACAGTCGGCCGTGCGGTGCTTTGCGGTGGCACTCGATGCACGACGCGATCAAACCTGAGTCCCAGATTTGCGAACCGTCTTGGTTGGTCACGCCGTAGATCCAACCTTGGTCGGTGCCCGGGGTGTTCGCGTCACCGACACGACGCATCACAAACAACGATGTCACAAGACCAGGTGCATAGAGCTTGCCATCTTCGGGCGATCGAGCGACTCCCAAACGGTGCTGGATTGAGAGTCCCGATGATTGCATGCCACTGCCACTGGACCCAAACATGTCCTCTTGCGTCCATGATCTCAACCGCTGGTCGATCAACAACGGCATCCGCGCCTCCTTGACAAGGGTGAGCGGCTGATGCTCGTCTTCACCTCCGGTTGCCCCCCGATATCCGGCGGCATCGTCCGTGTACAGGTGGTACAACTTTCGACCGTGCGGCGAGTCTTCTGGAGCACTGCTGAAAATCGGTGTAACAGGCGGCATCGCTCTGCACAGCTCAGGAGCCCAGAGAACCGGACCCGTCAGGCGTGTCATGCGTGACTGATAGTCGGCCACGCCCTCGCTCACCTCTGACGACCAGTCGACCGCGATCGGATCAAAACGCGCTACTGATCGGCAACCCGGTGCGAGCAAGAGGACTCCGCTTGCACCCAACGCCGCAACCAAACCAGAGAGAATCAGACCTTGCATGGTGCACCAGCCTTTGCGTCCCGCGGTGAGTGTACCGCTATCTTCGCCTGGATCAGTCACACCTGTGTCACACCGTCCCTATCCTTCCGCAATGAACGGATTCACCCCGAACGCGGCGGAGCCGCACACCGATTCGACGACCCCGCCCATGGACGAGATCCCCGATTTCATGCCCGATTTCGACGACGAGCCCGCCGGCTCGGGCGATGCCGGATCGGACGCGGAAAGCAGCGAATCACCGATCCTCGCGGGGCTGACCGAGCCCCAGCGCAAGGCGGTCCTGCACACCGAGGGCCCGCTGCTGATCCTCGCGGCCGCCGGCTCGGGAAAGACCCGCGTCATCACCCGGCGCATGGCCCACCTCGTCGACATGGGCGTGCCACCCTGGACGATTCTGGCCTTGACGTTCACAAATAAAGCCGCGGGCGAGATGCGCGAGCGTGTGCTGAACCAGATCCTCGGCGACAACGCCGACCCCGATACGGCACGTCACGACCGGCGCACCCGCGGGCTGACCGTGACGACGTTCCATTCGCTGTGCGCCCGCTTGCTGCGTCGGTACGCCGAAGCCGCCGAGTTGCCGGGGCTCAAGCCCGACTACACGATCTACGACTCGTCGGACCAGATGTCGGCGATGAAGCGTGTGATCAAGAAGATGGATCTCTCGACAACCAACTGGCCGCCCCGGTCGGTTCTCTCAGCGATCAGCAATGCCAAGAATGCTCTGCAAGACGCCGAGACGTTCGAGAAGAACGCCAATGATTTCTACGCCAAGCAGATCGCCAAGATCTACTCGTCGTACGCGGCGGAACTTCGGAAAGCCGGCGCAATCGATTTCGATGATTTGCTGCTCTACACCGCCAAGATCCTCGACACTCGCCCTGAAATCCGCCAAGAACTCGCCGGGCGATGGCGGTACGTCATGATCGACGAGTATCAGGACACCAACAGTGTGCAGTTCCGCATCGCGTCGCTACTCGCTCCGCCATCCCAAGCCACACCGCCCAACATCTGCGTGGTGGGTGATCCCGACCAGGCCATCTACGGCTGGCGCGGCGCAGACATCACCAATATCCTCGAGTTCGAGGTCAACTACCCGGGCGCCAAGACCATTATGCTGGGCGAGAACTTCCGTTCCACCGCGCCGATCTTGGGGGCTGCTGACCACCTGATCAAGCACAACACCAACCGCAAGGACAAGCCGCTGTTCACCAGCGGTACTGGCGGCGAGCGGGTCAGCGTTGTTCATTGCCGAGACGAACGCCACGAGGGAGAACTGATTGCTGATTGGTTCCGTTCGCTGCACGACGACGAGGGTGTGTCGTGGAAAGATATGGCCGTCTTTTATCGCACGAACTCGCTCTCACGCGTGATGGAAGATGCGATGCGTTCGAGCCAGATTCCATACTCCATCGCACGCGGGACGGCGTTCTTTGACCGGGAAGAGATCAAGAACTCGATTGCATACTTGCGCGTCGTAGCAAACCCCGCCGACGGCGTGTCGCTCAACCGCGTCATCAACACCCCGGCGCGCGGTATCGGAAAGACATCGCTCGATATCATCCAAGGAGCTTCTGATCGCGCTGGAATCCCGCTTTGGGAAGGGCTCACCCGCTCGAGAGAACTCGGGCTTACTTCGCGTGCGACGAACTCGATCGATAAGTTCGTAGAAACGGTCAATGCCTGGACTGGCGGCGGAACATTTCTCGGTGCCGAGGTCCCAGAGTCGCTGCACCAACTCGTCGAACGCGTCATCACCGAGTCTGGTCTTGAGGGTCACTACACCAAACAAGCCAAAACAAGTGGAAATGAATCTGACGCGGAGCGCATGGACAACCTCAACGAACTCGTGTCTTCCGCCCGTGAGTTTGAACAAGAGTACGACCCCGCAGACGACCCCGCAGCATTCACGGATCTCGAGCAAGCCGAGCAAGGAAACGCCGGCGAAGTCCCACCATTGCTCGGAATGCTGCGTGCCTATCTTGAATCGATCGCGCTCGTGGCCGATGCTGACGCGGTTGACCCCGCTCAAGGCGCAGTCACTCTGATGACCCTGCACGCTTCGAAGGGCCTTGAGTTCCCCGCAGTCGCGATGATCGGTCTCGAAGAAGGTTGCCTCCCACACTCACGCGCAAACGACTCAGAAGAACAACTCGAAGAAGAGCGCAGACTCGCTTTCGTGGGCATCACCCGCGCAATGAAACGGCTGCACATCACCAGCGCGCGAAGACGCACGGTCCGAGGCATGTCCGAGCGAACCATCCCAAGTCGGTTCCTCGAAGAGCTGCCCAGCGAGCACCTCATTGTTTCCGATCAGGCAGACGAAGGCGCCGCCTACGGAGGCGAGTTCGACGACGCCTTCGCACCGGCCAAAGAACGGTCTTGGGACAAAGGCGCACTTGCATCAGGCGGTGACTGGAAACAAACCGTAGAACGCGCTCGTGAACAACGCCTCGATTCGGTCGACACCCGATCTGCGGCGGTTGCTGCGAGCTTCCCCGTCGGTTGCCGCGTTCGTCACCCGCAGTTCGGAGCAGGCACGATCGAAAAAGTCACCGCGGGCTCAAACGCGAGAGCTGTCGTCGTATTCGACTCGGTCGGCCGCAAGACCTTGGTCCTCGAATATGCGAGGCTCAAGCGGGTCTGATACCGCGTTGCAATCCCATCACACGTTCAGCTTCTGCTTTGCGAACAGTGTCGAGAGTGTGCTTGGGAATTCGCCATGCACCTTCTTCATCGGTCACACTCGCGCAATGCTCGGTCAGACAGCGATAGACGAACTTAAACGCATCGCGCGGCTGCTGCATGTGATCAAGAGCTTCAACCAGATCCTGGCGAGTGACCTCTTCGGCGAACAGGTCGACCAACGAGATTGACTCGGCTGAGACTGGGCGGCACGTCGCCAACCGTGTGTTGCAAAGGTCATACAGCATCGCGCCCGTCCAGCTCAGCCGTTCGACAAGATTCTGCTTGTCCAGCCGGGCCTCTTGGAAAAACGAGCTCGACTCCTTGAACAACGCATGACGCAGCTCGATCGGGAGCAGCATCTTGATCGCCATTCCGTCGTGCTGCAAAAACTTGTGGCTCAGCATCGGCCAAACCAACGAACGCATCCGCTCTGGATCACCCCGGATCAGCGTGGGTTCATCCACCCGATCCATGAGCACCAAAATAGTACGAAAACCAAGCTCATTTGAAACCCGTTGGAGCCTGGCAAGCAAAGCATACCGAGTCTCTTCTGAACCCGAAACCGGCAGCGTCTCAGGGGATGCAATCGATCGCTCCAGTTTGCCGAGGCTTGCAACCAAGCCCGCCGGACTTCGCGGCACAAGTCGCAACTGCTTGCCAACACGCTGCGCAATATGGCGGTCCAGCACGCGATCAATCAACGTCAGCTTGAGTAAGAGAAAGAGCCAGCACGCCAGCAGCGCGACCGACCCGATGAGCAAGGCCGTGCGAACCGAATCCCCAAACCCTCCAAAGAACTGGCCCCACACAAAGAGAGCAGCCGCGGGAATCCAACCGATCCAAACGCCGGTCGCGATCAACGCCCTTGGCCCGGATCCACCGAGTCGTAACAATCGCTTCAACGCAACTGTTCGCGCACCAGTTGAATCGCTTGTGTCATATACAGCCTGCAACAACAGCAGATCACGCCGAACAGAGATCGGCATTTTGCGTGCACGCTTGGATGCATCCTCGATCTGAGCAGGCGGCGGCGATTCAGACCCAACTAACAGCGCGTTCACAATCCGGCCGACCCCGATCGAAACAATCGCATCGATGTGGTCTACTAAACGAACACCCGCGAACGGATCATCCTTCTTCGCAGTACCAGCCGCCCTGACGTAACCATCGAGCGACGAGTTGAGATCGTCATATGGAATCAGAAGAACACGCCGTCCTGGATTGTCGCCGTTGTATCGTGCGATGTGATCGGCGATCTGTAACCGGATCGCGGTTTTCCCGCTGCCCTTCTCGCCAAACACGATCGAAGTCGACGGATGATCAAACTCGCCAACGATTTTGTCGAACTCGGCGTGCGTCGCCGGCATGTTGGGACGAACAAGCCGAACACGACCTGGCCCGGCGTTTTCTGAATCCGCAGAACCCCCCGCAATGCCGATCCGCGCGAAAATCGCGTCGGTCCGGGCTTCTTCGCCCCGGAACGGATTCTCAACGATCGCCCAATGCTCAAAGAACTGTGCGAGGTTCATCCATGCCCTCTCCGCCAAGACGAGACGCGGGAGAATCCACGGGCCGCCTGTAGCCTATTTCAAGACAGGACCCACGAGTGCCCGCCGTTGCCATTCTATCGGGATTCTGGGCCTCGATGGTCGAGCCCCAGCCCTGAGCACCAAACGGCCGCCCAAAGATCAGTGATCGACCTTGGTTCCAAGCATTGGAGAGATCTCAGCGACCATCTTGTCGAGCGTCTCTTGGTCCTTTGCCTCAGCGTTCAAACGAAGCAGCGGCTCGGTGTTGGACTTGCGGATGTTGACCCACCAGCCCTCGTCATCGAAACAATCGATCGTGACGCCATCGAGATAGTCGATCTCGGCCCGGTCGCCATACTCATCCTGAACGGCTTCGAGCGCCGCATCTTTCTCTTCAATCTCGAAGTTGATCTCGCCGCTCTGGCAGTACCGCTTCAGCGGCTTGACCAGTTCGCTCATCGGCGCGTCGGCATGGGCGAGCACCGTGAGGAACGTCGCCATAGCGATCACGCCAGAGTCAGCATTGAAGTTCCGAGCAAAGTAGAAGTGCCCAGACAGCTCGCCGCCGAAGATCCCCCGGTTCTCAGCCAGCAGCTGCTTCATGAACACATGACCCACGCGTCCACGAAGGGCCACGCCGCCCGCACGCTCAATCTCTTCCGCGACCGCTTTGGTCGAGCGAAGGTCGTACACCACCGCAGCGCCGGGACGCTTCTTTAGAAAGAACGGGGCAAGCAACGCGGTCATGATGTCACACGCAACGATCTCTCCAGTCTCGTCAACCGCGACGCACCGATCCGCATCACCGTCGAAGCACAGCCCAAGATGGGCCTTCTCGCTCACCACGCGTTGCTGGAGCTGCACGAGATTCGAAGCGACCAGGGGATTCGGCTCGTGTACGAACTCACCCTTGGAGTTATCAAAGTTCAGTTCGACAATCTCGAGACCGGGCGTGTGCATGCCGCGACGACCGAAGATCTTCGGCAATGCCGTGCCCGCCATGCCGTTGGACGCATCAACCACGATTCGGAGTGGGTTTTCTTCGTTGTACCCACCCAGATCGAGGAACGAGAGCACGTGCTCTTTATACGGCTCCCACAGATCTCGAGATTCGAGTGTCGTGCCGCCCTTGGGCTCGTGACCCTTATCAACCATCGCGGCATGCTTACGAACATCGGCAAGGCCCGTTGTTTCGCCGACAGGCTTTGCCTTGCGCTTGCTGACCTTGAACCCGTTGTACTGCGGCGGATTGTGACTGGCAGTAACCATCACGCCGCCAGCGCAATCAAGGTGATTGATCGCGAAGTAGATCATCGGAGTGTCGCACAGCCCAAGGTCGATGACCGAGCCGTGGTTGCCGGTGATGCCACGGATCAACTCGTCGCTGAGTTTCGGCGATGACGTACGCATGTCGCGCCCCACGATAATGTTCTTCATCATCGGCGTCGTTTCACCTGCTGCCGCTGCATCTTCAAGCAAGTACTTGGACACGCCGCAACCGATCTGCCACGCCATGTGGTCAGTCAGTAGATCGGGGTAGGTTCCGCGAACGTCATACGCCTTAAACACGCGTCCAAGCATGAGTCTCTCCTCACATCGATCCCAGCGAGCCCCCCGCCGCTGCGAAGGGGTTCCCCGGGCTCTAGGCCGGGCGGCAACGATAGGATCGCCGGCACGATTTATCGAGCCACATAGCGTAAATCATTGCTCCACAGGCACCTACATTCCGCAAGAAGACCGCGGCAGACCAAACAATCAGTAGACCACCGGATGCCCAACTTCGTTGGCAAACTTTCCAGGGCGGGATATGTTGAACCCACAGATGATCTCGAAGTCGGGGACCCAACATCGAATAGGAAAACGTTCATGAAGTTCCGTCACTTGATGCTCGCTGCCTTCGGTTTCGCCACCGCAGTCTCGCATGCCAACGCTCAACTCTAGATGTATGCGATAGATGGTCGTGGCGAGTAGTTCCGCAACGAGCTCGGATCTAACGAGGTCGTGCCTGTCGCCGACTTCGGACTCAATGCTACCTCTGGGCTCGCGAGGGGGCCGGGCGCAACAATCTACGCCATCGACACCTGGACGGGAATCTACCAGATCAATCCAGCCACCGGGAACACCACAAACGAGTACACCTTTGACGCCCTAGACCAAGATGATCCGTTCGCGGGAAACACGGCGGGTCTCACCTATGACGCGCCATCAAACAAACTGCACGCCTTCCGCCGTCCAAGGGAGGTCGCCGACCAATATTTGTTCACAGCGGATATGAACTCCCAAACGTCAAACCTTGTCGAGCTCGGTACAAGCAACGAGCCCTGGCTCTCTCCAGAAACCGGCCTCAACTCAATCATGACCCGCTCCAACGGCCTGCTCGTCGGCATTGCCACGAACACTTTGGAAGGGGCCAACCACATCATGTTGGAGATCGATCCCGGATCTGGTGCCGTAGAGTTC
>JBGCEB010000035.1:0-58954 GCA_045106075.1 Phycisphaerales bacterium
GCACCAGCCGGAGTAGCCCAGCGGCTCGAAGATCTTGCGGAGTTCGTCCACCGGATCATCGCCCACGAACGATCGGTCGCACTCGATCAACGCGGCTGGTTTGTCGCGTTCGAGGAGTTCGACCCCGCCGCGGAAGATCGCGAGTTCGTGCCCTTCCGCGTCGCACTTGATGAAGTCGACCTTGCGGAGTTTTTCGCGATCAGCCAGCAGGGTCAGTGTCGTGACCGGCACTTCGCGCGTTCTCATCTCTGCGACTCCGTCTTCGCCCGTCAGATCGCGCAGCGTCGCGCCGTGGGACGGTCCGGCATCAGGAATGGTCAGCGTTGCAAGGCCTTCGTGATCGCTGACAGCGCCGTGGAAGAGGCTGTAGCGTGCATCGCGACCCAGTGTTTTTTCTGCGCGTTCGGCAAGCTCGGCCTGCGGCTCCACGCCCACCACGCGTCCACCCTTGCCGACCGCCCGGCACATCCACCAGCTATACGCGCCTTTGTGAACGCCGATGTCGATCGCGGTGCCGCCCTTTGGGATGCGATCGAGCATGGCACGCATCTCGCATGGATCATGCGAGTAGCGGTATCGGAGAGCGCGTTGCACCAGTCGGGGTTCAAGCATGCGGCATACTAAGCATCCTAAACGCCCTTCCATCCCCTTTGCATTTCTGGTACCGTATCGGCCGAAGGAGTGTGGACATGTCGCCTTGGCTTGTGCTCATTTTGGTTGGTGTGTTGCTGGTGATCATCGGCGGTTTTTTCGTGATCATGTTTGCCCAGCTGGCTTCCAAGCACAAAAACGGTCGCACGAGCGCTCCCGGCGCGGTCAAGCCCTCACGAGGCCGAGCAACGCAAAAGCGGGCCGGTGGTTCGAGCTACAAAGCACGCCCCAAGAAAAGCCGGTAACGATCGATCTTCGTGGCGTGTGACCCAGCATCGCGTGTAGTGTTTGCTCTGCTATCGATCAATCACTGAATCCAAAGCCAATGGATCCCGAGCAATGGGCCTACGCCCGGCGTTCTGGCCGAGTATCCGTGCCGGTATGTGTGGTGTTGTCGGGCTTTGGCGTGGGCTTTGGATCGTCTTCGCCTTCGGATGTGCTTGCGTATCGCACCCGTCCGTGGTAGATACTCGACACGGTCTTCGAGATTGAATCGCAGATCGTGGAGAGTTCACGCAGCGTGAGATCGCAGTTGTCGAACTGGCCATCCATTAAGCGGCGATTGGCGAGCTCGCGTACGAGCGCGTCGATTCTCGAAGGCGTTGGATCGGCGAGCGTGCGCGTCGCACTTTCGACGGCATCGGAAAGCATCGTGATTGCGACTTCTTTCGTGCGTGGGCGCGGCCCGGGGTAGCGGTAGTCCACTTCGCTGGGCAGAGAAACCGAATCGGCATCGCTGGGAGCAACGGTTTCGCCGGTGCGTGTGGTTGAATCTGGTTCGGGCTTGTGGCCGTCTTTGCCATCCTTCTCGGGCTTCTCTGCGTTCTGCTTCGCTCGGCGGTAGAAGTATTCGACCAATGTGGTGCCGTGGTGGGCCTCGATAAAGTGACGGAGATTTCGGGGCAGGTTGTGGGCCCGCGCGATCTCCATTCCGTCCTTGACATGCCCGACGATCACGAGCAGCGACATTGCGGGGTTGAGTTTGTCATGCTTGTTGGGCCCGCCCGACTGATTCTCTACGAAGTAGCCAGGCTTGTTCATTTTGCCGATATCGTGGTACAGGCATCCGACATAGGTCAGCAACGAATCCGCGCCGATCGATTCGGCTGCCGACTCGGCAATCGATGCAACGTTCAATGAATGGTTGTAGGTGCCCGGCGCTCGCTGCTGGAGTTCTTTCAAGAGCGGTTGCTTCGGATCGCGTAGCTCGATCAGCGTCATGCCAGTCGTGATATCGAATGCTTTTTCAACGAACGGCAGGATGAACAGTGCGATGCCGCCAATCAGCAGCCCGGACAAGAACGACTGCGCGCCAGCAGAGACGACGCCGCTCGAACGCATCTCAAACGACGGGCCCGCAGCCGGCAGGTTGACAATCTGGTCGAGCATCGCTGCGCCACTCAGTGCAAACGCGACCGCAATCGACATGCGGATCAATGTGCGCCGTTCTCGGATCTCGCGCAGCTGACTTATCGAGGCTGCGATCCCGATCAGCATCAACGCAAACATCCCGACATGGTGCCGCAGCGCAAAAGCTGCGATCACAGCCAGTATTGCGGTGATCGCCAGTGAGGTACGCTGGTCGTACGCAATGCAGAGCATGACCGCAACGAGAATGATCGGTGTGAGCGTGCCCAGCCACATCAGCCTTGGGTCATAGACACCGAGCAGGCAAGCCGCGAGCACGGCCCCGCCCAAGATCAATGCCAGCCACGCGATTCTCGCGGGTCTATTCGCGATTCGCGGGCAGAAGTTTGCAATGTATCCCGCGAGGAGCACGGTCAATGCACCGACGACGCCAAACACGGCGATGCGGCGTGCGATGAGCCGAGTGCGTTCGCCGCTCTCCGAGAACTGACTTCGCTCGACAAGAAACAGCTCATATTGATCGGCGTCGAGCACGTCGCCGCGACCAAAGATCTTTTGCCCTTCGGCAATCACGCGTCGGACAGGATTGATCGCCTCTGCAGCGGTCGTTTGTGCGGCGCCATAGGCGGAAGCGTCAAATGCAAAGGTAGCCCGAGGAGACTTTGTGAGTCGCGTGATGACAACCTGATCAACGGGCGGGCTAAATTTTGCGATCTGCACGAGTCGGCTGATCTCGCGTGTCAGCATGTCCGCGTTATCGATGTTGATCGCTTCTGCCTTGCTCACAAGACGCTCGCTTGGGATACCGTCGGCGGGAGTCTCGCGTAGCTTTACTTGAGTGCTCAGACCTTCTTGCGAAAGTTGCTGCCAACTCTGGCCGTTGAGCATCGGACGACGACGCAGCATGGTCATCAGTTGATCGGTGCTGCTTTTCCACTGGCGGAGACCTTCTTCATCTGTCGCCAACGCCTTAATCACGCCGAGTTCAAGCTCTGAAAGCCCAAACTTTTCACGGATCTCCTGATTGACATTGTCGATCGTCTCAACGCCACCCAGCGTCTGCGGCAGGTTCACGATCGAGGCACGCAACTCATCGAATACGGGCGAGTCCGCGTTGTAGATCCGCGCGGTGCCTTGGCGGGCGGCTTCACGCTGCATGTCGGTTTGCTGGATATCTTCGGTGATGAACTCGACCCGGGCAAGCCGTGTGTCGCGCATGATCTGGCCGACCGCGATGAGAGGCTGCTCTCGCGTCCAAGCTGCCAACGAGCCAATGAAAACAATGAACAGCACGCATGCGACGATGCCCCAGCCCAAAGACCGGTCATCTGCGAGCATGGCCAGACGCTCGCGAATCCCGATCCGTTTGATCGAGACATTGACGCGCGAGGTGCGCTTCCCAGATTTAGTCGTTTCTTTCGCCATCCGTTGGGTCAGCCTATCGGGTCCGTGCCTGCGGCATGGCCGGAGGGCTCTGGGAGATCGATTGGCCCGTCGTCATTCAGGGCGCGTTCTACAGCTTCTCGATACGCACGATTCTCGTCCGAGGCCCCATATGCATCGACAATTCGCTGCACCAGCTTGTGCCGAACCACGTCCTCCCCGGTTAAGGCGACTGTTGCGATGCCTCTGACTCGCCGAAGACGCCTTACAGCGTCAATAAGCCCCGATTGGGAGGCATCCGGGAGGTCGATCTGGGTTGTGTCGCCCGTCACGATCATTTTGCTTCCATGCCCCATCCGGGTGAGGAACATCTTCATCTGCCCTTTGGTGGTGTTCTGGGCTTCATCGAGGATAATGACCGCCCCATTTAGGGTGCGGCCTCGCATGAACGCCAGGGGCACAATCTCGACCACATCAGATTCAATGAACCGACGCATATCGCGATAGTCCATCATGTCGTGCAATGCGTCGAGCAACGGCCTGAGATATGGATTGACTTTTTCCTCGAGTCCACCTGGCAGAAACCCGAGTTTCTCGCCCGCTTCGACAGCCGGTCGGCACAAGATCACCCGAGTGACCGCGCCTTCTTTCAATAGGTGTACGGCCGCCGCCACTGCGAGATAGGTCTTGCCTGTACCTGCAGGTCCGAACGCGAAGGTGAGGTCATGATCTCGGATCGCGTCGAGATAGATTCTTTGGTTGTCGGTTTTCGGCTCGATCGCCTGGCCGCCCGCGTAGACGCGAAGTTTGCCATCCCATGCTGCTCGATTGCTCGTGGGTGTGCGCCGGGCACGGACCGATTCGCCCGCGATCAGATCCAGCATGTCTTGACGCGACACCGTTTTCTTGGCTTTCGCCCGCCTGGCGACCTCTTCAAGCACGCGTCGCGCGACGCCGAGTTCGGGCTCTTCCCCGCCTAGCACGATGGCGCCGTCTCGGCTGTTGACCGAGACGCCGAGCGCCTCGCGGATGATCTTCAGATTCCGCTCGCCAGACCCGGTCACTCCGACGGAGTCATGTCCACGCGGCATATCGATGCTCAGTTCCAAACGCACACACTCCTTAGCCGGGTACCCTTAATGTATCGGCCGAGTTCTCAACGCCCGATTCGCGGGCAGCCCTTACAGGGCAAGGTGAAGTGTATGGCTCAACCTCTCAACATCCCACGCAATTCGCTCTGCGTGCTCCGATCCCTCTCCGCGGGACTCATACTGCTGGCCGGATGCTCGTTTCAGGCTTGTAGCACGCCCGGATTACCGCCGGCGCCGGAGGGGGCCGTCTCTCCGATTGTCTTGGAAACGCTCGATCCCACCAAAAGCATCTACTACAGCTGGGGCCCGATCGATCGAGCCGTGGAAGCCGGCGCGATCGAGCACGTTGTGGTCGCAACCCCGAAGAGTGCCAGCACAACGAACACCGCCGAGTCTCGTGTGTACACCTTGCTCGCGCCGCGCGATCGATCAGGAACCATCCGCATCGAACGTACTGACGACGGCGGCGCATTCGTCGCCGGTGCCCGACTCCTTACCCTCACGATCCGCATCGGGCAAGCGGGCGATCCAGCGCTCGAGACTGCGGTGGGGGCGTCGATCCGTCGGCTGCTGATTCGGGCTGTTGAAGACGCGGACTAGAACGCGTGGGTGTTGGGGCTATCGGCGCACCGAGGGAGTTCAACGATCATCGTTGTTCCATTTTGATAAACGCTCTCAACGCCGACGCGTCCACCCAGCCTTCGGGCAGCGTGCTTGACGATCGCAAGCCCAAGCCCGGTGCCTCGTTGAGCCCCGCCTCCGGTGCGGGCGCGATCGACCTGGTAAAAACGCTCGAATATCCGCTGTTGCTGCGCAAGCGGAATCCCGATCCCTCGGTCTTGCACCTCGAGTCGAAACCCCATCTCCAGATTCGCGTCCGGTGGCGGCGGGTTGCCCGGGTCTGCTGGGATCGATGCGGGGACGAAACGCACGGTGATCTCGGTGTGCTCTCTCGCGAACTTCGTTGCGTTCTCGATCAGGTTGCGCAGCATCAATCCGATCAACGATTCATCGCTCGTGATCGTTTCGACGCCCGGATCGATGTGGGCCTTGATGGTCAGTTCGCGCCGTTCGCATACGCCCGCAAACTCTTCGATCTGCGTAGCGCAGAGCCGTTCGAGGTTTACTTGGCTGAGTTCTGGCGGTGCTTCTGCCGATTCGAGCTTGCTCAGATCGAGCAGGTCATTGACCAACGCTTCGAGACGCCCTGCGTTGAATGAGATCATCGTGGTCAGCCGATCGAGCATTTTTTCGTCATGAACGCCCGGGCCTTGCAGCGTATCCGCCGCCCCACGAATCGACGCGATGGGTGTGCGTAACTCGTGCGAGGCGTTGGCAGCGAAATCGGCTTTGAGTTCGCCCGCCCGGACGAGCTCTGTCACGTCGCGCAGCGTCAATACGCAACCTAATCCGTCGCCAACACAATCTGCCGAGACGATGAGCGTTCGCCGTTCGCCTTCGATCGGAAGTTCAAGTCTTGCTCGGCCCGGTTCGCCTTGGCGAGCCAGTTGCTCCATTTCATGTAGCTCATGCTGCGTGAACAGTTCTTCGAATGATCGTTCAAGCAGCGTCCGTCCACCGCCGACCAAAAATTCAGCAGAGCGTGAAGCAAGCGTGATAACGCCTTTGTTGTTGGTCGCAATGATCGGAACGCCAGCTGCATCGAGCACCGCTCGCATCCGGTGCGATCTTTGACGCACCGAATGGAGTTCTCTGGCATCGCCTTCGTATCGAGTCGTCATCGATCGCCAGCGGGCGCGTTCACGCACGAATGCGAGGACGGTGAGCCCGAGCGTGATCGCAGCGATGACGACCATCCAGCGCTGGAAGACGGACAATGCGATCGCGCTGGCGCAAATCGCAGCCGGCAGGGCCCAGTTGGGGCGAGTCATTGCATCGTCCGAGCCGACCTGTTCGGGTGTTCGGTCGGCGGTTCGATCAAAGTCTCGGGATGAGCTCGTTTCAGGCACGCGTCATTGTGCCATGGCAGCGGGAAGAAGTCACGTCGTTGATTCCGCGGCTTCGGGTTCGCTGGTTGCTCGATAGCCCACGCCCCGCACGGTTCGGATCATGCCGGCCGAGTCTCCAAGCTTCTTGCGGATCGAGGTCACGTGCACATCGATCGTGCGTTCGGTCACGGTGACCCCCGGTCCGATGGCCCGGGATATCAGCGCCGGGCGGCTGAGTACTTTGCCGTGCGAGCTCAACAGCGCCGCCAAGATGCGAAACTCCGTGATGGTCAGGTTCATCGCTTCGCCATTCACAACCGCAATGTGCTCGTCGAGATCGATGGAAATCGGCCCAAGGCTGAGGTTGTTCTTCTTCGTTCCGGTCGCGTTGACCCGCCTGGCGACGGCTTTGACGCGGGCAAGGAGCACCTGCATCGAAAACGGCTTGGAAATGTAGTCATCAGCGCCCGCGTCCAGCCCCTCAAGCTCTTGTTTCTCTTCCGCACGGGCGGTAAGCATGATGATGGGGATCGATGCGGTCTCGGTCTGACTCCGGAGCCGCTTGGCGACTTCAAGCCCGGATAGACCGGGCATCATCACATCGAGAACCACCACATCGGGCAGTCGGCTGCGGACCGCTTCGAGCGCGGAAATGCCATCGGTGGCGGTGATTACCTCATGCCCGTCTTGCCCGATGTTGTACGCGACAAGTTCGAGCAGGTCCGGTTCATCATCTACAACGACCACGGTCAACGCATCATTCATCATGGAAGCTCCCGAAAGAGGAAGCCAAGCGTAGTGTGAACCAGCGTCGTATATCAGTTGGTAAGCTTGATTTACGCAATCTAAACACGGTGAATCGAGCCTTGGGCGGGCAGTCTCGGGCCCAAAAGTACCTCATTACGACCTCCCGGCCCGAGAATATGGGGAACAGGAATCTCCAAACCCATCCACGGACCGGGTCGATCCGCGCCCGCAACGAGGGAACGATGCTCCATGCCCCATGCCACGACAACAACCGCCATCTTGTTCGCATCCGTCGCTGCCGCCTCTGCGACGGCCGACGATGCTCGGAATCTCGCCGCCCGTCTCCGGGCCGATGCAGCGATGAAGCATGCAACGGCCGTGCAGAACGCGAACCCCGCCAGCCTTGATGTCTCGGTCTTGATGCAGACCCGCTACTTGGCCAGCACACGCGGTGATCCCCAGGCGCCAAACTCTGAAGCCCAGACATATGGCTTCGACATTCCTCGAGCACAAATCCGTCTGTCGGGCAACCTGATCAACCGGCAGATCACCGGCTATTTGAACTTTGATTTCGGTGATGCCGAAGGCGATCGCGGCAGAGGTCGCGCACCCAGTGTCGCTGCCGGCAACGGTTCGCCTCAGCTCCGCGAGGCGTACGTTCAGTACAACTTCTCGGGTGAGAACGAAGGGTTCTACGCCAAAGTCGGGCAGTTCAAATCCGCGATCCTGACTGAAGACGCCATCGCGCCGGAGTACCAAATCGCCGTCGAACGTTCTGTGTCGAACGAGTTTTTCAGTCTCGGCCTGACCCAAGGCGTCGCGGTGGGTCGCGTGACCGATCAGTTCGCGTGGGAAGTCTCGTTCAACGACGGCGGACGCTATTGGGGCAACCCAGAGCCTGCAAATACCGCTTTTAACAGCACGCTCGAAGCAGATTGGGCGGCGTCCTGGCGGCTGGATTGGAAGTTTGCCGGCGATTGGGCCCGGTTTGCAGACTTTACCTCGTGGCGTGGATCCGACGAAGGACTCCGCGTGGGCGGCGGGGTTCACTTTCAATCACAGGGCGGCACCAACCCTGACCAGATCGTCTCAGACTTTTTCCAAGGCACTGCCCAAGAGGTCAACGTGCTGAGCTGGGCTTTGGATGTCCAATATGAGGGCGACGGCTGGGCGCTGTTTGCCGGATACCACGGGCACCGCATCGAGTGGGAGTTTGGTCCAAACCGGCTCGTCGTCGGGCAGCATGGTTTGGTCGTTCAAGGCAGCGTGTTCCTCGACGACCACTTCGAAATCTTCGGCCGTTGGGACCTCGTGCAGATTGATGGCGCGATCACCCGCGGCTTTGGTACGTCCGAAGAGACCTATCACTTCTACACCGTCGGTGTGAACTGGTACATGATTCCCGAATCGCACGCGACCAAGTTCACCGCCGATGTGGTCTTCACTCGATCGAACTCAGACACCTTCGATATTGGCGCCGGCGGCGCCAACTCGATTTTCTATCCCGACGCATCGGTGACGGGTCTTCTTGGCGGTGCTGATCAGGAGCTTCTCGTTCGCGGGCAGTTCCAGGTGTTGTTCTAAGTCAAACGGTGCTTGATGCGAGCGTCGCCATCGAGCAAGCGACCAAACCAAGCATTGAAACTTGTCGACCGGCCCCTC
This sequence comes from Phycisphaerales bacterium, assembly GCA_045106075.1. GTDB lineage: Bacteria > Planctomycetota > Phycisphaerae > Phycisphaerales > UBA1924 > UBA6054. The sequence goes on from JBGCEB010000035.1 coordinate 8,852, forward strand.
GCGGGGCCGGTCATGTTTTGCGTTGATACCACCTGGCCCAAGACCCCAGATTGGGTCCCGGCGATTGCCTTTGGGCTCCGAACGGACCTCTCGTAGCGTGCCGCGCAATGAATGCGCTGTGCCCACCCGGATCATCGAACGAACGCTGTGATTCCGCCGTTGGCAATTAGTGTTTTCTCTTAAACATTGGTAGGATAGTGTGTTACGATAAAAAAACTCCGTATTTCATAAATTCGGATGACACTCGCCGATCGGTCCTCACCCCGGACCGATCGGCTTTTTTATTGGATAGGGGCTTTCCCGGCAGATTTAGCTTAGCGATCGCAAACATTCATGCCGATGAGGGTGGAGAAGGGCGGTTAGGCAGCCCTAGCATCTCTCCCCCAGGCTTCCTGCTGTAGGCAGTTCTGGGTGAGCCAAAAGGGTTCCCTTCATTGGAGTTCCTGATTATGACTCGTTTCGTTTACGTTGCTTCGCTTTTTGCTGCTTGTGGATCCGCGATGGCCCAGACCGGCCTGGACCTTGACCGTGCGTACGCGTCTGAGTTGCGTGCCGAGTCTGATGCTCGTTCGAGCTTCCTCGGCGCCAACGCCGCATCGAACATCGATGTGTCGGTGATGATGCAGGCACGCTACATGGCCAACTTCCGCGACGAAGGCACCGTTCCGTTGGGTGACAATGACACCACGCTGGGTTTCAGCATCCCTCGCGCCCAGGTTCGTATTTCAGGCCAAGTCACCGAAGACATCTCGGGTAAGGTTGTGTTTGACTTTGGCGCTGCCGAGCTCAACGGCCGCAACACCGCCGGCACCGCAACGCTCCTCGAAGCGTTTGCTGCTTGGAAAATCAACGACGGGTTCTCGCTGATCGTCGGCCAATGGCACAACCCTGTGGTTGCCGAAGAAGCCATCGCTGCCGAGCACGGTCTCGCGGTCGATCGCTCGGCCATGAATGAGTTCTTCAACCCCGGCTATACCCAAGGTATTGTCGGTGCATGGAATGGTGACAACTGGAAGCTGGCCGTGGCGCTTGCCGACGGTGCGACGTACTACGGCAACGCCGGGTCGCTGAACACGCCGTTCAACTCGCCCGGCGAGAACGACTTCGGCATCACCGGCCGATTCGACTACCTCGTCTCGGGCAACTGGGATCAGTTCTCGGACTTCGCCAGCTGGCGCGGTTCGAACTACGGACTCAAGCTCGGCTTGGGTGGACACTGGCAGACCGCGGGCAACACCAACCCCGGCACCTCGACCAACGCCATCCTCGGCACGCTCGATGAGATGGATATCACTCTGTGGACCGTCGACGCGATGGTGCAGGGTGATGGCTGGAACATGTTCATGGGTTACGTCGGTCACCTGATCGATCCGACTCCGACGGCCGGCACGCTGCCCGACTTCACCAACCATGGTGTCATCGTGCAGGGCGGTATGTTCATCAACGATCAGACTGAACTCTTTGCCCGCTATGACGCCATCTTCTTGGACTCAGTCCTTGAAGGGCTGACCGGCGGCACCGAGAGCGACTACCACTTCCTGACCTTTGGTATGAACTACTTCATGGTGCCCGAATCGCATGCGGCCAAGTTCACGGCTGACATTGTCTACTCGGCCTCGGAATCGAGCACGCTCGATGTGTTCTCCCCAGTTCTGGGGTCATCTGATCCGAATACCACCGGTTTGCTGGGGCTTTCGGACAGTGAGTTTGCTGTCCGTGCCCAGATGACTTTGGTCTTCTGATCGGCAAGAATCTCTACCCTGAAGAGAATTGAACAAGTTCTCTTCAGTATTTTCGGACGACAGGACGATCTGTCTCCGATAGTAAGTGCAAACACACAGGCTCCGAGGCGAGTTGTCTCGGGCGGGGTGGGGTGCCCCGAGGTCAACCAACTGTGTGAGACATGCTTTAGGAATGGGCGTCGGATTGTCCGGTCGCCCGAGAGTCATCCGGAGATATTTCAAATGAACAAGCTTGCTCAGATCTCATTGATCGCTTCGACCGCCGGTCTCGCGACCGCCGGTTCGCTCGAACTCGATCGTTCGTACGCTGCCGACCTCCGTTCGGACGCCAGCAGCCGTGCGCTGCTCGCCAACAACGGCGCCGGCGTCCAGGTCGACGTTGGAATGCGTTTCAACTACACCATCAACTCGCGTGACGACATGGGTCTCGCCAACCCCGACGACGACACCACCATCGGCTTCAGCTTCGACGACGTCGAAGTCCGCCTTTCGGGTGACGTCACCGACAACATCAGCGCCACCGTCAGCTTTGACTTCGGCGAAGATGACGGCGTCAGCGGCAACACCGCTGTCAACCTCGAAGACGCCTACGCGGACTGGGCCATCAACGATGGCCTCACCCTCCGCATCGGTCAGTTCGTTCCTCAGTTCTCGGCTGAGGCTTCGACCTCCGAGTACCACATGACCAACGGCGAGCGTTCGGTCAGCCACGAGTGGCTCGCCACTCCATCGTGGACCCAGGGTATCGAAGTCCACTTCGGTGGCGACACCTGGTCGGGTGCCATCGGCTTTAACGACGGCCCCGGCACCTGGTCGACCGCGTTCAACGCAGCGACCGAAGCTGACTACGCCTTCAACGCACGTTTCGACTTCTTCTCTGACTCGGACAAGGGTCGCTTCGCTGACCAGACCTCGTGGCGTGGCTCGGCTGCCGGCTGGCGTCTCGGTGCTGGTGTGATCTTCGCCACCTACGGCGAAACCAACCCCTCCTCGACCACCGCAGGCGCTGACGCGTTCTGGTACACCATCGATGGTGCATACGAAGGCGACGGCTGGGCCGTTCGTGCCGCGTTCTACGGCAACTCGGTCTCCCCCGACTCGGGCGCCGACACCGACAGCTACGGCATGGAAATCGGTGCTTCGATGTTCTTCGATGACCAGTGGGAAGGCTATGTCCGCTTTGACTACGTCGCCATCGAAGACAACGGCCTCGCGGCTGGCGTCAACGATGACTACAGCTTCATCTCGGGCGGTGTGAACTACTACATGGTTCCCGAATCGCACGCTGCCAAGATGCAGTTCGAGCTCGGCTTTGCCCTCGACGAGACCTCCGGTGCAATGGGTGCCCTTACCGGCGCTGCTCCTACCGGCACCACGCCCATCGGCGGCGGTGGCTCGGGCACCGGCTTCCTTGGTTCGGATGACTCGGGCGAGCTCTACGCCTCGATCCGCGCCACCTTCATGTTCTAATCGCTCTGGCGAAGAGAGCACTGCATAGTGATTTCACCGGCCGCCCTTCACAGGGCGGCCGGTTTTTTGATGTCTTAACAGCAAGAGTCGGCAACACGACTCTCCCCTGAGTGAGCCAACGCGAGATCTCGTTACGACCGAAAAAGAGGGTTGAAGTTTGGGCACACAAACTTGTTGTTCCCGTTCTTCCGCTCGTTTTGGCGTGATTATCGGTTTGGTTCCATTTGCAACGTTGTAGCGGCTTTAAGTCGAGCTTGATGCAAGTTCGGTGTTCAGGGTTTGGGAGCCCGATCCGATACCGCCTTTGAACAGTCCCTCTTTTCGGGGCGGCATACGGAGGCACACATGTTTAATCGGACAATCATCACAGCAGGCAGCGTCTTGGCTTCTTTCGCAGGCGTCGCGACTGCCGCTGACGACTCACGCAACTATGAACTTGCGTCGCTCGACGTCGACAACTATTCCTTGGCGATCGGTGACAAGGACAGCAAGAAGCTGAAGATCCAGTTCCAGAGCCAGACCCGCTATCAGGTTAACCAACGCGACGATGCTTCAACAACCCTCGCGAACCCTGATGATGATCTGACGCTCGGATTTGTCCAGCAGCGCACAAAGGTGAAGCTCGCAGGAAAACTGACAGACAACATCAGCGGGCGGGCCATCATCAGTTTCAAGAAAGACACGGGTTATGCATCGCTAAACACCATGGCGATCAACTGGAAGATCAACGATGACACGACGTTGACATTTGGGCAGTTCAAACTTCATGCACTCTGGGAAGAGAACGTTGCGTGGAATGAGCAGCTCGCAGCCGAGCGATCGGCGACCAATGAAACGTTCAATCAGGGCCGATCGCAGGGGGTCGAAGTCACGTTCCTCGGTGATAACTGGCGAGCGCGTGTTGCGGTTTCGGACGGCATCAAGAGTGAGAACACTTCATTCGACGATTCGGATGAAGCGGACATCGCGTTTACTGGCCGATTGGAGTACCGCTTTGGCGAAGCAGGATTCGACGACTACGACTCGTTCGTCTCGTTCCGTGGCTCGCAATCTGGAGTCCGTTTGGGAGGCGCTCTGCACTGGCAGACAATGGGCGAGACCAATCCTTCCGCGGCGATGAGCACTGATATGTTGTTGGCGACTGCGGATGCTCAGTTCGTCGGAGACGGGTGGAGCGCCTTTGGTGCATTCATCTTCCGGAGCGAGGACAACGGAATGACGGACTTCAGCGACATGGGCGCGGTGGTCCAGGGTGGTGTGTTTGTGAATGATCAAACACAGATCTTCGGTCGGTGGGACGCAGTGTTTTCCGACAGCGACCGTGGAGCGACCGGGAATGACTTCAACTCGATCTCGGTAGGTGTGAATCACTACCTGATTCCCGACTCGAACGCGGCCAAGCTGACGCTCGCAGCGACCGTGTCGCTGGATCCCACGACCGAGTCGATCGTGTACACGTCAGACAGCCACAACCTGCTTCCGGACTCAGAGGATGGCCAGTTCGGCATCGTCTTACAAGCACAGTTCTTGTTCTGAACGCTGATAGTCGTCGGGTTTAAAGAAAACACGCTTGACGGCCGGCTCCTTGCAGAGCCGGCCGTTTCTCTGTTAACGGGCATGATCTTTGTAAAACACGAAGAGGGCTCCCGCCAAGAGGTGAGGCCCAGATCGCCCATTCGTATCAGCAAGCGGGTCTTTGCTCTCTGGTCAGATCCCTGCAAGGGAACATCTCGCTTGCTATTTGTAAAGGTATTGTGAACTCTTCGATCAGAGCTTCGGCGAGCCATTTTCAATCGGCTTGAGTTGGTACGCTTCCGAACGCCCACCCAATCGGGTGCGATTGGATCGATTCTTTAATACCCGGAGCTCTTAGAAATGAACATTCGCTGTGCTGCCGCGTCGATGATCACGGCGTTGTCGATCGCAAGCGTGAGCCCCGTCGTCTTTGCTGGCGACGACGCGTTGACGCTTGCACTCGCTGACGTTGAGACCAAAGAACTCGCGACCTTATTGAACAAGAACCCCTCGCTATCACTCAGCGTTCAAATGCAGTTTCGCTACCAAGCGAACATCCGTGATGACGCGTCGACCACGATTACAAACCCTGACGACGATGTCTCTATCGGGTTTGTGATGCGTCGCTTAAAGCTAGAGGCAAGCAGCGCAATCACAGACAACCTTAAAGCAAAGCTCGTCCTCGCGGTAGATCGTAAAACCGGTACCGCGTTTCTCGAAGACACGTACGCCGATTGGAAAGTTTCCGATGACGTGACGCTCCGGATCGGTCAGTTCAAGTTGCCGATTCTTCGTGAAGAGATCGTCTCATCGAAGCGGCAGCTCGCGGTTGAACGGTCGGCAACGAACGAAACGTTTACCCAAAACCGCTCGCAGGGTATCCAGGCCAACTTCGGTGGCGAAGACTGGCGGGCGATGCTGACGTTCTCTGACGGAATCGAGAGTGATAACACCACGTTCAACGATAGTGCAGAAGCCGATTACTCGTTCACTGCACGTGGTGAAATGAAGTTTGGTGAAGCGACGTTCCGTCAGTTCCGCCAGTTCACTTCGTTCCGAGGCGCTACCTCGGGCGGATTGCTCGGCGGTGCCGTCAGCTGGCAGACCATGGGCGAAACTAACCCGGCGACTGCCATGCCAACGGATATGTTGCTTTTGACGGGCGATTTTTCGTGGATCGATGACGGTTGGAATGCATACGCCGCTTTGATCTATCGCAACACAGACAACGGCATGATGAGCTTTGATGACATAGGTGCCGTGGTTCAAGGCGGCTTCTTTGTCGCCGAGAACACGGAGTTGTACGGCCGATGGGATGCCGTATTCCCTGACTCAAGCCGTGGAACGACCGGAAACGACTTCCACTCTGTTTCTTTCGGTGTCAACCACTACTTGATCCCAGAATCACATGCAGCCAAGTTTACATTTGGGGTCAGCATCGCGCTTGATCCGACGACTGAATCGATCGTGTCGACCTCCGACGGGCACAACTTGCTGCCTGATTCGGAGTCCGGTCAGATCGAGCTCATGGCGCAGATGCACCTGCTTTTCTGATCACAGACGATTCGTCAGTTCACCCATCTGGCATTCGATTACGAGTTGGATGACTCTAAAGGAAAACCGCCCCGAGTATGGGGCGGTTTTTCAATCTGGCTTTTGCAGCGAAGCGGTTACTACATTCGTTCAACGGTTTCGATGCCGATGGTGTTGAGCCCATCTTCAAGCACCCGCGCAGTGATTGAGCAAAGGCGCAAGCGGGAGAGCCGCGTCGCGTCGTCATCGGCTTTGAGCACGCTGCACTGATCAAAGAATGTGCTAAATGCGCCGGCCAAGGAGTAAAGGTACGCACACAGCCGATTCGGCTCGTGATGTTCACCCGACGCGCGAACCGTGCCTGGGTAGCGCAGCAGTGTCAGGGCGAGCGTTCGTTCGGCCGGCTCATTCAGCGTCATTGGTGCGTCCGCAACACGAGAAGTATCGAGACCCGCGTCCACAGCTTTTCGAAAAATGCTTTTGGTGCGGACCACCGCATACAAAAGATATGGCCCGGTATCACCCTCGAACGCAAGCATGCGATCAAAGCTGAACACATAGTCTTTCACACGGTCGGTCGACAGATCCGTGTACTTGAGCGCCGCGACCGCGACCGCTTGAGCGACCTTTGTTTGTTCATCAGCGCTCAGGTCGCTGTTTTTCTCAGCAACAGTCATTTCGGCTCGATCGACGGCCTCGCTGAGCAGGTCCGCCAGCTTGACGTTTTCGCCCGAGCGGGTTTTGAGCGGCTTGTTGTCCTCGCCGAGCACATTTCCAAACGCGGCGTGGACGAGTTCTGCGGGTTTCCCCGCGGGAGTCAGATCATAACCGGCTTTGTGTGCAGCGCCGAAGACTTGCTTGAAATGCAGGCTCTGGCGTGCGTCGACGCAATAGACAGCACGATCGCCGCCGAGTTTTCCAACACGGCGTTTGATCGCGGCGAGGTCGGTGGTTGCATACAAGAATCCGCCGTCACGTTTGCGAACGATGCATGGCGCATCAAGCCCGTCAACTTCGACGATCAAAGCGCCGTCGTCTTCGGTTGCAATCTTGCGGCCCACAAGGTCGTCAACAACACCGGCGAGTTCTTCCCGATACGTGCTCTCGCCCGCAGAGTGGTCGTCGGTGATATTCGCGTTGAGTCGTTTGCATGTGTCCAAACATGCTGCCATGGTGATATCATAAATTCGTTGCCAAGTTTTGACCGAGTGCTCGTCGCCAGATTGCAACGCGATCAAGCGATGCTTTGCCTTTTCCATCGATGCATCAGCGTCGGCTATTCGGAGTTCCAGCTCTGGTTCGGCTTTCGCATGCCCGCCGAACTTCTGGATCAATACAAGCGCAGCTTTTTCGCTTTTGCATGCAGCCTGTGCTTTGCGATAGAGCCCGTTCAACTCATCGAGCGAAAGATCATGGAGGTCGCGGCCGTCCTCTTCGAGTTCGATCAACGCCTGCACCACCATCGCGATCGGAAGACCCCAATCGCCCACATGACTCTGGCGAACAACCGTGTGCCCGAGGCGTTCATACAGCCTGGCGATCGCGTCGCCGATGACCGTCGAGCGGAGGTGTCCGACGTGCATCTGCTTCGCGAGATTGACGCCGCAGAGATCGACGACAACCGTGAGCGGATGCTTTGGCGCTTCAATACCGAGCGACGCTGTGTCCAGCCGGGTTACCGCGCTGGCGAGCGCATTTGGTTTCATTCGGATGTTGATGAAACCCGGGCCTGCAATTGCGGACTCGTCCATCGGTTCGCAAATGTCTGCGACATCGAGACGCTCGATGATCGCAGCCGCAACTTCGCGCGGAGGCTTGCCAACGCGTTTGCCCAGTGGCATGGCGGCATTGCTTTGAAAATCGCCGTTCTTGGGCTGGCGGCTCGGCGCGATGTGCGTTTGAGCAGCGTTCTCTGGAAGGTCGGGGAAGGCAGCCAAGATCGCAGCGCGGAACCGCCGATCGAGGGTCTCAGCAGGATCGATCGAAGCAGCAGTCGGTGCGGGCGTAGCGGTCATTGTCGAGTTTAGAAGGCCAATCGGTAGGGATCAGCCATGGGCGGTCAGGGAACAGTAGTTGCCGGTTGGCTCGCCCAAGCCTCGAATGCTTCGCCCAGCTGGTCCGCGATCGTTGCCAGCGACGAGGCAGGCATCAGCCCGAGGGGGTCATCGATGAGCCAAACTCGCCCATCCCTGATCGCCGGGATATCGAGTGATCCGATCCCGCCAAGGGCGGCGAGCGCTTTACGCGGACCAGGTGCTGCCCGGGCACCGATACCAGCCGCGTCACGCGGGCGTGGGGCAAAGACAACGATCGCATCGGGTGCGAGCCGCACGATGTCCTCATGATCGAGTTCTTGCCACGCCCCGCCTGACTGCAACGCGGGGGTCGCGCCGAGTCGCTTGAGCAGCTGGTGGTGATATGAGCCAGGGCCCATCGCACCGGGCGGATCTGTCTGGGCAAGCAGCAAAACGTGACCAGCAGCTCTTGCGTTTGGCCCGCGGTCACGCCAGGCGTCCGCAAGCCGAGCGCTCGGTAACTCGATGCCAAGGGTCTCGCTGGGATCAATCGAGCCGGGACGTTCGAGATTGAACTCTGGCGATGGACCACCGGCGAACCGAAGATGGATTTCATCGATGGCCTCAGCGATGTCATCGAGATCAAGCAGCGGGAAATCCCAGACGGCCCATCCCCGTTCGTCAGCCATCTTCTCAAGAACGCCGGGCGTAGGTGTTTCGAGTCGTTGCACGAGAATGTGTGTAGGCTCGAGCCCAATGATCTTTTCGAGGTCTGGATCATCGTGGGTGCCGACCGAAGCGATGGACGAACCGAGCGATTGATCCCATGCGTGTTTGCCGACGATCTGATCTTCAAACCCGAGGTCTTGGCAGATCACGCCGAGCGCGGGCGCGAGGACAATGATCCGTGGTATGACCTGTTCTGGCGTTTCCGGATCATCGGGCTGCAGAGTCGCACTTGATGATCCGCCGCGTTCGCACCCCAGCACCAAAAGAGCGATGAGAATCAACGTGATCTGACGGAGCGTTGTTATGAAGCAGAGTCGGTGCATGCACCCGATGGTACCGACGCAAACCAGTCTCGGATGCTCGCGTGCAGGGCGTCGAGCGTTTCATTCGGCAGCGCTGGCCAAGGCCAAGTGCGATCAAGGGCGATTTTGCGGATGCCAGCGAGCTTCTGGGCTCCGAGAGCCAACTCGTTGATCTCTGCGAGCCGGTCTTTATGACGCTGGCGAGTTTCTTCGAGAAGTTGTTGGAGCTTGGCGAACTCAGGTGCGGGGTCGCCGCCGGCGTGCTTGATTGATGAGATTTGCCCGACAAGCACCCGCTTGGCTTTGGCTGCTTGTTCATCGCCGAGCATCGCCGGGTCATGGCGAGCATGATGGGCTTGCCAGATTGCGTGGGCGGGGTCCGGGAGTGTCTTCGGATCGACACCGAGATCCGCGTATGCATCGCCGGTCGCGACGGCCGTGGGGGCAAGGTCCCATCCCGGGCCTCCGATCCACTCGGAGAACCAGTCATTGGTGATGCGGTCATACTGCCCGCCGCCGGTTCCGTGGACGAAGAGTTCGCAAAGAGCGGCACGCACAAGGGCGGTCATCGTGAGCGCTCGCGGGCGAAGTTCTTCCTCGGGGATTGAATCGAGTTGGTTGCTGAAGACGGCAAGACGTGGCAGATTCGGTCGGATGCGCCAGAGCGGTAGCTCCGTTCGGCTTTGATCTGTTTGCATCGGACGCATCCGAGCTTGGTGATGCCCTACGACAGCGTTGTTGTAAGCGGTAATACATCCGGTTGTATCGTGTTCCATTGCATGGAGGAGTGATCGCCACGCATCGGTTTGTGTAAGGTCCGAGCACGAAACGACAGTTGGCTCATCGATCCCGAAGCGCTCGCAAGCCTGATAGATCACCGCTTTGCCGACCTGCATCGCGAGTGTTGGCTCGAACGCATAGGCGTCGAGCAGCGCCGCGAGACCTTCGATCGACTCGTCGTCGTCGGCTGCATCGCGCGGCGGCAACGCGCCCGTCGGAACGCCGAACGCGGGCGGGTCACCCTCAAGCAAGCGTGCCACGCGTGCACTCGACTGGTCTGCCGATTTGTTCGGGTTGGGGACATCAGGAACACGGACGGAAGTCGGGTCCACCTCGTCCATGTCCGCGATGATCCAGCACAGGGCGGCACCGGTATGCTTGGCGAGTTCAGCCGCAGCAAGCAGTTTGGTTAAGATCCCCGCGTGCCACAAGACTGGCTGATGTCCCGACATGACGATCGGGCGATCCGTCGGAAGCCCGAGAACAGATCGGTCGTTCGCACGCTCAGCCCGCGGTGCAGCCATCGCCGACCGCCACGCGTCCGGCCCGGGTGAGATGGAAATGGTGGGGGGCGGCATTGCTTTATGATTCGCCGGAACATCTGCCGCTGCAACACGTGCCCGCTTTCGCAGCGTTTTGTTCGACTTCCGCGTCGAGCTGAGCGCTGCGTTCGATCGCGGCGTCGAGGACTTCGCGATAGTGGCGCAGGCGTTCTTCGGGATTATCCAAGCCACCGCCGAATGTTCGGTTGTAATCGTTGTAGATCAGACGGACAGGGATTTCGCCGATCCGGAGCCCGTGCGAGTTGGATTCCGCCCAGAGTTGCATCGGGAATGCGTAGCCGTTGTCGTCGAGTCGGAGCTGCCGCATCGCTGAAACGCGGTGGGCTTTAAAACCGCAGAACGCGTCGGTGAGGTTGAATCCGAATCGTGCGTTGATCTCAGCGGTGATGGTGGCGTTGATCGTGCGTCGGTCTTCGGGCGGGCGGTCGGCTGCGAATCGGGGGTCGAGATAGCGGCTGCCCGAAACGATGTCTAGATCGTCTGATTTGGCCGCATCAATGAACGCTGGGATCGACGCGGGCTCGTGCTGTTCGTCGCAGTCCATGGTGATGACCCAGTCGTACCCGTCACGGTGAGCGCGGGCAAAGGACTCGCGCATCGCCCGTCCATAGCCGGCGTTGGCCTCGTGGCGGATCAGATCAAAGCTGAGCTCGGGGCGAAGCCGGTTGAGAATCTCAGCGGTGTCATCGGTCGAACCATCGTCGATGACCAAAACATGATCAGCGTATCGCCGAACAGTCCGCAGCACGGATTCAACGGTCTTGGATTCGTTGTAAACAGGGATAGCGATCAGTGTGCGCAACGAAAAGATCCTTCCGAGCCTGATTGAAAAGAGCGATGATCTGATTCGGATCAAGCCCAAGAAAACGGCAGTTGTTGATCGGACTCCTGCCGGGTCCGAACGAGCCGGGGCGGACCCTAGCGTGGGCGGGCAAACGGATGCCCGGGGGTGATTATTCCGGCGACCGACCGGTTTCGTTGCCAGTGGTGGGCTCAGATTCGGTCGTGGGTTCGCTTTCAGACCGAGCCAAAGACGTGTAGGCACCAAACCCGAACGGCTGCCTATCGCCAGAGCCGCTCGATTCTTCCATTTTACGGGCAGCTGATTCGAGCTGGTTCGCCAATGCCTCGGACATCGAATGGATGCCCGCGATGTGGTGGATCGGCAGCGTGTAGCTCTCACCCGTGGGCGTCGAAATCCGGAACACCGAGCATTGCACGTCATTCGAGCGCATCCGGTCCTCGGCGCACCCCGGGCGCGACACCGCAAAGACTGGGATCACATCCGCGATCGGGATGCGTTGGCCCAATGTTGTGATGATGCCCATCCGTCCGTCGAACATGTCTGCGACCGGGCTGGGGCTGTGGGCGGCACCTTTAGGAGAGGCAGACACCCGACCGGTGTTGGCAGCCGCCGCGGCAGCCATCGCCATCAGCACCTCGCGCGTCACGTTCTGCCAGAACACATCGCGCCGGGCCTGGACCATGGCAGCGGTGTGCTGGATGGGCTGTCCCACCATGTGAGGGTTTGGTCCAACCGGACTCTGCCCGTACGAGATCGAACCATCGGACGGCAACGACCCCAGCCCAGCGTTGGCTTCCAGCGCCGGTGCCCGGTTGGGTGTGTTCGAAGGAACCGCGTTGACCTCGCCGAGTGGATCCATCAGGCAGCCTCCGTCGTTTCCGGCTTCTTCGTTGGTGCGGGCGGCGCATCGAGCGATCGGCCGAAGGCGCCGGGCTCAAACAAGTGGATGCGTTCTGCATCGAGCGACACCCGGACCGTTTCGCCAACCTTGGGGTTGCCGCCAACGACGGACGGGATCCGCGCGGTGATGGTTGCGCCGGACGCGGTGTTCAGTCGGACATCGGTCATCTCGCCCAAAGGTTCAACGACGACCACGGTCGCGTTGAATGAGCGATCGGCGGGTGCGTTCGGGTCCAGAGATATTGCTCCGGGTCGGACGCCGAGCACGGTCGGCTGTCCGCTGCGCGGCGCCGCGTGCGATGCGAGGGATTCGGGCACCGTGATTTCAGCACCGTTTGATGCCGTCTCACGCCAGATGAGGGCATCGCCAGTGCCTTGCAGGGCGCCTTCGAGGAAGTTCATGGGAGGCATGCCGACAAAGCCCGCGACGAATCGGTTCACCGGATGGCGGAACACCACATCGGGCGAGCCGGCTTGCTGGATTTCCCCGTCCGCCATCACGACCACCAGGTCGCCGAGCGTCATCGCTTCTTCTTGGTCATGGGTGACGTACACCGTGGTGGTCTTGAGTCGTTGGTGCAGCGCTTTGAGTTCGGAGCGCATCGTCACGCGGAGTTTGGCGTCGAGGTTGGAGAGCGGCTCATCGAACAGGAAGCAGGAAGGCTCGCGCACAATCGCACGCCCCAGCGCAACACGCTGGCGCTGGCCACCTGAAAGAGCTTTGGGTTTGCGCTGCAGATATTCATCGAGCCCGAGGATGGATGACGCCTCACGGACCCGTTTTTCAATCTCAGCTTTGGGCGACTTTCGGAGCTTGAGTCCGAACGCCATGTTTTGGTACACCGTCATGTGGGGGTAGAGGGCGTAGTTCTGAAAGACCATGGCGATGTCACGGTCCTTCGGCGGGACGTTGTTGACGACCCGATCGCCGATGGCGATGGTGCCGCCCGAGATGTCTTCAAGCCCGGCGATCATGCGGAGGGTGGTGGACTTGCCACAGCCCGAGGGCCCGACGAGGACCACGAACTGGCCATCGGGGATCGTGAGATCAATTCCTTTGACCGCGCGGACATTGCCTTTGTAAGTCTTCTCTACGCGATCGATCGTGACTTGAGCCATGAATGCCTCCGGCGATGGAACTGTTCCGAGGTTGAACAAGAGAGGGTAGTGGCCCTCGGGCTCGATGCCAAACGTCATATCCGGCATGACTTCACACCGCTGAGCCTCTGGTTTGTCTCGGCGGGGCAAGCGGGGCGGTCGGCAGCCCGATAGATCGTGTAGATGGAGGTACGTATGTCCGGTGAACAGAAGGCATTCAATGAGGTCCGCGCCCTGCTGTCCAAGCTCGATCGCTCGATCGATGAGGCCCGCAACAAACGGGTCGGACCAAAGGACACACCGTCCGAGAACGGCACGGGCAACGGGCAATCCCCCCGAACTGATATGGATCGCCAGATCGGTACCGGGCGTGCCGAGCCGGCCAAGGTCGTTCCGACCGCAGATCAGGTGCGTCGCCCCGAATACGGCCGTGCACGCCCCCTGAATCGCTCCAGCACGCCTCCGCCGGCTCCCAAGCCGGAGCCGGACAATGCCTGGAAGTCTCCTAAGAACTATGACGACCTGACCATCGGCTGAACTTCGATCAGTCACTCCCGGTACGATGAGGGCTATGCCCAACGCGCCGCGATCGACCGATCAAGACCTCTCTTCAAACCCCATGAACCGCCGATCCGCCCTCGCGCTCTCTGGAGCACTTTCGGGGGCGGCTGTCTTTGGTGGGTTCAACACACTTACCAAAGCATCGAGTCAGCCCGCAGGTTCGCCGTCAGGGGCGGGTGCTCCGAATGAAAAACCGCTCGCTGCCTTTGTGCTTCGTCACGCGGAGCCCCAGGGAACCCAATCTGGCGACCCTGGGTTATCGGTCGCTGGTCAGGCGCGGGCGGACCGAGTCGGTGCCATGCTGCGGTCGGTCGGGGTCTCGCGGGTGCTCCACACCCATCCGTCGAGGGCGAAGGAGACCGCCGAGCGGATCGCCCGGGGTTGCAGCGTGGGCATGGGTTCCTACGACGCGTTCAAGCCTCAACCCCTGATCGAGCGACTTGTCGCCGGCGGCGGCGTGTGGGTCATCGTCGGGCACTCCAACACTGTGCCCGGGCTGGTCAAGGGCCTGGGTGGGAACCCGGGGACCGATCTGATTCCGCACGATCAATACGACGACCTGTTCATGATCGTCCGCGCGGGCGGCGTGTTCTCTGCAAGACTTCGCACATCCTAAACGGTCTCAGTCATCCGCTTGGCGCGATTCGATCCAAGCGTCGATCTTGTTGGCGAGAACTGGCAGCGGGACAGAGCCGGATTCGAGCACGGTGTCATGGAACGCCCGGCGATCAAACCGATCGCCCAGCGCGGCTTCGGCTTTCGCACGAAACGCCCGGATCTCCAGCTGCCCGATCATGTAGCCTGTTGCTTGCCCGGGCCAGGCGATGTAGCGATCGACTTCGGAAACAATGTTGTGCGCGGTGAGCGCGCTGTTGACGGTCATGTAGTCGATCGCCTGTTGGCGCGTCCAGCCGAACGCGTGGAGTCCGGTATCGACAACGAGACGCATGGCGCGCCACATCTCAAAGCTCAGTCGGCCGAAGTCGTCGTACGGATCATTGTACAAGCCGCGTGGCGCTGGCCCAACTTCAAGCCCGAGTCGCTCGGCGTACAGGCCCCAGCCTTCGGTGAACGCGGTGAACCCCATGGTCGAGCGGAGTGGGTGCTGGTTCTCGAGTTCTTGTGCCAGCGCGATCTGGTGGTGGTGTCCGGGGACGCCTTCATGCAGGGTCAACGCGATCATCTCGTACTTGGGGCGTTGGTCGAGCTTGCCGATATTGGCCATGAAATAACCGGGAATTGCAGCTTCCAAAGAGCCCGGGTAGTAGTACGCGGTTGGAGCAGCGGTCGAAGCGAACGCTGGGATTGGGCGGACGCCATAGGACAAGCGAGGCAGGCGACCAAACAACCTAGGCATTTCTGCGTCGATGTCTTTGCAGATAACCTTGTAGCCCGCCAGCAGATCCTCGGCGTCGGTGTAGTAAAACCGTGGGTCCGAACGAAGGTATTCAACAAACGCTGCGAAGCGGTCTTCTGCCGATGCAAAGCGGGTCGTGGCGCCGCGTCCTTTGGTCGACCAATCGGTACGTTCGATGACGTCCATCATCTCAGCTTTGATGATCGCGACTTGCTCGAGTCCGATGTCATGCACGGACTTCGCGGTGGTGCCGGGGAGTGTGGTGTGCTCGGCGATCGCGATGTCGTAGGCACGCATGCCGTCGACGCCGTCGGAGATGCCGAAAGATTCCCGGCATGCGGGTAAGTATTCATTCTGAAGAAACAGCGCAAGCTCCATAAAGACTGGCGTGATGCGTTCAGCGATCACCGCCCGGGCTTCGGCTGCGACGGCACTGCTTTGATCCATGGTCAGGAATGGTCGGTAGAAGGGCGAGGTCGATGGATCGTCTGTATAACGGGGGTTGCCTTGGTTGAGTGCTTGCGGGATCGCGGGTTCGACAATGGCTTTAGGCGGCACGCGACCCTCGGCCATGCCCAAGCGCATGTTGTCGATGGTGTCGCCGACGATGATGGGAACTTGCTTGAGCCGACGAAGAAAGTCGGCGCGGTGCTGATCGGTCTGCATGGGGAGGCGGTCGCTGAGTTGGGGCAGCCAGACCTGAGGTCCGGATTGGCCGGAGATGGGCATCTGCCACCGTTTCAGCGGGGCGGCGGTCAGCTGGCGATTCAGGCTGTAGCGAAGCAGCCCGGCATCGAGTTGGTCGGCCTGAGAGAACCGCGATGGATCCATGACGGCGATTTGCGTGCGGAATCCGGTGAGTCTTTGGATCCAGGCGGCCTCGGCCGCTGCCGAGACATCGCCCATTGTGTCATTCAGGCGTTCGTCGCCGAACGAAGGCCCGATCGATTCGGGCGATCGCTCGTGCATGGCTTCGAGATACGTGCTCATGAGATTCCAGAGCTTCGCGTCTCGCCCCTCGGGTACCGGGGGGGAAAGCGGCGAACCGATCACCTGGCAGGCAATGCAGGCGATCGCGAGAATGACGGCGAGTGGGCGTTCGATGATCATCCCCAAGCCTACCCAGCGCTTGGCTCCCGGGGCAGCGAGGTGTAGACTTGCTCTTGCCCCATCACGGGCTGTTCCATTCGGGGGAATGGTGTAATTGGTAGCACGAGGGATTCTGATTCCCTTAGTTCGGGTTCAAGTCCCGGTTCCCCTATTCCGCTGCCCGACAGCGCCACGCCCGTCCGCACGCCGGATGGGCGTGCTTTGTATCATCAGCACACCGATAGACAGCCGGAGCCCTCATGCAGACCAAGCTCGACATCGCAAAGAACTGGCTGCCTCGCTACACCGGGATGCCGCTCGACCGGTTCGGCGACTTTGTGCTGCTGACGAACTTTTCGGATTATGTCGGGCGTTTCGCCGAACGGTTTGGTTGCGATATCTACGGCGATGGTCGCGCGATGCAAGCAGCAACCAACACCAAAGGCTTGACGATCATTAACTTTGGCATCGGTTCTCCGAACGCAGCGACCGTGATGGATCTACTCAGCGCGCGCATGCCCGAGGCGGTGTTGTTTCTGGGTAAGTGCGGCGGGCTGAAAGACTCCACCGAGATCGGTCACTTCGTGCTGCCCATCGCTGCCATCCGCGGCGAAGGCACCAGCGATGACTACTTCCCGAGCGCAGTGCCTGCGCTGCCGAGCTTCAAACTGCACAAGTTTGTCTCAGAGAAGATCGTTGACCGTGGACTCGAGTACCGAACTGGCGTGGTGTACACCACGAACCGTCGCGTCTGGGAACACGACAAAGCGTTTAAAGGGCGGCTCAAGCGCATGACCGCTCTGGCGATCGACATGGAAACCGCAACGGTGTTCATCGTCGGGCACCACAACCACATCGCGCGAGGAGCGTTGCTTTTGGTGTCTGATGTTCCGACAACGCCCGAAGGTGTGAAGACGGAAGAATCAGATCGTGCCGTGACCGAGCAATACGCCCGGATGCATTTGGACATTGGTATCGAAGCGATGACGCACATCGGCACGCAAGGCGAAGCGATCAAGCACTTTACGTACTAGCGAGAGATCGCGGGCCGCGCCGATGTAGGATCACGTCGCGATGGCACAGTTTGGGTCGAGCTTGGCGCACTCGGGTTGGCTGTTCGCCGCGTCTTGTCGTCCGGGCATCCTTCCCGATAAGAACGGATGTATTCGACAATGTCAAAGAAGTTGAGTCGCCCATCGGGAAGCAAGTCGGCCCTACGAACGCCGGCCACGAACGCATCGATGTAAGCCATCACGTCTTCGGTGGTCACGACGCCGTTCCCATCGGTGTCGGCGTCACAGGCAGCAAGCACATGCGAGGCGTTGATCGCGAGTCCGTTTAGAGTTCTGCTCGTGCCGTTCGCCCATTGGATGACGACTTGGTCAATGACCTCCGCATCGCCGAGACCGAAGTGGGCTTCGATCGGACGCTGTGCGAGGTAGTCCGAGTTCGCTTGCACCCAGCGGTGCTGGGTCATGTTGCCCGCGACGATGGTGACCGTCGCGCCGACCCCGTCGGGAGCGTTTGAGTCAGACGCCGACGTGTCGAGGCGGATGTTGATCCAGTTCGCGGGTGATCGTTGCGCTCGGTCATTGCGGTAAACCGCAAAGGGCGCATTGATCGAGCCAAACACGGAGTCGAGATCGCCATCGCGGTCCATGTCCCAAAGGAGCACGCTTCTGCCTTGGGCATTGAACGAGATGCCCGAGTCCTCGCCGCGTTCGTCGAATGAAGAGCCGTCGCCATCGTTGAGGAAGACATATGCCCGCTCAACGATCCATTGGGACCCGGACCAGCCGTTGGTTTCGACGATATCGACGTCTCCGTCGAGATCGAGATCGCCCGCTGCCGCTCCCCAGCCCCAGCCGCCGTCGTCTACCCCGGCTGCAACTGATGTTTCAGAGAAGATGCCTCCGCCGGTGTTCAGGTAGAGCTTGTTCCCATCTTGGTTTGTCGCATCGTTGTAGATTGATGTGACGTACCAATCGACCATGCCATCATTGTTGAAGTCGGCGTTGGTCGCGCCCATGCCGTTGGTTTCTTGGCTGGTGTTGGAAGCATTGGTGAAGTCGGTGAAGTTTCCTGTTCCGTCATTGCGGAGCAAGACCGAGGTTCCATAGTCCGCCGCCATGAGAATCTCGGGGAACGTGTCCCCTGTGACATCGATGAGCCTTGGGGTGAAGCCGCGGGTGTCGAGCACTTCGAATGCGATCGCGTCGGCGGTGACATCGGAAAAAGTGCCATCGCCATTGTTCTCAAACAGTCTGTTCCCGCCCGAGTTGCCGATCCAGCCGGCGACAACAAGATCGAGATCGCCATCAAGGTCGATGTCGCCCCACGAGCTGCTAAATCCATCGGCGCGGAGTTCAGTCGTCGCTTGCACGCCTGCTTCGAAAGCAACATCGGTGAACGAGAACTCGCCCTGCTGATCAGGGCCGTTGTTCCGATAGAGCTTGTGCCAGGCGCGTCGTTGCCCCGAGGGCGGACCATGCGAGGTGACATACATGTCGAGGTAGCCGTCGTTGTTGTAGTCAGCGACAGAAACACCCGCGCCGATGTGCTGGCTGTCGACGCCCCATGCCGCGGCTTGGTCGGTGAACTGAACGCCGTCGACGGTTTGCTCAGCGATGAGGAGCAGGTCGGGCTGTCCGCCTCCACCGATGAGAAACAGGTCGTCGAGACCGTCTCGGTTAAAGTCGGCAGCCGCCATTCCCCCGAGCATCGGAGACACCAAAGCACCCGACGGCAGTTGATACTGCGCATCAACACCAATCTGTTGTGCGACCTCTGCGAACTGCATCGGCAATGGTCCGCCGAATGCCGGAGAGGTTAACAAGACAGAAATGCCTGTCAGGCCGAGTTTCTTGATCGATTCACCCACGATGAGACCTCCACGAACAAAGGGTACCAAGGGGGGGCGTGCACCGATAGCCCGAAACGTGGAACAGGTCGGAATCTCGGCTCGCGTGCCTAAGACCGAGTCCGAAAGGTCAACGGTTTAGGGTGTGTTTGGGTCCGTCAAGTCGTCGCCTTCCAGCTGGATTCGCAGGAGTTCAGCGTAACGACCATCTCGTTCGAGCAACTCTTCGTGCGTGCCGATCTCGCGGACGCCTCCCTGCTCGATCACCACGATTCGATCGGCGAACCGGATGGTGCTCAACCGGTGGGCGATGACGAAGCTCGTCCGTCCATCCATGAGCTCGCCGAGCGATCGCTGGATGAGCCTCTCAGATTCTGAATCGAGCGAGCTTGTTGCCTCATCGAGGATCAGGATCTTTGGGTTGGCCAAGATAGCGCGAGCGATGGCGAGGCGTTGCTTTTGCCCGCCGGAGAGACGCACGCCTCGTTCGCCGATGAGCGTGCTGTAGCCTTCTTCGAGCTCATTGATGAATCCGTGCGCGTTCGCCGCTTTGGCGGCTGCCACAATGTCGTCCTGCGATGCATTGCGTTTGGCGTAGCCGATGTTTTCGGCAACAGATCCGTCAAAGAGGAAAACTTCTTGTTCTACGACTCCAAGCAGCGCGCGGTATCGCTCGACTGGGATGTCACGGAGATCGATGCCGTCGATGGTGATCTTTCCTTCGGTGACATCATCGAATCGTGCGATGAGATTGCACAGCGTTGTCTTGCCGGCTCCCGAAGCGCCAACCAGCGCGATGGTCTCACCGGGCTGCACGTCGATCGATATTCCGGAAAGAACCGGCTCGCCCCGGAGGCCGACATCCGACATGCCAGGTTTTTCAGCACCATCGGTGCGGGCGGGATACGCATAGCCAACGTTTTCGAGGGTGATTCGGCCGGCGGCGTTGCTGAGATCGATCGAAGGATCAGGGTCCGACTCTTCGAACTCGCGGGGCTCAGCGAAGATATCCAGAACGCGATCGAGGGCAGCCAGATTTGTTTGCACATTGGTGGCGCTCGATACGAGTGATTCGAGTGGGCCGAGCAGCGCGAGGAGGTAGGCGGTGAATGCCATCAAGTCGCCGACGGTTAGGCGTCCATCGATGACCGCGGTTCCGCCATAGAGAAGTACGCCGATCGACGCGAGGGGGATGAAGACCTCCCACGCCATCTCGAGTGAGCGAGCCCACCACCATGTGTAGAGCTCTTGTCGGGCGAGGAGATGTCCTTCAGAGGTAAATCGGACTGCTTCGGCATGACGACGATTGAAGGAGCGGACGACGCGCATGCCGCCGAATGATTCGGCGCTCATGGCGTCGATGCCTTGTCGACGCTCGCGGATGTCGCGATACATCGGACGGATGCGCGTGATCCAAGTTTTATGGCTGACCCAGATGAGCGGGGCGATGAGCAGTGCTCCAAGCACCAGCCGCCAATCGAGTATTAACAAGACAACGAGTGTTCCGGTGAGTTGGACGATCGCCCGCCAAGGGTTATAGACGAGTGAGAAGATCAGGTCGCCAACGCCTCCGGCGTCTTCACGGAGGATCGATGACACGCCGCCCGCTTTGATCGAGTGGATACGGTGCAGGGGTAGGCGGCTGGTGTGTTCGAACACACGCCGCCGCAGTCCGACCTGGACTCGCTTGGTGATCCGCGTGCATTGCCATCGGCCCCAGACTCCCAGCAGAATGGTGGCGATCGTGATCGCGAGCATCCCCGCGCCAAGTATCCACATCAGGCGAACTCTGCTGGCACGTTCTTCGTCGAATGGCCCGAACTGCTCGGAAAACCACGCGGGTAATCCGGTGGGTCCAGGGTTGTCGGTGATGATGTAATCGAGGGCAACCTTGGTGCTCAAGGGCATCAGCAGCCCAAGCCAAACTCCGATCGTCAGCGTGCAAAGAGACAAGATGACCGTGAGCCGGTGTCCGGTTAGGAGTGACCAGAACGCCGTAAACAGGCCGGTGAAGGATCGCTTCGCCCTCGAGGCGCGCTTTTGCTCTTGAGACTGGTCGACGCGCTCGTGCACGCGCTCGCCCGCCCGTTTGGCCCGACGGCGTTCGAGGTAGTCACGGAAACGGGTTTTTGAACTTCGCGATCGGCGGCGCATCGGGCATCGTACGCCCGAGTATCGGTCAACGGCGTCGGCGGCAGGTCATGCAAGTGGCCGCAACGAGCAGCAAAGTCCCGTGCGGGCTCGGTATCGTCGAAAACATGATTCGAAACCGTAGGTCATCGAAGTCATTGTCTCCGCCGGGCAGCCGAGTATCTTCGATTCCAGCCAGAACAGTCGAATCGTCTAGCACTTCAAATCGGAACTGGGCTTGATCAACCGAATCGAGCGTTGAGAACTCAGTTGGCGTTCCCGCATCCACACGATAGAGCAGCCCGATCTCTTGGCCGGCATCGAAGAGCGAGGGCAAGACCACGTCTTCAACCGGCATTTCAGATTTGTTGTTAAAAAGGAAGACTTCGGTGTTTGGGATCTTAGGGTTGAGCCAATACAGCTCACCGGTCATGCTCGCATCAGAACTTTTCCAGATGATTGTGACTTGAGTTTGATCAAACGGCACCACAATGCCGGTAGGTGGCGATGCGACATCTGCCTCGGCATGGTCTGGCGAGCACGCCGCCATCAAGATGAACGCCGCCGCGGCGAGTCGAAAACAACGCATTCTTGGCTCCGAGACCTGTTTCAATCCAAACAGGTGATCTCATATCCTGCGATTTACAACGCCGACAGGCACTCTCAGATCACGGAATCGGTGAAGTCAGCATCTGTTTGTGCCAGTCGGATCGTCTTTTCGGCGGCGTGATCAAAGACCCGATAAGGTATCGGTAACCGGAGGTGATCGATTGGCGCGGACTCGGCTTGCATTGCACTGGAGAATCCTCATAGGGCTTGCGCTCGGCGTTCTCGTCGGGTTGCTGGTCAACGCCCTTTGGTCCGATCAGACTTGGGCATCGATGGGTGTCAACGATGCGCCTTCGTTTCTCAAAGGCAAGTCACCTGATGGCGTGAACGACGACGCGAACTTCGCGGCCGACGCGGCCAGCTTCATACGGAATCTCACCGAGTTTGTTGGGCAGCTGTTCATGCGTGGGCTGAAGTTCATCGCGGTTCCGATCGTGCTGTTTTCTTTGGCGGCCGGCGTTGCCAGTCTGAACGACACCGCCAAGCTCGGGCGTGTTGGTGGGAAGACCATCGGGATTTATCTTGTCACGACGGCGGTCGCGATTTCTATCGGATTACTGCTCGCCAACGCGATCGGCCCGGGGCGGGCATTCCCGAGTGATTTGCGTGATTCCATTGCTGCCCAAGAAGCTGGCAACGCTGCAAGCAAGTTGGAGAACGCGGAGAAGCAGCAAGGCCGTGGTACCTGGGAGATACTTCTCGAGGTGTTCCCAGAGAACCCGTTTGAATCGATGGCCAACGGAAACACGCTGCAAGTTGTGGTGGTGGGGTTGCTGATCGGCGTCGCGCTCACGCTATTGCCGCGAGATAAAGCAAAGCCGTTGATCCAGTTCTTTGAGGGCATGACCGAAGTCGTGATCAAGATTGTGCACATGGTCTTGTTGATCGCGCCTTTCGCGGTCTTTGCATTGATCGTCATCGTGTTGGCCGACTTGGGATTCGATGTGCTCAAGAGTCTCGCGAAGTACGCGTTTGTTGTTGTGCTTGGGCTGTCGATCATGATTTTCGGTGTGTACCCGAGTGTTTTGAGAGCTCTCACGCCGGTTCGGTATCGGCGATTCTTCCGTGCGATTTCGCCCGCCCAGTTGCTTGCGTTCAGCTCTTCGAGTTCAGGCGCGACGCTTCCGGTGACCATGGAGTGCTGCGAAGAGCGTCTGGGAGTGCGAGAGCGGATCGGTTCGTTCGTCTTACCGATCGGTGCGACGATCAACATGGATGGCACGGCGTTGTACCAAGGCGTGGCAGCGGTGTTCATCGCGCAAGCGTTCGGTGTGCCGCTGTCGTTTGGTGATCAGTTGACCATTGTGCTGACGGCGACGCTTGCCTCGATCGGCACGGCCGCGGTGCCGGGCGTGGGTATCGTGATGCTCATCATTGTGCTGCAAGCGGTAAATATGCCTGCTGAAGCGATGACCACGGGCATCGCGGTGATCTTGGGCGTCGACCGGATACTCGATATGTGCCGCACGACTTGCAATGTCACCGGCGACTGCATGGTCGCAACGGTTGTCGCCTCGACCGAGGGTGAGTTGCTGTCCGAGGCTGAAGTTCAAGCGAAGCTTGATGGGCAATCGCTCGACGAGTTCACCAAAGAAGACGAAGAGCGCCAAGACGCTCTGGGCTAACGCAGGGCTGAAGCTAGGAGAGAACTTGGTTAGTTGCCCGCGCCCACATGGACGGAGTGTCCATCGTCAAAGGCCTTTCTATCGAGTGCTGCTTCGTGCTTGGCAAACAGCTCTTCGGAAGTGTACTGGCGGTCTAATCCGTGGCAGATCGCGTGCAGATAGGCTGCTCTTGTTCCCTCGAACACCCGGTCGGCT
The DNA here is from genome assembly GCA_045106075.1 of Phycisphaerales bacterium. Taxonomy (GTDB): domain Bacteria; phylum Planctomycetota; class Phycisphaerae; order Phycisphaerales; family UBA1924; genus UBA6054. The sequence goes on from JBGCEB010000035.1 coordinate 32,730, forward strand.
TCTGAATCTGTGAGCACGGCTTTATCCAGCGCCGCTTTGAACGCCCACCAGTCTTCGCGTTGTGATTCGCCGAACGGGTCGAGGTAGCGGGTGCCTTCGCCGGTCTCTGGGAGGTCGTACGCCTTGCGGACCGCTTTGGCAACGAACCGGTTGCCGTTGCACGCGCCGAGTCGGACGTAGTGCAGCCCGAGCAGGTGCAGCCCGTCGTTCTTCTTGGCTTCGATGTCGTCCATGAACCGTTGCGTGCCCGGCGCAATCGTCTGATGGATGGGGCAAATGCCGAAGTGGGTCAGGTCTTCTTCGATGAACGGGGTAAGAAACTGATCTTTGCTCACGAAGGCAGCGATGACTTCGTTCGACAGGATGTGATCGCCAAAGGCGCGGTCGAGCGCCGAGTTCATGAACCACTGCTGCCCGAGCATGTTGATGTACCCATCCCTGGGCAGGGTGCCCTTGATCAAGCCGGCCGGACCTTCGGCCCGCTCTGCGATCTGGTGAAGCTTCCAGTTGTCGTCTTTGAGGCGGGTTGTGAGTGTGCGTTCGGCGGGCATGGGTAGATCCTCAGGCGGGCAGCGAATGAAATGATCGTATTGAGACTCGTTCTCAATGATATCCCCGTTCAAGATCTGTTTCCGGGCACAGAAAAGCCCCCGACGATTCGCCGGGGGCTTGGGCTTTGAACAAGCTGGAGATCGAATCTGCTCAGAGTCCTTGGTTGTACAGGTTAATGAAGGCGGAAACATCGAAGAAGTTGAGCAGCCCGTTTCGGTCGAGGTCAGCCGAGGGATCGGCGGCGTTGTACAGGGCGATGTAGGCAGCGATATCGAAGAAGTTCAACGTTCCAAACGGTTCAGCCAAATCGGCGCTCGGCGGGTTGTCACATCCAGTGAACTCGATCCGCAAATCATCCACGCCCGCTTCAACGATCGAACCGCTGTCAAAGTCGCTTGCAACGAACCGCACGCGGACTTGATCGGTCGGCGTGACGAAGTCCGAGACCGTAAAGCGTGCTTCGACCCAATCGCCCGCAGTCTCGTCCACGATTTCAAGTGTCGACCATGACCCACCGTTGTCGTCAGAGATCTGGACGAGAAGGGTATCGAAACCGGGCGCGGCACCGGCGGTGTTGGAGTACCACCGCCAATAGCTCAAGACTGCATCGCCAGAACCGTTGGTTGCATCGAGCGTTGGCGATGTCAGTGTGGTCGCGCCATTGTCAATGTCATTGACACCAACCGATGAACCTGCATCTGCTTCGGTGATCCAGCATTCGGTGCCGGTTGGTGTGTGGTCATTTTCGGGCTGGGCGTCGGTGCGCTCCGGATCCGCGCGTTCCCAGATGCCGGTCGTCGCGGTGTCGCCGGCGGCGCCGATAATCCAGCCGGTGTCGGTTTCCATGTCATCATCGAACGCAACCGTGATTGCATCGATAGAGATCGAGTCGGTCGCTGGGAACGTCACGTCATCGCCGCCGAGTGTTGTTGCGCGAACGGTGAACTCGGCGGTCTCGCCGCACAACAACGAAGGCAGTTGTGCGGTGTAGTTGCCGGTTCCGTTCTGGCCGGCGGCGTACTCGGTGATCGCGCCGCCGCCAATGCTTGCAAAGACCGACACGGATGTGGGGTCATAGTCCTCTGTTCCCGGTGCGATGGTGAATGCGAGATCAACGGGTGTTCCAGACGGAACGGTGCTGGGCGCGCTCACCGCGAATGAGAGTCGCTGGGTGGTGCGTGCGGCGAACAGTTTGGCCGCTTCCCAGTTCTCTTGGGCGCACGGAAGAATCTCACTCGGAGGCGGATCAAAGCCGTCGAACCCGCCCGTGGATGGACGAAGCTCGAACGTGATGCTCTTGGCACCGGCGGTCCCGTAGAACCAATCGGTGGAGGTCCCCGACGCTGCGTACAACTGCCAGGATTGAATCGGGCTGTAGAACTCGCCGCTGAATGAAGAGATCGCGTCGGACAGGTCGTTTGTGAGCGTGTCAAAGAAGGTTCGGTCGGGCTCGGGCGTCACCACACCATCGGCGTAGCCGAACGGCCAGAGAATCAACTGCGAATACGAGTGGTAGTCGATGTGTGCGACGAGATCAGTGCCAAACCCGAGTGCAAGGCTTTGCATTGTTTGGGTTTCTGGTTCGGAAAAGGCACTGGCGCCGCGGAAGGTGTCGCTGTCTGAATCGGTGCTGGCGCCGTCGCCTCCCCATTCGTAACCCCAGTTGCGATTCAGGTCGACGCCGAACGAAGCGCCCGGGTTGTCGCGTCGGTTCTTGCGCCAGAATCGCTCACTTGCCCAGCTGTAGGTATAGCCGTCTGGGTTGACGACGGGTACAACAACGAAGCGAACAGTGTCGACAAGCTCTTTAACTGCGGGGTCGGAGTCATAGTCGCCAACAAGCCGTGAAGCGAGATAGGTGACCGTCATCGGACTGATCCACTCGCGGGCGTGCTGGCATCCGTTCCAGATAATCACTGGCCGATCGGCAGCCGCGTTTCCGGGCTGATCCGGTCCTGTGATTGTAATGGACAAGATGTCGCGTCCTTGAATCGAATCACCTTCGTCGGCGATCGTTGCCAAATCAGGGCGAGCGGTCGCGAGTCCGTTGACGTAGCTTTGGATTTCCGTCAGTTGTTTGAAGTTGGTAAACCAAGATTCATCGTGTGGGTTCGCGCCGCGTTGTGCTGGTTGATCGAGGCGCTCCAGAGCCCGGCGTCGTTCGAACCGTTCGCGGTCTTGGACGGCTGCCCATCGCGCATCGGCATGGGCCTGCAAGTCAGGAATAAACAGTTCAACTTCAAGCCCCGCCTCGCGGAGAGCGTCAAGCCTGTTGGCATGGATCTGGATGTCGAAAGGTGTTCGCACCCCTGCACCTTCTGACCACAGGCTCTCAGCCAATGACATGGCAGCCGCTACTTCGCGCATCGAGTCTGCATGTACACGGGCCACGACCTGTCCTTGATACACCTTGGGCGGGGTGTGGGTGAGGACATTGATCATGTCGTCTGCGAAGGGAGCGTCTTGAGCGCTTGCCGAGCAGCCGGCGATGATTGTGATGAGTGCCGCGAGCCGGGCGTGCGGGGTCCGCATGGGAAGATCTCCGTCTGGCACCGCGCCGCAAGAAGACGCGGCGGGGTGGTTTGGTTGTGCCTTGGCGTGATAGAGCAGCCACTTACAGGCCCGTGAACCATCGCGGGCCGCCCCGAGAACCGGGGCACGAGTCGATTCGTTTACGATACCCGACGGTTCCTTGTGAGCCCATCAAAACCCCATCTACAGATCCGCAAAGCCCGATCTAGGCCCGGTATGGGTTTCGATCCAGGCGAGAACGGCGCATCGAGCCTTGCGTTCTTATCACGATTCGTGGAGACTGGGTCCTGAGGTCGAGTTGGGCCGGGGGTCAGATGGGCATTCAGGAAATCGGAAAGACTGGGTCAGGCAGTGAGCACCGCGTGGTGATGCAGCGTCTGCTCAATGACCTGCGTGCGCTGGAAACCATGCTCGATCGCGGGATGTTCGAGACTGGCATCACCCGCGTTGGTGCTGAGCAGGAACTGGTGTTTGTCGATGACGCTTGGCGTCCCGCGATGGTCGGGCCTGAGGTCCTTGAGCTCTTGAATGAGCCGCGGGCGACGGGTGAAATCGGTCGGTTCAATCTCGAGTTCAACTGCACGCCTCGGGTCTTCGAGAAGTCATGCCTGCGAGATTTGCATCGAGAGCTCGAAGAGTTGATGGGCGCCGCTTCCCGATCCGCCGCGACATTGGGCGCCACGCCGGTGTTGACCGGCATCCTGCCGACACTTCAGCCAGAGCATCTGACGCTCAATGCCATCACGCCCAAGCCGCGATACCACGCACTCAATGATCGCATCACCGCGTTACGCAACGGGCGATACGATCTTCGTATCCGCGGCACCGATGCGCTCGATTTCACCCACGATAACATTATGGTCGAAGCGCTCAACACTTCGATACAGATCCACTATCAAGTCGAACCCGATCACTTTGCCGCGGCGTTCAATGTCGCCCAGCTCGTGGCCGGTCCGATGCTTGCCGCATGTGCAAACTCGCCCGTGCTGTTTGGAAAGCGCCTTTGGCACGAGAATCGGATCGCGATCTTTGAGCAGATCGTCGATACGAACGGCGATGCGCCGGCCGAGCGTGAAATGCTCAAGCGTGTTCGGTTTGGCGAGCGTTGGTGCGAAAAGGGAGTGCTCGAGCTGTACAAAGCCGATGTCGCGCGTTTTCGTTCCATATTCGGTGCCGAGTTGGATGAAAAACCGCTAGAAATGATCGAACGGGGCGAGATCCCAAAGCTCGCCGCGTTGGCTGCTCACAACTCGACGCTGTACCGCTGGAATCGCCCCTGTTATGGCATCACGGGTGGCAAGCCGCACCTGCGGATCGAAAACAGGTACCTTCCGGCCGGTCCGACGATTATTGATGAGGTCGCGGCAACCGCGTTTTGGCTGGGGCTTATGAGAAGGCTGCCGTTCACGCTTACAGATTTGAGTAAGCGAATGGAGTTTGAATCGGCGCGTGCAAACTTTGTGAACGCCGCGAGACAAGGGCTTCACGCGCAGATGCTCTGGTTGGACGGGCATTCTCTGTCGGCCCGGTCGCTCATCCTCACCGAACTCCTTCCCCAAGCCCGTGCCGGATTGCTCGAAGCGGGGATTGATGATGCAGACATCGGGCATTACCTTGGAGTGATCCATGATCGGATCGATTCGGGTCAGAACGGCGCAAAGTGGATGCTTGATTCGGTCGCGCAGATGCGAGGGCAAGGCACGCGTGCCGAACGATTGGCGACGCTCACGGCTGCGACGAGCACACGCCAACAGTCGGGCATGCCCGTTCATGAATGGCCAATCGCCGAGTTGCATGAAGCAGGCATCTGGAAGCTGCACTACGCCCGGGTCGGCCAATACATGACAACGGACCTTTTCACGGTTCGCCCTGATGAGCTCATCGATCTTGCTGCATCGATCATGGACTGGGAGCGCGTCCGTCATGTCCCGGTTGAAGACGACCAGCATCAGCTTGTCGGGCTGGTGAGCTATCGGTGCTTGCTCAAACTCATCGCGGACCCGAAGCGGAGATCGCAAGGCGAGATTTGTGTGTCAGACATCATGAATCCAAATCCACTGACCGTCTCGCCCGACACGCCCACGCTCGAAGCGATTGAGCTGATGCGGGCGCATGACGCCTCGAGCTTGCCGGTCGTTTCGGGCGGAAAACTCGTCGGGATCGTGACCGATCATGACTACATGAAGATCGCGGGACGCTTACTTGAAGAACAGCTTCGAGCGGGGACAGACACCGAGGCTCTCGGTGGCAAGAATCCAGCGTGAACCCGGTTTCTGTTCGCCATCCCGTTTCGTCGACGCCAAGCACGAATCGCGAACTGGGTCGATATGCCGCGGGCGAGGGCGCCACGCTCGTGATCATCGGCGGGGTGCACGGCAATGAGCCCGCTGGTATTCATGCAGCCAAGCGAGTCTTCGATTGGCTCGGTCAGAACCGGCCAAGTGCCTTCAATGGAACGTTCGTGGCGATGGCTGGGAATCTTGCAGCTCTCGCGGCGCCGCCCGGCACGCGATACCTGGATCGAGATCTCAACAGGTCGTTCACTCCTGATCTACTGTCAACTCCGGCGACACATTGTGTCGAGTGCCGCGAAGCTCGTGAGTTGATCGCTGCGATCCGCGCCGAGCGCTGTGATCAGCAGCCTTTGTATGTCATTGACATACACACAACGAGCGCGCCATCGCCTCCATTCATCGTGATCGAGGATTCGCTTGTCGCACGCCGCTTTGCGCAAGGCATCGGGCCTGCGATGCTGCTCGGATTCGAGGAAGAGATCGATGGATTGCTCTTCGACTATCTCACCCAATCACTCGGGTGCGTGTCCTGCGTGATCGAAGGCGGGCAGCACGATGATCCGGCATCTGTCGACGTGCTCGAAGCAGCCATATGGCGATCGCTGGATGCAGCAGGTATTCTCATGCTGGATGAAAGTCCCGGGGATCCACAGCGTGTCATTTCACAAGCCTCCGGTGCACGGAAAGGGCGGGTGTTTGACCTTCGCCACCGCGAGCCGATCTCTGATCCTTCGTTTGAAATGAATGATGGCGTGGATGTTCATTCACCGGTCCGTGCTGGGCAAGCAATCGCAACGCAAGATGGCCGATCGGTTGTGGCCCCAGTCAGGGGGCAGGTCTTTTTGCCGAATCGACAACCGATCAAGCGGGTCGGTGATGATGCGTTTTTTATTGTCCGAGAGATATCCCCCGGCTGGTTGGATCTGAGCGCCCGTTGTCGGCGATCGGCGTGGCTCGCGTCGGCGATCGCACGGCTTCCCGGTGTGCATTCGTGTCCCGATGATCGTGGTGCTTTCTTCGTGGATGCCAAGGTCGCCGCGGTTCTCAAGCGACAGGTATTCCATCTCCTTGGCTATCGGATTCTCCGTCGAGGTGACGCGGTGGGTGTGCCCGGATTCCGCCCATGGGGTGCGATTCGTGGGTTTCTTTCAGCCGCTTGGCATCGGCGAAAGCCCGTAGATCGCAACGACGCTCGATTCTGGCTGGTGGCGCGCCGGCGACTCGATCGCTGAGTTCAAAGGTACACGACGACGGGAGGATCTACTAAGCTGCGAGGATGACTTGCCGACCTGTATCGTTGTTTCTTGTGACGTTGTGTGTCTTTGCATTGGTTGGGTGCTCCTCAGGACATCGGGTCGCAACCGGCTCGTCGGCGACGTTCGCTCGCGGTGCGGTCGCAGCCGATCACGCGATTGCATCGGCCGCCGGCGCTGAGATGCTTACCAAAGGCGGCAACGCGGTGGATGCAGCCGTCGCCGCTTCGTTTACGCTCTCGGTGGTTCGCCCATATTCATGCGGCATCGGGGGGGGCGGTTTCATGGTCATTCACTTGGCCGACGATCCGATCCGTGGCAAAATTACGACCGCGATCAACTATCGTGAAACATCACCCGTCGGCCCAGACTTCTTTGAACGGACCGGGCGTTCGAGCACGGTTGGCGGAGCGGCCGTCGCCGTTCCAGGAACCGTTGCGGGTTTGATCCACGCGCTCGAAAACTACGGCACATTCGATCTCGAAGAGGTGCTCGCTCCTGCCATCCGAGCGTGCCGAGAAGGTTTCGTCGTCGACGATCACTACCAATCGATGGCGGACGGGCTGATCGCACGGTTCAAAGATGAGCCGGCGCTTCAAGACCAGTTTCCGTTCGTTTGGATCCATTTTTTGCGTGAGGGCAACGTGGCGGTCGGTGATCGCATCACGAACCTCGCGCAACGAGACGCCTTGGAACTTATCAGCCGATTCGGAACAGACGCTTTTCGGGAGAATCGGATGGGCGGTTCGATCGAAAAAGCGATTGACGATGCGGGCGGAGATCTCAGAATCGATGATTTGCTCGGGTATAGACCATCTGAAACCGAACCCCTGATCGCCAAAATGAACGGTCTGAGTATCGTGAGCATGCCTCCGCCATCCTCAGGTGGCGTGACGATTATCGAGACGCTGTTGATCCTCGATCGTTTGGGATTCGATGTGACTGACCCGATCGATACCGATGATGAGCGGCATCTGCTTGCAGAGTCACTTAAGCATGCCTTTGCGGACCGTTCGCGTTGGCTCGCCGATCCTGCCTTGGTTTATCTACCGATTGACAGAGTTCTTTCGGATGAGAATATCAGCCGAATGGCACAATTGATTGATGCGGAAACGCATGATGCCAACCACTACGGCACGCATGGTGCCCTCGGTGATGACGCAGGCACTTCGCACGTGTCGGTCGTCGATCAGTGGGGCGGTGCGGTGGCATGCACCGAGACCATCAACCTTGAGTTCGGATCATTGGTTGGAGTGGATGTGTTTGGCTTTGTACTCAACAACGAAATGGATGATTTCACGACCGTGCGGGGTAAGCCCAATGCCTTTGGGTTGACGCAATCGGACCGCAACCTACCTGAACGCGGCAAACGACCATTGTCGAGTATGTCGCCCACGATCGTGCTCGACGAGCGCGGCGTATTGCTGGTTGCCGGTGCATCCGGGGGGCCTCGGATTATCACAGGAACGCTCCAAGCTATGCTCAACGCACTCGCAGGCATGAGCGCCGAAGACGCGGTTGCGTCACCGAGGTTTCACCATCAGTGGCAGCCGAATCGTCTTTATCTAGAGCCAGAAGCAGACGCCTGGATCGAAGGATTTCGAGATCGGGGCCACGCGATCGATTTCCGCAAAGATGTTGGAAACGTTCAGCTGATCCGCCGATCTCCCAAGGGGTGGCAAGCAGCCAGCGATCCCCGCAAAGGCGGGCGCCCGGCGGGACATTGATTTGACGGGGTCAGCCCGCGGCACAACTGTTCAACCTACGCTTACTTCTTGACTACTTCCTCTGCCATCACCTCATCCGCGGGCGATTCTTCGATTGATTCGGCCGTCGTGTCAACGCGGCCAAATGGCCCGAACGTCACAGCCCGCCGTTGGCGTGTTTCAGCGGTCATCGGGACGCACTTTGTCATCGATGCATTCAGTTTCATGATCATCGCAATGATCCCATCGTTGGTTGTGATGCTTGATATCCCAACGCACCAAAAAGCCTTGCTGCTCGGCGTTGGCTCGGTCACGTCGGGCCTTGTTCAGCCGGTCGTCGCCTGGATCAGTGATCGGTTCGACACCCGAGTCTTTGGCACGATCGGTTTTCTCGTCGCGGTACTCGCGATTTCGAATATCGGATATGCACAAAGCTTCACGCAGTTGATGATTCTGTTTGGTATCGGGGCGGCTGGGGTCGGTGCGTATCACCCACCAGCAGCCGCTGCGATTGGACAGCTCGCCGGCGCGAAACGATCCCGCTATCTGGCGATCTTCTTTCTCGCCGGCATGTTGGGCGGGATGGTCGGCAATGTGTTCACGCCCCGCTACGTTGCGGCGTTGTCGATAGGTTCGAACGGTTCGATCGACACCCGTTCCGGGCTACTCGCGATGCGATGGTTCATTCTCCCCGGGCTGATCAGCGCCGTGGTCATCACGCTGGCGATCCGAAAAGTCGGGCACCGTTCAGTGGGCGCGACCGGCGTGCACAGCGCGTGGTCAAACGAGGAAAAACGCGCACGCTGGCGGGCGGTTGGTTTGCTGTACATCTCAAATATGATGCGTTTCAGCGTCAATATGGCGTTGGTGTACTTGTTCACCGAATGGGCGTCGGCCCACGTGCTTCGCGACTCCGGCGCGGGCGTGATGACCGAGTCTCTGGCGTCACGGGCGTCAGAACTCAACGGCATTCTGCAAGCAGCTATGCAGATTGGCATGGGCGGCCTCGGTCTGGTTCTGGGATTTGTGCTATCTGCCCGATTCGAGAAAACAGTGTTCTGGGTGATTCCGACCTTGGGTGCGTTTGCGGTGCTTGGAATCACCTTGGCCGACGCGGTCTCGCCCGAATTTGCGATCGCGGTTGCGGTGGTCGGTTCAGTGTTGGCCGGGGCAGGTTTCGGTGCGTGTGTGCCAATCAGTATGGGTGTCGCTCAGCGAATGCTGCCGCACCGAACGAGCTTGGCCAGTGGATTGATGCTCGGCGGCGCTTGGGCGTTCGCGTTTGTCGGGCCATTGCTCGCAGAGCTTGTTCAGAATGGGTTGCTGGCCAAAGGAAACGCCCCGAGATGGGCGATCAGCTCCGCGGAATCCTTGCCCAAAGGTATCGGGCGTCCATTGCTTGACGGCATGGGGCTCGATGCCGGCTTCATCTTCACCGCAGTGCTTCTTTTTCTCGCAGGTCTGATCACGCTTGGTTTGCCGCGAGAACTGATGCGTCGCACGCATCAGGACTGATGAAGGCCGATTCCGGCGTGACATTCCTGTGACAAACGTTTGCTGCACGCGAGTGTGACAAACCCGTGACGGCCGGGCGGCCATCGGTTCGGTATCTCTATTTGGTGAACGGGCACGAAGCCTGTTGGAAATAATGACCCGCTTGGAGATCAATCATGAATACCGCACTGCTCATCACTTCCGTCGCGTTGCTCGCCGGATCAAGTCACGCTGTTTCGACGCAACGACCATCGACGAACATCGAAGTCGATCAAGAAACACATCTGATCTCATGCATCAGTGTTCAATCTCCTCCAAAGGTCGAAGTCGTATTCGTGCTCGACACGACGGGCAGCATGGGCGGGCTGATCGAGAGCGCCAAAGAGAAGATCTGGTCCATCGCAACCACGATCGCACAAGCACAGCCCTCACCCGAAATCCGCATGGGCCTTGTCGCCTATCGCGACCGAGGCGATGATTACATCACCAAGCGGACGGAACTTACCGAAGATCTCGATGCGCTCTATTCCGAGCTTTCAAGCTTCGAAGCACGCGGCGGCGGTGACGGGCCCGAATCGGTCAACCAGGCACTATTCGAAGCCGTCGAACGATTCGGTTGGACCGAGGGCGAAGACGTTCTGCGCATTGTCTATCTCGTTGGTGACGCTCCGCCCAAGATGAGCTTTGAAGACGACGTCAAGTATCCTGCATCATGCAAGTTCGCTCGAGAGAAAGGAATCTTGATCAATACGATTCAGTGTGGATCGATGGGTGGAACAAAGGAAGTATGGCAGACGATCGCTCAGAACACCAACGGCCAGTACGCTGCCATCGCTCAAGACGGCGGCACGCGATCAATCGCCACGCCGTACGATGACGAGATCAAAGAGCTCGATCAAGAGTTGTCGTCCCTGATGCTTGACTATGGCGACAGTCGCACATTGAAGACACAAGCGATGAAACGCGAGCGTTCCTTTACCCTCTCTGAAAGCGTCGCGGACGAAGCGGCTGCCGATCGTGCGGTCTACAACCAGTCTCTCGCCGGTCGATCGAATCTTTATGGCCGGCAAGAACTCGTCAATGACTACTTCGAAGGCAAAGTGACGCTCGCAGAGATTCCACAAGGCCATCTGCCCACCACGCTTCAGGACAAACCTGAAACCGAGATCATCGAGATCATCACCGCGAATCAATCCCAGCGGCAGGAAATCGCCGCTCGTTTGGGTGAACTCGCGATCAGCAGGCGTGATTTTCAAACCAAAGCCCGCGAAGAAGCGCCGATTTCTGGCTTTGATGCTCGCGTGGTCGAGATCTTGATCGAGCAGGCCGCCGCGATCGGTCTGAAGATCCAGAACGAGGAATAGTGCGTATCTCCAATGCCGCCCGCACGCCGTTCTTCAGGATCGCGCACAATAACCGAAGGTAGAGACATCCAAGGAGGATCCATGTTCAGCACACGATTGATGACCCATGCCGCGACCAAGCTTGTTTCGGCGATCGCGCTCGCCGGGCTTGCCAGCACCGCGTCCGCAGATGGCACCGCATTGACTATTTATTCAACCGCTTCTCCCGGTGCCATCCCTCCCGAGATGTACCGCCCCACCCCGGGCGGCACCCAGTATCGAAATCCTTGGAACCAAATCCCCGGATACGCGATGGTCAAACAAGAGGGGACGCTCAATATCAAACGCGGTATCTCCGAAGTCAGTTTTCTCGACGTCGCGGCGTTGCTTGACCCGACCACGGTCCGGTTCGAGTCATTGACTGATCCTGATGGCACACGTGTGCTTGAACAAGACTATCGCTTCGATCTCTTGAGCATGGACAAGATGCTCGAGCGCTACATCGATAAAGAAATCATCTTCGGTGGGCAAGACATGAAGCTGCTATCTGTGGCTGGCGGCGGCATGCTGCTGCAAGCAGACGACGGGCGAATCAAGTTTCAGTCGGGCTATAACGGTGTGGAGTTTCCAAGTTTGGCCGAGGGCTTGATCACCCGCCCGACCCTCATCTGGACGCTTGCATCAGATCGGCAGGGGCCGCAGGAGTCACGCATCACCTATCAGACCGGCGGCATCACCTGGTGGGCCGACTACAACATCTTGTTCCACGAAGGGCGCGATGCCAACAGCGGCACCGTCGACGTCGGCGCGTGGGTTTCGATCTTGAATCAATCGGGGGGAAGCTATGACGATGCGACACTCAAGTTGATCGCGGGGGATGTGAATCGTGCACCGCAGGGTGGCGGCGGACAATCACCGTTCCAAGGCAGAGAGATGATGAGATCTGCCGTCGCCGATGCTGGTTTCGAAGAGAAGGCATTCTTCGAATACCACCTCTACACGCTGGGTCGTCCGGTGACCATCCCCGATCGTTCGACCAAACAGATCGAACTCTTCGAAGCGGCCCGAGGCGTTCCTGCCAAGAAAATCCTGATCTACGACGGTACGAGCGCCTTCCGTAACTACGGCGGGCGAGTAGACAATCAAGGCGTCGGCGCCCAATCCAACGCGAAGGTCGCGGTCTACCTCCAGTTCGACAACAAGGACGCGGACGGGCTTGGAATCCCGCTGCCTTCAGGACGCATCCGGGTCAGTCAAACCGACGACGCCGATGGATCCCAAGAGTTCATCGGCGAAGATATTATCGATCACACCCCAAAGAACGAAGAAGTCATGATCAAGATCGGTAACGCGTTCGACGTGGTCGGCGAACGCCGCCAGGTGTCGTTCGAACGCGGCAAAGACTGGATGATCGAGACCATCGAAGTCACCCTCCGAAATCGCAAAGAAGAACGCGTCGATGTCATCGTGCAGGAGTTTCTGTATCGCTGGACCAACGCGAATGTGCAACGGATCAGCCATCAGCAAGAGATGCTCGACGCTCGAACCATGCACATCCCGGTCACGCTCGATCCAGATGAGGAAGAAAAGGTGACCTACACCGTGCGTTATTCTTGGTAGAACAACCAAAGATCGGATTGAACATCAACCGATGCCCGGTGAAGATCGGGCGTCGGTCTTTGATAGGAGTTTTCATATGTCGCAGGGCGTGATACTTGTGGTTGAAGATGACGCTGCCATTCGGCGCGGCGTGGTCGATATGCTGCGCTTCAACGGCTACCGCGTGCACGAAGCTTCCGACGGAAAATCAGGCCTCGAACTCGCTCTCTCGATGGACGCCGACCTCGTCTTGCTCGACATCATGATGCCAGAGATGAACGGCACCGAGGTGCTCGAAGAGCTCCGCAAGACCCGGCCTGCTCAACCGGTTATCTTCCTCACCGCGCGCGGCGAAGAGGAAGATCGCGTGCACGGGCTGCGCTTGGGCGCCGATGACTACATCGTGAAACCATTCGGCATCGATGAACTGCTCGCACGAGTCGAAGCGGTGCTCCGACGATCACCGGCAAGACCTAGCCGCAGAGAAACGATCGAGATCGCTGGGCGCTCCGTCGACTTTGATCGCCGCGAAGCAACACTACCTGGCGGCGTGCGACGAACATTGACCGAGCGCGAAGCGGAAGTCATCGGCTATCTCGCAGCCAACCCGGGCAGGGCTGTTTCGCGCGACGAGTTGCTCCAGCATGTTTGGGGCTTGGACCCCCGCGGCACGCACACGCGCACCGTCGACATGACGATCGCGCGACTCCGTGAAACCCTCGATGATGATCCGAGCGATCCCAAGGTCATTCAGACCGTGCGTGGCAAAGGCTACATGCTCGCCGCAATCGATGAGGGTGCCAGCATAGACGGGGGGGCTGCTTGATCTCCCGCCGCCCGAGATTGTGGTGGGGGTTCGGCTTTGGCTCGGCGGTGCTGTTGGGTGCTCTTGGTTGGGCCAGTATCGCGGTGTACAGACTCGAAGCCCGCAACGCCGAGTCGCGCGGACTCGCGCAGCGGCAAGAAGTCATCCGCCGGGCCTTGTGGCGTGTCGATTCACAACTCGCGCCGATTATCGCCATGGAAGCTGCTCGACCGATCGAAACCGCGCCAGTATTTGGTCAACGCCAATCGCTCGATACGAGAGACTTCATGGTTTCGTCGATTCCGGCCGATCGAATCGCCAACGAATCAATCGTTTCATCACAAGTCCAGAATATCTTTGCACGCGGTTTCTTTGTTGTCGAACCTACGGGCTCTGTGCGTGCAACTGATGAACAGACCGAGCGTGTTGCGATGGCTTTGAGCAACCCAGACTCGGGTTCACAAGCACTTGAATCTCTCGCCGATGGTGTCAATCAAAGCCCAGCAGGCGCTATTGAACTCACAGAAACAGAATCGAGTACGAATGAGCTTGTCATAGGCGCAAACTCCGAGCTCGAATCAGGCAACGAACCGCCCGATGCTGCCACCTATGACTTTGCGGCACGAAAACAGGTCGCCGACCTCGCCAATCAATCCGATCGCAGTGCCGCCGAAAGACGTTCGAAGAACAATGCACCCGCAGCGGACCAAGAGGTTGGATCGACGTCTTTGTCGTTTGCGGAATCTGACATCGAAACCCCGCAACGCCCGGTCGATGCACTCAACACGATCAAGCCTTCGGCGATGTTGTCCGCACCGCAAGACGATAAAGCTGCGGGCACGACCAGTCGAGTCGAGGCGATCTGGGTCAGCCCGACTTGGCCAGACCCTCAAGCCCAACAGCCCGAACTCGTCCTAGTCCGAGTCGTTGAAACCCCAGATGGACCACGCTCGCAGGGTGTTCGTCTCGATTGGCCGAGCCTTCGTGCCATGCTCGAAAGCTCCGTCACGGACCTGCTCCCGGCGACATCATTGATGCCAGCGCAAGCATCGGAAGCCATTCGTTTCGAGCAGGCAGGCAAGGGGTACCGTCTCGCAACCATCCCGGCATTGCTCGTACCCGGCGGCGCCGTGGCGATGCCCGCAGAGCGGATGACGCCCGCGTTCTGGGCATTGCTGGTGACCTGGATTGCGACGTTGGTCGCGCTTATTGCGGTTGCGTTGGTGCTGCACGCGACACTTCGTTTATCTGATCGCCGTGCGAGGTTCGTCGGCGCGGTCACACACGAACTTCGAACCCCCTTAACAACGTTCCGTCTGTATGCCCAGATGCTGGCTGGCGGCATGGTCACGGATGAAAGCGCACGCGCCGAGTATCTTGGCACCCTCGAACGTGAATCGATCCGATTGGGTGAGATCGTAGAGAATGTCTTGGAGTACGCGCGGCTCACGCGCCGCCGTCCCGGGGACGCTCGGCCGCCCGGCGAGCGATCCATCAGTCCGAGTGAGCTGATCGCGCGAGTCCGCCCGGTTCTGAGTCGGCGAGCCGAACAATCAGGCATGGACCTCATTGTGTCAGTTGATCAGTCTGCCGAACCTGAGAACGGGAAGCCGGCCATCTGTGATCCGCGATCCGTTGAGCGGATCCTGATGAACCTTGTCGAGAATGCGTGTAAGTATGCCGGGCCGCCCGAGGGTGCACCCGACGATGATGCCGATACGCGAGTTCATCTGGATGTATCGACAACCGATCGAGCGCTCGAGGTGCTGGTGGCCGATCACGGTGCAGGAGTGCCCAGCAGGCAGCGCGAGCGAGTCTTCGGCGAGTTCCAAAGAGGCCCTGGCGCGATCGAGTCCAGCCGACCTGGGCTCGGACTCGGACTGGCACTCAGCCGGGGGCTTGCACGCGAAATGGGTGGTGATCTGCGTCTCGTCCGAAGGCGTGGCCACGGGGCAGAGTTTCTCCTAACCCTCCCCCTTGACCCACAATCGGCTCCAAATTGACCCCAGGCCCAATTGATGACGATCGGGAGACCGGGGTCTATACTTTTCGCCCGAAGGTTCGGCCTGCCCGATCCAGAGGGCCTGTAGCTCAGTTGGTTAGAGCGCACCCCTGATAAGGGTGAGGTCGACAGTTCGAGTCTGTCCAGGCCCACTAATCCCCTCTTGCGAGGAACGGCAATCAATGGCAGGGACCGGCGTAAGCGTCGGTCCCTGTTGCGTTTGTGGCGAGACGGTCGGTTTCTTGCTGCTCTCCGCCGCTTCCTGCTGCGCCGCATTCTGCGCCCCAAGTGCGCCGGATTGTGCGCCACTTTTAGTTGGGGTCGCCGCTGCCAGCTCAAAGTACGAGTCTCTGACCATGTGATAGTGAGCCGTCGCCACCGCCTGCGTGTGCCCGAGCCATGCGGTGCAAACCGCCGCCGGATATTGAGCCGCAAGTTCAGTCGCCCGGCTCGCTCGCATCGCGTTGAACAATCTCGGCCAGGGTGTGAGCCCCGCTCGGGCGATGATCCTCTGGAGTTGCGTACGGAGGTTCGCACTCCGAGCATCACGGTGTCCGTTGATCACGAATCGGGCCCCCTCGGGTGCAAGGTCGAATGCATCCATCAGGACTGTTCGCAGTTCGGGGAACAGCGGGATGTGCCGCTCGCCCTTCCCGCTGCCCTCGGTTTTCGGTGATTCGATCCGGATGCGAGCGCGGTCCCAATCTACATCAGCCCAAGTCACTCGCAGCACTTCGGACGGGCAGCGCAAGCCGCCGAAGCGGGCCAACGCGATGATGCATCGCCAGTCGGCATCAGGGGCCGCGTCGATGAGCCTATGAGCGTCCTCGGGCGGCAGGTAGTAGAGCCGAGCCCGATTCGTCTGCGGGCCACTGCGCACGCCCTCAAACGGGTTCGCGTCGATCCAGTCCCACCGAACCGCCGAACGGAACAGCATCCGGGCGATCTGGATTTCTTTGCTGATTTTTGCCTCGGCGTAGTCCTGTTCGACCAGCCACGCCCGCCACGCATCGCCCTCTCGGGGGCCGACTGCGTCGAGGTCGCGGTCTTCGCCGAAGTGTTCGCAGAGCAGCCGTCGCGTCTGTTCGTAGCGTGTGAGCGTGCTGGGTTTGACCGTCATCCCCTCGAATGCCGCGTCCATCAGTTCGCCGAGCGTGCGTGTTTCGGGTTGCTCCCGATCCTCGGCCAACCCGACCCGAACCAGTTTGCGGTACATCGCATCGGGCAGCTCGGCGAGCCACGCCGCCGTCTTTGGATCGGTGGGGGCGTTCGTCCGTTGAGCGTTGACGAGCCGTTCGAGCCATACTCGGAACGATTCCGCGTCCTTGTTCGATACTTTGCCGAGCCGGATCGCTCGCCGGTGTCCGTCGGGATCAACGAACAGGATCCGCTTTCGCCCGCCAGGATCATTCGCGATTGATGCGATCTGAGTTACCACCTTCCGAATCCAATTGTACGGGGTCGCTCTGCGCATCCCGCGTCTGTTTGTCTGCGATTGCTTTCTGTGCTCTGAGTTCGGCGACACGATCCGCCCGCGTGCCCTCGGTCATTTTGAACCGTGGGAGTCGAGGATTCGGGATCTTGCTCCGTCCCCGTCCCTCCCCTCCCCCCCTCGCGCCACCCGCCGATCTGTTCGGCGGGTTGTTGGAGAGAGCATTGGAATTCATTGGATGCATTGGATCGTGTGCAGTCGGCTTCACCTCAGCCGGGAAGTCCACTTCACCCATCGGTGAAGCTGGCTTCACCCCTAGTGGGAAGTCTGCTTCACCGTTCGCCTTCGGGGTGGGCGGCAGTTCGTAGAAGCGCAGCATTTCGAGGTCGAGCTGCCAAGCATTGCACCGCCCGCCGCCGTGTTGGTAGTGCCCGCCGCCCTCGCGGATCTTGACGAGCACCTCGAGGTCTTCGAGCGCTTGCATCCGTGTGATGGCCTGTCGTCGGGAGAGCCCGAGATAGTCGCCAATGCGTTGATAGCTCGCGACAATTTTCAAGCTGTCGCGGTAGAGACAGTGCGCGATGATGAGCAGCGTTGAGCGTTCTCGGTGTTTGAGCTGGGAGTACACCACCATGCGGCGTAAATCAAAGTCGGTGATTTGCTTGGGGCCGTGCTTTCGCTTAGCCATCGCAGCTCTCTTGGCTCGCGCTCCGTCTGGCGACGAAGGTGTCGAGATCTGCGACACGAATAAGGATTGCTCGATCGAGCCGAGAGAACGGGATCTCACCCGAGCGCATTAGATCGCGGAGCGTCCGCTCAGAAATACTCAGTGCCAAGACAGCTTCCGCCGGGCGGACGGTGATCTTTAACGGTTCAGCCATTGCTAGCCTCCGTCCGAGACACGGCACGCTCGGCGAGGATCGCTTGTGTCCGTTCCAAGTGGACGAGCCAGCGCCGCCCAGCCCGGACCGCTGGGATCCGACCGGCTTCGGCCTCTCGTTTCATCCAAGCGAGGGGGATGCCCAAGAGTTCGGCGGCTTCGGTGACGGCGACAAATGCGGGTCTTTGGTCTTGCATGCACACAGCGTCGGGCGCATTGTGCCGCCTGTCGAGGGGTCTAAAGGCCGCGTTGCGCGGATTCACGCGGCGTTGCGCTCCGTTGCGCAGATTTACCGAATCTCGGACGCCCACCGACGGCGGGCATCGTCCACCGAGTAGAGTTTCACCCCATCTAACACCCGAGATCGGACTCGCTTAGACTTTCTTTGAGGCACACCGGCCTGGCGTATCCGGGCGGCAAGCTTGGGCCCAAACTCGGATGCAGGCCACCATTCGCCATCGGGTTCGGGAGGTTTGAGCCCGACGAGTCCAGCCTCCTTGATCCCGCGAAGCCTGTCCGAGAGTCGGGCAATGGGGGACACGGTGGCCGCAAGACCCTCCTGACTCAGGTTCGACCCCTTGGTCTTCGATGCGCCCAGTGGCCCCGCGGGACGGAAAAGGTGTTCGCCGGGAGCTTCGGCCGGGTGCAGGGTCAGCGGTTCGTCGAGCGTGCTCCGTAACTGATCGATCGCGAGTACCGCAGGTTCGAAGTCGATGCCAAGCGGTATCGGACGGAGTCCATGCAGGGCACGTCTCCCGCGGTTGAGCGCAGGCCCCCATTCGGGCCAGAGCCGACGGACATCCCCTTGCACGGCATCGCGATCCTCGGTCGGCGCGTAGATGAGTTCGGCATACAGCGCGGCTCGATACGCGAACGCTTCTGCGAGGCGGACGATGTCGGCTAGAGCGCGTCTGGCCTCTTCGAGCGGATCTTCGCTCGGCTTTGTCATGTTGTATTCATCAGGCCCGGCGTGCTGCCTGACGCACCCGATGGCAGATTCGAGGATGTCCAAGACTCTGGGTGACGGCCTCGAATGATCGTTCCACCCAGACTCCGTCCACATCAGCGACGATCGCTCGCTCCAGTTGTCGGACTCGGTCAGCCAGGGCAGCGACGCGAACTCACAGATCCCGGCGTCGATCGACTCGGTGCAGTTCGGGTCGGCCGCGATCGTGATGGCCAACACAACCCGCCGGGCCGCTTTCACGCACACCTCTGCAGAGTGAGAGTCGAGCGAAAAGTCCAACTCGAACTTTGCCGCGTCATAAGCGGAGTTGCCTGAAGCGTGTGATGTTTGTTCTTCGACTGCTGCGGTTCGAGCCAGATCCAAACGCGCGAGCAGTCTCGCATCTCCATCTAGGCCGGCAGCATCGGGGCGATGCTCAACTAGAGTGCTCTCAGAGAATAGTTCCGCCAGCTCCCTGCCCTCGTCACGGAAGGCACGAGTGTCTGATCGGACGAGTTCATGTGCTGCCCTGTATAGGGTGAGTCGCCGATTTGTGTGCTTATCGGCAGGCATTTAGTTCGATCGCTCCATGCAAATTTCAGTTCGATAAGGTTTATCCATTGCCGTGCTTTGAGCTCATTTTCTTGACCGGTTCCCGCCCATAATCTTTATCACTGGATGTGTCGCGCCATCCAGCCGAGTCCAGGGCCGATCTGGCACTGTGGCTTTGCAGAACGCAATGTGGTATCCTAAGTGAGACAGACTTAGGGAGCTCTTGTGACCCGCCTTCTCGTCATCCTGACCACCGCCACGATGTTGGCCTATCCGCTTCTGGTGGGGTTTGTGGTCTCGTGCGGCTGCTGTTCAGAATCGATTGATCTGGTCGAACAAGCCGAGTCCGATCACTGTTGCCCTACTTCAAGCAGCCGTGTCGAAACGAGCGACCGCGAGGACCCGTGCCAAGCGCCCGAGCGTACGCCGTGCCAGGACGGGCAATGCCCCGATCTGTGCTGTGCTGTTTCGGTCGTGGTCGCGGTCGTCAGGACGCAGCCTCCTGCCGGAATGCCGGCGTTGACCTTGCAGCCTCGGGTTGAAAACCAGCACGATCCGCACGCGGATTCCCACACGCTCGGGCTCAATCGCCCGCCCAGACCGTTCTTGGCTTCGTGAGAGGGAAGGTGCGCGATCGACGCGCCCTTGGACCGATCTGAAACCGAGTTTGGAGTCTGACCATGACATCTCAATCGACCGGTGGGCGCTCGCGCCTGCCCGCGATGCCCCGTCGCAATCGCGTGGCGGTCCTCGTCCCAACATCTGTGCTGGCCTTGACCACTTTGCTGATCATCTCGGCCGCCTGGCCGACCGTGCGCCCTGTCCGCGCCGTTGTCGTGACCCAGGCCGTATTCGAGCAGTCGTCCGAGCAATCGAGTGATGATCAACCCGAGCGCGTCAGTAGTTCGCCGACGGTTCAGGCGGCCGGCTGGCTGGAAGCCGAGCCGTACATCACGGCCGTTCCAGCGCTCGCCGACGGCGTTGTTGAGACGGTGCTGGTTCTAGAAGGCGACTCGGTCGAGCGCGGTGCGGTGGTTGCGACTCTGGTGGACGACGACGCGCGTCTGGCGCGGACTCGCGCCGAGGCCGAACTCGCACGCGCCCGAACCGGGGTTGATCTGGCTCAAGCCGAACAGCATGCCGCGCAAACCGACTGGGACCATCCCGTTGAGTTGCAACGCCGTGTCGGTGTTGCTCGGGCCGATGTGGCTGAAGCCGAGGGTGAGTTGGCCCGTCTCCCCGCGCTCATCGACTCAGCCGAGGCCACCCTCCTCCGCTTTGATGAGGAGCGACGCCGGGTCGAGCAGGCCCAGAGCAGCCGGGTCGCGACCGAACTCGAAGTCATTACAGCACGCCAGGGTGCCGAGGCACAACGTGCCGAGGTTGCTGCCCTGAGGGCGCAGCGTCCCGTGCTTGAAGCCAGGGTCGCGAGCGCGATCGCCGAGGCTCGGGCGGCCGCCGAAAGCCTCGAACTGCGTGTCGCCGACCGATTGCGTCTCGGTTCGGCAAACGCCGCCCTCGCCCGCGCGCGGGCCGATCTCGACCGTGCGATCGCGGCGCGCGACGAAGCCGCGCTTCGCCTGCAACGCATGACCGTCCGCGCCCCCGTGTCCGGCTATGTGCAAAAACGCCTCAAAGCACCGGGTGACAAGGCGATTCTGATGATGGACGACCCGGGCTCGGCGCAGATCATCCACATCTACGACCCCTCTCGCCTCCAGGTGCGCGTGGATGTCCCCCTCGCCGACGCGGCCCACGTCTCGGTCGGCCAGCGGTGCGAGGTCGTGGTCGAGGTCCTGCCCGGCACCAGCTTCGACGGGCGCGTCCTCCGCATCACCCACGAAGCCGACCTTCAGAAAAATACACTGGAGGTCAAGGTCGCGGTCGAGAACCCATCGCCCCTGCTCAAGCCCGAGATGCTCACCCGTGTCCGGTTCATCGGGTCGGGCGACAACGAACGCACTGGCGACGCCGAGTTTCAACCCGCATCCCCCGTCCGCGTCCCCGCCCGGGCGCTCGACACCAGCACGGCCGACACCCGCCTCTGGCTGGTTACCGACCGCCGCGCCTCTCGGGGTGTTGCCCTGCCGGTCCCGGTGACTGTCACTCGGCAGGACGCGGATTGGGCCACGGTCACGGGCCGGATCCAGCCCGGCGCATTACTGATCGAGGATCCGGCCGGTCTCGCCCCGGGCGAGCCCGTCGCGATCCGTTCCGAACCAAGCGACGAGCAAGGAGCCCCGTCATGAGTTTCATTGAATGCCGCGGGCTGACCCGCGAGTACCGCAAGGGCGAAACGGTCATCCGACCGCTCGACGGGCTCGATCTCGACGTGCCCCGCGGCGACTTCGTCGCGCTCATGGGCCCAAGCGGCAGCGGCAAAACAACGCTGCTCAACTGCATCGCCGGCATCGACACGCCGACCGGGGGCACCCTCGTGATCGACGGGCAGGGCCTCGCCACGATGAGTCGCAACGCGCTCGCCGCGTGGCGCTCCGCGCACGTTGGCTACGTCTTCCAGCTCTACAACCTGGTTCCCGTGCTCACCGCGTTCGAGAATGTCGAGCTTCCCCTGCTGCTCCACAAACTCGGGCGTGCCGAGCGGCACGAGCGAGTGATGCGGTCGCTGGACCGCGTCGGCATCGCGGACCGCCACAGCCACTTCCCCCGCCAACTCTCGGGCGGACAGGAGCAGCGGGTCGCGATCGCACGCGCGATCGTCACCGATCCAAGTATCCTCGTCGCGGACGAGCCGACGGGCGACCTCGACAAACCGTCCGCCCACTCGGTCATGTCCCTGCTGCAGGAACTGAACCAAGAACTCGGCAAGACAATCATCATGGTCACGCACGATCCCAAGACGACCGATTATGCCGCCCGGACGTTATTCCTCGACAAGGGGCGACTGGCCGAGCCGGCCCAACTGAATCAGACCGGGGTGTCCGAACAGGGGGTGTCGGCATGAGACTCGCGCGCTGCACCCCCTACATCATCAAACAAGTCACACGCCACCGCGTGCGATCCCTTCTCACCATCGCCGGCATCTCGATCGCCATGTTTCTCTTCACCGCCGTTCAGGCGATGAACCGCGGCGTGAGCACCGCCACGCAGGCATCAGCCCGCGAGACCACGCTCGTGGTCTACCGCGAGGACCGCTACTGCCCAGCGACCAGTCAACTCCCTCAGGACTACCAATCGCGTATCGAGCGTGTCGAGGGCGTGGAGTCCGTCGTCCCGATCAAGGTCGTCGTCTCCAACTGCCGCACGAGTCTGGACGTGGTAACCTTCCGAGGCGTGCCCAAAGCCAGCTTCCTCGCCAGCCGATCCGGCGGCATCGAAATCGTCTCGGGCAGCCTCGAAGACTGGCACGCTAGGACTGACGCCGCATTGATCGGCGAGACCCTCGCGACGCGCCGCGGGCTGCGACCGGGGATGCGCTTCGACGCCGCGGGCATCACCGCATATGTCGCCGGCGTCTTCCGCTCCGACGATCCGCAGGACCAGAACGTCGCGTACACCGCGCTGGAGTTCGTGCAGCTCGCCGGGCGGGACCAGCTCGGCGTCGTCACGCAGTTCAACGTCCGGGTGACAGACCCCGCGATGCTCGACCCCGTCGCCAGCGCCATCGATGATCTCTTTTCCACCGCCCAGGAGCCCACGGCGACCTTCACCGAGAAAGCCTTCATCGGGCGTGTCGCCGACGACGTGATCGAACTCGTGGGGTTCGCCCGTTGGCTGGGTCTGGGATGTCTAGCCGCTGTCCTCGCCCTGGTCGCCAACTCGATCGTGCTGGGCGTGCAGAGCCGGGTGGGCGAGCACGCCGTCCTCCAGACCCTCGGCTTTCCCGCGCGTCTCATCGCGGCCCTCATCGTCGCGGAGGGCGTGCTGCTCGCGCTGGTCGGCGGCGGGCTTGGCGCGGCGGCCGCGCTCGTCATCGCCAACCGCGGCTCCTTCGCCCTGTCGGTCGAAGGGGCGACCATCCCCATCGTCGCCGACGCGCCCCTTCTGCTGACCGGGCTGGGTGTGTGCGGCGTGATCGGCGTGCTGGCCGGGCTGGTGCCGGCATGGCAGGCAGCCCGCCGCGAGATCGCCCACACGTTCCGAGCCGTCTGACCGATCCGAAACCCCACGACCAGAGACCCAATGATCCGCCAACTCCCCTTCGAGTACGCCTTCCGCAACCTTGGACGCAGTAAAATGCGCCTCGCCGCGTCGCTGCTGGGCTCGTCCTTGGTCGTGTTGCTGGTCCTCGCCTCGGGTGGTTTCGTGCGCGGCATGCAGCGGACGCTCACCGCGCCGCCCACGCTCCACGAGAACGTCATGATCCTCGGCATCGGCAGCGAGGAGGGCGTCGAGCGATCGCAGATCGACGCCGCCGTCGAAGGCATCGCCGCCGCGAGCATCCCCGGTCTCAAACAACTCGGCGGCATCACCTACGCCTCGCCCGAGATCCACGCCGCGCTCCCGGTCCGCACCGGGCCCGGCTCGGCGGAGCACCAGGCCGTGATGCGCGGTGTCCGTCCCGTCGCGTTGCTTGTCCACCCCGAGGTCGAGATCACACAGGGCCGTCCGCCCCGCGCCGGCGAAGATGAACTCATGGTCGGCGCGCTGGCACCAACCCGCCTGGGCCTGCCCGACGAGCGCCTCGCAGTGGGGCAGACGCTCTACTTCGACGATCGCGATTGGACCATCGTCGGGCGATTCAGCGCGCCGAGCACCGTGATGGACGCCGAGGTCTGGATCCCGCTGACCGATCTCCAGATCGCGACCAACCGTGAGTCCTCACTCTCCTGCGTCATCGTCACGCTCGGCGAGTCAAGCTTCGCCGATGTAGACATCTTCGCCAAGAGCCGACTCGACCTGGAAACGACCGCGATTCCCGAGCGCGAGTACTACGCCTCCATCGCCGCGTTCTACGCGCCTATCCGCGTCATGGTGATCGTCACCGCGGTCCTCATCGCGTCGGGCGGCATACTCGGCGGGCTCAACACGATGTACGCCGCCTTCGCCGCCCGCGTGCGAGAGGTCGGCATGCTCCAGTCCCTTGGATTCACGCGAGCCGCGATCGTCGCCAGCCTGACCGAAGAATCAATTTTCGCCGCGGCGTGCGGCATCCTGATCGGCTCCGCCCTCGCCCTGCTGTTTCTCGACGGTCTGGCGGTCCGTTTCTCGATGGGAGCGTTCGCCCTGACCATCGACCCACCCGTGATGGTCGCGGGCATCGCCGCCGGTCTCATCGTCGGCGTCGTCGGCGCGATCCCGCCCGCCGCACGCTGCCTCCGCCTGCCAATCCCGGAAGCGCTCAAATCGTTCTAACCACTCAAAAGGAGTCACACATGAAAGCTGTTCTTCTCACCGCCATCTCCGTAATGCTCGCATCGACCTTGATCGGATGCGACAGATCCGCCCCCGTTGCCTCTGGTGATCCAATCACAGCCCCAGCACAGACCGAGTCTCAGGCACCCAACTGGTTGCTCACAGAACTCCCTACAGACGCGCAAAGCGTCGGAGCCTTGAAGACAGCCGCCCGGGAGGGTGACATCGTCACTGTTCGTGGTCGGATCGGGGGTAGCCGATCACCGATGACAGCCGATAGCGCCGTCTTCACGATCGTCGATTCATCCCTTCCGACGTGCGCCGACAACCCCGATGACAACTGCCGCACGCCGTGGGACTACTGCTGCGAGCCGCGCGAGGTCCTCACGGCCAACTCGGCGACCATCCAGCTCGTCGATGCCGAAGGCAACCCCCTCACGATCGATGCCACCACCCACCTCAACCCGGGAGACGAGATTGTCGTTGCAGGGAAGGTTGCCCCCCGCCCCCATAGCAGCGTGCTGATCGTTCAAGCAACTGTCGTTCACGTTGTAGGAGGTTGAACTGGTGCCAAGGCGATCTGGCCGCCTGATGAAGTCTTCGGATGTTACTGCAGGGCCTGCCGTCACCAAACGGTGGAATCGGTTGTCGGGAGCGCCTGGCCGGAGTTTCACGAACCTTGGGCTCGCACAAGGTGAATGATCTTACCGCTCAGAATCGGGCGACCATCGTCCCCGAGATCGATCGGGAGGCCACAACGCTCGCAGTGGCCGAGCGTGTCGCCGATGAACATCTGCAATGGAGACCGCTTGCCCCGCCCAGGCGCGCCGCACGTCTGGCAAGGCTGAACAATCGCTTCGATCCCGAGTGGTGCGTTTCTTCCGGCGTTTTGCAACTTGCTCGAGTCTGTCCAGGCCCACTAACCTCCTCTTGCGAGGACAAGCAACCAACGGCAGGGACCGGCGTAAGCGTCGGTCCCTGTTGCGTTTGTGACGACACGGCCCGTTCTCTGTCACTCACTGCCGCTTGTTGCTGCGCCGTATTCTGAGTCAAAAGTGCGCCGGTATCTGCGCCGAAAGTCAGTTCGGACGCGGCACGCTCGAAATCGCTCTCTCTAACCATGTGATAGTGGGTCTCCGCGACAGCAGCTGTATGGCTCATCCAAGCTGTGCAAACAGAAGCTGGATACTCAGCCGCCAGTTCTGTTGCTCGACTCGCCCTCATGGCATTGAAGAGCCGTGGCCATGGCGTCAGTCAGGCTCGCTCGATGATTCGCTCGAGTTGAGTCCGAAAGTTCGAGGATCTATCGCGGTATCGCCCAACCACGAACTTTGCACCCTCGTCGGCCAACTCGAAAGAGTCCGTCAGTACCGAGCGCAGCTCTGGGAAGAGGGGGATCACTCGTTCAAGCTTGCCGTGTCCTTCGGTTTTCGGTGATTGAACCCGAAGCCGGAGGCGGCCCCAGTCCACATCTCCAAGGCCGATGCGTCGGGCGGAGTATCTGTCTGCTCGCATGCAT
>JBGCEB010000036.1:0-16786 GCA_045106075.1 Phycisphaerales bacterium
GGGAAGATCCGGACCACGCATTAAGAGCCACCCTGCGTCACCGTCGTGGCGGACCTGGTACTGCTTGCCCTCAACTTTGATATCTTCTCCGAAGGGCCCTTGGCGGACCCATCCGTCGCGCTGCAAGCGGGGGTAGAGCACACCTTCGGACTCGCCCCACATCTTCCCCAGCGGATTCAATGCCGAGGAGTCGTGAATCACGAACTGAAGGTCGTGATCTTTCGATGGAACGACCACATCCGGAGTGAATGGTCCGCCCGCGCCGCTTTCAGCGTTCTTCCCGATGTTTACCGCGAGCCGACGATCGGAATGCCAGATCCCACCCCCGAACCATGTTCCGTAGGTCTCCCACTGTGCCAAGCATTTCAGACGGGGCGGCTTACATACGCCGTTCCACGTTTCGCCCCGAGCCCCCATCGCGAGATACACCATGTAATGCCCGTCATCAGAGACATCACAACGCAACTGATAGATGCGTCCACGAAACCACGAGCCGTGCTCGACTTCGTCCGTGTCTGTCCGGTATCGGAGCACGTGGAACCAGTCCGAAGGCCCACGCCGCAGAATGACCGCGACTGGTTCTGTTCGAGCCGTCATGATGTGCAACCGTGGCGGCGGGGTGCCCTTCGCCACGTCAGATCAACCGATCCTCGCTCGGCAGGTTGTGGGCCGGGGCGGTGTTCAGTTGAACAACGACCTCGCTCTGGAGTTGCTTGGCCTCGTCGCCGTCGACGAAGTCCGAGTGGCAGGATGCCTTGCCCTCTTCGGTCTCGACCGGAACTTTGCCCTTGACCTTGGCGGCCAGCTTGTGGATCTCTTCGGGCTTGAGGTAGCCGCGGCTCTTGAGGATCTCTTGCTGCTCGGCGGTCAACGCGTCGGACTTGACGGGGTTGCCGCGGTCAAAGCCGTCTGCTTTGCCCGACGCGAACTCCTGGATCTCTTTGGAGATGCGGACCGAGCACCAATCGTGCCCACACATCGCGCAGAAATCGGTGTCGACATCGAGGTCTTCGTCATGGTACGCGCGGGCGGTGTCTTCGTCGAAGGCAAGCTCGAAGTGCTTGGACCAGTTCAACGCGGCCCTTGCTTTGGTCAGGCTGTCGTCCCAGTCACGCGTGCCGGGGATGCCCAGCGCGACGTCCGCAGCATGCGCCGCGATCTTGTACGCGATGCAGCCTTCCTTGACGTCACCCTTCTTGGGTAAGCCGAGGTGCTCCTTGGGCGTGACGTAGCAGAGCATCGACGCGCCGTGATAGGCGATGCTCGTCGCGCCGATGCACGACGTGATGTGGTCGTAGCCCGGGAACACATCGGTCACCAGCGGGCCGAGCACGTAGAACGGAGCCCCGTGGCACAAGCGGCGTTGGAGCTTGGCGTTGAACTCGATCTGGTCGAACGGCACGTGCCCCGGCCCTTCGACCATGACCTGCACGCCATGGCGCCAGGCACGCTCGGTGAGCTCGCCGATGGTCTGAAGTTCGGCCAGCTGCGCAAGGTCGGTCGCATCGGCCAGGCCGCCGGGTCGGAGCCCGTCGCCGATCGAAAACGACACATCGTGCTTGCGGAGGATCTGGCAGATGTCGTCCCAGAGGGTGTACATCGGGTTCTCTTCGTTGTGCACAAGGCACCACTTGGCCAGCAGCGAACCGCCGCGGCTGACGATGCCGATCAGACGGTCCTTGACCAGCGGGATGTGCGCCTTGCGCACGCCGGCGTGGATGGTCATGTAGTCGACGCCCTGCAGCGCCTGATGCTCGACGGTTTCGAGGATGATTTCTTTATCGAGGTCTTCGATCTTGCGGCCGATGATCATCGAGTAGATCGGAACAGTCCCGATCGGAACAGTCGCGTTCGTAATGATGGCTTTGCGGGTCGCGTCGAGGTCACCGCCGGTGGATAGGTCCATGACGGTGTCGCCGCCCCACCGCTCGGCCCACTGCAGCTTCTCGACTTCTTCGTCGGTGCTGCTGCTGACCGGGGACGCGCCCATGTTGGCGTTGACCTTGGTCTTGCTGGCGCGGCCGATGCACATCGGATCGAGCTTGTGGGCGAGGTGATGGATGTTGGCGGGGATAATCAAACGCCCCGCCGCGATCTCATCGCGGACCTGCTCGGGTGCGAGGTGCGGCTCGCGCTCGCTGACACGCTTCATCTCGGGCGTGACGATGCCGAGCCGGGCGCTCTCGAGCTGCGTGATCGGCTCGAAGCCTTCGGTGGTCACGACGCGCCGGGTGACGCCGAGCGCGTCGGTGAAGGTGTGGACGTGGCCCGGCGTTGTATCGCTGGCGTCGCAAGCGCTGTTGAGGATTTCGCACGACCATCCTTCTGGCAGGAAGTCCCACGCGGTCTTGTCGCTGGGTGCGGGCATGCCGGGCGTGTCTGGGCTGGAGAACATCAGCGGGCCGCCGATGTCGGCTTTGTTGGCAAACGAGCCCGGCGTCGGGGCTTTCGTGTCCGCGCCAGGGTTGAACGCGCCGTGCGCTGGAATCGTGTACGACCCGTCCGGCACCGCAGGCCCGGGGTTGGTCGTTCGATAGCGGTCCTTGAGATCCGAAGCGGTACGCAGACCCGCAGCCGTGTGGTCGTTGGCTTTCCACGCGGGCGAGCCTTCGGCCAAGTGGGCGGGGGTTGGATAGGTCTTGGTTGTGTCGTCAGGCTTCGAGATCATGGTCGCCTCCGTGTGGCGGGTGGGTCAGCAAAACACGGAGGGACGGGCAAGCACATCGGCCCGCGATCGCGTTCCCTCCGCCGGTATAAGCCGGATCAGGTTCCACGGGTGCTTCTCAGCCAACCAATGACAAGCACCAGCGACGCCCCGAGCGATCGATGGAGTCTAGGTTCATCAACCCGGACCGGCCAAAGCTCGTCAAAGGCGTCTGATAAGCGCCGAGCGTCATGTTTATCGCAACCCTTTCACCGTTGTCGCCGAATCCTCTTCGAACAGCACCGTCCATTCTGGGCGGGGTGACGACCCACGAGATATTGTGATGAAAGCCTGCCGCCATCCTGCGCGATCTTCCGCGTTCACGCTCATCGAGCTGCTGGTGGTCATTGCAATCATCGCGTTGCTCATCGGCTTGCTGCTTCCAGCAATCGGCAGCGCCCGTAAGACCGCACGCTCGCTGCAGTGTTCGTCTGGGATGCGGCAGCTGGCGATCGGCTGGAACATCTACGCGAACGAGAACAACGATTTGTCTGTGCCCGGTCAGCCGGGGCGTTACAACAACTTGGAACAGAATTTGTATCAGCTTGGCAACGGGCGGCACTACCGCCCGCGGTGGTTTGCAGTCATCGGAGCGGCTGCCGGGTTTGACGCCTACGCCAACCCGTCTGAGGAAGAGTTCGACGAGCACAGCGCCGTCATCGACGGCTCAAAGGTGTTCCACTGCCCGGAAGCATCACTCTGGACGAGCAGCCGAAACTATGGCTATGGCTACAACTACCAGTTCCTTGGCAACACACGATTCCGCGATGACAACGAAACATCCGGCTTGATTAACTTTCCGGTAAAGGCGGTGTCGATCGATGCCTCGGCGACGGTGCTGTTTGCCGATTCGATGGGGACGGCTGCCGGAAAACGCGCCATCGACCGACTTCCGAATCGCGAAGACGGCTCACGCGATCCGGAACTTCGTGCGATGGGTGGGCACGGCTACGCGCTCGATCCGCCCAGGCTCGCCGAGAACTCCGACTACGCGGATCGGCGCAACCGAAGCGCCGAACACCGGTCCGGGCCGGACCCGCGCCACAACGGCATCAGCAACGTCGCATTTGCGGACGGACACGTTTCGTCGCTGCGCCCGGACGAAATGGGGTATCAGCTCGATTCGGAAGGCCGGTATCTGATAGAAGGCGAAGAAGCAGACAATCGGCTTTTCTCTGGAAATCAGCGTGATCGGCTCGCACCAACGGTTACCGGAACCATCCCAAGCCCTTAAAAATTAGCTTTTGAGAGCCCCGCCGACCTGCTAGATTTTGGGTATGAAGCGCAAACTAATTGCTGCATGCTTGCTCATATTGTGTTCCAAGAGCTTCGGTGACATCGTCACCTATTCTGGACCGCTCGATGCGACGAGAGCTGTATTCGTTGCAGACTCCGGCGGGCTTGCATTGCTCGAAGACTTCGAGTCATTCAATGGCGATGACGCTGTCAGTGATCTGCCCGGGAATGGCGCTCGCTTCGCGCCTGAATATGCGGATGGCTCGGCCGCACCGCTTCCTATAGCACTCGCGTTCAATGGAGCTCCCTCCGGGAATCGCTGGATGGGCAACTTTGGAAACGGCCGGCCGGCGGGTTCAGCCTGGGTGATCCGACCTGACAACCCCGAGGATCTCATCTACGCCTTCGGGCAAATCAATGCTCAAGGCGATTGGGTCCGCATTGAAGGATTCGATGCAGCTGAAAATCTAGTGGTCACAATTGATGCACAGCCAATCGTCGCCGGTTGCTTCGCAGGATTCATTGTTCGCGATGGTGTGAGCAGGATTGTGGTAACCCCACTAGGTAACTTCGATGGGCTCAACGGTATGGACGACGTCATGGTTTCGATAGAACCGATCGACCTGTGCGATGTCGACATCAACTGCGACGGCCAAGTGAACTTCTTTGACATTCAACAGTTCATTTTGAAGTACTTAGCCGGCGATCCGAGTGCGGATGTCTTTGCTGACGGCATGCTGAACTTCTTTGATATCTCGTTCTTTATCGGCGAGTTCCAAGTTGGCTGCCCTTGAGTTAATCTTGCTCAACGCGTGAGTGTGCGATTGAAAAAATCAATCAGGACTTGCCTTGGCTCGGTGTAAGACTGGACAAGATCGTTGTGCCCGGCCGTTGGATGTATCCATCGCTCAACCGGCACACCCGCGTTCGCCGCCGATACTTTGAGTCGCTCGGCATGGTGTGGACGCACTGTGTTGTCGCCAAGCCCATGCATCACAAGGAGTGGTCGATCACCGAGCGCGGCTGCGGACCGTTCGGGCTCGATGCCTCTGGGTATGAGCAACCAACCGAATCCCGGTGCTGCATCGTTTGCGACGCGCCACCACGATGAAAACGCCGACATCGTGGCAACGGATCGAACCCGCTGATCCTCGGCCGCAACACGAAGCGCAAATGCACCGCCCAAACTAACACCCAGCACACCCACACGTCGCGTATCAACGTCATCACGCGCGATCAGAGCGTCTAACGCCGCCAGAGTGTCGATTGTGAGTCGATCTCGATTCGGTCGGCCGCCAGACTCGGACTGCCCGTACCCGCGATAGTCAAACAGCAGCACATGAAAACCAGCATCGGTCAGGAACCGAGAGAACGATTCGTGGGATGCAACGTCGCCCGCGTTTCCGTGCGCGTGGAGGATCGCGGGGGCTCGTTCGCCGGCTTCCACGCCCCGCGCTGGCATGAACCACGCATGCAGCGTGACACCATCTGGAGTGATGAACTCAACGTCTTCGTACCACACCGGTGTGGTGACCGATCCGGGGCTCGGCCAATAGAAAAGTGATTCGGCGAGACCTGTCAATCGCACAGCGATCGCCACAAGAAGTCCGATGACCGCGAGATTTCGAAGCAATCGAACAAGCCGTCGCCCCGAACTACTGCTCTTCGCCTCGTGCTCGTGCTCGTCATTCAATGAACACTCCGATCGATACGAACTTAACTCTCCAGTTGCTCCATGCCCCACTCCATACCGCTGCTTGCCGGCAAGTCTGATACGCCGAGATGGCGGAGCATGTTCTGGCATTGGGCGCGGTGGTGCACGCCGTGGGTGGTGACGTGGACAACCACGTGCGATCGGACGAACGAAAAGGTGCGATCGCCACGCTCGGCAGAGATCACCTCGTCGAGTGGGCCGGAGAGCACCGCGGCGCGGAGATCACGATCCAACTCGGGCATCATCTCGATCCATCGAGCCGGACCAAGTTCGGGTGTCGATTCGAGGCGTTCACGCTGGGGTCGCTTGGCGAGGAAATCGGTCCATCCTCGCATGGCGCCGAAGATGTGCGTGATCGTCAAACGCAGTGATCCAAGCCCCATCTCGAACGGCTGATCAAGCTGTGTATCACCCAGTGGTTCGCATGCTTTGATGAGCAGCTCATTCGCCCAGCTGTTGTGAGCGAGCATTACTTCGACTGGGTCTGTCGCATATCTCGTGTTCGGCATGGGGTTCTCCGTTCGTGCAACCGATGGCGATGCATCCTACCGTCCCGTGTGACTCGGCACACCGACGAATCCAGTTCCCAAGCACCGATCGGTTTCTACAGCGATCCGGTGATCTATGACATCCTCCATGCTCAAGGCACCGCAGACGAAGCGCGAGGCGTCGAACAACTCGCCCGCGCGATGCTTGGCATCAACGACGGGCCCGTTTCATTCCTCGAGCCCGCGTGCGGAACCGCCCGGCATCTGCGTTGGCTCGCGACCGCTGGACACCGCTGCGTCGGATTTGACATCGATCCAGGAATGATTGAAGACGCACGAACGCGTTCGGATCGTGCCGGCATCGAAAAGCGAACGAATCTATTTGTTGCAGACATGACCGACTTCGCGGCACATATCAAGCGACCGGTACGTGCTGCCTACAACCTGATTAACACGATTCGACATCTCGAATCGGATGAGGCGATGCTGGCTCATTTCGAGAATATCAGCGAATCACTCACCAATGATGGAATCTATATCGTCGGCCTCTCAACCACTGTATATGGCGTGGAAATGCCCAGTGAAGATGTATGGCACGGAGCACGCGGGCCCTGCCGTGTCACGCAGATCGCCAACTATCTGCCCCCCGAAGACGGGTCGCGCTTCGAAACCGTACTCAGCCACCTGCACATCGAACGCCCGGGCGGTGACGAACACCGCGACTCGACCTATACCCTTCGGACCTATTCACTCGATGAATGGACAGCGTTGGTCGCGCGATCTGTGATGCAGATCACACAGGTCACGGATGAAGACGGCGAAGACGTCCCGCCGCCCGCGCTCGGATATGCCTGGTACGTGCTGACCAAGCGGCCGTAGTTCATTCAGTTCGTAGTTTGTCCAGATGAGATAGACCGCTTCACTCTGCCCGGACTGATTTCAGCAATCGCTCGCCGGTCCGCGGCTCGATCAAAGACACCAAAACCGCTTGGCCAAACGGAACACCGCGAATAACGAAGCGGCGCTCGATGGTGGATCCAGCAGCGATTCCGCGCACCGAAGATCGCTCGCGAGCAGATCCGGGTGAAGAAACAACAAGATCAGCCGCCCGTGATTCTTCGCCGAGGTTCGTGATGAACGCGCGAACCACGACGTCTTCACCTGATCGAGTCGCGGTCGCTTCGATTTGAATCAGTTCACTTTCAATGGGTATCCACCGAGCGACCCGCGCGGTGGGATACTCCTTGTCGGCCGACACCTGCACGTCAAACACCGCAGGAATCAACCCGGTCTGCTGCCCCGCGCCGAACAAGATATCGATCGGTATGCGGAACGTTTCATTGGGTTGGGCAGCGAATGGCACGACGCGGGGCGAGATTTGCCATGAACGATCACGCCCGGCGACGCCGTCCGACAGCCCGCCGGGTTCGACAATAAACACCTTGCCGCGAACAGGCACCGCGAACGGGTTGAACACTTCGAGCTCATGTATCCGATTGCCGAGCACAGGCTCGAGTCGATCAGGCAAAAGACGGACCGATGCGAGCAACGTCAAGTATGGCGCATCGACTCCGTCGACAAGCACCGGGTCGCGCGAAAGCTCGATCCGATGAACCGAAGAGCCCCATCTGGGATCTTCCGTTGGACCGATCGGCGTGCGATCACCCATGAGTCCGATGCGCTGTACGCTACCTCCATCCGCCGAATCACCAAGCGGGAGTTCGATGATTCGGCTCGGCGCTGTTGGATCAGTCAACCATGCGACGAGCAACGCGTCTTCATCGTTACCGATGATGATTGTTCTTACGCCCGGCAGAAGTTCAACTTCGGTCAAACCAGAGCGTTGCCCAAGGGCCGATGCGAGCGTGCGCCAGAGGGCAACCTCGGGCGACGGCATCATGCTTGGCCGACGCCCGCCGCTCGAACGCCAAGGGTCTCGAAGCGCCAACTCAACGCGATCGGCGACTCCAGCGTTGTGGGCTGCGACCCAAGCACTCATCGCCCGGCGTGCGAGCCGCCCAACGTCACGATATCCCGCGGGCGTATTGCCTTTGGCGGGGAACTCGATGGTGAGCCCGCCGCGTGCGCTCGGATTTTCATCGGTCCGCGCCGCGGCCCACGCAGCCACTCGCTCTGCGATCGATGCGTCTTCGCCGGCACCGTCGTCGGTGATGACCACGCCACGGCCCGGCTGAACCAGCAACGCTCCGATCGACTCACCGATCGGCCAAGGAGATCGGATCTCGGGGCCCGGGATCCAGCGTTCAAAGACCGCTTCGGCTGCATCAAGCTGTACATCGAGTAACTCCGTATCCGAGTACATCGAGTAGTCCCCAAGCTGCCAAGAAATTACGCCTTGCCCAAACCGATCGAGTGCACCCTCGATCCACGGCATCCACAACGATTCTTCAGATCCAAAGACGCCGGGCACATCCCACGGATCACGACCAGCCAGCAACGCGAGATCGCCGGGCACCTCACCGGCGCGGATCGCGACTTCCAAACCACGGTTCAGCAAGCCACGCACTGCGTCATACGCCGGGTTGGCATCAAGCACCGCGGTCGATTCCACTTGCGACTCACGCCAGACACCGACGCTGGCACCCGACGCATTGGACCAATCCGTCATCACCGGCAAGGCGTCCGCCCGGATGACATCGTTTGCATCCGCACTGATCGTGAACATCGGGTCTGGATTCTGGCGCACGTCCTCAGCAGCACCCCACACGAAGTCCAGCACGCCCCGCCCGACGACGCCCGATACGGAACTCACATCAAGCATGGCGCGGTACCAACCCGGGCCGGGCAGCGTGGGGACCCGAGTCTCGCTGAGTTTGCCGCTGGAACTTCGCAGCGTCTGCTCGCTGACAATGCGCCGGTCGACGTCAATCACTCTCAAGACACCCGAGAGTGTTTCGCCGGTGAGGTCGCGCACGAGCATCGTGATCTTGGGCTGTTCTTCTGGATCGATTGCATGACCGGGCACGCCGGTGTCAAGCTCGATACGCGGCAAGAGCGTAACTTCGACATCATCGAACCATGCGTTCGCGTCGTAGTCTTCGTACCACACTGCGAATGCTCGATCGAGATCGGCTTCGGGCAGTTCCTTTGGCTGAAGCACAAGCAGTTCAATTTGAAGATAGGCCGCGTTCTCGTCAAGCCCGGCGATGACTGCGCTCACTTCGGTCCATTCGCCCATGGTCCGGACCGTTGGCGAGAGCGACTCAGATTCTGGCAGCACGTTGCCTTGCTGATCAAGGAGCCGAGCCGCAACGCAAGCGCGTGCGTGAACCAACCCGTCGGTTCGGATCTTGGCCGAGACAAGGTAGTCAGTCCCCGGGAAGACTCCGATCGCGCCCGGCAACAGCCTCAAACTGGTCGATCCGCCGTCGATCGGCATCCGGACCGCGGTGTTGCCAGAGACGCTCGGGCCGGTCTGGTCGAGCGTTGCCTGGTTCCAGATCGGGAACTCCGGGCGGATACGGGGCACCGACGGATCATGCTGAGCCCGGACCCAGCCCACCGGGATGGGCAGCGGATTGAACCCGGATTCTTCAAAGTCGTATCGCCGAACAACCCGCTGAGCACCGCTGGGGCGCTCTGGCTGGACTTCGACGCTGGGATCAGACTCGATCCGAACCTGGGCTTGGGCCCGCGACGCACCTGCCAACGAGCTCAGACCGATCGCGAGCCCGGCCAGCATCGCAGGAGACAAGATCGGATTCTCGGGAATGAATCGGGCGGCTTGGGCCATTGATAAGGTCTATCGGCCCCACGACGCGGCGGGGTCCACACGCACGCCTCTCCAAATCCACGGCACCACACACGAATCACCCACAGGATCACGCCCATGACCAGCTCGACCAACTCTCCTGACTCCAACCCCAGCGGCGAGCATCCTCGTGAGCCTCTGGTCCCCTACCGCCCCAGCGAGCCTTCAGCCGCTGCGGCGCGGAGCTTCTACCAGACCATCAAGCAACGCCGAACCGTCCGGATGTTCAGCGATGAGCCCGTACCGAAAGCAGTCATCGAAGACGTGATCAGGGCGGCAGGCACCGCACCATCAGGCGCAAACAAACAGCCTTGGCGGTTCGTGGCTGTCTCCAACGCCGACATGAAACACAAGATCCGCCTGGCTGCGGAAGAAGAAGAACGTGAGTTCTACGAACGCCGGGCAAGCGACCGATGGCTCGACGACCTCAAGCCATTCGGCACCAACCCGGACAAATCGTTCCTCGACGACGTACCGTGGATCGTGGTGGTGTTCGCGCTCAAAACCACCGACGACGGCGGGCAGGTCTACTACCTCAACGAGTCGGTCGGGATCGCAACCGGCATGCTGTTGACAGCTGCCCATATCGCGGGGCTCGCAACCGTCACCCACACGCCCAGCCCGATGGGATTTCTCAAAGAAGTCCTCGGCCGCCCCGATCATGAACGCCCGTACATGCTGATCCCGATGGGCTATCCGTCGAAGGATGCGACAGTGCCGCAGATCGAGAAGAAGCCGCTGGATGAGATCGGGGTGTTTGTAGATTGAGTGCGAGCGATCAACTGACTGCGCAGCTGGACGATTTGCGTGATCGATCGCCGTGCTCGAGAGAACACGCACGCCGACTCCGGTCTATCCGAAAAGAACTTCTCGATCGAGAACGAACCTTTGGGCACCATCTCGAAGACACACTGATGTGGATTGGGTCTTGGATCAACCCGTTTCGACCACGGCCTTCTCCCGCGCCAACTCGGATCCGCATCATGCTCCTCTCGGTGCCCGCGGGGGTCTCGACGTTCGTGTTCGTGCTCTGGATTTCGGAATGGGCTTCGTTGCTTCAGTCGGTGATTTTCGCGGTCTTCATTTTGTTGCCGATGCTGGCTGCTGCATTCATCGCGCGGGTGATCTATGTCGACTACCGACGTTCGAAGAGCGTCACTTGCTGCCCATCCTGCCAATATACTTTGCGTGGATTGCGAAACGACATTCGATTCGAAGCTTCGGTTCGTCGGCCACCCAGCTCAGGCCCGGACACCTGTCCTGAATGCGGGCACCGTTGGCCGTTGCTGAATCGAAGCAAATCTGAGCGTGGCTGAGCAGAGGCGATCTCAAGTAAGTGAGATCAGCTCAAAAGAACAACAGCCCCGTTTTCACGGGGCTGACGTTCGCCTGTCTTGGCAAGAGAAAGAGAGAAAGAGAGTTTGTGAACCTCGGGGCGGCCTGTGGATGACCGTGTGCCCCGCGGCTGTAATCTGGTTTTCGTCGTTGGCAACGCCCTCGACCCCATGAACATGCCACAGGAATCTGAGCGTGCCAGCTGTTGAGGCTGTTTTTTTTGGACGAGCCCGAAAAAACACGGCCTGAAGGCCAAAAACGCCGATTACACTCCAATCGATGCCTTTGCACTCCGGGCAACGCCTGGTTACCCTCCCATGTCTCCCACACCTCAAGAGCGCTCAACGCCTGCCATGAACGACGGTCACGCCCTGGCCAGCCCGCTCGAACCCGTTCTGCGCGATGCTTGCGCGGGGCATTTATCCGCCGTGCAGTGGTTTCATGCGACCTGGCAGCACGGCGGAGCCGGGACCGGATTCGCTGAATGGACGACCTCACGAGGCAAAAAGCTGCCCTGCGTCGTCAAGTTCCCGGTGAGCAACACGGAGTACCAATGGACCAAGCGACTCGGGCTGACGGCTGAGGATGACTGGGACCGATCCGAGCCGGCCAATCTGCCGACCCCTCGCGTGCTTGCGGGCGGTTTCGAGTTGGGGACGTACGACTTTGCGTGGCTGGTCATGGAGCGATTCCCCGGCCTCCCGCTGGGCGCTCATGAAATGAACGAAGCGGATGTCTGGGGCCTGTTGGAGGTTGCTGCTGAGTTTCACGAGGCAGCCGTGCTCCAAGAACCGGTCGATACCGAGCATCCCGGCAGTGACCCCGATTGGGGGGGCATGCTCGAACGGGCTATTCGCAAGGTTGAAGGCGATGTGAACCAGCACACCGACCGCTGGTCGGCGGCGCTTCACAAGACGCAGGACGCTCTTGAAGGGCTCCTAAGTCGGTGGAGGTCGCGTCCGATCGATACTTGGTGCCATCGCGACGTGCACGCTCACAACGCCATGCGGCGTGCCCCGGCTGAAGGTCAGCAACGCGGCAAACTGGCGTTGATCGACCTGGCGTTGGTGGCTCCAGGCTGCTGGATCGAAGACGCCCTGTACCTCGAGCGGATGTGCTGGGGCCGGGAGGAGATCCTCTGTGGGCTTGATCCGGTGAAAACGCTGGCCCGGACCAGATTGGGGCTTGGACTCCCCGCAGACCAAGCAGATCTTGATTTGGCGGACCTCAGGCGGGTTTTGATGGCGGCCACGAGCCCGGCATTCTCCCGCACCCAGGGGGATCCAATCTACCTCTTGGGGGCTCTAGAACGCCTAGAACGGCTCTTGCCCTCGGTTTGCGGGTAAGATTGATCTCTTCCCAGGCAACGATGCTTGGGTTCACACGCACCACACGCCCGATCAGGCGTACAGATTCAAGAAGGGGACTCCCATGGACTCACTCGACAAAATGCAGGGTCTGGTGGAATCCTGCCGTGAGGATTTCAACAAGGCCAAGGGCGGAAACAAAGCCGCCGGCACCCGTGTCCGTAAAACGATGCAGGAGATCAAGAACCTCGCTCAGGAGATCCGCAAGGAGATGCTCGAGACCAAGGACGATTGACCCCGCGATGTCCTCATTGGCAAGAGAATCCGAAACCGCGTCCGCGTCGCGCCCCGAACGCCCCACACTCGTTGATCTTTCCAAGATTGACCTGAGTGGAACGGAAGCCACGCGCGAACAGATGTTTGAAGTGATCCCACATCGTCACGAGATGGCACTGCTCGATCGTGTGGTGTGGGCGAACGAAGACTTCACCGAAAGCGTTGCGTCCATCAAGATCCGGGGCGATGAGTTCTGGGTCAGCGGGCACTTCCCCGGCCGCCCGATGATGCCCGGCGTGCTTATGGTCGAAGCAGGCGCTCAACTCGCGTGCTGGTTGTACAACAAGCGACAGAGCAGGCCGAGCATTGCTGCGTTCCTTCGCATCGATAAAGCCGTCTTCCGCCAGAGTGTGACGATCGACGATACGTTGTATGTCTTGTGCAAAGAGTCAAAGCAATCTGCTCGGCGGTTCTGCAGCGACATTCAGGGCGTCGTCAACAACCAGATCGCGTTCGAAGCATCGATCATCGGGATGCGCATCGGCGACCTCTAAGACATCGAACGATCCGAACGAGAAAACGCCCGTTCATCCGGGCGTTTTTTCTGCGCGTTCTAAAACATCGATTTGCGTTACAGCGAGACGCGTTTGTTGTAGACCCACCACTCAAAGAGCATGAATGCGAGACCCGCGAGCACAATGAACGGCCAGAGTTCGAGAACGCCCCCCGACCCGCCGCGCTGACCGGTAACGGTGCGATCTGCCAAACCGAGTTGGTCAACGGGGAGGATGTCGGACTCTTCGGCATCAAGCAAGTTGGCTGCAAAGAACCGCGAGACGCGCGAGCTTTCGACCAGGTCATTTGCGCCGGCTGTTCCGCTCCATTGCAATCGGTAGATGCCTTCTTCACGGATCGGGCCAAACACAACTCGGCCGTCGAGGCTGGGTATGAGTTCTTGCGTGCTTCCGCTTGGCAGAATCACACGGAGGTCTTGGGCATCGGATGGGACTCGATCCGACAGCACGCCTCCGGGCTCGATCTGGCGGACGTCTTGGCCGGCAGCGTCTGGCGAGCCGCCCGCGAGGTATTCGATCGCGCTTCCGAGATACACCACGAACCCAACCTGGAACGGCCAGTTGGTCTGAGCGAGATCAAACGACGCGACAATCGCCCGCACGGTACCTTCTGAGATTTCCACGATCGCGGGCCCCTGCGCGGTCTCAGCGAGTGACACCGCGCCCGACGCTTCGGGGATGCGCATGGTGCGCGTCTTGCCCATCACCAGCCCGTCGAGCGTAAGCTCGCGGAGCGCTGGGTGGTTCCGCCGCCAGTCGATGATGGCGCTCGAACCGGTCTCAGGTAGTTGTTCGATACCGATCGGAGGCGGCGGGACCGCACCGAAGACCAAATAACGCCCAGGATCGAGGTTGGTTCCGGATTCGTTGGGCGAAGGAACGTATCCATCGAGCACGATCACGTCGTACTCGGTGAGCTCGCCCG
Organism: Phycisphaerales bacterium; assembly: GCA_045106075.1. GTDB lineage: Bacteria > Planctomycetota > Phycisphaerae > Phycisphaerales > UBA1924 > UBA6054. Next base: position 14,333 of record JBGCEB010000036.1, read on the forward strand.
AACCTCGGCGCGTCTCGTATTCGTTGGGCGAGATGATGTCGAACTGACTCAGTGGCAAGCCTCGCATTGCTTCTGCTAAGAACAGGCTGCCCGTGGTCACCAATGCGACAGCGGATCGTTTCGCGGGTGGGACGATCAAAACACCGTCGTCATCCGTTGGGAGCGCGTTGCCTTCAACGCCACCGACGCCTGCAAGCCGGGCGAAAAGCTGCACGCCGTTGGGTTCACGGAGTTCGAAGACCACTCCGGTGGTGCCGGGGCGAGCGCGAGCACCGGGCTTGGGCGTGTCTGCTGCGGGGATGGTCACCGATCGGACCGAGACGATGCGTCCGTTGACAAGCAACTCGATGTCAACATTTCGAGATGTTGGCTCGGTGCCTTGGATGCCAACGAACACGGAGAGGTTGTTTGGGTCGTCGAATGCTCGCTCGGCGCGAAGGGCGGTGATGCCCATGTTGTGCGCGTTGGGGTCGCCGACGGTGTGATATTCGAAGCTGGGGGCTTGTCCTTCTTGCTCAGCATCGGCCTGAAAAATATCGGCATCGGGGATTCGGCCGTCGCTAAACAGATGGAATGTGTATCCGGGGCCGCCGACGAGCCCTTCGAGCTCCATGGATTCGGGCTCTTGCGTGCCGCCAGCGTTGTCGGTGAACTGGCGCTTGGGGCGTTGGGCTTGTGCGAGGCGATAGGCTTCGGAGATCGATGTCGGCGCGTCAGTGGGCTGAATCGACTCGATGGCGTTGATCAATGCCCGTTTGTCGGTCGTGAATGGTTGAATGATCTCGGCAGCTGCATCGAAGGCGACCACCATGGCTTGGTCGGACTTGCCGGTATCGCCTCGATCGAGCACGCTTGGCTCTCGGAGGGCTTCGACCGTTTCGATGGCGCGTTTCTTGGCTTCTTCGAGTCGGGTCCAGTCGTCGCGTTGGGCGTCGCCGTCGGTGGAAGACATCGACGCGGAGCGATCGAGCATGAGCACGATGCGTTGCCCGCCTGAGTTTTCTGATTCCGTCCGCGGCTGGGCGAGCGCGAAGATGAGCAACGCCAGCACCAGCAGTTGCAGAAGCAGCAGGATGTTCTTCCGCAGGCGCTGGAAGGGGGCGTTGGCCTGGATGTCCTGGATGGACTTCTTCCACAGCAGCGTGGTCGAGACCTCCAGCGGCGAGCGGCGGAGTTTGAGGAAGTACAGGATGATCAGCGTCGGCACCGCGATCGCGGCGATCAGCCCGGCGATGAGGGGGGTGGCGAAGGTCATGGTGTGGCTCCGCTCTCAAGGTAAAGCGGAACCACTCTCCAAAGCCGAAGTACGATTGAAGTCAATCCAAACACCGCGCAGAAGAACATGAAACCAGCCCCAACTCGTCTGGCAAGTTGCTTCGGTGGACTTTGGCGGCTTGCGTACTTGGCGATATTTCTCCCGCAAAGCAGGCCAAGCGTCATGATCAACAGGTACATCACTGAGTCAAGCAACCCGATCCAGCGGCGATCGTTTGAGTCAACCCAGACTCTGCTGTCTAGATCCAAAACGAAGGTGTTCATCAACTCGAGCACAATGTACAGACCGAGAAACAGTACGCACAGTCCACCTACGAACAGCGAAACTCCTCGCAACAGCCCGCCGAGGAACGGAGCGCGACTCGGCACGTTTGTCTTGGCTTGTGTCTCGCTCACCGCAGCACCCCCCGCTTGCGCATGTAGTCGAGCAGGAGGGTGTCGACGGGGGTGTCGGTCTGGACGGTCAGGGCCGTGATCTCGCGGCGGGCGCAGAAGGTCCGCATGTCCTCGCAGTACGCGGCCAGGTTCTGCTTGTACTTCTTGAGCAGCGGCGACGACACCGTGACCTCGGCGTGGTCGAGGTCTTCGATGTCGATCAGGCGGAGGTCGCCGGCGACGTCGGGCTCGACTTCTTGGGGGGCGAGAATCTGGAGGGCGAAGACGTCGTAGCCGCGGCCGGAGAGCAGGCGGAGCCCGGTCTCGTAGCCTTCTTTCATGAAGAAGTCGGACATGACGATCATGATGCCCTTGCCGCGGCGTGACATGGCGATGCGCTTGGCGGCTTTGCCGAAGTCGGTCGAGCCGTCGGGGCTGATCGAGCACAGGAACCGTGCGACGTCTTGGATGCGCCGACGCCCGCGCAAGTCTCGGATCGTGCCGGCGATGCCTTCCTCGCCTTGGGGCGCGATCGCCGGGTCTCGGGTGCCCAGCGCGGTGATGGCAACGCGGTTCAGATTCACCAGCCCGATGTATGCGAGGGCCATCGCGGTTTGCTGCATGTAGTAGAACTTGTTGGGCTCGCCGCAGTCGCCCGAGGCGGACGCGTCGATGACGATGTGCAGCGAGAGGTCTTCCTCTTCGAGGAACAGCTTCATGAACAGGTTGTCGAGGCGGGCGAAGATGTTCCAGTCGATGTGGCGGAGGTCGTCGCCTGTGGAGTAGGGGCGGTGGTCGGCGAAC
>JBGCEB010000037.1:0-17271 GCA_045106075.1 Phycisphaerales bacterium
CCAGCCTTCTCCAACACCGCCCGCGCCGCTTTGTCCGCGTCCATCATCCGAGCGCCCGGCTTGATCACCTTGATCGCCGCTTCCTCAGCCTTCAGCACCGCGTTGAACACCTTGCGTTGATCGTCTGAGAACTTGCCACCCACCGGGAACGCCCGCGTGATGTCCGCGCCGTACCCGTTAATCGACGCCCCGCAGTCCAAAACCATCAGGTCGCCGTCCTTCGTCGGCATGTCGTTCTGCTTGTAGTGCAGCACCACCGCGTTCGCACCCGACCCAACGATGGGATCAAACCCGACCCGCTTCGAGCCCGCTTGCTCGAAGCCCCGGATCAGCTCCTGATGCAGCGTGCGCTCCGAGACGCCCGGCTGAACGTGCGACCAGAGACGCTCGATGCCCACCTTCGTCGCCGCGATCGCCGCACGGATCTGCTTGATCTCCGCGGGCGATTTCACTTGTCGCATCTGCGTGAGCAGCTCGCTCTTGTCCACGATGCCGCACCCCGGAATCCGGGCCGCGACCTTCTGGAACATCTCGTAGTCTTTCGACACCGCGCTCGTATAAGGCGCCAGCGGGTGCAGGCACGCCAGCGACCGCGTCCGCTTGGCTGCCTCGGTCATCAGCCGCGGCAGCATCGCCGTCCGCATCACACTCTTGAACCCGGTCTTCTCGCGCAGCGCCTTGCCCAGCGAATCCCGGAACCCGTCCCAGATGTCCATCTCCGGATTCGGCGGCCGCAGCATCAAGATAATCCGCTTATCCGGGTCCGGCGCGGTCGGATCAAAGAACACCATCGCGCCGACTTCATCCGTGATCCCCGTCAGATACAAGAAGTCAAAGTCCGGATCCCAGTCCCCACGCAACGGCGGCGCATGATCCCCGCCAAACACAATGCCGACCGAACCCTTGAGCGACTTGAGCAACCGCTCGCGCCGCTTGGCATATTCCGAAACCGCGATTCCCTCAAGCATCCGCATGCACAACTCCTCGTCATTCCCACCTAGAACGGGCTTCCAGCCCGTTGCCCGATCAATCCAAACCCAACGCCGACCGGATCGCGGTGCGTGCCTTGTCCGACCGCACATCCGTCTTCCCAAACCCTGTCACACCACCCGCAGCCACCGCCGCGTCTTGTGCTTCTTCATAGTTACTAATAATCATCGCCGGCACGCCCTTCGACGACGCCTCCGCAACGATCCGCAAACCTCTTTCATCGTCGTAAAAACCATCAAGCACCCGGTTCACGAGCAGCAGCTCAGCCCCCGAATCCCAAAGGTCTTTCTCCTCGGTGTTCTTGATCACTTCGACACCAGGCACCGCAGAGCGAATGGCGTGAACCAACAAAAACGAGTCAGGCCCACAGTGCCCGACCAACGCCACTTTCCTGTTTGTATCACCTGCATCACTCATCAGCAACCTCCGAAATCCGGATCTCATGGGCCCGCACCGAAACGACGATAGACCCAACCCGAAACGTTCGCGGTTCATTCCGCCCGTCTCCAATAGCTCCAGCCGCCGGCCGCAACACATTCCACCCCGCACGATCCATCCCTGATCCGCCGAAGTCCCGCAGCACCATCCGCAACGTCTCGCAACGCACCGCCAACGGCGCCGCCGCCAACACGGCGCGATCCAATCGCACCCGGTGCGCCGAATCAGCCACATCTAAGGTCGCCCGATTGAGTTTCAGCCTAGCTCGCCGCTCGATCGCATCGGCCGCCAATCGGCAAACCTCAGCGGTCCCAGAAACCCGCTCCGCTGCGTCCGGCCGCAACCGCTTCAATACCGGCAACACCTCCGCTCGCAACGCATTGCGAAAGAACGAAATATCTCGATTGGAAGCGTCCTCACGCCAAGCCCAACCAAAGTCCTCGCACAACCGCACAGCTTCCTCTCGCGCCATCCCCAGCATCGGCCGCGCCACCGAGATCCCCCCATCCGCATCGCCCAACGCACGCGTCGCCATGATTCCACCCAACCCCCGAGGCCCTGAACCACGGAGCAGCCTCATCAGCACCGTCTCCAACTGATCGTCCGCGTGATGAGCGGTCACCACAAACCGGCACCCCGCCTCCGCAGCCATGCCCCTCAACGCCTCGTACCGCCCCCTCCGGGCTTCGCCTTCAAGATTGCCCCCCCGTGCTCGCACCGGTGCCTCACGCTCAAGCACACGCAACCCAAGCCGCTCGCCCAATGCACACACCGAATCCCGATCGCCCAAGGCGTTCTCGCGATCGCGCAAATCATGCACCACATGCCCAAGCACCACCCTCGGCTTCACACCGGCCAGCCCAATCGCCAACGCACTCGAATCAACCCCCCCAGAGCACGCAACAAGGGTCGGCCGATCCGCGTCTCGGGCCTCCCCGCCCCCGGTCAACAGCCGCCAATCTCGCCCGATACGCCTCGCTACCGCGTGCCGACGCGCGAAACCAACCGGGTCCACCGGCATTCCATGCTCACCATTTCCTGCATTGTCCACGCCCTGATGATACTGTGTACAAATCCTCGGCCCCCCCGTCGGCCTATCCCGGAGCAAGGACCGCCCCGATGACCACCACAAATCAACCCAGCTCGACCCTCGGACCGGCTATCCCTCCACAAGAAGCCCCCGCCGAATCCACTCCACCAGCAGGCGACACCGCCCCCAATATCACACGTGTTCCACTGATCCAACCAGATCAAACCGCCCAGCCCGTCGAAAACGACGCCACGACGGAAACCTCCGACTGGACCGAGTACAAAGGCGAGTCAAACCCAACATTGTCAGCCGAATCACAAGTGCCTGCGACCCAGCCGACCGAGCTCTTCACCGGCACCGAAACCACCCCGGCGGGCCCACAGTGGGTCACCGATCTTCAAGCCAAGTACAAAGACTCGCTACTCCCGGGCATGCTTCTCGCAGCCGGTGTCATCGTCCTCGTCCTCATCATGATGCGGCGCTTGGCACGCAAACCAAAGCAAGCAACGTCGCTCCCCACCGACGAACGTCTCGCGGCCGTTCGAGAACAAGCCATCGCTTCGATCACGCCCCTCGAGCGATCACTCGCAGAAGCCGAAGAGCTCACCCGCAGACTTGCAGCCACCCTCGACAACAAAGCAGACCGAATCGACCTCCTCATCCAAGAAGCCGATCGCAAACTCGAAGAACTCAACCGCGCCAACGCACAGATCACCCGCCACACCCCGGTGCAAACCGGTGATCGCCAACCCCGCCCACAACGCACCATCGATCCCTCCCTCATGGACCGCGCCCGCGTCGAACAAGATCGCGCCGAACGCGCTCCCGACGACTACTCCCGCCATGAATCCACTCCACAACACGATCAATCAACCAGTTCTAACGGTTCCGATCCGGTTCACCATCGCGTGTGGGCACTCGCCGACGATGGCATTCCAACCGTCGAGATCGCGCGCTCACTCAACCAACCCGTCGGGCAGGTTGAGTTGATTCTGAACCTCCGCCAATCGGGCTGATAAAACCCAATCGATGTACGAAGAACCCTACGAATCGAACTTGCCGCCCGCTCAACAGCCAGACGGCCCGCGGCGTGACCAGACCCCGCGCTTTGCACCCCTCGAACTGCCGCACAAACTCACGTTCAGTGCGATCTTCTCGCTAGCGCACCGCGTGTATTCCCTCCGCTTTGGATTGATCGTCGGCGCCGTAACCGTCGCTTTGCTCATTCAGTTCCTCGTCGGATTCACTGCAGGTCTCATTGATCTCGGCATCTTTGCCCTGATCGGTCTCAGCCAGATTCCCGTGCAACCTATCACCATACTGGTGCAAGCGGCTATTGGTACTCCGCTCGCAGTCGGCCCGATGTTCATCGCCGCGCGAATCTACCGAGGCGAGCGCACCGGCTTCGGAGATATGTGGATCGGATTCGCCCGCTGGATGCCGGTCGCCGCAGTCGGTCTCATCGTCCAACTCATCACCCTCGCGATCACCCTTCCTTTAACAATCTCGATGATCACCATCGGCGGCTGGACCAGCACCACCCCCCTCGGGATCACAGCCGTTGCGGCGCTGGCAATGCTCTCCGGAGTCTTATCACTTTTCATCGCCGTCCGGCTGTACTTCGCCGCACTGCTCTGCGCGGATCCCGCAGGCCCATCACTCAGCATCACCGATTCTGTAAAAACCAGCTGGAGGATCACCGGAACGTGTATCTATCCACTCTGTGGCGCAGCCATTGTCTTAAGCATCATCGGATTTTTCACGATGATCCTGATATTGGTTCCGTTCTTCCTCTACGGCGGACCAATCATCGCTGCAGCCGGTGGCGTCGCCTACTGTATCGCGTGTCACCACGCAGGCGTGATTCCACTCGCACCATACGATGACTGCCCAATCTGCGGCTACGACCTCCGAGACTCCGAAGGCGCAACCTGCCCAGAATGCGGCTCGAACGTACCTCGCAATCTCAACGAAGTCCCAGACCTCTACGAATCAATCCCCGACAACGCAGACGACCTCTAGTCAATCTCAAAGGACCCAGTCACGCTCAACACGCATCCCCTGAGCGACGGTCGAAGCGTCGCCGCCTTCGATCATCGAAGCAGCCGGATACGCGCAATAGTCCATGCTGAACGCACCCGCCGGACGGTGATTCCCGCTGATTCCCAGTCCACCAAACGGAAGCTTCGAACTCGCACCAGCGGTTCCGCAGTTCACATTCACACAGCCAGCCCTTGCCTCAGTCAAGAACCGATCCTGCGCCGCTGCATCACTCGTAAAGATCGACGCAGACAGCCCAAATCGCGTCGCGTTCGCCTGCACGAGGGCTTCATCCAGCGAATCAACCACACTGATACGAAGCATCGGACCGAACACTTCTTCGTCACATCCACTGTCATCAACATCGACCGCGAATCGATCCACCTGCACGATCGAAGGCGTCAAGTACCAACCTTCCAAACCAGGCACCTTCGTCGACTCAAGAATCACTCGCCCCCCGCTCGCAGCAAACTTCTCTTGCGCAGCAAACACCGCGTCGCGAGACTCCTCGGAAATGATCGGCCCCATAAAGACCGGTTCTCCCGAACGAGGATCACCAATCACCAAGTTCGAAGCAGCCTTCACCACCGCAGGGATCACCCGGTCCACAACATCCTGATGCACAATCAACCGGCGCGTGCTCGTGCATCGCTGCCCAGTCGTGTTGAACGCACACCGCGTCACCTCAATAACCGCTTGGTAGAGATCCGCATCGGGCATAACGATCGCTGGATTATTCCCGCCCATCTCAAGCGCCACTATCCGGCCGGGACGATCCAGATTCGCCTCGAGAATCTTGCGTCCTACCGGCCAAGAACCCGTAAACAAAATGCCATCAATCCCATCATGACCGACCAGACGTGATGCAACATCCACCTTGCCCTGCACAAGATTCAACACACCCTTGCCAAACCCCTCAGCTTCCAAAGCTTCATGAAACATCTCGGTCAACATCTGCCCGACCGCCGGCGACTTATCCGACGGCTTAAACACGATCGTGTTACCCATCAACAAAGCAGGCACGATATGCCCGTTCGGTAAATGCGCCGGAAAGTTAAAAGGCCCGACAACGGCCATGACTCCGTGCGGCTTGAAGTGACACCGCGCCGACTTCGAATCATTTAATCCAAACTCAAAGTCGCTCACTCGCTGGCGCCCGCTATTTGGCCCATCTTCGAGTGTGATGTCGACCTTCCCCGCGATCAAACCGGCCTCGCCGACCGATTCCCACAACGCCTTACCAGTCTCTTCGCAGATCAGATCTGCCAATGCGTCCTTGCTTGCTTTCGCAATGTCTTGAAAACGACGCAGCACAGCGACCCGTTTCTCAATAGGGGTGCGAGACCATTCCGGCAACGCCGCCCGAGCAGCAGCAACCGCTTCATCGACGTCCCCCACGCGCGACGCGCCCGACCAAACTGTCAGCGTCGGATGCGCCGGGTTAATCGAAACAATGTCATTTCCTTGGATATCACGCCACGCGCCATTGACCAAGTTGCTCGGCGACCGCTTCAAAGTCTCTCCCCCCATCACTTCGCTCCACGCCGGGCGCCGGCTTTCTTGGTTTTCTTCTTCCCATTCACTTTTGACGTCTGTTTCGCGGTCTTCTTTGCATCCGACGACGAGCCTTCATCCATCGGTGTGAATCCAGCATCCATGCCAGGTTCAGCATTCAAAACATCGAGCACGTCTCGCGTGACATGCAGTTTACCTGCACGATCCAACGAGTACGCGGCCTGCACCGCCGCAAACTCGCCATCCCGATGAAGCACAGAAACAATCCCGTGCCCTTTCACCTTCGATGCCGGCACAGGTTCGCCCAGCTCGATCTTCCGCGTTGCTTTCACAACAGAGATTTCATTGGTGTTCGCTGTGATGTACGGCCCACCGTCAAACGGATCGACAAAGTTTTGATACGCAAAGCCAAGCTTCTCAAGCATCTTCTTCGCGGGCAACGTCTCGGGCCCAACCTGACCGATCTGACTCCGCACCGCCGGCGGTAATAACGAAAGATGGATGTCGCCTTGCGGAAGCAACGATGTCATAAACTCTCGCGAATACTGGCAAAACCGATCCGCCTCTTCATAGCTCAACGGAATAAACCGCCGACCCAGCGAATCCCACACCAAGCTCTCGCCTTCACTCGTAATCGGCGCCATCATCTCGGCCAAGACAGTCGGCCGAAACAGTCGCCGGTGCAAACCGACAAAGTGAAACCGCACCAACGAAACAAACTTACCAAGCTTCTGAGGATGCCCTCGAAAACTCGGCTGCATGATCAAGCCACCTATCTCCGTCGGCCCGCTCTCATCAAGATACATCGATGCAACCGTCGTCTTGATCCCAAACTTGAGCGCTTCAGAGTACTTCTCCCTTTGCTCAAGCTTGAAACAAACATTCGGCGCGCCTGGCCCGCCCATCTGGCTCACGATCTGACTCGTCCCAAGACAGTTCGAAGACCCCGATTCTTCAAGCACAAACATGAAGAGATCCGCAGCCGCTGTCTTCTCGCTGATCCCACCGGAACCCGAGTGCTTGCGCTCTTTCACTTCCTTTTTACGAACCCCCGCTGCTTTCTCAAAGCTTCGGCGTGAGTTAAAAATCTTCTCGGTGATGATTTCCTTGTCTGGCGGCAAGTTGATGAAGTGCACCATCTTCGCCAGCTTCAATAGCGTCGGAACGTCGTCCATCTTGGCACGTCGAATCACAAACACGATTCACCTCACTCGTTCAATGATGAAGCGCGTCGGTAAAACACCGGGGGACCCGCTGACCCCACACGAAACATGTCATTTTCGACGATCAGCCCTCGCTGGCAACCCGAGCCATGGAGCGCTCCACAATCTCAAACACGCGAGGCCAATCTTCCATCTTCATCGCCACCATCGGCGGCAACATCCGAATGTGGAACGGACCGTGCCCGCATGAGAACAAAATTACGCCCTCGTCATACGCGACCTTGCAAAGCTTGCCAATCTTGGCCTTGTCCCCACCAAACGGTGTGAACTTCATCATGCCACCAACACCCCCGACAAGCTCCTTGCAAAATAACGCCGGCGGGAACCAGTCAGGGTGACGATCCATCAGCCCTTGGACATGCTTGCGAAACTCCGCGTGATGCTTGGCAAACACGCCGCCCGAACCATACCAATCGCCGTTCGACAGCGTATCAAGCAGCGCCGACCCCACCGCAAAGTCTGTCGATGTCCCGGTAAAAGTACCACTCAGCAGCCCGGGCTTGGGGTTGTACTCCTCGGTGTACATGGTCACGCAGGCCTGCGTCATCTTGCCAACGCAGAACACATCAACGTACTCGCCAAGGTCGTACATCTCATAGGCAAACATGCTCTCGGTCCGTCCAAAGGACTGAATCTCGTCGTCCCACACCGCGATGTTGTTCGCTTTGCAAACATCCATCAACGCACGCAAGAAATCACGCGTCGCGACATTAAAACCGCCCTCACCCTGCACCAGTTCCATGATGAAACATGCATACTGCCCAGGATACCGGTCAATAAACTGCTGCAAACGCCACACGCTGTGATCAATAAAACGCGTTGCGCCGCCAACCTGCTCGACCGCCTCGTCATTCCAAAACGGCATGTAATCGACCTGGGTTGTCAGCGGGATCCCCTGCCGACCGCCGGCCGAATCACCAATCTGCGCCATTGTCACGCTGCGGCCCATGAAGCAGTGCTTAAACGCAAGCACACGGCTCGCGGGCGCGTGCTTCTGATAGCAAACCTTCAACGCACTCTCATTGGCCATCGCACCCGACGTCGTCATGAAGGCATGCTTGAGCTTCGAGTTCCGCTGCGCCAGCTCGACCAGTTTCTCGCCAAACTCGTACGCCGCGAAGGAGCTCTGCAAGTTTCCGTGCTTGGTGGTGTCGTCAAGCGATGCCTCAGCCTGCGCTCGGATCACCGCTGGATGCGAATGCCCCATGAAGTGAACACCGATCCCGGTGATCATGTCCCACTTCACCGAACCATCAGCCATTTCCACCAACGCGCCATTGCCAAGCCCGCTCGAAAGCGTCGGGTACAACAGCCCGCGACCCTTCACATCCGCCGCACGCGACATCAGTTCATCGTACGAAACCTTCAAACCAGGATTGCCCGGGCGGACGTCCGTGATCTGTGCAGAATGCGCCGCAGTCCGATCAACGATCGTATCGATCGCGGCCGTCACCGCCGGGTCCTTTCTCAAAGCATCGGCATGGGTCGCTGTCATCGTGTTGCTACTCATTTCAAATCTCCTCGTGACTCGTTTGTCAACGGGCCGCGGAACCGCCTGCACTCAATCTCGCAATCAATATCGCGAGCAACTGGCAGCGTTCGACGAGGCTGTCCAACTCAATCCATTCATCCGGCGTGTGCAGACCCCCCCCACGCACGCCAACCGTATCAATCGTCGCCAAACCGGCGCTCTGCATGATGTTCCCATCACAAACCCCACCCGTCTTCTCAAACGGCAAAGTCTGCCCCAAAGATTCCGCCACACCACGTGCTTGCAATGCAAGCGCCTCGGTCTCGGGCGTCAAAGGCTTGGCCGGGCGATTGAAACTCCGACGCACGATCACGCCCGGCAACTCGCCGTCCGAAGTTTGCATCGCATCCAACGCCATACCCATTTCATCGGCCGCTGACTGATCCGGAAACCGCACATTCCCCCAGGCAACAGCCGAATCCGGCACCGCGTTCGTCGCCACCCCACCCCGCAATGGACCGATATTCAAGATCCGCCCACGTTCAGGCTCTGGCATCTTCGAGACCGCCACAACGCATTCGGCCAGCTTGTTGACCGCCGAGATACCTTTCGTAAACTCGCGCCCAGCGTGCGCCGCCCGCCCGCTCGTCTCAATCACAAACTGTCCAGATCCAACCCTCTCGATTGCCAATGCCCCGCCCGGCAACGCCGGTTCAAGCGCAAGCCCATAGTCATGCTCCTTCGAAGCATCCCGAATCGCCTGCTCAGAGTGATACGTCCCGGTCTCTTCATCGCCGTTGAGCAAGAACGACCACGACGCATCCACGCCGCACTCCTCCAACGCCTCCAACGCCGCAACCGCGATGACCAGCCCGCCCTTCATATCAACACACCCAGGACCGATCGCCGTCTTTCCACCCGGCGCGATCGAAAGCTCCTGAAAACTTCCCGCCGGATCATGCACCGTGTCCATATGACCCGTAATCAGCACCCGCTTGCCCAAACGCCCCCGCCTACGGGCACATACCGATGTCTCCGGCTCATACCCAGTCCCCTCACCGCCAAGCAGCCAACTCGGTCTGGGCTCTGGCGCCACCCGCCGATGCCCCGCCCCAAGCTTCTCCAGCCGCCCGGTCAGCCGATCCCGCGTCTCTTCGATCGCATCCCGATTAAACCCGCCCGTCGGCAATCCCACATGAAGCTTGAGATCCTCCAGCAATGCCCGCTCTCGAGCCGCAATCGCCGAAACCACCCGTTCTTCGATACCAGTCAATGCCATCCCGCATCCTAGCCCACCGCCCCCACAAACCTCGCCTTTTCAACCATCCGCACCAAAGCTTCCTCCCACAAAAACCAGACGCCCCCGGCAACTGCCGGGGGCGTCCTTCCTACACCACCTGTAGGCGTTTCCGAGGAGCTGGAACGCCCATTTTCAAATCTGTGTCTGCAGAGCCAACATCAACGACGACGACGCGCCGCGACCAAGCCGGCAAGACCCAATGCCGCAAGCCCACCCGGCGTCGGCACCGCCTGCACCAAAGCGTCACCAACATCAGCACCAGTCAAGTCCGAAGACGCAAGACCGTTCTGCTGCAAGAAACCGGCAAACTCGGCACTCACAAGCAAATCTGCACCGATCGTCAGCGACGAATCGGTGGCATCAAGCTGACTGGGAGCACCGACGTCAAAGAGAATCGCGGCAATACCCGTGGTCGACTCAACAAAGAATCCCGAACGATCGCCGCCAACGCGAGCAGCGTCGAATCCGATCGTGAAGTTGCCGACCTCAACCGTCCCGGCGTTAAAGAACACCGAGCCAGTGTGCTCGATCGTTCCGCCAAAGGTTCCCAGGAAGTCACTCGAATCGTACGAGAACGTGGTCGGCAGGCTGCTCGCGTCACGTGCGTTGATACCGAACGCGACCGAACCGTCGCCCAAACTACCTGGAGCGATCACGTCGGACGAAACACCCGACAAGTCCAAACTGGCCGCAGCGCTCAGCGTCGCAGTATCGAGCAACACCGAAGTCTGACCACCGGTGACATCAGTCTGAGCGACTGCTGAACCAGCTGCAAGCGCAACCACCGCGCACGAAATCTTCGAAATCTTCATATCTGTTCTCCTCCCGCGCGTCCTACCCAACCCTGCGACGAAGCGCGGACTCCCGCTCGCAGTGTTACCCCCACTGCTCGTCGTCGCACCAAGGCACAGCGCCTTGATGCAGACCACCTTTCGCACCGGTCCGGAAACGCGGATGCAAGAACGAACACGTTTTTGCTGATAAACACGTTTCGCAAATCGGCAACCGAATCACGAATAAACTCAGTTTAAAAAGCAAACTCTGGAACCCGACAACACGGTCTGTTTTCAGCGCTCGATGTAGCCTAAGTCAATGATCAACCCGTCAGACGAATACACATCCACATTGAGCACATCCGCGCCGATGCTCGTAAACACGAAACATGTCCGCCCAGACACCGCGGCATAAGCAAGGTCGCCGCTGCTCGGTCCGGCAAACTGCGACAAACGCTTCTCCGAAACCTGCACGTGATAGTGCGTCAGCGCCCGATCACTGAACCGAATCATGTCGCCGCTGGCAACAAACACATCATCACCCAGTCGATCTCGCGCCCGAGGGCGGAACAGCACCGCCCGGAACACGCCATCCTCATCACTCTCAACGATCCCACCATACTCAGTCGTGTCGTCGTCCCGATCGAGATCAACCTGCTCCCAAATGTTCGCAAGAACAGCCGCATCTTTCAACGCCTCATCCGCAACCAACACCGTCAGCACGTCGCCCCAACTCATGTCATCCGCTCGGTCTCTCAACCGCTCCGAACGCGGCGAACGCCCTTTATCTGCCTTCCGTGTTACCCGAGGCCGCCCACGCAAGCGTTCCTCAAGCACGTCAACCAACGCCGACCGATCCATCGAAATCCATGCTGCCTGATGCGTCGCCGCCCACCGCACCGCTTCGACATGCCGAAGCTCAAGCCCCCGACGTTGGTCCGTGCCCAACCTCGCAATCCCGGCCGAAGCTTCATCCCACCACGCAGCGTTCAATGCACGATCCCCCTCTCCACGCAAGTTCCTCAGCCGCCGAAGCCAGCTCAGCTCCTCCCCCGTCCGCGGCAACACACCCAACTCACGCAACGCCAAACGCAACATCTCCACATCACGTTCCGCAGCCAGCGATGCATCAACAACCAAAGGCTGCCCGATCAGATCCGCACGAATACGCCCGTCCAAATCCAACCGCGAGAGCAACGTCCACGCATCATCACGCGCCCGTTCCTCCGTCCGCAAGACAGCGTCTTCAACATCGTTGCCGCCTTCACCGCCGGGCGAAAGAAAAACGCGATAGACCACTTCTTCGACCGACATGTTCGGCATCAATCGAGCAATCGCTTCCCGCTCTGGACGATCCGCGTCCGGCACGTTCGGGCTCCCCCGCGCATAGCTCCGCACCAATGCAGGCACAACATCGGCCCAGCCTTCGCGAACCGCTGCTCCAGACAATGAACGAATAATCGCCGGCGACCGCTCGGTCGGAAGCATCAGCCGCGCCAACTGCTCAGAGTCCGCGCGGCCTTCTTCCGATTGGTCGCCCATCAAAAGATCGATCAACACAATCCGAACCGGCTCTTCTGTCGCTCGAGACCAAGCAAGACTCTTGAACGCCTCGCGTGTCCGACTCCGAACCCGCGTGCCCGCCTCGACCTCAGCCCACGCCTTCTCAGCAGCCTCGATCCGATCACGCCCAAGCAAGTCCGGATTCCGAACGTCCAACAACGGATTCCCGGAAGGATCAAAGCTCGAACCGGTCGAGCACCCCCCCGTTAATCCGAGCAGCATGCTCAAAAAAGCGATTGATACAAACCAGCCCAGACCCGTCGTTCGATGATCGTCCATGATGCACCCAGTTTAGTGCACCCAAACAACCCGCGCTCACACCAACCGCAGACACCCTGCATAGACCCCACATGCCGACCGCCCCCATCCTCTCTCTCGGCCACGATTCAAAGTGACTCGCATCCGCCCGCCGGATAAACTCTGATATGTCCGCATCCCCAGACACCGCCAGGCATCCGCTCTGGGACCAGGTCGCGTTCGTCATCGAACGCATCCGCCCAGCCGTCCAAAATGACGGCGGCGATATCGAACTCGTCGAAATCACCCCACAGAACGCCGTCCGAATCCGCATGCACGGCGCCTGCGTCGGGTGCCCATCGGCTTCGATGACCCTGCGAATGGGGATCGAACGGAACCTCAAAGATCGCGTTCCGGGCGTCACCTCCGTTGAAGCAGTCGACTGAGTCGAACCCGCCCTTCAACCCCGGCTCAACCCCGCCCAGAGCCAGCATTCGCACCCCACAAACAAGTATCGGACCTGACGCGCAATTCCTGCCCAGGCACGGGTTTGCGTGAATCGGCGCTTGGATCTCTACTACGCTTCCCGTATACTCGACGGCGCCGAGGATCGGCTATGTGTACCTCGAAACCGGCGGCAGGGAGCACGCGATGCTGGTCATCACACGCAGAGAAGGCGAAGAAATAGTCATCGGAGACCCACGGAATCCCATCGGGGTGGTCCGAATCGCGTCCGTCAAAGGCGAGCGGGTCCGCGTCGCATTCGATTTCCCTCGGGACGTCGAAATCCACCGCCGAGAGATCGCCGACCAGATCACTTCCGAAGCAGAGTCTGACGACACCCCTCCTGCCGTCATCGCGACGATCAAGCCCGCCGTCAGCCTTTAAGCCAGACGAGGCATCCACCAAAACGGTAAACGCCCGCCCCTACAACAAGGACGGGCGTTTTTCTTTTCAATCGATCAGTCAGCCTGCCTAGATCACTCTGGAGCGCCGCCAGACATGTCGTAGACCCACCCCTCGATGGCGCGGTCCAGATCCTGAACATCGCCTTCATTAAAGAACAATCCCAGCTCACGCTGCGCCGCGTCCGTTGAGTCCGATCCATGGATCAGGTTGAACGAGTTTGACACGCCGAAGTCGCCACGAATGGTCCCTGCGTCGGCCTTGCTGCCAAACGTCGCGCCCATCATCGAGCGAGCGATCGCGATCGCACCCACACCACGGATCGCCATCACGCACACCGGCGAAGAGGTCATGAACCCCACCAATCCGTCATAAAACGGCTTGCCTTTGTGGTCGCCATAGTGAGTCGCAGCCAGATCTTGTGAGATCGTCATCATCTTCATGCCGACGATCGCCAGGCCCTTCTCTTCGAAGCGCGTGATAATCTTGCCCATCAGCCCACGCTGCACCGCGTCGGGCTTGAGAATAATCAGGGTGGTTTCCATGCCATGCTCCTCTTAGTTCGGCCCCGCCCAAGCCGCCAAATCGGCCCAGAAATCAGGGTCGCAAGCATAGCACCGCCACCGCACTCAGTAGCCTACAAAGCCCCTTGACTCACGGGCAACCGACGTTGAAAGCAGATATAAACGCCGAAATATCAAAGAAGTTCAGCACACCAAACGGCTCCGCAAAGTCCGCAGCCGGATCTCCCGCATTGAAAAGCGTGATGAATGCTGAGATGTCAAAGAAGTTCAGTACCCCTTCAGGCGGCGCGACATCTGCAAGACACGCCACTTCTTCTGAGATATTCAAGACCCGCACGGCACCCGTAAACGGCGCGAGCACCCCGCCCGCACCACGAGCACCCAGCACGCATCTCAAACCATCACCATCCGGCATGATTGCCGTCGCTCCGCCCAACAGCTCGCCGCCATCCGACGTTTCCGGCGCGATTGCAAGCTCTTGATTCCATCCACCCTGGTCATCCTCAACAAACACGAACACGGTTCCAGAATCCAACATCCCATCAACCGGCGTCGCCTCCGCCCCAACCAAGATCACTCCATCAGCAATGCTGACCGATCCGCCAAACGCCTGCAAGTTTACTGGTTCATCCGCACGGAACGTTGCTGATTCACCCCAAGCGCCATCGCCACCAAAGTCACGATCAAACACAAAAACAGCACCGGAGAACACACTCTCCCTATTCCGCTTGCTCGCACCCACAACGATCCGGTCGCCATCAACCGCCACGCTCTGCCCGAACTGATCGTTTGCATCAACGTCGGAACCAGTCAGTTTCGTAACTTGACCCCAGTTGTCAGCCCCGCCGAACGCACGCTCGAACACGTAGACCGCTCCTGAACCATTGCCCTGCACACTCGATCCAACCGAGCCAACCACCAATCGATCACCGTCTAACGCAAGCGAGAACCCGAACTGCGCGTCCGTGTTCGGATCGTTCGCGATGAGCTTCTTAAGAAATGACCAATCCCCGGTTGCGACGTCGCGAGTGTAAATGTACACACCACCGGCTTCAAAGAAGCCGGAAGAATCATCCAGCGGCGCGCCGACGGCAATCGTATCTGCATCGATCGCAACGCTGTATCCAAACACGTCGCCAACACCGGCGTCGGGCGCCAGAAGCTTGGCCTGCTGCCCCCAAGCATCGGCACCACCAAGGTCGCGCTCAAAGACGTAAGCAGCTCCGCTCAAGTTTGCAAGCGAATCACTGCCCCACGCACCAGACACCAACGTATCGCCAGAGACGCCGACCGCGAACCCGAAAAAATCACTGACCATCACATCATCCGGCTCGAGCTGATCTGTCTGCGACCAGTCATTCCCGTCGTACCCGAACAAGAAAACCGTTCCACCATTGAACATCGTGTCGGAGTAATCAGACGCTCCAACGGCGATCAAATCCGCATCCGTCGAGACACTGATTCCAAACAACGCTCCTGAGTTGTTCGGCGAACTCTGAATGGATTGGTCGTCAGAAATCGCGATCGCCTGAGCGAGCAAGCTCGGCGCAGCCACAGCTCCTATCAACCAAAACACGGCAACCTTGCCCCGATACGTAAAGCCAGCCATAGCTCTCCTCTTCTCTTCAGTCCCAAGCCCATTATGCACCAAACTCCTCCAACTCGCCAAGAACTCCAGAATCACTTGGCAGATCGCCCCAGAAGCCGCCCAATAACCGCGCAGACATCCGCAGACGCCCCCCAACATCGGCTATGCTCATAAAAAGCCCGCCTCAGTCACGCGGAGCCCCTTCGAACCCCCGGATCCACGCCAAGGAGGGTGTGTCCATTGGCAAAAAAAGCCGCCACCAAGAAGCCCCGCGCCACCGCTGAATCCATGGCCGCCAAACAACGAGACATCTCCGTCTCCGAGTTCTTTGCCAAAAACCGCCACCTCCTCGGCTTCGACAACCCCCGCAAAGCACTCCTGACCACCGTCAAGGAAGCCGTCGACAACGCCCTCGACGCCTGCGAAGAAGCCTCCATCCTCCCCGACATTGAAGTCAAGATTGAGGAAGTCACCCCACCGCCATCCGTCTCAAAGCCAGGCCGCTACCGCGTCACCATCACCGACAACGGGCCAGGCATCGTCCGCCGCCAAGTCGAAAACATCTTCGGCCGACTCCTCTACGGCTCAAAGTTCCACCGACTCAAAATGTCCCGAGGCCAACAAGGCATCGGCATCTCCGCCGCCGGCATGTACGGGCTCATGACCACCGGCAAGCCCATGGTCATCACCACACGACCCAATAAATCCAAGCCCGCCCACCACCTCCAGCTCGCGATGGACACCTCCAAGAACCGCCCCGAGGTCACCGTCGATATCGAAACCGAAGACGTCCCCCAAACCTCCTCCGGCACCGGCACACGCGTCGCCATCGAGATGGAAGCCAAGTTCTTCCGAGGCAAAGGCTCCGTCGAAACCTACCTCGAACAAACCGCCATCGCCAACCCACACGCCGAGATCACCTTCATCCCCCCCGACAAAGCCAAGGAAGACGCCGAACTCAAATCGGAACAACCCGAAGCCGACACCGACGGCATCGTCCGCACCACCGAACACGCCGACCGAATCCTCTACCCCCGCGCCATCAACGAACTCCCCCCCGAAACCGCCGAGATCAAACCCCACCCCTACGGCGTCGAACTCGGCTCCTTCCTCACCAAACTCAAAACCTCCGACGAGAAACAACTCTCCGGCTTCTTCAAAAACGAGTTCTGCCGCGTCCCACCCGCGTCGGTCAAAGTAATCACCGATGCAGCCAGCACCAAAGGCAAGTCCTACACCGGCCAGACATGGCTCAAGGGCATCGAAACCGCCGACGCCGAACGCATCTACAAAGCCCTCCAAAACGCCAAGCTCCGCAACCCACCCACCGACTGCCTCGCCCCCATCGGCGTCCGCACCATGCTCGCCGGCATGCTCAAAGGCGTCAAAGCCGAGTTCTACACCGCCTCCACCCGCGAGCCCTCCGTGTACCGCGGCAACCCCTTCCAGATCGAAGCCGCCGTCGCCTTCGGCGGCGATCTCCCGGGCGACCAATCCGCACGCATCATCCGCTTCGCCAACCGCGTCCCACTCCTCTACCAGCAGTCCGCGTGCAGCGCCTTCAAGTCCGTCACCGAGACCGGCTGGAAAAACTACGGCCTCCAGCAACCCCGCGGCGCCGCACCCGTCGGCCCACTCGTCATCATGATCCACATGGCATCCGTCTGGGTCCC
>JBGCEB010000038.1:0-30615 GCA_045106075.1 Phycisphaerales bacterium
CTCCAAACTCGATGCCTTAGTTTTCGAGGCACGTCTGGGCCTTGATGACTGTCACGACCGAGACCGCGCCGTACGCGCCGGCGGTCCCGCACGCGCCCACGCCGCTAAACTCGCCCAGCCGCCGCATCAGCACGACGTACAGCGGCACCACCGCCGAAAGCAGCATCGCAACGACCAACGGCAGCATCGTCTCCATGCTCACGCCCGCCGCCCGCAATGCGACCCCGCCCTTGAATCCGATCGCCCACAGCAGATACAACGCGAACAGGCGTGATAACGCCGGCGGGATCTCCAAATCAGACCGGACCAGCGTCGCCAGCATGCCCAAAAAGAAAAACAGGATCGGCGGACTCAACAGGTTCTGCACCAAGATCGACAGGTCCATCTGCGTCAGCCTCCAACCAAGATCCCAAGAACATGGGGTAGCGAGAACGATAACCCATCTTCGTCGATCGCGTGTGGCACAAACGCTTAAGAACGATGACCTTGGTTGAAACCAGCCTTGGAGAAGTCGTCGGTTTCAGCTACGCTGACAGCATGAACAACGCGAGACGAATCACGCGCCTCGCTTTGATACTTGCAACTACTGTCGTTTTTTCGGGCTGCACGTCTGGGCTTGTGCCGCTCGAAACCGAGATTGTCGAGTCTGATCCTGCATTGCTCGAAGCGACCCGGTCCGTTTCCTTGATGGTCACCATCCCAGAAATGACCGAGCCTGAACAACGCAACAGGCGACGATTTACCATCAAACTCTCGTCGCTGATTTTCATCGGCGAAGATCTCGCATTGACCGCTGCGCACAGCGTCGTTGGTCGTCCGATCGACAATCCGGAAGCAGACGACAGATCCTCCCGAGTGCTCGTCGGATGGCGGACCATGCACGCCCGCGTCCTCGAGCGGGGTGAACCCACATCAATCCAGGGCGAATGGGCGGTCGTCAAGCTCGACGGGCTCCGCGAAGGCACCGCGCCCGATGATGACGGCATCCCCGTCCCCGGCATCACCACGCCGACGCTCGGTGAGCGATGCGTCTTGATCGGTTATCCCCAGCGATACCTCGAGTCTGGCTGGCACGACGGAGCGCCCAGACTACGCCGCCCGACACCCAACGATGCCGAGTGGCGGCCGCCCGCACCCCTTGTGTTTGAAGGACGCATCACAGGAGTTGCAACCCGAGATGGCGGGCATCGAGTTGCAATTGATGCCAAGGGGAAAGACCTCGGAGGGCTTTCAGGCGGCGGGGCCTTTGTCCTCCGCGACGGCCGATGGGCGTTGATCGGACCGGTTGCCCATGATGAGATCTGGTGGTGGAAGCGCGAGATCGGCGTCACCGCGTTGCCCCTGCGCATCCAAAGGCTCATACCCTCCATGTGACTTGCCGATGATCGGACAGATCATCGCCCGGAGATACCGATGAGCGCATCATGCCAAATGACCACCCGCCGCCAGCTCCGGGCGATCCCGCTTGCACTGGTCGCGTTCTCTTTGGTTGGCTGCTCGGTCCGTCCGATGTACCAGATCCGGATCGATAACAGTTCATCAGGCACCGTGATCGCACAGCTCGCCCGCGATGTCAGCTTTGACGATGACCAGGTGCTCGGGCAAGTCCGTGTCCGTGCGGGCGATGAAGCCACCCTTGGGCCGGTCTCAGCCGATCCGCTTCAAAGAGTAGAACTGCTCGTTTCCCGCCCAGGTGATCTCCAGAGTCTGCCCGAGAAGCTGAGGGTCTCCCGCGGCTCTTGGACCGCCACCGTGACGGATGCCCCGATCTCGACCTGGAGCCGCTTCCGAGTCCAACTCACCAAATCGGACGAACCCATCGCCGAAACCGATGCCGACAGCACCACTTCGGACTGAAACCCCCGCCCGATCACTCCTAGGATGAACCGATGGCATGGATCACCAAAAACTCGGCTGGCACCAAGATCGACACCCGTGATGAGCCCTACCTCACGCCCTCAATGCGTGACGAGCTCGTCAACGTCTATCTTCCTCGCTACGAAGTCCGCATGGGTGCGCTCTTCCCAGCGCTGCACATGATCCAGCACCACTACGGCTGGATTCCCCACCAAGCCATGGTCGAGATCGCCGAGGTTCTCCAGATACAGCCTGCCGATGTTTTCGACACCGTCACGTTCTATGAGGAGTACTGGACCAAGCCCAAAGGCGAAGTCCAAGTCTCGGTTTGCCGTTCGATCGCGTGCGAGTTCTGCGATGCGACCGCGTGCACCGAAGCCATTAAAGCCAAGCTCAGCATTGACGTTGGCGAGACCACCCCAGACAACAAGTTCACGCTGGTCGAACTCGAGTGCATCGGTTCCTGCGGCACCGCACCGGCTGCGATCTTCAACGAAGACCTTCACGAGAACCTCACCCCCGAACGCTGCGTCGAACTCATCGAGCAGATTCAGAACGGCACCTACGTCAAGGGTGGTACGGGCGCGGTCAAGAACGCCTGAATGCGTGTTTTTGGTCGCTGGATCTAAACGGCGCGTGCCGAGCACGCACCTTGCCTCGGGCACGTTACCAGATGGTCGTTTACCAGGCCGCACGCCTGCATGAACGCATACACCGTTGTTGGTCCCACGAAACGAAAGCCATGCACTTTGAGCGTTTTGCTCAGCGCTTTCGAGACCTCGGTCTGCGCCGGCAGGTCTTCCATCCTCTGGAATCGGTTTTGCACGGGTTGGCCTCCCACCGTATCCCAGACGATCGCATCGAGCGTGCCGCCGGACTTGTGCAAATCACACATCGCTTTGGCATTGTCGATAGTCGATTCAATTTTCATTCGGTTCCGCACGATCGATGCGTCAAGCATCAGTCGCTCAACGTCTTTGGGACCAAACCGGGCGATCTTTTCCCAGTTGAAACCCTTGAATGCCCGTCGATACCCCTCGCGTTTGTTGAGAATCGTCGACCAACTCAGCCCGGCCTGTGCCCCCTCAAGTGTGATCATCTCGAACAGGTGGACTTCATCATGAGACGGCACGCCCCATTCCGTGTCGTGATACACGGCTTCGGCGTCACTCTTTGCCCAAGCACATCGCTGCGGTTCGCGCATGCGTTCACCCTACCCGTCCGAGAGCATGAGTTCGCGGGACAGACGGGCGAATTTCAAGCATGTGACGCAGGAACGACGACTCTTGTAGCATGATCCACCCGCTGAGAATCACGTTTTTCCTTGCCCTTGCCGCCATGCTCTCGGGCTGCTCGAGTTCCGGATCGACGCGGGCACCCATCGAAGCCATGGACATCGCGAATGTCAGCAGCCACACCGTCCGTGTGAGTTTGCATGCCGGCAACCGGGTTCGTTTGGAAGGGCGACCGATTCAGCCGCTGACCGATGGGCGTCCGATCGAACTCGCGCGTGGTCAGACCGAGTCAATCCGTATCCGCCGCCCGCGCGGCGCGTTCGTTGTGAACAAACGCAAGGACGAAGAGCTTGTCTATTGGCTTCGCACCGAGATCATCACACCCAGCTGGGACGAAGATGCGGTGTTTTGGTTCGAGTTACTCGGCCCGCCCGCGCGACAAGTGACCATCGGAAACCAATCTGCTAAAGGTACCGCCGGTCTGATCGCTGATTCGATCACAGTTCCGATCAAACCGCTCGCCGCTGATCTGTATCCATTCCGCGACCGCAACTATGCGTTCGAAGTGCCGACGACCGAGTGACCCTGGATCGAGCCGGGCCGGGCTGGGAGTATCTCGCGGCCGGGTTCGCCCATCGCGCCGGCCAAAATCGCGCCGGCCAGTTCTTCTGGATATCTGGTACCCAGGGTGCGAATCTTCCCGTTGGTGAGCGTCACTCGTACTGCATGGTTGCCTGAGACGTTGAGCACCTTGCCAAACGCCTTGCTCCGCCGAATACCCCAACCGCCGAAGTCCCGGATCGGATCGACCTTGATTGGCTCAGCAACCTCGACCTGATCGAGTGGAATCCGCCAGCTCGGCAGACCAACGAATCGAGCCCTGACATGTGTTGGAGTAACCTCAGTCACCAAGCGCCAAGTCAAAAACAGCGCTGGAAGCACCAACCCCAATACGACCCACAGTGAGAGCAGGATCAGTTGATCGCGTGGCGGAGATTGGTATCCCACCGCGAGCAAAATACCCCCAGTGGTGAGCGACTCGAACGGTAAGAGGATCGCGAGCAACCTGTTGGTCCACCAAGGCTGAGCCTCGCGGTACAACACAAACCCATCGTCACGATCGATCGTGTCGGCATCGGAGTCGACCGGTGGTGTTGTGGCAGCTGATTGCATCAAGACATTGTTCCGGGTTCGACCATCGGGATTTCGATTCGGCGGCACTAGAATCGGGCATGCCTCCCGAAGACAAAGACATCCCGCTCACCCGGGCCGTGGGGCGGTTCTTTGGCCACCTCTGGAAGGCAGCTGCGAACCCGGTCGAGCCCGAACCGCCCACCACCCAGAAGGTCCGAGAATCTCATCAAGAACAACCGGCTGAGATTGATGGCAAGCCGGTCATCCTTCGGCGAACCACCGTCGAAGAGATCGAGTTCCCCAACGACAAGCAGTGGTAAGCCGCTTCTTATCAGTGGTTCACCGATTGCAGCGAAACATGCTGAAACCGCTGCGTGGCGTTTCCGTATAAGAACTAGTGAATACTAGCATGTTCCAATCGATAGCCATCAACGAAGCGTTTGGTTGGGTCTGGTTTGTTTTCGGAATGGGAACCGGAGCCGCCCTGGGGATGGGATTTGCTCGTGAGTCGTTCCTGGGTGGATACGGCTCTTGGGAACGCCGGTTGCTGCGTCTCGGGCACATCTCGTTCTTTGGGCTTGGGCTGATCAACATCCTGTTTGCCTATTCGGCACCCCGGACCGATCTCGCGACGCCATGGATCAGCGTTGCGTCTTGGTCACTCATCATCGGTGGCATCACGATGCCGACTTGCTGTGCGCTCGCTGCGTGGCGCAAACGAACCAAGCCACTGTTTGTCATACCGGTCGTGTCGTTGTTGATCGGAGCGCTTATCACGGCGTGGGGTCTCGTGCGCGCAGCGGTTTCACAAGGAGTGCAGCCATGAAGATCGGTCTCATCGCAATGTCAGGCGTGCGTGTGCAAGACGCGGAGTTGATGCAACTCGGGCTCACGCTTCCCGGGTTTGTCGAGCGATCCGAAGTCATTGCGTCGCTGCCGAGCTTGTCACTTTTAACGTTGGCCGCACTCACGCCCGACGATATTGAGTTGTCGTACCACGAGATCGCAGATATCGAGCGTGACGGATTACCACTCGGCGATTTCGATCTCGTCGCGATCACAACGATGACAGCTCAAGCTTTCGAGGCGTATGCGGCCGCCGATCGATTCCGTGACGCCGGTGTGACTGTTGTGATCGGTGGCTTGCACGCGACCTGCGTGCCAGAGGAATGCGCTCAACATGCAGACTCTGTGGTGGTCGGCGAAGGCGAACCGATCTGGGCACAGCTCATCGAAGACGCACGAAGCGATCGGTTAAAGCGGCGATACAAGGCTGAAAAGCCGTTCGATCTCAAAGACGCGCCCCTGCCGCGGTTCGACATGCTCGACCCGGACCGATACAACCGAATAACCGTTCAAACCGCGCGAGGCTGCCCGCACAAGTGTGGATTCTGTGCCAGTTCCATCCTGATTCACCCTGGCTACACCGTCAAACCGGTTGAAAAGATCATTGCTGAGATTCAGGCGATCAAACAGATTTGGGCCCAGCCGTTTGTCGAGTTTGCGGACGACAACTCATTCCTGCACCGAGCGCATGCACGCGAACTCATGGCTGCCTTGAAGCTCGAACGCATCAAGTGGTTCACCGAGTGCGATGTGTCGATCGCAGACGACATCGAGCTTCTCGATTTGATGCGCGATGCAGGATGCAGGCAGATCTTGATCGGATTAGAGAGCCCCGAACCAGCAGGACTCGATTCGGTCGATCCACGTCGATGGAAGCTCCGCCAAGTCGGAAAGTACGAACAAGCGGTCCAAACGATCCAATCACGCGGGATCACCGTCATCGGTTGCTTCGTGCTCGGGCTCGACGGGCAAGGGCCGGAGTCATTTGGAGCAGTCGAAGCATTCGCCAGCCGAGTCGGGCTGTATGACGTTCAGGTCACGGTGCAAACCCCGTTCCCCGGTACGCCTCTGTACCGCCAACTCGAGGCTGAAGGCAGGCTGACACACCCAGGGCAATGGGATCGGTGCACGCTCTTTGATGTGAACTTCGAGCCGGCTGGCATGACCCGTGACGATCTGGTGCGCGACTTTCGGGCGTTGGTGTCGCGCCTGTACACGCCGGATGCTGTCCGTGCCCGGCGTGAGACCTATCGAGCACTCCGCCGAACCGCGTAAAATCAGGCTTCGGGCAACTCGGACCCCCTAGAATCCCACTCTGCGTTCCCGACGAATCCCCCTCCGAACCCCGGAGCCGCCTGCTATGCCGAAAAAGACCTGGGAAAACACGCTCACCGAGCACGTCCTGCTCAAGCGCATCCCCACCGCCCCGTTCGGGAACATCAAAGACCGTCACGTCGTGCATTACGACGAGTTCGTCAACACCGGCGGCTACGAGTCGTTCCGCAAGGCGGTCGCGATGGACCCCAAGGATGTCACCGAAGCGGTCAAAACCTCGGTCCTCCGCGGGCGCGGCGGTGCGGGCTTCCCTTGCGGACTCAAGTGGACCTTCCTTCCCCCAGTCGAAGAGGGCCCAGACAAGGGTCAGCGATATCTGGCGATCAACGCCGACGAATCCGAGCCGGGCACGTTCAAAGACCGCCTGCTGATGGACTTTGACCCGCATCTGATGCTCGAAGGCATCGCGATTTGTATGTATGCCTGCCGCTTGAACCGCGCGTACATCTTTATCCGCGGCGAATACCACCACCAAGCACACGTGCTCGAAGAAGCCATCAAAGACGCATATGCAAATGGCATCTTCGGCGAAAAGGGTTTGCACAACCAAGCTTCGAACAAATCTGGCGATCCATTCGTCGGTGAGTGCCATGTGCACCGCGGCGCGGGCGCGTACATCTGCGGCGAAGAGACTGCGCTGCTCGAAGGGCTCGAAGGCAAACGAGGCTGGCCACGGATCAAGCCGCCCTTCCCGGCAGTCAAAGGCCTCTTCGGACGCCCCACCATTATCAACAACGTAGAAACGCTCGCCCACGTACCCAGCATCATCGAGCACGGGCCCGAGTGGTTCATGGAGCAAGGCGTCGAGTCGTCCATCGGCGGGCCGCCGTCGTTCGGCACCAAGCTGATGGGCGTATCCGGACACGTCAATGAGCCGGGTTGCTACGAGATCGAGCTGGGCATCCCGCTGCGCAAGCTCGTCGAAGATTTCTGCGGCGGCATGCGGAACGGCAAGAAGTTCAAGGGTGCCATCCCCGGCGGTGTCTCGATGGGCATCCTCGGTGAAGACCAATACGACGCCGAGCTCGACTTCGACATCGGCCGCAAGTACA
This sequence comes from Phycisphaerales bacterium, assembly GCA_045106075.1. GTDB lineage: Bacteria > Planctomycetota > Phycisphaerae > Phycisphaerales > UBA1924 > UBA6054. Next base: position 7,460 of record JBGCEB010000038.1, read on the forward strand.
ACGTGCTGGGGCTCGGCACCGCCGGCCCGACGGTGTTCGACGAGGACACCGACATGGTGGCTGTCGCACGCAACATCGCCCGGTTCTACAAGCATGAGTCGTGCGGCCAGTGCACCCCGTGCCGCGAAGGCTCGGGCTGGTTGTATCAACTGCTCAGCCGAATCGAAGAAGGCGACGCGCGGACCAAGGACCTCGATCTTGCCCTCGAGATCGCGACCAGCATGGGCTCGATGCCCGGCACGACGATCTGTGGTCTGGCCGACGGCAACAACTGGGCCACCCGAACGATCATGAACAAGTACCGCGACGAGTTCGAAGCCCGCGTGCGACCGACGTTCGTGCCGGTCGGGATTAGCATGGGTTCTGGCGCGTAGGCAACAAATAGACCGTGCGATGGGCATCGAATAACTCGGTTCGGTGCGATCGCGTCGACTTAGCGAGACTGATAACCGTTTAGTTTGGCCTATTGCCCCTGTGCGCTCAACTTGTAGTTGATTCCAGTCACAAGCACGCCGAAGACGGGACGTGCGCCGCGAGACATGCATCTTGTTGATCGCGTTAGTGGCTTTGGCATTGCCGAGCTGGGTGCTATTGAAAAACGCGTCGGCGGCCCCGGACAGCGACGAAACGAGCTCGTTATGGACGAGCTCGGACATGTGCGGGCCGCCACCTCTTGAGTTGATTCAGTCCACGGGGCTATCAAGTTCTGGACCGAGCACTGCGATGGGTCTCTTGGACTTTCTTGCCGGCGACGGTAACTACATGCCGCGTACCCACTGCATGGTCACGCAGACCGGGGAGACCGATTGGGTTTGGGTGTTCGCGTTGATCGGTTTCAATCTTGTGATCATCATCGGATATTTGCGTATTTTCTTGTTTTGGCGCCGCGCGTTTTTAGCCGAGCAGCAACGGGACCGCAACGACAAGCTCATGCAGTTGGCGTGGATCTTCTTGTCCTGTGCGGCGTGCGGGTATGTCTCCTCGGTCATGCTCTTCTTTTGGCCAGGCTATCGCATGCTGGCGTTCATGCTGCTGCCGCTTGGTTTCTTTACCTGGAGGTTCGCGTGGAACCTTGAGCCGTTCCGAGTAGCTTTGAGTGCAAAGAGATTTCGGCGCGAGCTTCACGAAGAACTTGAACGACGCAATCAAGAACTGGAGCACCGTGTCGAAGCCGCGACCATACAACTTCGCGAAGCGGTAGAAGCTGCGAACCAAGCCAATGAGATCAAAAGTCGCTTCTTGGCCAACATGAGCCACGAGATTCGCACGCCCATGACTGCGATTGTTGGTTTCTGTGATGCAATCACGAGCGACGGGCAAATAGACACATGCTCACGCAAGCACCTGAGCATTATCGAAGCCAATGGCAAACATCTCTTGGGTGTTATCAATGACATCCTTGACCATTCAAAGCTCGAAGCGGGCGAGGTCGGCATAGAACGCGGTGTCACTGATGTACGTGCTATCGCGAAGCAGGTTACCGAAGCCATCCGCCCCGAAACCGAAGTCAATGACAACGCACTCGGTCTCACGATCGACCAGCGCGTGCCCGATCTGGTTTCGACCGACCCGGTGAAGCTGCGGCAAATCCTCTTTAATCTCACGGCCAATGCCAACAAGTTCACTCAAAGCGGACGGATCGATATTGACATCCGATGCGATGAATGCACCGATAGCAACACGCAAGAACTCGTGATCAAAATCAGCGACACTGGTCTGGGCATGAACCCAGGGCAGATTGACCGGTGTTTCACGCCATTCACACAAGGTGATTTGTCCACCAAGCGGATCTTTGGGGGAACGGGCTTGGGACTCTCGATTGCCAAGGACCTTGCGCAGGCAATGGGCGGTGATATCAGGGTTCAATCAGAGCCCGGCAAAGGATCAGTGTTCAAAGTCAACATCCGGGTGGGTCTCGTGGATCCGGATCGGGCGGCGCGCGATGCCCCCGCAGAAGTTGTTACGGATGACAATGAAATCCACTCGGATCTAACCGGTCTTTCTGTGATGTTCGCTGACGATAGTTCGGACAATCGACGGCTTGTTGGGTATTGGGTCACGCGAGCAGGTGCCGAGGTCGCGATCGCACCCGGAGGGCGCGAGGGCGCGGATCTTGTGATCGAGCGTGCTCGCGCCGGTAGGCCATTTGATGTCATTCTGCTTGATCTGCATATGCCCGGATTTTCAGGCATCGATGCGATCCGTGATATCCGAGCTGCAGGCATTGAATCGCCCATCATCGTCTTGTCGGCAGACGTGATGCCTGAAGGCCGGGGAAGCGCACTCGACGCTGGCGCCGATGCCTACGCAACCAAACCGGTCGACTTTCGAGAACTGATCGGACAGGTCGCAAGGCTGGCCCGGGCCGACGGGCGTTCTGCCGCCTAAACGCTTGAAAGCGCCCTTAGCTTGCTCGCAACATCCACGTAAATGCGAGAATGCCGGCGACGTGAACCATCGCGGTCATCCAAAACACCACCACAAACCGTGTCTTGCTCGTCTTGTGACGCAACTTCCGCCGTGCGAACCAACCGCCCGGCCAGCCGCCGAGCAGATCGACGAGGTGGAGGCGTTTCTCGGGGATCCGCCAACCGCCGCGGATTGCTCGGCGTTTGTCGATCGCATAAAGCGACGCCGAAAACATGCACGCCAAAGCGTGCCATACCAAAATGGCGATCCAAATCCAGCTGGGCATGCCTGAGCTTACGCGCCAGAAAGACGGCTCAATCCGAACGGAACCCGAGCGGCATTGGAGCAGTTAGATCCTCGGAATTACATCCGGATTTAGCTTAGCGCGCGGCCCGCGGTCCACGTTTGTGCACGTGGAAGCACCTTGGTGGAGGATTTCCAACGCACACCCGCGGCATATGCCGCACCAATCACGGGCCAGGCCCGGGGAGACTGACCATGAACCGCATTCTGAGCAAAGCACTCGTATTGACCGCCCTCGCCGGCTTTTCGCCCGCCGCTTTGGCTGACACACTCACCGTTGGGCCGGGCTTTGGCACGTTCGACTTCCTGACGATCACAGCCGCCGTCGCCAACGCGGCGGACGGCGACGAGATCGTCATCGAGCCGGGCGTCTACCCAGAGAACCTCGTCATCGACAACAAAGATCTCATCCTCCGCGCTTCGGCCACCCCGGGTGACGTGATCGTGTTCGGGCAAAACATCGGGCGTGTCTTCGAGATCATCGACGCAGACGTGACTTTGCAAGGCCTGATCATCACCGGCGGTCGGACCGCCAACGACGCTGGTATCCGTGCCGACAACCCGTCCGTGCTCACCATCGAAGATTGCATCATCGAAGACAATCACGCGACCACCGTCACGGGTGGTATGTTCGTCGGCAACCGCCTCACGATGCGCAACACCATCGTCCGCAACAACACCTCGCCATCGGCAGCCGGTGGTGTTTTCCTCAGAGGTGCGGGGCCGCACCTCATCGAAAACTGCCTTTTCGAGAATAACTCGGCCGGTGAAGCAGATGTTTCATCTGATTTTGGCGGGGCGCTCGTGACGGACGGCTCAGTCAACTCGGTACTGATCCGAGGCACCGAGTTTGTCGGGAACTCATCGACTTGGCGTGGCGGAGCCATCGCGATTTTGAACTTCATCGTTACTGTGGAAGACTGCGTCTTCGACGGCAACAGCTCACCCCGAGGCGGTGCGGTCTGGGTGTCCGACGGCGATGTGTTCCGGGGATCGAACTCGGTCTTCGTCAACAACGACGCGTCCGCGTTCGGCGGCGTGGTCTACAACGAGCAGTTCTTTGACGCTGTCAACTGCACATTTGACGGTAACACCGACGGAAGTGACAACGACACGTTCCAAGGCGCCCGCACCGACGCACAGACACTGCTCATGAACTGCGTCGTTGTGAACGAAGGCCCGGGCAGCCACGGCGGAGCCGGCATCTTCTCGCCCCGCTACTCCATCATTCCAGAAGGCGGCGCGATGCCCGACAGCAACGGCAACTTCGACGCCGACCCCATGTTCGTTGATCCCTCCGCGGGCGACTACCGCCTCATGACCGGCTCGCCCGCGATCGATTCGGGCGACTCACTTGGCATGTCTGGCACCACCGCGATCGCTGTTCTCGAACTGCTCGAAGACTTCGACGGCAACGTCCGCAACCTCGATGACCAATCCATTCCCAACACCGGGATCTCGGCGTGGGAACTCAACATCGACATGGGCGCGTTCGAGTTCCAGCCCAACAACGCCGGCCCGGGTTGCTCGCCGGCCGACATTGCGGCACCGTTCGGCGTGCTGAACTTCTTCGATGTCGCAGCCTACATCGCCGAGTACAACTCGGGCTGCCCGTGACACCACCTGCGGTGTCAGACTGATCAAACTTCCAAACGCCGTCCTGCACAGGGCGGCGTTTGTAAATTGAACAGAATCATAGGGGTTTCTCCCAAGTTGCACTTGGCGCGGGCTCTGCAGTCCTCGTTCGGACAACTGAAGACCCATCGGGGGGCACCAAGCACACTCGCGGCGTTTGTCGCACCAAACCACGGGCAACGCCCGGATTGAGAGGACCATCCCATGAAGACTCAGACACATCGTTCGAACCGAGCTCTTTCGATGCTCGCCGCCCTGGCGTTCGCCGCCGGAGCCGCCCACGCCGCCGAGTTCACCGTGCCCGGACCGTTGGGTGAAGGGCTCGCGTTCTACCTCGAATCGCCCATCTCGCCTGTCCAGCCCGGCGACACCATTACCCTGACCGACGCCGGCTTCTACCAGGACACCTATGTCGTGTCCGACGCCGACCTCATCATCCGCGGCGCGCCGGGCCAAGACATCACCGTCAACGGCCAGTTCGTCGACACCGTCTTTACACTCGCCGCCAACAACATCACGTTCGAGAACCTGACCATCACCGGCGGGTTGGCCGCCATCGACGGCGGCGCGATCCGCGCCGTTGGCTTCGACCTGACGGTCCGCGATTGCCGCTTCGAAAACAATCTCGCGCCCGATGACGCCGGGGCGATCGTCTTTTCCGGGGGCGTGATGCTCGTCGAAGACTGCGAGTTCATCAACAACAGCACCCAAGACTCAACCGTCGATTCGTCGGGCGGCGCGATCCAGATTGTCCGCGGGCAGGCCACGATCCGGCGCAGCACGTTCAGCGGCAACACCTCGTTCCAAGGTGGCGGTGCGATCCAGTTCGTTGATTCCGATGCCGACCACATCGTTGAAGACTGCGTGTTCACCGGGAACTCGTCTGGCCGAGGCGGCGCGATGTGGTGGCTCAGCGGCGCCGAAGGCACCGTTGCCGACACGCTCTTCGATGGCAACACCGCGACCACCACCGACGGCGGGGCGGTTGATAACTCGGCGGCGCCCGCGACCTACGAACGCTGCGTCTTCGTCAACAACCAGGCACTCGGCGAAGACGGAGGTGCGATCTACATCGCCGGCGAGACGAGCCGGGATGTCGCCCTCAACCAGTGTGTCATCGCCAACAACACTGCCGCGTCCAACGGCGGGGCGATCACCATGGAGAACGGGCCAGACCCAATCATCTTAAACTGCACGATCGTTGACAACTCGAGCCTCACCGGTGGTGGTGTCTCCACGCTCGGCGGCGGCACGGCCGGACGCTTCCGAAATGTCATCATGCGGGGCAACACCCCCGATCAGTTCGCCGGTCCGATCGTGTTCGAAAACTCAAACATTGAGGGCGGAGCGACCAGTCCCGACGTAATCATCAGTACCAATGTGATCGACGCCCCCGCGATGTTCGTTGATCCATCCAACGGCGACTACCGCCTCATGGCGGGCTCGCCCTCGATCGACGCGGGCGACGCGAACTTCTACTCTGAAGCTGCCAACCCCGTCGACTTCGACGGCAACGCACGGGCCGTGACCAACGACGCCGGCATCGCGACCGGGCTCCCGTTGCTTGGGCTTTTCGTCGATCAGGGCGCATTTGAGTTCCAGCCCGAAACCAGTGGTCCCGGTTGCTCACCAGCTGATATTGCTGCACCGTTTGGCGTGTTGAACTTCTTTGACGTCGCTGCCTACATCGCCGAGTACAACTCCGGCTGCCCGTAACTTACATACGAATGTCAGTAGATAGCTAGAACGCACGCCGACGGAATAGCCGGCGTGCGTTTTTTTTAGACGGTCGAGTCGGTTCCATGGCAAAAAGTACGACGCCCCGCTGAATAGCGGGGCGCCGCGCCTCACACCACGAAGAGGTCTACTCGTGGGATAAATCAGTCGTCTGCGTTCCGGCGTTCCTTCGAGCGGTCAGCGTTGCGGCGTCTTCCTTCTTGCGTTCCAGATTCAGCGCCTCCGCGACGTTGACTCATTCGCTCGCGGCCTTTGGCGATCGCTTCCTTGACGTGAGCTTGCTGCTCAGCGGAAAGCACCGCAGTCGCCTGCTTGATCGACGCTTGATCGGATGGAGCCCCTTCCATCAGCACTCGGAGTTGATCACGGGCAGCCTTCTGCTCGGGCGTTGGCTGTGCGTCCCGTTCGGGGCGGGCGCGGTTGCCGGTGGTGCCGTCTTCGCTGGGACGTTGGCGTTGGCCGTTGCGTCGTGGTGCGTCCATTTCGTTTTCAGGTCGGACACGTTCTCCTCGCTGGCCTCGCTGTCGCTCTTGCTGCTGGCTTCGGTATTGCTCTGGCAAGCCGGCCTGTTGGCGGAGCTCCTGGATCTCATCTTTGTTTGCTTCCATAAACACGGCCATCTCAGCCTTGTATTCGTCAGAGATCGTCTTGAGCTGTTGCTGCTGCGCTTCGGTGAGGTGAAGCGACTCGTCGGCCCGCTCGAGTGAACGGATGGCCATCATGAACGCCATGAGGCGAGGCTGGCGATCCTGTTCTGCACGCTGGGCGCGGCCTTCACCGCCGCGCTCAGGAGATCCGGTCTGTTGAACGCGAGGCCCTTTGAGGACGTTCTTCTCGGCGTTCTCAGGACCGATGGCCAGCACTCCGCCGCTGAAGATCACGATCGCGGCTGCCGAGGCGGCCAAGCTGTGACGGAGGCGACGTGCACTTTGATTGGTTTGCTTCTGTTGCATCACTTTTTACTCCCGCTTGAGTCCGGGGCGAATCCGCCGGACTGAGAGATCAACGCATCGATCCAGATTGGATTGCATCGCAACATCATAAATCGCGTGTGGCCTACCATCAGGTTGACGAATACGGGCCCGGAATCCTTGAAAAAGTGCCCGTATAGCCGCGATTGACGCGCCGCCTTGTTGTTTATTCGGACCCTTCATCGCTGACCATCGGAGTCTCATTCATGGGCTTGGCCAAAGACCAAATCAACGCATGGCTGCGCAACGTTCCTCACCCCGACGGCGGCGACATCGTTGCCAAAGGCAGTGTTGTTAATGTTGCTGCATGCGACAGCAACGCTTCCATCCGACTTACCTTGGTTCAATCTCCAAACGATCCAAACCCGTCCAATGAAGTTATGAAAACGCTGGGCGCGCGCGTGATTCAGACGATTTCATCCGGCGCGATGGCATCTGGTATGGGTGCGGTGGTACTGAGTGTCGAGTTTGTCGATCACAATGGCAAGGTAGCGATGCGACTTGGTGCGAACAAGAGTGCGGACAACGACGAGTCTGCACCAAGGGCATCTCAACCACCACCTCCGCCGCAAGAGTCTGCTTCTGGCATAGAAGGTGTCAAACACATCATCGCAGTCGGTGCGGGTAAGGGCGGCGTTGGGAAGTCGACCATTTCGGTGAACCTGGCGATCGGGCTCGCACGCAAGGGCCACAGCGTCGGCCTGCTCGACGGCGATATCTACGGCCCGTCCCTGCCCACCATGCTCGGGCTCGACGCGATGGAACAGACCGCGCTGGAAGGTTCGCTCCAACCCTTCTACGTCCACGGCATCAAGGCCGTCACGATGGGTAAGCTCGTCGAGAGCGACAAGCCTCTGATCTGGCGCGGCCCCATGGCGCACGGCGCGTTCACCCAACTCACCGAGCGCACACGCTGGGGCGAACTTGACTACCTCATCATCGATCTGCCGCCGGGCACGGGCGACGTGCCGTTGACGATGGCGCAGTCGCTTAAGCTGACCGGTGCGGTCGTGGTGTGCACGCCGCAGAAAGTCGCCCAAGACGACGCGGTTCGCGCCGCCAAGATGTTCGAGCAGCTTGGTGTCGAAGTCCTCGGCACAGTCGAAAACATGTCGTACTTCATCGGCGACGATGGCAAGGAGTACGACATCTTCGGGCGAGGCGGCGCCGAGAAAATGGCCCAGCGACTTGGGCTGCCCTTCCTGGGAGCAGTTCCGATCAACATGGCCCTCCGACAAAACTCTGATACGGGCGAACCGCTACACAACTTCGATGCCGACACCGCCGGCGGCCTGCTGTTGCCCCAATCGCTCGAACGCCTCGTTCAAAACCTCGAAGGACAGATGAACTTGGCATCCCTCAAGCAGGGGCGAACCCGCCCGAGCCTGACGATTCGGTAAGCACAACACCTTTGTGTTTGGGTAGTGATTGGGTATGATCAGTTTGCCGGGAGACCCGGCACGCACATAACCGGGCCGCACGCCCAGGAGGATCACCATGAGCACCACAGAATCGAACCCGTCCGTCGAAAGCAAAGCACTCGAGCAAGTCACCCAGATCGCCAACGACCTCGTCGAGCACTGCAACACGGAGCCCGCCGACGGCGATCCGATCGCGCACGACGCGAAGATCTGGGACAAGCACTTTGCGGCGTCTTGGGACTCGGTCGAAAGTGACGGCAAAACCTTCACCGGCCGGGATGCGGTCATCGGCAAGTACCACTGGTGGATGGACACCTTCGAGTGCCACAGCGCCAAAGCGGTCGGTCCGTACGTCGGTCCCGACGGCTTCTCGGTCATCTTCGAGATGGACATCGAAGCCAAAGACGGCTCGATGCCGCGCATGCAAATGCAAGAGATCGCCAACTACACTGTCGAGAATGGCAAGATCACCCGCGAACACTTCCGCGGCCCGCCCTGCTGATATCAAACCCGCTCTGATTCAGAAGAACGCCCCGCGCATCCTGCGCGGGGCGTTCCTGTTTCCCCGGAGGGAGACGAGAGATCGAGTCCGGTGGGCCATCTATTGAGCGGTCATCCCACCATCAACAAGAAGGCTCTGTCCGGTGACGAAGCTCGCATCATCGCTGAGCAGGAAGATCACTGGCTTTGCGATCTCACCGACTTGTCCGAACCGACCGATTGGGTGCAATGACGTCATGTAGGCCCGTGCTTCGTCGCCGCCTTCGCCGACGAACCGATCGAACATCGGTGTCTCGATCACCGCCGGCGCGACGGTGTTGACGCGTACGCCTTGCGGGGCAAGCTCAAGGGCTGCTGCTTTCGAAAGCCCCTCGACCGCATGCTTGCTGGCAACGTAGAGATCAACGTTGGGCATGCCGATGTGCCCGAGGGAGGATGACGTGTTCACGATCGATCCGCCGCCGGATTTCAGGATCGCGGGTGCTTGGTATTTCATGCTCAGCATGACGCCCAGCACGTTGATGTCGAACACGTGGTGAAAAGCTTCCGGCGTGACACCGGTGACTGGGCCGAGGTCGCCTTCGACACCCGCGTTGTTGAATGCGCCATCGAGTTGGCCAAACTTTGCGACAGTCTCATCGACCGCCCGCTTGTTATCTTCTTCTTTCGCGTGGTCTGCTTGGATGAAGATCCCGCGTCCCGGCGCGATGGCTTCAACCTCGGCTTCGAGTTCTTTGCCGAGGCTTTCGCGTCGTCCTGTGAACGCTACTTTGCCGCCTTGGCGAGCGATCTCGAGCACGGTTTCTCGGCCGATACCGCTGGTGGCACCGGTGACAAGGATGACTTTGTCTTCCAGACGTCTTTGACTCGTGGATGCGGCCATGGTGAGGCTCCTGTGTTTTCGCGCCGGTTCCTGCGGTGCCGGCTCTCTACGAACACGGTGCCTATATAATTTGTTTCCACAAAAGTTGTAAATGCTGTGAAAACACTCGATTTGCTCGGCACCGACCCCGACGGGTTCTTCATCGTTGCCGGAGTCGAAGAAACTGAAAGCGCCGGCCACGGCAACGAGCTTCCCCGAACCACTGCTGGCGTCATCGAGCGTGACGATGCGTGGCCCTTGCGCATCAACAGAACAACCCGACACGCTCGTCATGGACATCGCAGACCGCGACTCTGGCGCACTGGTGCTTGATAACGACGGTCAGAATGGACGTCCTGACGTCAAAAACGTGTGGATCAGGGCAGTCACACCGCGTCCCCGTCTTTGCGGCTGGCGTTTGGAGCGCACCGTTTCACCGGCACGATGCAAATCGCCGAGCTGATGAGCAAGTGACAACCGTTTGGTTGATTAGCTGTTCTTCGCCGCTTCGTCACGTCGAGCGGCGCCTTTGGACACGCGTCTGCGAGCGCGTTCGTCGCGAACCGCGCGGACTGCGTCGCCGATGGCGTGCTCAAGATCGTCATTGACGATGAACGAGTCATACGCGCCGCATTTATTGGCTTCGTCGATCTCTCGCCGTGCTTCGGCGAACCGTTTTTCGATGAGAGACTCGTCCTCGCGCTTCCTCGATCGCAGCCGGCGCAGCAACTCTTCTTCACTCGGTGGCAAGATGAACACGCCGAATGCTTCTGGCATCGCCTGTTTGACTTGTTTCGCGCCTTCCACATCGATCTCGAGGATCACCAGTCGGCCACGAACCAGTTGTTCGTCGACCCAAGCCCGCGGCGTGCCATATCGCTTGCCGAAAACGCCCGCCCATTCGAGGAACTCGCCGCCGGAGACCATCGCATCGAACTGGCATTCCGTCTTGAAGTGGTAGTCAACACCTTCAACATCCGCGTCGGTCTTGGCACGTGTCGTGGCGCTGACTGAAAAGACTGAATCGGGGATCGATCGCTCGACCGCCCGCGTGATCGTCGTTTTGCCCACGCCCGAGGGCCCAGAGATCACGAGCAAAAGTCCGTCATCGGTATCAGTCGGCAATCTTGGGTGTCGGTCGGCGGTCATGCTGCGAGGGTATCCCGGTGGGTTCAAGATTGCACGCGCGACGAAGCGCTTCGCCGAACGATCGCCTCATCCAGCACGGCCATCCGTACACGGACACCGGCCTCGACCTGCTTGAGGATGATCGACTGCGTGCTGTCTGCGACCACTCCATCGATCTCAACACCCCGATTCATCGGGCCGGGATGCATCACAACCGCACCATCGGACAGCCGATCGAATCGCTCACGAGTGAGCCCGAATCGGCCGGTGTAGTCAAACCCCTCGGGCAGCAAAGAACCGGCACCCCGTTCGAGCTGGATCCGCAGCATCATTGCAGCGTCAATCTCGGGCAAGACCGCATCGAGATCATTCGATACTTCGCATCCGAGTGCTTCGCCCAACGCAGATGGCGCCATCGCGTCTGGCCCGACCAACACGACCCTTGCGCCCAACGCGGTAAGCGTGCCGACATTTGATCGCGCGACACGCGAACTCACACAGTCGCCAACGATCGCGACGGTGAGCCCAGAGAAATCCCAGCCTCGGTCACGGTCGAGCGCCTCGCCAAGCGCCAAGGCGTCGGCCAATGCCTGAGTCGGGTGCTGGTGTGTGCCGTCGCCCGCGTTGATCACGGCACACCGTGCGTGTTCTGCGAGCAGACTGGCTGCGCCGCTCTCGGCATGCCGCACGACGACCGCGTCGAAACCCATCGATTCGATTGTCGAGAAAGTGTCGAGCAGGGATTCGCCCTTAGACACCGAAGATCCGGCGCTCGTCCAGTCGACCACCCGCGCTCCGAGTCGTTGCGCTGCAAGCGAAAAACTCACCCGAGTACGAGTAGAGTCTTCAAAGAACAGGTTTGCGACCGCCCGGCCTGCAAGCGCATCAGCGTCAAAGGACTCGTCGGCAGCCCGATCAAGCAGGCGACGCAACGACTCCGCGTCGGCGTTGTGCGTTGACAACAGATGGGCATCGCACCACATCGTTTAGCCTCCGTTGACCGGGACCTCGCGCCAGATCGAGCCGGGATCGGATACGGGCTGTCTTGGTGCTGGCTCGGAGCGCATCGGTTGTGTTTGAACCGGCTGTTGAAAAGCGGGCTCGGTTTGCACAGGCTCTTCCATCACCGGTTCTGGTTGGAATGACTCAAACTCAGTTGACTCTGTTTGAGGCTCGATCCGCTCGGGAGCGCTCGACTCGAACGACGCGCCTCCGCCAGCGGCCCGCTCCCGGCGCTCAGCCCGCGCCAAAGAGTCGAGTTCTGCTTGAGGAATCGGCACCCACATCGGCGGCGTCTGCACCGTTCCCGGTGCCCAGTACTGCCCGCGCGAAACCACCCAAGGACGGACGCCCGCGTGCAGCCATGTGGTCACGCCGCGTTCGATCTGCCGGCCATCAAACGTGTTCAGCGGATACACGACATCAACCTTCGCGTCCGAGACACGGATCCAGACCCGAGTCACGTGGTACGTCGGCAGGCCGATCTGATCGCTATCGGGTATCACCGCGTTCGGCCCGAGAGAGTTGGTGATCCGCTGGGCGGTCTCGAGCGAGGTGCCCACCGGCAAGTTGATCGCGTACAGCCCCTCGACCGGATGACGCCGCACTGTCCATTGCAGCCCCGCGAGCGTCGCAGCGGACGCCTGGCGTGCGTTCGGGTCTTGGCGAGCGGAGTTGTTATCCGGTCCTGGAACGTTGGTGTAGCTTGTGCACCCAACGATCCCTCCGGAAAGCCCGAGCCCGAGCATCCCAGCTGCGACCAATACCGAAGTCTTCTTTGCAAATACGCCCATCCGTCACCTCCCGTGCGTGGTCCCCCGCGCCGATAGATAACTCTAAGCGTCCCGGCAGGCATTTGCCCGTCAGCAAAGCCCTGATCGACCGACTTGGCTCACTTCCTTAGGATCCACCATGCCGATGCCAGTTCCTCGTTCGCCTGTTCCGACCGCTGCCCCCGCTCCAAGCGGGCGGAAGTTCGTGCTGGGTATTTCGGGCGCATCCGGCGCGGTGTACGCGATCCGGTTCATCGAACTCTGCCTCACGCTCGGTCATGAGCTCCATGTCGTTGTTTCTGACTACGGCAAACGCCTGCTCAGCGACGAACTCGACATCCGTAGTCTCAGCCTGGCGACCCTCTGCCCACACCTGGCTGAAGCTCCACATGCTGAGGCATACGAGAAACTTCTGTACCTCCACCCGCACCGTGACGTGGGGGCTGTCATCGCCAGCGGCTCGTTCCTCCACGAAGGCATGGTGGTCCTGCCCTGCTCATCGACGTCGCTCGGTGCGATCGGCACCGGCTCTGGCAGCAACTTGCTGACACGGGCTGCCATGGTGACCCTGAAAGAGCGTCGCCCGTTGATCATCGGGCACCGCGAGAGCCCGCTGAGCCTGGTCGACATCGAAAACATGCGCACCCTCACCCTGGCCGGCGCGACCATCTGCCCAACCAACCCCGGGCTCTATCTCTGCCCCACGACCGTCGGCGAGATCGTCGACTTCGTCGTCGGCAAATACCTCGACCTCCTCAAAATCGACCACGATCTCAAGATCCGCTGGGAAGACCACGCGTGATCCAGATTCCGCGTTGGCTGGATCTCAACGCCTTGGGTCGGGGTGGGTTTGCATTGCCTTCGGTCTATCTCACCGCGGTCGCAGTCTGGTGGTCTATTGCGTTTCTGTTTCTTTTGATTGGACTCGGTTTCTCGGCTAGCGACGAGGGGCTTCAATGGATGGATTGGGTCTTGGCTGGTGGTGTTTTCACGGGACTCGTCGCTGGAGTCGGCATGATGCTGACCGGCGAGTTTCGTCGCATGCCCCGGCTCGTTGGCATTGGAATGCGCGTTTCCGCGGGTTCGATCTTGTTCGCCGGGTTTTTGGCGATCGCTGGAATGTTGTGGGCGGTCTTTCGAACCTCGGACGTGCTGGAGATGATCTTTGTTCTCGTTATCGCGTTCTTTGTGGCCGGGTCTTTTTTCCTTTCGTGCTGCGCGCCCATCTTGATTGCCGAGCGCCGTCTGTACGCCCGAGCGATCGCTGGCAATCCAAGGTGGCACCCGTATCAGGCAACCCGATGGCAACGATCCGAAGGGTTGCTTTACTTCTTGGCTTCAGTATCAGCGGCGATTGGTTTCGGTCTCGCGGTACATCGTGGCTTCTTCGACATGTCCGAGTTCAGCGGAGACAACGTCCGGCAAGTGGTCGCGAGCGGATTTGTCGGTGCCGGGTTTGGGTACGGCATCGGATTCTTGATGGCGTCGGTCATTCGAGGAGTGGCCGACAGAACCGATCTTTCACGGTCCCTGCCACTTCTCCTCGGCGCAATCATCCTGCCCAGCATCGCAGGTGCGGCATTCGGGATCTTGCACTCTTTGATTGCTGCGTGCGTCGCCGTTCTGATTGCGGGAAAGATCGCCCAGCGAGTTTACGCGCTGCCAGAACTCGGCGGTTGCCCCTCTTGTGGATACGACCTTGCAGGTTCGCACGGAACGATCTGCCCCGAATGTGGACGAGAACGGCAAACTGAAAAGCCGATCCATCGCGTTTCCGCGACGGACCGGCCACCAAACATCTCATCGACGTCGGCGATTGACACCGAGCACCCCGACCCCAATCACGCCGAGTGATCCAACGCCAGGCACAACCGCGATGGAGCCGACTCGCTGTTCACCGAGCGTCCGCAATGGCCGCCCATACTGAAACTCCAGGGCGATCGTGCCGCCCGTCCAGCCGTCGAGCGGGTTGCCCGACGCGTCGCCGACGAACACTTCGTATTCGACCCGGTGCGTGCCGCGGACCTCGGTGCTGTACCAGTTGTGGGTCATGGTGCCGTCCCACTGCCATAGATCGGCAGAGCCGTCGGTACCGAGGATCGGCTGGTAGCCCGACTCGCTGTACACATCCAGCCACGTCGACGACGACACCTCACGCACGAACACGCCCGATCCCGAAGGGATCGACACAAACCCGTTGGCCAGCCAGCCGAACTGGGCGTTGTACCCCGTGCCATTGAGCACGGATGCGCCGCCCTCGAACCCATCGCCGTCTTGCATGGTGACGGTGCTCATCGACGGCGACTCGAACGACAGGAACACCCGCTGCTCGAACACGCCGACGAGCAGATGGCTCATCGGGCCGCCAAGCGTCGGGTTTGCATGGGCAGATGACGCCGCGAGCAGCGCTGTTGCGATCGCGAGCCTCAAGACGCACCCCCACGCCGACGGCGGGTGGCGACCAAACCGCTTATTGCCAGCACGCCAACCGCACCGGGCGCCGGTACGGCGTTGAAATTCAGGGTGATCTGTGCGTCGGCGATACCCGACACCGCGTCGCCGTTCGCGTCGCTTACAAACACGCGATACGTCGCGGAGTAGAAGCCGTTGTCTTGGGCCGCGTACCAGTTGTGGGTCATCGTGCCGTCCCAATCCCACACCATCGACGAGCCTTCGGTGCCGAAGATCGCGTCGTAGCTGTGATCCGCTTTCATCGGCCGCATACCGCCCTCGTAGGTTTCAAGCCCGTCGGTCGCCGACAGCAGCTCGATCGAAACACCGTTGCCGAATCCGGGGTCGACAAAACCGTCGGCCAGCCATCCGTATTGGTCGCCGTAGGCTTTCCCTTCGAGCACGTTGGCTGCCCCGTTGTACGTCTCGCCTGGGAAACGCACCAACGTCGTCGCGATGTCTGCGTCATCGACGTGCAATCCGATCGCGTTGTCTTCCAACGAGATCATCACATGCCGCATGGGCATGCCGACGTTGTTTGGCCAGATCGGCTCGGCCATTGCTGCCACACCAACTGTCGAAACCAAAGCACACGCCGAGAGAATCTTCATTCCGTTCTTCATTGCAAAATCTCCTGTCCGCCAATCAGCGGGTAAAACTACTTCTTTGAAGGGTCTGGATCCCAAAGATCCACACCCTGCTCCATGTCAAACGTGTCTGCGAAGTCGCGCGACTCCGCATGGGTATCAAGAAACACATAGCCCGAGCCGTTGCCGTGCCGGTTGACCGACACGCCATCGCCCGCGGGCACCGATCGCGTCCGCCAGAAGTGCGCCATCACGTGATCGATCCGTGATGCCTCAGGCAACTCACCGAACAGAACCGTCCGCGACGGGAACGGCGCCCGATCGATCACCCGCCACGGCTCGGACCGATCGCCCGCACGATCCGGGTCGATCTCTTCAAGTCGTAACTCGAAGTAGACATTGACCCCGTACGAATACGCCGGCAGTGAAAACGGCAAGCCGGTTTGCTCCTGGGGCCCGCGCCGCGCGTCATGCGGACACCGATAGTGGGTATCGATCGCGTCCCACCAGCCTTCGCTATCCCACGAAGAGGAGCTGCCCTCGAATGGCGCGCCCGTCAGTTCTTCGTAGAAAACCATGGGCCATGGAAACGCTCCAAACCCCGCTGAGTGCGACGAACGCGGCAGCTTGCCACGATTTGAATCCGCGTATAACACACCCGCCTGCGCAAGCGTGCGCATCCGGGCCAAACACACCACCGATCGGGCAGCGCCCCGTGCCCTCCCGAGCGCGGGCAGCAATAGCCCGACCAGCACCGCGATCACCGCGATGACAACCAGCAGCTCGATCAGCGTGAACCCACGCGAACCGACGAATTTTCGGCTCAACATCAGACACTCCGCGCGCCGGCACGAAAGCACGCACCGACGGGCATCAACCAAACCGATCAATCAGGCACCGCTTCGGCGAACGCGCACGACAACACATGTCAGCGAACACTATTTGTGCGGTTACGTGTGGGGTCGATCGATCAGCCGCGGGGCGGGGGCGTGGGCACCTCGCCCGCCATCGACGCTGGCAGCGTCCAAGAGCAAGTCACCAGCATGGCACTCGGTACGATTGCGGCTGAGCCGTCAACAGCACGAAGTCCGATCAAGAAGCATCCAACTATCAGCACCTGCCCAGCCGAATCGAGCCGAGTCAGCGCCGCTTCTGAGTTGGTACGCCGGATCAGCAGGCGGGTCGGATCCACCTTCGGCAAACCCTTCGAGCAACCGGGTGCAGGCTCGCCCGGCATCGAGATCCCTGCCAAACACAGCGGGCAATCATCGGGCGAATCCACCGGTCGGCAATCACACATCGCTTTGCCGCATACCGACCAACTCGGCCCATCATTCATCATGCGTGCCAACGCGGGGCCCCAGCCCGATCCCACCAGCACAAACCCGGCCGAGAACAACCAGACCGCCAACAACCGAGCATGATCGCCAGAATGACGCATAGAACAGTGTATGGCCCGAAAATAACTGGTCAACAAGAATATGTGCTGCTAGGCGGGAATCGCAGGCGAGACGAACCCGCCCAACGCGAGTCAGGTAGTCTCCATAAGCCTCACTTCAATCCCTGCCCCCCGGAGCCGCATGACCGAACCCGCGCGAACCGAACGCATCGGCCATCCGCTCGCGCCGTGGCAACCGACGTTCCGCGTTTCGCAGCTCCGCGCCATCGCGGCGATCATGGCGGGGTATCAGACGCTCACCGTCTACGGGCTCGGGATGTTCAGCGCCCCAGACGTGCCGTTCGTCGGCATCGCGGTTGGCGGGCTCGCGACTTTCATCGCACTCGTGCTGACCATCTGTTTCACGATCGATGCCCGACGTTGTAAGCCGATCACCCACACCGAAGAGTGGCGCGTGGTGCTTCTCGCAATGAACCCGCTCTGGCCAGGCTTCTTGATTGCTTTGGCACCCTCTACTCGGATCCAAGATCCGAGTTTGTCCCAATCAGTGTGTTCGCGATGATCTGCATTTTCGTCTTCCACACCATCCCCGGGCTCGTGCTGTTCGGCGCGTTCCAGCGACGCGTCGGGAGATCCGACGACACCTGGCGTCCGCACTACTCCACGCAAAGCGCGTTCCGGCGCGTTGTTCGGGCTGAGCATCCTCGCCGGCGGCTGGTGCGGCGCGTTCGAGCTCATCGCCGCGCTGATCCGATACGAGTTCGACCCGTCGGTCGGCGTGCGAGACGTGCTTTTCGCGCTCGGGTTCTCGAACTTTGGGTATGCGTTGGGCACGGTCCTCGGCTTCTTCGCCGGCCTGTTCACCGCGACCATCCCCGCCCAGACCCGGCTCGACCGCTCGGCGTTGCCCCTGTTCGCGATCCCGTTCACGCTGGGCGTGGTCGGCAGCGCCGTGAACCCGATCGTCGGCGTGCTGGCCGCCGCGCTGGGCGCAATCGGTTCGAGCGTGTATGTCGCCCGCCGGCACCCGATCGTCCAACCCGGACGCTGCCACGCCTGCGGCTACAGCCTTCGCGGGCTCACCGCCGACACCTGCCCCGAGTGCGGCACCGACAACCGCGAAGCCCTAGCCCTGGCTGCCGGTCAGGTCGCGGTCGACAGCACCGAGCCCGAAGACCAGCACTAGCCCTTCGCGTAGTGCTTTCGCCGGTCGTTCTCTTTGTTGAGTTCGACCGACACCCCGCCCGCGAGGCGCACACAGTCGTCGCCGAGTTCGCTTGCCAGCCGCTTGACCAACTCGGGCCGCAGCTGGGCCTTGGGCAACGCCTTTGGCTCGACCAGCACCCACGCGTCGTCGGTCTCGACGATCAGTTCGACCGGACGCGGGCTCTTGCCCAGCGAGAGGTCGTTCGGGTCGGGCGCTTCCGACAAGATGTCACGCACCGCAGCCGCCTTCGCCGGGGCGCTGCCGTTGAGTTGCGACCCACGCAGCATGACCTGAATCGTTCCTTGCTCCAAGGGATGCCCGTCAATCGGCACCAGCCGATCGACGATCACCTGCGGGTCGCCCCGCGAGTGGTCCATGCGCCCCATAAAGAACTTGGGCTGGTCGTTCTCGAACAGATGCCCGAACTGTTGATAGACATTGGCGA
Source organism: Phycisphaerales bacterium (assembly GCA_045106075.1). GTDB lineage: Bacteria > Planctomycetota > Phycisphaerae > Phycisphaerales > UBA1924 > UBA6054. The sequence continues at coordinate 26,288 of JBGCEB010000038.1, forward strand.
ACAACACCGCGTCGGCCGTGCCGGTCGCGTCCTCGATCGTCAGGATCGCCATCTTCTGCCCGGCGCTCCGCCCGTTCTTGACCACGATGATCCGCTGGCTCTGCACCATCGCCGGCACGATCACCCGCTTGTCTTGGGCCTGGTCCTTCAGCGAACTTACCTTCAACGGCGTGAACGCCCGAGCCCAACTCCCCCACTCTTCCAGCGGGTGACTCGACACATAAAAACCCAGCGTTTCTTTCTCTTGCTTGAGCGTTTCCGCTTCCGCCCAAGGCTCGACCCGTGTGAGCGGCGTCGCATCGGACGCGCCCGCTTCGGGCTCGTCATCGGCAAAGCCACCGCCGCCGAACAACGCCCCTTGTCCCGCCGCCTTGTCGGCCGCGATCTTCTGTCCGGCGCTGACCGCCTGCTCGATCGTCGCCACCATCGACGCCCGGTTGTCGCGCCCGTGCAACGAATCGAACGCGCCGGCCTTGACCAGCGCCTCGATCGTTGCTTTGTTCACGATGTTGCTGGGCACCCGTTCGCAGAAATCAAACAACGACGTAAACGCCTTCGGCGTCGGCTTCGCGTCCGGATTTTCCTGCCCGAACGCGCACCCGAACTCGCGCTCTTGCACAATTGCGTCGATCGCTTTCGCGCCCGCGCCCTTGATCGCACGGATCCCGAAGCGGATCTGCCCAGCGTCCGCCCGCGGCGCCTCGTCCTCGCCGTACACGACATAAAAGTCCGCACGCGACAGGTTCACGTCCGCGGCCATCACCTCGACACCCGCACGAACCGTCTCGCCCGTCTTCGGATCGATCGACCGCGTCCGCTTGCAGTCCTCCAGATATGGGATCCAGTCGCTGACCTTCTGGGCCTGGCTCTCGAACGTCAGGAACGACGCCATGTAGTGCCCTGGGAAATACGTCTTCAGGAACGCCGTCTGATACGCAACGATGGCGTACCCCGTCGAGTGCGACTTGTTGAAGCCGTACCCGGCGAACTTCAAGATCAACTCGAACAGCTCTTCGGCTTGCTTGGCGGGTAGTCCCTGCTTGCCCGCGCCCTCGATGAACTTGGGGCGTTCGCCCGCGATGACTTTTTCTTTCTTCTTGCTGATCGCCTTGATGAGCGCATACGCCGAACGCAGCGGGATGCCGCCCAGCTCGTGCACGATCTGCATGACCTGTTCCTGATAGACCATCACGCCGTACGTCTCGGCCGTGAACTTGTCCACGATCGGATGCACCTCGGGCACCGTGTCCTGCCCGTGCTTGCGCCGGTTGTAATCAGGAATCAGGTCCATCGGCCCGGGGCGGAACAACGCGTTGGCCGCGATGAGATCTTCCAACCGGTCGGGTTTCATTTCTGAAAGCAATCGGCGCATGCCGCCTGATTCGAACTGGAAAATACCGGTCGTATCGCCGCGTTGGAACATTTCGAAGATGCGTTGGTCGTCGAACTTGAGGCGTTCGAGATCGAGCGGGTGATCCCCGCCATCGCCGATGTCGCGTCCCACGGCGCGGTAGATCTCTTCCTCGGGTAGCGTCTCGCGGATAAGTTTTTTCGCACGCTCGATCACACTCAGCGTGCGCAGGCCGAGAAAATCCATCTTGAGCAAGCCGACCGCTTCGCACGTCGGCCCGTCCCACTGCGTGACGATCTCGTTGTCGGCCGCCTGCGGCGCTTTGTACAGCGGGACCACCTCGTGCAGCGGACGTGTCGCCACGATCACGCCCGCGGCATGGATCGAGCTGTGCCGCGCCTGCCCCTCGAACGTCCGCCCCGTATCGATCACGCGACGCACCATCTCGTCGCGGTCGTACCACGCCTTGAGATCAGGCTCCTGCTCGAGCGCCTTGTCGAGGGTCATCTTCAGCTCTTCGGGGACGAGTTTGGCGAGCTTGTCCGCGTCGCCCAGCGGCATCTCCAGCACCCGCGCCACGTCACGGATCGCGGCCCGCGCTTTCAACGTACCGAACGTAATGATCTGCGCGACATGACCGTACTTATCACGGACGTAATCGATCACCTCGCCGCGCCCGTCCTGGCAGAGATCGATATCGATATCGGGGTATTCCGTGCGGTCCGGGTCTGTGAACCGCTCGAACAGCAAGCCGTAGTGAACCGGGCACGCGTTCGAGAGCCCAAGCACGAACCCGACCATCGTGCCGACACCCGAACCACGCGCCAGCGACGGGATGCCCTTCTGGCGCCCCCAGTTCACGAAGTCCCAGACGATCAGGAAGTACGCCGAGATCAGTTTGTCGGCCAGGATCTTCAGCTCGCGGTTGAGCCGCGCCCACTTGTCAAATCCGTTCGCGTCTTCCGCTTGTTCCCGCGCCTCGGCCGTGCCTTCGACGCCCTCGATGTACATATGCCGGTGCTTCTCGATGCCCGCCCCGTAGCGCCACACCATGCCCGCCTCGCACAGCATCCGCAGCGTCTTATCACATTCGATCTTCAGTTCTTCTTGCTTCAGATCCGGGTCGTTGGCCGGATCGAGCGCGAAGTTGGAACAGAAGTCGGTGAACCACGCCGTCAGGTCGCCGTTGAACTTCTTCTCCGAGTGCTTGGGCAGCTTGCTCTTTGCGGGGGCCTTGACGATGACCACCGGCGCGTGGTTCGCGCCGTATCCGATGTCCGACTCGCACCGGTCGGCGATCGCGACCGTGTTGGCCATCGCCTCTTTGCCCGCGTCGCCGAACTCGTCGTTGTTGTACTCATCCGCGTGGAAGAGCGCTTCCATCTCTTCCGGGCTTTTGACATACAACTCGGTTGGGTACCGCATCCGGTCCGGGTCGTTCTTGACCTTGCCCGTCGAAATACAAATCAGCGTGTCGTGCGCGTCGTGATCGTCTTCCATTAAGAAGTGCGAGTCGTTGTCGCACACCAACGGCAGATCCAGCTCACGCGCCAACCGAATCAGGTGCGGGTTGATCGAGTTCTGCAGACCGATGTGGTGCTGGATCTCGATATAAAAGCCCGGCCCCTTGTCGGTCCCTTTGAACGTGTCGGCGTGCCACTTCGCGACATCGATCGCCGCATCCCAATGGACCTTGTCCTTCGTGTCCTCGTACTTGACCAGATGGTGCGCCAGCTCGGACCCGAGATGCCCGTTGATCGCGATCAGCCCCTCGCTGTGCTTGGCCAGGATCTCTTTGTCCATCCGCGGCTTGAAGTAGAACCCCGTCAGGTACGCCTCCGAGCACAGATACAGCAGGTTCTCCCACCCCGTCTGATTCTCGGCCAGCAGCACCAGGTGAAATCCGCCGTCCTTGATGCCCGTGTACGTCCGGTCGCGCCGGTCGCCCGCAGCCACATACGCCTCGACACCCAAGATCGGCTTGATGCCTTCGCGCTTCGCCGTCGACCAGAACTGGGCCGCCGCGTGCATGTTGCCGTGGTCGGTCACCGCGACCGCGTGCATGCCCAGCTCTTTCACCCGCTTGACAAGCTTGTCGACCCGGTTGCCGCCGTCGAGCAGCGAGTACTCCGAGTGCAGGTGCAAGTGCACAAACTTGTTGGCCGGCTCACCCGAATCGGGCGCGTCGGCATTGGCAACCTTGGCATCGGCTTTGGGCACGGAGTCTCACCTTTCGCACGCTTGGCGGGCACCAACCCGCACGGACACGCATCATAAACGCCCACGCCACGCACGCGCAGCGATTCCGCATCGATCCCCGTGAAATCCACACCCGTCCGCTCCGTACCATGCTCTGATGGACCCGCGCCACTTCCCCAACTCAGGACCCGCTCAGAACCGACAGGCGACGCTGCGCCTGCCCGGCCCGCTTGGCCAACTGCTGGCGCTCGTCTGCGTTGTGATCTTCGCGGTGCTGGCCGTGCTGATCGCGATCCCGATCCTGATCATCGGCGCGGCCTTGCTGCTGGTCTTCGTCGCCTATACCTGGGTCCGCGTGAAGCTCCGCCGAGCCAAAGCCCCCAACGGCCCCCTCGACGGCCGCCACAACGTCCGGGTGATCCGACGCGATGAATAAGTGGTATAACACACTGATATGCAGCAACTGCGGTTTCAACGTCTCGGGTCTGCCCCGTAGTCGAGACAACATGCTGCGCTGTCCCGAGTGCGGCACCGATTCCAATCCCGAAGCAGAACGGCGCGAGCGACTCGCGAAGATCCGATCGCGTGATCGCCGGCAAGTCCGCGTGCTGGTGTTCCTCGCAACCCTTGGTGTGGCAGTGATTGGAACCGTCTTTGTCTTTGCGATGATTCTTGGTGGTTCGATGTGACGAACAATACAGATCAACCCCGATGCCCAAAGTGCCGCTACGACCTCGCGGGCACTCCGCCTGTTACACAGGGTGTGCTCTTGTGCCCT
>JBGCEB010000039.1:0-43003 GCA_045106075.1 Phycisphaerales bacterium
GTCTTCTACGCCATCCTCTCCTTCATCACCCACCGCCTCGTCCGCACCATCCGCGAGCACCGCCGCTTCACCAAGGGCCGCTGCCCGAAGTGCAAGTACGACCTCAACGCCAACTTCGCCCCCGGCTGCCCCGAATGCGGCTGGCGACGCAACCCCAAACCAGCCCCCGCCTGATCACGCACCCGCCGAGATCGATGATTCCGAATCCCGATCACCCGCGGCCATCAGCGACCCCAACGTAAACACCCCGCCGCACTCCGGGCACGTCGCTTCGCGCTGGTCCGCTAGGTCGTAGTTGCACACCGGGCAGGGCAGCATCATCCGCCCACCAGACGCGCGCCCAAGCCGCGCCATCCGTTCACTCTTCGATTCACGCCACGCCAAAATCGACGCGATCGGCCACAGCACGCACGACAACGCACCCCACATGAAGAAACCAAAGTCATCGCCCACGACCATCCCAAGCAACCACGAGACGCCGCCCGAAAAACCAACCACGCCCAGCGTCATCCCGATACTCAAACCGACCCGCCCGCCTGTCCAACGCACCGTCGATCGCCACAGCAACGTCCAGAGCGACACCGTCAGGATCAGCGTGATCAGCCCGGAGTAGAAAAACGTGGCCTCGTTGTTAAACCGGGTCAGATCTTCGAGCAGAACAAACGCGATCACGTACACCAGTGCCAACGCCGGTAACAGCAACATCGCCAGCACCAGTTGCGACACGATCCGACTCATAAACAGCCCTCCTGATCCGCCTCCAGCGGACCCGTCAGCATCCTATCATCTTCTGTTCGTACCTACTTCTAACCAGACTCCGCTGCAGAGGGATCCAGCCATGTCCACCACCACCGCCGCACCCGTCACCAAGGGCCTCGAAGGCGTCATCGCCGGCGAGACCGCCATCTGCAACGTCGAGCAATCCGCCCTGATCTACCGCGGCTACGAGATCGCCGACCTCGCCGCCAACGCCACGTTCGAAGAAGTCGCGTTCCTCTTGCTCGAGGGCCACAAACCCTCCGCCGACGAACTCAAACGCTTCACCGCCGAACTGGTCTCGGCCCGCGACATCCCCGAGGAAGCCAAAGCCTTCCTCATGAACTCGGCCAACCTCGTCAAGAACCACTCGGGCGTCCCCATGGACCTGCTCCGCACCGCCGTCTCCATCTGCGGCCACCTCGACCCGGACTGCCAAGACAACTCGGCCGACGCCAACCTCCGCAAAGCCAAGCGCATCCTCGCCCAAGTCCCCACCATCATCGGGCACATGCAAAATAACATCGACGGCAAAGACTTCGTCGCCCAAGACCCCAACCTCTCTCACGCCGCGAACCTGCTCTGGATGATGACCGGCGAGATGCCCAGCGACGAAGCCGTCAAAACGATGGACGTCAGCCTCATCCTCTACGCCGAGCATGACTACAACGCGAGCACCTTCGCCAGCCGCGTCATCGCCGGCACCCTCGCCGACATGCACGGCGCTATGACCGGCGCGATCGCCGCACTCAAAGGCCCCCTCCACGGCGGCGCCAACGAAGCCGCCATGGACATGCTCAGCGAGATCCGTAGCGACATCGGCCCGACCAACGACACCGCCAAGATCACCGACTGGATGCACCAGGCATTCGCCGACAAACGCAAGCTCATGGGCTTCGGGCACCGCGTCTATAAGAACGGCGACCACCGCGCACCGATCCTCCATGCCCTCGGCCGCAAGGCCGCCGAAGCACGCGGCGACGACTACGTCAAACTCTTCGAACTCGGCGAGACCGTCCAGAACATCATGGAAACCGAGAAGAACATCTTCCCAAACGTCGACTTCCCCTGCGGCATGACGTACTTCACCATGGGCATCCCCGTCCCCCAATACACCCCGATCTTCGTCGCCTCCCGCGTCTCCGGCTGGGCCGCCCACATCATGGAACAGCACGCCAACAACCGCCTCATCCGCCCGCGTGCCGCCTATAACGGCCCCGCAACCACCAAGTGGAACGCCTAAAAGCGTTTCCCAATAACCCATAGACTCACCAAAGCCTACACAGCCGTGATAGGCTTTTTCATGCGCACCACGCGCACCGCACAGGGGCTCGACTCATGATCAACATCACCTGCGACAACTGCGACAAACCGTTGGCCGTCGCCGACGAGCTCGCTGGCACCAAATACCCGTGCCCCGAATGCGGCGACATCAACCGCGTACCCGCGAAACAAACCGCCGAACCCAAACAAGAGCCCAAACCAAAGGAAGCCAACAAAGTCGTCGAGCGCGTCGAAGAAGATCCGACATCTGATACCAAGACCATCGACAAAGCCGCCGCCGCCGGTTTCCCTCCAGACCACGGCCCCGAGACCAGAGTCATCAAAGTACGCCGCGGATGGGCCCGAACCCGACCGGGACGATTCACACTCTCGGTCCTTGTGCTGCTTGTTTGCATCACCGGCCTCATCTGGGTGCCGTTGGCAGATCGAACCCAATGGTGGAACGCACTCTTCGTCCCTGGTGCGATGGTGCCGTTCGCATTACTGAGTTGGTGGTGGATCGACCGGTATTCCGCTTCACTCGTTATCACGACGAAGCGCACCACGATGCATACCGGATTCTTCCGCCGTTCGACCTCTGAGGTCGTCCACGACAACATCCGCAACGTTCAGGTTGATCAGACCTTCTGGCAACGCCTCTGGCGCGTCGGCAAGCTTGGCATCTCCTCCTCTGGCCAAGACGGCGTCGAAGTTCAGGTGAATCACCTCCCAAATCCGGACAAACTCCGCGAAATCATCGACCTCTACAGACCCCTCTGACCTGTCACTGCGGCCCAAATCCCGCTATCATCCCGATCGGCGAACGGAATCGCCGATAGAGAACCTGGCGATCGCGGGACCTGAGGGAGGATCACGATGAACTGGCTCCACAAACTTCGATTGCGTGCCTTCGCGGTTTTGGTCGCCTCAATTTTCGGGGCGCTCGCCGTCGTCGGCTGGCTGTCTGTGCCGGTGCTCCCGGCGCTCGGTTTCGCGATCATCACCGCCGCCGCCGTCGTCAACACCATGGCGTCACGCCTCGCGATGCCCACCTGCGCCGGATGCGGCAACGACCTTTCTCAGGCCCCCGCCGGCACCCACGGCGTGATCTGCTACGACTGCGGCACCATCAACCAACACTTTGACGAGTCCCGGCTCGCTCACCTCGCCGATCGTCTCAGGCGGGAACGCCACAACTCATAGACGCATAGGTCTTGTCCCGCTCTCAATGAAAAACACCCGGATTTCCCCGGGTGTTCTCCTATCAAGTCGTATGACGCGGTCGATTTACGACGCGTCTTTCATCCGCTCGTTGAAGTCGTCGGCCGAAACTTCCTCGACCTCAGCATCATTCAAGATCGCATCGAGTGTCTTGTGCTCGCGCACCTGCTGGAACAGACTCTGGATCTGTCCGTTCTTGATCATCGCGTCGCGTACAGCCTGGGGCTGTTGGCCCTGCTCCATCGCGATCCGGACGATCTGAGCATTCAGCTCGGCGTCGTCGACCTGCACCTCGAGCTCTTCAGCCACACGATTGAGAATAAAGAAGTTCTTCAACTCACGCACCGCGTTTTCGTTCGATGACGAACGAAGCTCGGCCATGTTCTTCTCGATTTCGTTGGCATCCACGCCGCGATACATCAGTTCCATACGCCGACGCTCAAGGTTCCGAGCAGCCTGCTGGCTGGTCAGGCCCGTGGGCAGTTCAAAGTCAGCGCTGTCAGAAAGGAACTTGAGTGCCTGCTGACGCATGACCGCCTGCTGCTGAACTTCCGCACGCTGAGTAAGACGCGATGCGACCATCTCACCGAGCTGCTCTTCACTCGCCATGCCGTATTTGGCGACGATGTCAGACACGGGCGCAGGGATGATCTTGTACACGTTGGCAACCGTGAACTCGACCGAAAGATCCTTGCCGCGAATCCCTTCGACTTCGTGGTTCTCTGGTCCCTTGACCTTGATCGCCACCTTGTCTTCAGCCTTCGGCAAACCGAACTGCTTGCCAAAGTCCGCGACCATCACGCCGAGCACCATGCCTGAGCCGTCGCTGTCTTTCTCAGGAATCTGAACGACCGCGCCATCGATGTTGTAGTGCTCTTTTCCTTCGGCGTCGGTCATCACCCCACGGCCCATGACATAGTCACCAGCTTCGGGTGCGTCGCGATCCTCGAGCGAACCTTCGTTGATGCAGATCTTCTTGATCTCATCATCCAACATGCCATCAGGCAATGAGGAGTCAGGCTTCAGCACCTTGACACCCTTAAGCTCTGGCAGTTCGAACTCTGGCATGACTTCGACCTCGACTTCGAGATTCAACGCCTTGCCCGCGACCACTTCGACGCCCTCGAACGCCGACGCTGGGGGTTGGCCCAACACCTTCAGCCCGTTGGACTCGACCGCGTCTTGATACGCCTGGGTGATCAGACGGCTGCGAGCTTCATCACTCACAGCCCCGCCGAATCGCTTCTCGATCAACCGCTTTGGCACTCGGCCTTTGCGGAAACCGGGCAGCTGGGCTTCGTGGATCACCGTTGCAAACGACTCTTCGATTGTTCCGTCAACCACGGAAGCCGGAATCTCGATCGCCAAACGCTTGCGGCAAGGACCCACGTCCTCAACTTTGATCTTGTTGTCAGACATCCTTTTACCTCGATGTCGCGTGCGGGACTCTTGCACGATCCGCCAGGGCACGCCTCCGACCCGGACCGCCCCTGCCAGATTGGCCCGGCAGGACCGCAAGCATAGCGCAGAATCCTGTTCTAAACCCCGAATTCTTGACGGACAACGCCCCATAGACCGTCTACCATTCTCCCCACTCGCCGGAGTGGCGGAATTGGCAGACGCGGTGGATTCAAAATCCACTTCTAGAAATAGAGTGGGGGTTCAAGTCCCCCCTCCGGCATTCACCGAAAAAACGATCCCAACACAAGCAAGGACCACCACCATGGCCGACCAGAACCCACAGGGCAACCCCCAGCAACAAATCCAGCTCCGCATCGACGAAACCAAGATGACGAGCACCTACGCCAACACCATCCGGACTTCAAACACCCAAGATGAGGTCGTCATGGACTTCGGCATGAATCTGCCCATGCAGGCCCCCGGCCAGCAGCCCACGATCGTCTTCTCGGTTGGCTCACGGGTCATCATGAACTGGGCCGGCGCCAAGCGCCTCGTGATGTCGCTCGGCAACGCCGTCCGCCAGTACGAAGAGCAGTTCGGAACCATCGAAATCCAAGGACAGAATCAGCAGCAGCCCCCCGCTGCTCCCGGTATCTGATCGAATCCTTTGATTTTCAACGATTCTCGTGTCCGGAAACCCGGATGACGGGAACTTCATTCGCGGGCATCCTGTAGCAACAACCACCGCCCGCGGCCATCCGTGGACCCTCAGTGGATCCCCTCCGCCCCTCGAGAAGGCCGGTTGGGCTCAGGAGAACTTTCCCCGTGACCACCCCAACCATCGCGTCGCCCGCGCCACCAAACGAGCAAGCGATCCTTGAGGCCGCCCGCCCGGTCCAAGGGCTTGCCGATCAAGTCGGCCGTGTCGTCGTTGGCCAAGCAGAGATGGTCAGGGCACTGCTTATTGGCGTCCTCACAGACGGCCACGTGCTCCTCGAAGGCGTCCCCGGCCTCGCCAAAACACTCACGGTCACCACGCTCGCCAAGGCGATGCATGCCGATTTCTCACGCATCCAGTTCACACCTGACCTGCTGCCCGCGGATCTCATTGGCACCCTGATCTACGACCCCAAAGAAGGTACGTTCACGCCGCGCAAAGGTCCGGTCTTCGCCAACCTCGTCCTAGCCGACGAAATCAACCGTGCCCCCGCCAAAGTCCAGTCTGCCTTACTCGAAGCAATGCAGGAACGTTCCGCGACGATCGGCGACACCACGTATCAAGTCGGGGATCCCTTCCTCGTCCTTGCGACCCAAAATCCCATCGAGCAAGAAGGCACCTACCGCCTCCCCGAAGCCCAAGTCGACCGGTTCATGCTCAAACTCAGAATCGGCTATCCAACAAAGGAAGACGAACGGGCGATCATTGACCGAGTCGTGGTCAACGACGCCGTAGACATCGATCCGGTCGTCACCCTTGACCAAATCCGCACAGCCAAGCAAGCCGTTCGACAAGTCCACCTCGATGAACGCATCCGCGACTACATCGTCGAAGTCGTCCACGCCACCCGAGACCCGGCCACCTCGCCGACACGTTTCTCGATGGACCTTGCCAAGCTCATCGAGTTCGGAGCATCACCGCGAGCATCAATCTCACTCGCCAAAGCAGCCCGCGCCCACGCGATGCTCGAGGGCCGAGCATTTGTGACACCCTCTGATATCAAATCAATCGGTATGGATGTCCTCCGTCACCGGGTCGTGGTCGGTTACGAAGCAGAAGCCGAAGGTGTCACACCCGAAAACATCATCCAAGAGATCTTCAACCGAATACCGATCCCCTAAACCCTCCAAGCCAATCCGCCGCGTTGAGGTAATCTGAGGCATCCCGATGCTCACCGAAGAACTGATGCGAGAAGTGAAACGCCTGGAGATCCGCGCCCGCCGGCGCGTTGATGATCTTCTGTCTGGGCAATATCACTCAGCCTTCAAAGGGCAAGGTATCGAGTTCTCCGAAGTCCGTGAGTATCAGCCCGGCGACGAAGTCCGATGGATCGATTGGAACGTCACCGCCCGGGCCGGTAAGCCGTTCGTCAAACGATTCGTTGAAGAGCGCCAGCTCACCGTCATCCTCGCAGTCGACACCGGACTCACCAGTATGTTTGGCTCATCAGACCGCACCAAGCTTCGCTTGGCTGCCGAGATCGGTGCCGTTCTCACCCTTGCCGCAGGCCGAAACAACGATCTCGCGGGGCTGCATCTGTTCGGAAACACCGATCCGCTGAACATCCCCCCTAACCGAGGCAGAACCCACGCACTCCGTGTCATCCGTGAACTTCTCAACACCAAACCCGACCCCACCAATCTGCAGGCTCACCTCGCCGATGGACTCGCAGAACTCACGCGAACGCTCAAACGCGGCTCGATCGTGTTCGTCATCTCTGACCTGCTCGACGGGCTGCACGATCAGCCCGAACCCGCATGGGCGCACCCCATGCGCATGCTCGCACGCAAGCACGACGTCATCGCGGTCACGACCGAAGACCCGCGCGAACGCGAACTCCCCAAAGCTGGCGTGCTTCGATTCGCCGACCCTGCCACCGGGCGCCGAGTTGTTATTGACACTTCATCTTCAAAGGCCCGATCTCGATACGCCGCCGCTGCTGCCCACGATGACCGCGTCATCGATCAAGCACTGCAAGCTGCGAAGATTGACCGCGTTCGCGTATCAACAGACCAATCGTTTGGCGATGATCTGGCTCGCTACCTCCGCCAGCGAGATCGTCGCACATGATGATTTTCAACACAGCAACATGGATGCTTTTCTTATCAATAGTGGTTTTCATATCCGGGTGTCAGCAAGCAGATACGCCCTGGCCGGCAATAAACCCAGAGACAACAAGCACCGTTGCCGACCCATCGGCCGGAATGACCCTCACAGTTACTGCCGATCGATCCGAACTTGCCACTTCAGAACGCATCCAGATCACCATCACGCTGAATCGCCCGTTGGCAAAGCCTGTCACACTGATCGAGCCAGATTGGCAAGGTGCGAACTGGACAATCACCGATTCCTTTGACGCAGAACCTCAGTTTATCGATCCCAATCGAATTGTCAGACAACGCACAATCACACTCGAGCCATTCTTAGACGGCGACTATGTGCTCCCAGCTGTTGCCATCGTTTGGGGTAATCCCGAGTTGCCTATCCGTCTCGAAACAACGCCGATCTCGGTCACCGTCAACTCTGTTCTAGATGCAGACGACGCAGGTATTCTGGATGCCCCAACAAGCACGCTTCCACCATTGAAGACAGAGCCTTTTCATCCACTGCTACCAATCGCGGCACTCCTCGTATTTCTCGGCGCCGCTCTGATGGTCTGGAGACTGACTCGCCCGCCCAATGATCGCCAATCGACCGAGCCCGATCCAATCTCTGACCTGCTCCGTATCGCAACCAGCCCGGAAATAGGAGACACCGTTCGCGTCCATCGCTTGCTCGAGTCGCTACCGCGCCACCAACGAAATCAGCTCAAATCTCTTATCAAACGCTGCGAGCAAAGTCGGTTTGATCCAACGTCAACTGGAGATCTCGATCATTCAGGGATTGCCCGCGAGGCACTCAAAGTGTTGGGAGTCAACCCATGATCTCGCGCTTTGCAGAACCATGGGCTTTCGCAGCTCTTCTGGTGATCATCCCGTGGTTGGCGACTGCTTTCTGGCGGCAGCGCCGCGCCCCTGCCGTGATGAGCCCCGTTTTCCATCGGGCTCAGGCTGCCAAATCCGCCCTTCCGGCGTTGCTCTCCTTATTGCCGACGATTACACGATTCGGCGCACTCGTCTGCTTTGCATTTGCGCTCGCTAGACCACAGGAACTCATCTCGAACTCAGAAAGCAGCAAAGACGCGATCGCAATGGAGCTTGTCGTCGATCGCTCTGGTTCGATGGACGATCCTGTGATGTTTGAGGGCGAACGCATCAATCGGCTTCAAGCGGTTCAGGCGGTTGTCAGTCGCTTTGTCCTCGGCGACGATGAAAAACTCACCGGACGTGCCGGTGATCTGATTGGATTGATCGTCTTTGGAACCTATGCCGACACGCTGATGCCGCTTACAACGTCACACGAAGCACTCGTCGAGACCCTCAACGCAGTCGAAGTCGCACGCGATCAACGAGAACGCAATACAGCAATCGGTGATGCCCTGATGCTCGCGAACGCCCGACTCCGAACCTCCGAGGACACACTTCGCCAACAAACTGAAGATCCTGACTTCAAGTTCAACTCCAAAGCCATTGTCTTACTCACCGATGGCGAGAACCGCGCCGGACAATACTCGCCATACGACGCAGCAACCGTCTCCAAAGAATGGGGCGTACGCGTATACATCATCGGCATTCGTGGAGGTGCATCCCAAATCGTCGCCGGAAGACGATTGCCGCTCGGACAGGAAGTCAACGAACGTGAAATGCGCCGGGTAACCGAGCTGACCGGCGGTATGTTCTGGCCAGTCTCAGACCTTGCCGATCTCCCAGACATTTATGCACGCATCGACGAACTCGAGCGCACAGAGATACGAGTCAGCGAAACAACTGAAATACGAGAACTCTACCACGCGCCGGCAACACTCGGACTCGGACTGCTCGCAGCCGAAATCCTCTTGCGACTGATCCTCGCTCGGAGGATCGCATGAATAGCACACCGATTCAACTCATTGGCACATGGCAGCTCGCACGCCCCGAGTGGTTGATAGTCCTCGTAGGGTTCGTGATTGCTCCCGCAGTTGTGTTACTCGCGTATCAACTCCGCAACAGACGCCAGCTCAAGTTTGCGAACGAAAAGAGCCTTCAAGAACTCGCCGGTCCGAAACGAATCTGGCCTGTGATATTGAGATCTCTGGTCGTGGCTATCACATGCTTCACACTCGCGATCGCTCTTTCCCAGCCGCAGTCTGATCCCATTGAAATCGAAACTGATCAATCCGGCCGCGATGTGATCTTTCTACTCGATGTATCCCGCTCCATGCTCGCAACAGATGTCCGCCCCAATCGCCTCGAGCGATCCAAGCTTTGGATCCAAGATCTTGTCGCCGAACTCAAAGGCGATCGTTTTGCTCTCGTAGCGTTTGCCGGCAGCGCCTCCGTCCGCGCGCCGCTCAGTAATGACCCACTATTCTTTTCCAAAGCAATCGATGAGCTCACGCCGGACACCGTCGACCGAGGTGGCACCAATATTGGCGACGCCATCCGTAAAACCATGGACCTTGTCGTCCCGAAAAGAGACGATGAATCCGCGCGATCGTACACAGACCTGATCCTCATTACTGACGGCGAAGACCAAGAGTCACTCCCCGTTGAAGCAGCTGCAGCAGCCGCGGAACGCGGTGTCCGAATCATCGCACTCGGAATCGGCTCGACCTCAGGCACCACGATAAGAACACCCGGCGGCACCACGAGAACGATTGAAACAAAGCTCGACAGCCAAACACTCGCCGAGATTGCTTCCGCAACTCCTGGTGGCGCTTACCTCGAAGTCGGCACCGACACACTCGACTTACCACGTTTGTATCGCGACTTGATTGCTTCCGCCGAGCAAGCCACTCTCGGCCAAGCCTCCGCTCTGCAATACACAGAACGGTTCCACTGGTTTCTTTGGCCCGCATTTATGCTCATAATCGCAGAACGCATCGTCATCCCTTGGGGAACCCGGAGGAGCAAATGGTGAATCATTTTTTCATCGCATTGCTAGTCGTTTTGACTACGGCCGGACTCGCATCCGCGCAAGACCAAGCCTCTCGCCCGCCTGAAATAGATCCCGAACTTGCCGCCCGCCGCATCAAACAGATTCTGAGCATCCAACCACCGACGCAGTACGAAATCGAATCGCTCATTGATATTGCGGATCGTTGCAAGGACCCCGAAATTGCAGCCCTCGCAAGTTTCAATGCCGGCACCATGATGCTTGACTCAAACCCAACCAATGCGGTAATCCGCCTACGCGACGCCGACCGCAAGAGTTCGGACCCAAACCTCCAGTCGGCGGCCCGTTTCAATCTCGCGCACGCACTGGTCAATGCAATAGAAAACTCCGAAGAACAAGAAACGCTACCTAACCAACCAACCCTTGAACAAATTGATGAACAGATCGTGCAGTACACCCGAGCTGCCGAGACATTCCGGAGCACTCTTGAAACTGATCCAGCTTCGATCGAAGCTGCCCGCAACACCGAACGGATACGTCGGAAAATCCGAGAGTTGCTACGACTCCGTGAGATGATTCAAGAGCAACAGCAAGCCATGCAAGAACTAGCAGAACAACTCGAAGAACTTGCTGACCAACAACAACAACAATCCGATCAAAGCCAACAACAATCAAACCAAAACCGATCACCAACGGAATCCGATCAAGCAGAGCAACAACAGACTTCCGAAGAAACGGAGCAAGCTCGCCAGCAATCCGTGCAATCCAACGCTCCACAAGAAACAGATGAAGCACTGGAGCGGGCGAGACAAGCCCAGCAACGGGCGGAAGAGGCATTGCAAGCAGGCGATGCCGAACAGGCTGCACAAGAGCAGCAAGCCGCCGCAGATGCACTCCGAGAAGCCGCTGAGCAAGCCCGGAAAGCGTCCGAACAGTCGGACACCCAAGAGGGTGATGAATCGGATTCCAAACAGCAGCAACCCCAGCCGAACGAATCCGATCAAGAGTCCGAAGGCCAGTCCGATCAGCCTGCATTGGATCCTTTCGCCGAAGCATTGATCGACAATGAACGCGAACAACGTGCCCGTCGAATGCGATACCTACAAAGCAGTGGGCGTCAACGCGTCGAAAGAGACTGGTGAACCTGTGAAAACCCTGTGCAACACTTTGCTTTCCATTTTGTTCGTTTCTTTTGCAGCGCCGCAGGTCTACGCACAAACAGCGACCGCAACCATTAATCGAGAACGCGTCTACGTTGGCAATGAAGTCACTTTCACAATTGAAATCACCGACTCCCCCGCAGACGGTATTCCTGAGGTTGTCTTTCCTGAATCGGTTCGGGGAAGTTTCGTCAACTCCGGCCAAAAATCGACAACTTCAACGCGCATCGTCAATGGACAACGGCAGCGCGTTACCGATGCCGTATTTTCCTACAACTATCGCATTCTCGTCCGCGATCCCGGCACGGTTATTATCCCCGCAATCGACATCAACCTGCGATCCGGCGAAACAGTCAAAACGCGCCCGATACGCTTTGAAGCACTTCTGCCGCAGCCCGCGCCAAGTTTTAGTATCAGTATCTCAACACCCCGCAATCAGGTCTACGTCGGCGAGACATTCACCGCAACGGTCGAGTGGCTCATGCCAGAATCTGTGCGCAACGCCAACTTTGATTCTTCCCAGTTTCCAAAGGGGCTCAACGTTGTACCATCGACCCAACCGGTGAATCGGGCAGGAAGACTGATCAATTTTAACTTCCTTGGAAATGAAACAATCGGTGCCGTCGAAGAAGTCTTCTCGCGCGATGGCCGCCAGCAAACACGGTTCCGATTCGAACTACTGATCTCTCCGGATCGATCGGGCACCTTCACATTGGGGCCTGTTCGCGTTGTCTTTGATCGGCCTGCTCCGGGGACCGGCTTCACACGCGTGTACGCCGAGTCAGAACCCCTCCAGATCGACGCACTCCCACTGCCAACCAACGGGCGACCCGATGCGTTCAATGGACTCATCGGTGAATACACCCTCGAGACAAGCGCCTCTACAAGCTCGGCGAACGTGGGCGATCCAATTACTTTCGAGGCGACGATCCGCGGACTTGAACCCATGATCGGCGCAGATTCCATACCCGAACTTTCAGAGATTCCCGGTTTCGCCGGCAACTTTCGATTCTCCCCTGATGGATGGACCACACGCCGATCAAGTGAGCCAAACGAACGAGTTTTCACCACGACGATCCGGGCGTTGAACGCGGATCTCAACGCGATCCCGCCGATCATGCTTGTCTCATTCAACCCAGAAACCAGCCAATACACAGAGGTCCGTTCCGACCCAATCCCGATCGTGATCCGCGCGGTCAGAGAAGCAACTGTTGCAGATGCTGTCGTTGCCCCCGGCAGAAACCAACCTCTTAGCGCTAATCGGCCCACCCTCGAGCCCTCAGACCCCGCGTTCTGGGCACCACCGTCTGTTGAACAAGTTCTTCAGGATCGTCCGTTCGAACTCGGCCAGACACTATCAAGCCCAGTGGCGATCACCACACTTGCAGCAGGCCCATCCGCACTATTCCTGTCGATGTTGATCGCGACGGTCCGCCGTCGGAATGCCACTCCCGAACGCCTCTTAGACCGCGCCTTACGCAACGCCGAGCATCTCGCCATCCGAAGCTCACCTGCTGATGCCGCCCGAACCGCGGCCGCAGTTGTACTGGGTTGCGATCGAAACGCCGTCACGATCTCTGACATCGACCGTATCCCGGCACACGAAGGAATCAAAAGAACGCTACGTGAAGCGTTTAGCCCGACAGAACTCAATACTCAGCAACAAGTCGTATCAGCATCGGATACAAAGCTCGCGATTCATACGTTACGCAAGTCACTCTCGAAGATGGGAGGTACGCAGTGATGCACTGTTTCCACAAGCTGATCTTGATCGCATTCACCGCAGCCGCGTTGCTAGTGACTCAATCTCACGCCCAACGATCCAATGAGCAGCTGCAAGCTGGCTTTGATCTCCTTGATCGCGCGGCAGAAATACGTGAAGCAGAGCCCGATCTCTCTCGAAAACTCGCTTCTGACGCCGCCGCCATGCTCTCCAGTGCAACAGAGTCTTCAAACCAAAGGAGCCCCCTCGCCCAGCGAAGCCTCGGAAATGCACATCTACTCGCCGGGGACCTCGGCCGAGCTGTTCTCGCATTTCACCGGGCGCTCGATGCAAACCCCAACGACCAGATGTCTAAGGCATCTCTTGAATACGCTCAGTCACAAATCGATATAGTCCCATCGAAAAGCCCAGCTGATTCCTGGAAAAACATCATCCAGACAGCAAGGGCCAACCTGCCCCGCAAAGTTCTTTTTTATATTGGTGCGGCATGCTTCATCAGCGCGTTTCTTTTCGCAGCGATCTCAATTCAAATCCATTGGAACTTGCGACTACGGGCTGCGCTAAAATATATCGCCGTCGGTCTGTTAATCATCGCAACGATCCCATCCACGGTGCTCTTCGCAGATGCTCGATGGCATGCAAAGGGCGGAGCCAGCGCCGTTGTACTCTCTTCAACCCAAGCCCGCTCGGGCCCGGATGAATCGATCTACCCCGAAGTGTTTGAGACCCCCGTTCCGGCTGGAACATCACTGAGCATCAGAGAATCAAGATCAGGTTGGTTGCTCGTCACCCTCGGATCACAAGAAGCTTGGATAGACGCCAGAGACGTCGAACGTGTGCGACCAATAGTACATGTTGGTCATCACGATTGAAACACCAAGGCCTTCGACGTCCCATGGGTTTAAAAGTCGGTGATGCAAAGTGATCAATGCCCGATCTGCGGCCGAAAAGGATGCCGCCCCACCTCTCCCTCTCATTGCAAAATCCGGCCGTCCCCGTCGATATCGATGGCGGCAGAAATCGCGTGTGAGTCCCGAGCAAGTCGAGCGACGACCGAGCTGACAAGTAGTTTTTACGAGTCCTTAAGCTTGAGCTTGAGTAGCCCGAGTCATGCAACCGCGAGCACCCAGCAGCACTTCTAAGGGCCCCATCAAAGCAAACTGAGCAAATGATTTTGGCGTCCACTCTATCGAGAAATGCATTTTCCAGCACACACTTGGGTCTGAATCGAACACACCGCTCGGTGACGTAGCACATCGTCAGGGACTGAACCCAGGCCCAAATCTGGTCCGAATTTGGTCGAAATCACTAGGATGCAAGGGTTTACAAATGGATGCGCTGCCCTACCAACACCAGCATCAAACATTCGAATGGGCAGACCCGGACTTGAACCGGGGACACCGGCATTTTCAATGCCGTGCTCTACCAACTGAGCTACCTGCCCTTCGCCGAGACGATCCCCGGCGAGCACCAACTTTATCGCCAACCTCTCCCCGGTCAACCAGCCTGCCTTGGGAACTCGAAATGAATCTTTGACCAATCTGCCTGCTCATTCGGCTAAGATGAGCCTATGACCGATACCGCCGTTCTCGAGAAGCCCGAAAACATGTCCGAAACAGGAGCACCGCTCCTCACCGTTGACGGACTCAAGACCTATTTCCCCATCCGATCGGGGCTCCTCCAACGGGTCACGGACCACTTCAAGGCCGTCGACGGCGTCTCGTTCACAGTTGGCAAGGGTGAGACCCTCGGGCTCGTGGGCGAATCGGGCTGCGGCAAGACCACGGTCGGCCGCACCCTTCTCCGACTTCTTCCAGCCACCGGGGGCCGCGTGCTCTTTGATGGGCATGACGTTTTCCAGGCAGGCGGTACCGAGCTCCAAAAACTTCGCCGAAACATGCAAATCGTCTTCCAGGATCCCGCCGGATCGCTCAATCCACGGATGCGAATCGCCGCAATCGTCGGTGAACCGCTTGTCATCCACGGCATGGTGTCGGACAAAGACGAGCTCCGAGAACGAGTGGAAACCCTGCTTGAACGATCCGGAATGCCGCGTGCCGCAGCAGACAGGTACCCCCACGAGTTCTCCGGCGGCCAACGCCAACGCATCGGCATCGCCCGAGCACTCGCCCTCGAACCCAAGTTCATCGTCTGCGACGAACCCACAAGCGCCTTGGACGTTTCTATTCAGGCACAGATCATCAATCTGCTGATGGATCTTCAGAGCGAGTTCGGCCTCAGCTACCTATTCATCTCGCACGATATGGCGGTCATCCAACACGTCTGCCAGCGCATCGCTGTGATGTACAAAGGTAAGATTGTTGAAGAAGGCACGCGAGAAGAGATTATCAACAACCCGCAGCACCAATACACACAGTCGCTCTTGTCGGCAGTTCCCGAGCCCGATCCACGACGCACCAAAGAACGCGTGGTCTTTGAAGGCGGCGCGATGTAAGTACGCCTAGGGACGCTGCAAAGCCGACGCCGTACCATTTGGCTCGATAACGCCACGCCCCCACCATCGCTCGCCCCACAACGCGATATTGATCATCGGCCAAGCCATCGGCCACAACGCTTCGGGCGCTGCGGACACAGTTTGCAGCGCCTCTGTGTTGAACAGTTCTTGCGCAAGTTGCGAGGTCCGCAACACAGACGCATGGGCACCGACCCAATCTTGAAACGGCAACGGAAAACTCGCCTTCGGGCGGCTCGCGATACTCGCAGGTAGTTGGCTCGCAAAGCCTGAACGAAGCGCTTTCTTCGTCTCAGCCGGATCGCCATCGACGAACTTATCCCGCATCGGCAATGCCTCTGCGAACTTCGCAACCTCCACGTCCGCAAAGGGAGTTCTGCCCTCGACCGACGCCAGCATCGTCGCCGAATCAAATCGCCGCAACAAGTTCGGCAGATTCATTCTCCGATGGAATCGCAGATGCGCTTGCAGCGGCGAATCAGTCGGTGCCGATGCTCGCAGTGAATCAAACGCAGAACGATAGATGTCGATCATCGCGCCGTCTCTCCCCGCGCGTGACCAGGCCTGATCCCGCATGACTCGGTCTTTGACATCCGTTGCAATCCAAGAGTTTGATCGCAACTGAAACAACCCGCCATCAATATCACGGCGACCATTCAACGACGCAACATGCTCAGCAGCCGCATGCAATGGCGGTTCATACCCGCCGAACAGCTCGTCCGCGCCCTCACCCGAAAGCGTGACCACGCTCCCAGCAGAACGTAAGGAGCACGCTACTGCATAGATTGCAACTTCATTCGGTGTTGACATTGGCAAACCGATTCGAGCAACCATGCTGGCCCACTGATCGGCAAAGTACGTCTGATCAATCTCGATTTCATGGTGAGCGGTACCCAGAACCGCAGACATGGATCTCGCATGCACAAAGTCATCGTCAAAGCCTTCCGAACGCGCGCCCGCACAGTAGGTCTCAAGCGAGTCAACATGCTCGTTCGCCACAACACTGACGATGGCGCTGTCCAAACCTCCCGAGAGCAACGAGCAGATCGGCACATCGCTCCGCAGGTGCTTGCGAACACTCTCTTCAATCACGCCCGAGGTATCCTGTGCGGATGACTCGCTGATTTCTGATTGATCACTCCACCAGTCGAGCGTTTCGTGAGAGGAATCACTCCGCGCGTCATACACCCGGGTCTCACCGGGCAACAGAGTCTCGATACCGCGGAACATCGTCGAAGATCCCAAGGTCGGCCGAATCGTCGTCAAATATGCAGACACAACTTCCCAGTTGGGCTCGGGCGTGATCTCAGGGTGTGCAAGCACCGCCGGAGGCTCACTCCCGAATACAAGCTGCTTGCTTGCTGTTCGTGCGATGTAGAGTGGCTTGACGCCAAGTGGATCTCGCGACAGTACGACTCGCCGCAGATCACGGTCGATAAACACAAACGCGTACATCCCCCGCAGCTTCTTGAGAGCATCGGTTCCCCAATGCGCCAATGACAAGAGAACCGTCTCGGTGTCGCAATCCGTCCGGCACCGCACGCCTTCGCGCCCGAGCTGTTGCCGAACTTCTGAGTCGTTATAGAGTTCGCCGTTATACGCAAGCACATAGCGTCCACTCGGGCTCAGCATCGGCTGATGTCCCGTGGGCCCTGGTGCGATGATCGAGAGTCGCCGATGACCAATCGCTGCCCACGGGCATCGCCAGAACCCCGCATCATCAGGGCCGCGGTGTACCAAGGTATCCCGCATCCGAATGAGCGCAGGATCGGTGATCTTCACCGGAGTCCCAAGTCCTATGACACCCACAAGTCCGCACATGTGGTAGGTATCGGCGATCCGCCCGTCCAACGGTCAAAATCCGGCACGAACTGGCCGACTCAATCAAGAATCCGGATTGCAAGTCCTGCATGGTTCATGCGAATCTTGGACCCCATCACGGCGGACTTTCGTTCTCGAGTTGCTCAGGTGTTGGCAGCCATCTCGGTGGTACTTCGAACCAGACTTGGTGACCCACACCCACCCGTCGTCCCCGGCCTTTTCCTCTTCAGCAGGCTCACGAGGCGCCTTCTGGGGCGAAGGATCAGGGATCAGCCTGGAAGGTTCCGGAACCACGATTTGACTCGGATCCGGTCTGCCCCAGACACCCCGTTCTAGCTCTTTGGCACGCAGCTCATACCACCGCAATACCTCCGCAAATGCACCGTCCGCACGCGTCGAAACTTTCCCGTATCCCTGGCGGACAATCTCAAGGTCGACAAGCGTCCGATCCGGAAGTCGGTAGACATATCCACGCAGCCGACCAAGCTGATCCGTCGCACCAAGCTCCGCCTGAAGAACGGCGACACGCTCCCCTTCCAACATTTGGACGAGAAAACGCTTGGCTTCGACACTCTCAGCCGAGTGAACGGCCCGCCGCTCGACCCACTCGGGCGCGTCAGCACCCTGAATCTCAAACTTACGAAGTTCGCCATTGATCAGCAGCACCAAACTATCGCCGTCGAGCACTTCAACAACGTGAGCTTCTGTGACATGATCCACATCAAAAGCGGGCTGCCGTGGCACACTCTCAACTTCGATCCCAAGCTCATCCGATGGCTGAATAGCCACCGCAAGACGGCACGCCACAGCGCCGATCAAGAAAGCAAAACACGCCTTACGAACGTATCCAATCATATCAGACCCACACGTTAACGATCATGTTTGGTTCTTTGAGCTTTCCGCTCCAAGTTCCAATCCCGGTCGTCACCATTTTGACTTCGTACTGCGGGTGCGCGTCCAACCACTCGTTAATCTGTTGATCCAGAAACTCGAGTGAGTCCCCGGTAAGTCGGCAATGAAAACTTTTGACGTGGATCGCACCACTCCCAGTGACATTTGGTGTGCGTGCCCATTTATCTTCGTGCCGCCCTGCACCGAGCCGCTGTTCAAAGGTCCGGATCTTCGGAGCTGCGGCTTCACCAGACCCCGGCGCGACCGGCACGGGCGCATCACTCACATCAATCGGAAGCGTGTCATCAAGAGACAAATCCTCTTGCGGTTCAGAAGCTGGCGTTGGCTTCGGCTTTGGCATTGGGTCTGAGCCGCCCGAGTACCCAGGTGGCAGCGGATGTCTTAACTCTCGACGCATCTTGGTCTCCCGCAATTACCCAGGCAATATCCATTCGCTCGCCCGTAGTTCGCCGAACGTACCAGAAACTGGGTTCGCGGTCGAGGCTCACCCTCTGATCTGCGTGAATCGCCAATGATCGCCATCCTCCCACGACCCGTGGAACCCGGTTCTCGCCCCACGTTCCCAATAAATTTCAAACTCCAAGGAATGCTCGGTCAGTGAGAACAAAAGAACTTCACCCCGCGCCAAGCGCCGTACAGAACCCCGGCCGCCCGAGATTTCCCCCTCGTAACGGAGATATGCCGCACGATGATTTCCGATTTGTTCTCCTTGAAACGATAATGACCGGTCGGGACGATCATCGACCCGCCAAGAACGCAGGCGGCGTTCCCCTGGCAAACTTGTATCCTCGATCATCAGGTCGAGGTGAACAGGCTGACCGGGAACTGCATGCTCAAGAATCACCGCGTATGGCATGCACAACCATACACCAGCACACCCTCGGATCGGCTACCATCGGGCGTTCAACAGGAGCCTCAAACCATGCGCCGCACTGCCATTCTCCTCATCGCCGCCAGCACCATCAGCCTTGGCTGCCAACCCGCCCGTAAGGTCCAAAACACCCTTGCGCTTGGCGAGATCCAGAACCAAGCAGGATTTGCCGAAAACAATGGCGATGACGCCAAAGCGATCGAACTCTGGAACGAATACGTCAATCGCAGGCCTCAGCAGGCCTCGGCGCAATACCGCCTCGGCAAACTACTCCTTAGCAATGGACAGCCAGAGGCCGCCACGGATCACCTCTGGGTGGCCCACGATCTCAACCCGGGCAACCTCGAATACCTCGATCTCCTCGCAGAATCCATGCACCAAGCCGGAGAACGCGAGAACATGTTCCAGCTTCTCCAGGACACGATCGAAGAGGGCGGACTCGCTGCAGGCCACCTTCGTCTTGCGAAGCACTCCTTGCGGGCCGGTCTGATTGATGAAGCAGAAGAATCCATCCGAATCGCCGCTGCGGTCGATGGCAACCAATCCGATCGGGCCCACCGAGCCCTGGCAAGTCTGGCACGCCAAACTGGCGACTCAGAATCGGAAATCCAGGCCTGGCGGACCGTGCTCTGGTTTGAGCCCGGCGATCTCGAAGCGAATACGCGACTCTCAGAGCTGGGTGAAATTCCCGGCCCAAGCCTGGCAACACCACCCCGTACAAGTGACTAATCCGGTTTGTCAGATCCGGCATAAACCTATTTGATAAGCTGTGAATCTAGGTATATCCTTCTATCCGAATCCGTGGATGAAGGAGACCATGAAGCCAGCAGCATCCCAAACCTCGACCCGCTCTCTTGTTGATCGACTCGATCAGCTTGGCGATGTCGTGCGCGTTCGGATGCTCAGGGTCCTCGATCATGAGGAGCTTGCTGTGGGCGAGCTCGCAAAGGTGCTCCAGATTCCACAGAGCTCGGCATCACGCCATCTCAAAGTTCTGGCTGAAGGCGGCTGGTTGCTCAAACGCCCCTCCGGTCCCGCGACGTACTACCGCGTCATTTTGGATGACCTGCCACAAGACGCCCGTGCTCTCTGGGTGACTGTCCGTGAACACGCGGGAATCGATCACGAAACCGAACAGGATGAAGCACGACTGGCGGCCGTCTTGGCCGAGCGGATGGCAGATCCCACCGGATTCTTTGGTCGCCACGCCGGGGAGTGGGATGATCTTCGCTCTGAGCTTTTCGGCCGCCGATTTACAGACCAAGCACTACTTGGGCTGATCGATCCAAGCTGGACCGTCGCCGATCTCGGGTGCGGCACTGGCAACGCTGCAGAACTCCTCGCACCATGGGTCAAACAAGTTGTTGCGGTAGACGAATCCCCCGAGATGATCGACGCCGCGGCGCAACGCCTTTCCGAGCTCAATAACGTTGTATTTGTGCAAGGCGATCTCACGGCACCGACTGTTGCTCAGAGTTCGGTCGACGCAGCCGTTTGCCTCCTCGTGCTCCACCACCTCGATGAACCAGCCAAGGTGATCGAGCAAATGGGCGCCATGCTCCGTACATCAAACCATGGCGGAATTGCACTCATCGTCGATATCACGTCCCATGACCGGGCCGACTACCGGCACGAAATGGGCCATAAGCACCAAGGTTTTTCATCAGACACGATCGCATCAATGTTTGAGAACGCTGGATTTACGGGCGTGCGGATCCGCACGCTTCCGCCCGCGATCGACGCCTCCGGCCCGGCACTTTTCGTTGCGACCGCGAGGATTCCTGGCACCGATTCAATCTGACCACGACACGCTTTTAAAACAGCCGAAAAGGCACCGCCGCATATCCGCGGCCGAAGGGAGACGCCATGACCATGACCGCCGACCAACCCACCATGACCGTTGATACCGTCAACGGAATCCAGTTCCGTATCCGCGACATTAATCTCCACGAGTCGGGACGCAAAGAGCTGCGCTTGGCCGAGAAGGAAATGCCCGGGCTCATCGCACTCCGCGAGCGCTACGGCAGCAAGAAGCCCTTCGCCGGGCTCAAGATCGCCGGCTCGCTGCACATGACCGTGCAGACCGCCGTGCTGATCGAAACTTTGACCGAACTCGGCGCGGACGTGCGTTGGGCTTCGTGCAACATCTTCTCGACCCAAGACAACGCCGCGGCTGCCATCGTCGTTGGCCGCAACGGCACCCCCGACAATCCCGAAGGCATCCCAGTCTTCGCATGGAAAGGCGAAACCCTCGCCGAGTACTGGTGGTGCACCAAGCAGATGCTCACCTGGCCCGACGGCTCCGGCCCGGACCAGATCGTCGACGATGGCGGCGACGCAACCATGCTCCTTATCAAGGGCCTCGAGTTCGAAAACGCCGGCTCGGTCCCCGAGTACGTCAAGGGCCAAGACGCCGAAGAGTACAAGTATGTCCTCGAAACTATCCGCGCGACCATCAATGACAACCCAGGCTGGTTCCAGAAGGTCACCCCGGCCGTCCGTGGTATCTCAGAAGAAACCACCACCGGCGTGCATCGTCTCTACGAGATGGAGAAGGCAGGCACCCTCCCCTTCCCTGCCATCAACGTCAACGACGCGGTCACCAAGAGCAAGTTCGACAACGTGTACGGCTGCCGCCACTCGCTCATCGACGGCCTAAACCGCGCCACCGACGTCATGCTCTCGGGCAAAGTCGCAGTCGTTTGTGGCTACGGCGACGTCGGCAAGGGCTGTGTTCAGTCGCTGAAGGGCCAAGGCTGCCGCATCATCGTGACCGAGATCGACCCGATCTGTGCATTGCAAGCTGCGATGGAAGGCTATGAAGTCACCACGATCGAAGACGTCGTCGAAACCGCTGACATCTTCATCACCACCACCGGCAACAAGGACATCATCACGCTCGATCTCATGAAGCAGATGAAGGACAAGGCCATCGTTGGCAACATCGGACACTTCGACAACGAAGTCCAGATGGAACTGCTCCTCGATGATCCCAAAGTCGAGCGCATCAACATCAAGCCCCAATACGACGAGTTCGTCTTCACGGATCAGAACGACAAATCAATCTTGATCCTCGCAGAAGGTCGCCTGCTCAATCTCGGCTGCGCCACAGGACACCCTTCGTTCGTGATGTCCGCTTCGTTCACCAACCAGGTGATCGCGCAGCTCGAACTGCACGCCAATCTCGACGCGTATGGCAACAAGGTCTATGTGTTGCCCAAGCACCTTGACGAAGAAGTCGCCCGCCTGCACCTCGACAAGCTCGGCGTCAAGCTCACCAAGCTGACCAAGGACCAGTCCGAGTACCTCGGTATTCCCGTCGAAGGCCCCTACAAGCCTGAGCAGTACCGCTACTAAGTTCTCTGACTGAACAGAACTCACGGGGGTGCGTCGAAAGGCGCACTCCGCGTTTTACCACCATGATCGGCTCGCTCCAAACTTGGCAATGGGCCGCCTCGGATGACTCTCATCCGTTGCGTGAGTTGATCGGCACCAGTTCAACTGTTGCGCAGCTCGCTCGTTTACGCAAGGATTGGTCCCCTGAGCAAATCGGTGTGGTCACCGAACTCGCGATGGCTCGTGAAAAGGCTCACAAAAAGTTCCCAGATCGCTCTGAACGCATCGTCGCTGATCGCGAAGGCGTCGAGATGGCGTCTTCTGCTCAATCCGCTGCCCATAAGGCAGCCCGCTTTGCTCAAGTACTCCCCAAGGGTGCCCCCATACTTGATGCGTGCTGCGGAATTGGTGGAGACTCGATCGCGCTTGCTGGCGACAGCCTCGAAGTAACGGCGGTCGATCTCGATAAACGCCGATCATGGATGGCCGGCCTGAATGCGTCTTGCCGAGCCGTCACCTCCGACATCCGCGAGTTCGAAACAGAAGAGCTGGCAGTCCACATCGATCCAGCCCGCCGAACCGGTGGGAATCGAACCCGAACCCTCGACGAGTTTGAACCGCCATTTGACCACATCACGACGCTTGCAAGCAACGCTGCGATCGCAGCGATCAAGCTCAACCCCGGCGTTCATGCCGATCTACTCCCAACCGGAGAGCTCGAGATCATTTCCGAAAGCGGCTCACTCACGCAGGCGGTCCTGTGGATGGGTCAAGGTACGACCCACGGAAGACGCGCCACCCTACTCGCAGCTGATGGCAGCGCCCGTTCAATCTCCGGTCATCCCGATCGTACTTATGACAACAATCCGATCAGCGACTGGATCCACACCATGGATCCGAGTCTCGAACGCGCCAACCTCGTCCCAGAGTTTCTTTCGGGAACACAACTACGGCCGATCCATCCCGGCACAGGACTTCTCACCGCCAATGAGCCTTCCACTTCGCCTTGGACCACCCCCTATCGCGTCATCTCAGAGTTTGCTTGGAACCCCCGCGTCGCAAAGTCTGCCTTGAGAGATCTCGATGCGGGCGTTGTGACGGTCAAAACCAGAGCCAGCGCGGTCAACCCCGACAAGGTCAGCCGTCAACTCAGAGGGACCGGCAAAAAAGGCTTCGTCTTGTTTGTCCTACCGATCGCAGATCGACTTCGGGCCATCATCACCGAACTCCCCAATGTCAGCACGCACAAAACCCCGCCGGATGCTCATGGCACATCCGGCGGGGCGTGGATGGCAGAACCGTGAATCGCTTACGGGCAGCCGGTGCTAAACAAGTCAATGAAGCGCTGGACATCAAAGAAATCAAACACCCCATCGCCATTCGCATCACCAGCGGGAAGCTCAGCGATGTAGAGATTGATGAATGTTGCGACATCAAAGAAGTTCAAATCACCCGAAGTGTCGTAGTCCGCGGGACAAGTCGTCAACCCCTGGCTTGGAGCGATGCCTGTAATCGGCTGAGTAAACACAAACGTGCGAAGCACTTCGCCGGTATCCGGGTCCATCTCCGCGATCGAGCCATCGCTACCACCGACGTACAACAATCCTCCGTGGGCGAGAAGCGCTGTTCCATCGTTGGGAGCGTTGAATGTGTTGGTGTAATTGACGCCTCCGACAAACTTATCGAATGTATAAATCACCGCTTCGTCGGTTCCAAAGAACGGCACCCCGCCAAGGAACATGGTGTTACTCCCAAACGCCATGGCCTGGATCTGCGAACCGCACGCAGCGAAGATCGAGAAGTCATCTCCTCCAATGGGTGCTCTTGCCGCGATGGAACTCAATCCGCCAACGAACACGCCGCCAGCGTCAACGCCGATCGAAGTGACATCACTTTGGCCGGTCGGTATGGTCTGGTCGACCGATTGTGTATCGGGATTCACGACGAGCACGTCACCGTTCGAATCCGCGACCATCAAGCGATCACCAACCCATGCCATCGCGGCGTTGTCGCTTGGGACGCTGAATACGCCGAGAATCTGATTCTGAGACAGGTCGAAAGAAAAAACCGTCCCGTGCTCATTGCCCATAAACGCGATACCGTCGGCGACCGCCATCGAACGGACCGTCCCGGAACAAAGACCGCGGAACCCGGTTGCCCCCGTATCAAGATCAATGAAATCAACCACGCCAGATTCACTGGTGACGATGAGTTCATCCGAGAACGCTGGCGCCGCAAGCAGGCTGCAAGCCGAGAGAGTACTGAGGATAATTATGAATCGCATTCGATGACTCCTGTTGCCGATCCCGTCGGGATTAACGTGTCACAGGCCTTGTTGCCCGTGATCAGGAGTAGTTTCGCCTGCAATCCGACGACACCCGCCCCACTGTTTGGAGGGGTAGACGAAACAAGTGTCTGTGCTTCAGTTTTCGGTTGGTGTCAGATCGGGGCGTGCGCGACCAATGAACAACGACAGCAGCTCGCCGCGACTCGATACACCGAAGTGCTTGTAAAGGCCCAAAACGTGTTCATGAATCGTCGCTCGGCCAATTCCAAGTTCGTACGCGATTTGCTTCTCAGAATCCCCGCGAAGCAAGCTGGCCAAGACCTCTCTCCGGCGCGGCGTCAAGGTACACAAACGCGGTTCATCGCCCCAAGAAAGAAAACCACCAAGCTCGCCGCACACCGCGTCATGCACCAATGCAACCAACGCGCGTTCTCGATCGCCAAAGTCATCGTCGCCCACACTCCGATGCAGCCAAATCGACAAGCTCCGCCCAGGCAGCGTCGTCGCCCGCACCGACATCACATAGTCATCAATTCCGCACGCTTTGTGCACTTCATTGAACGTCTTCGAGCGGTACCAAGTCTCACGCCCCCAAATCTCATCGCGAGAGAGTGTCAGACGGTCGCCCTTGAATCGATTGATGTAAGGAAACTCAGGCTTGCGTTCAACCGGATTGCTGGCTGCATACTCCGCCCACCGCCGCTCAGCCGCGTCATCTGCCCATCCAACACGATGCGTCGCAAGCGAACGCATCGGCTCCTCGGCCTGCTCGCCAAGATTCACCAGCTCCGCCATGATGACCACTTGCGCTCGAACAAGCCCTCGAAGCCCATGAATCATCCGCTCACGCCACGCATCCACATCCGCACCGAGTTCCCGGCAACTGCCGGCCAACTCGTGGCACGCATGCACGTCTCGCGATGTCAAATGCTCAAACAATGCTCTACTCCAAGGTTCAGTGTACCACAGCATCGCCAAATAGCAGCACGACTCCCCCGCGTCCGATACGCTTGCACAAAGACTCCCACCCAGGCACGGAACCGCCGATGACCCACGCCCAAGACCTTTTCAAGCAAAGCCCGACCTCGTTCTCTTTCGAGTTCTTCCCGCCGCGCTCCAAAGAAGCCGCCGAGTCGCTCTACGAAAGCATGGTCCGGCTCGAACAGCTCGGTCCGTCCTACGTCTCCGTCACCTACGGCGCCGGCGGCACCACCCGAGAACTCACCCGTGACCTCGTCCTGCGGGCCCAAAACCAAACCGGGCTCAACACCGTCCCCCACATGACCTGCGTCAAGCAGACCGAGGACGAACTCCGCGATTTGCTCGCCGCCTACGCCCAAGCTGGTGTGTCCAACATCCTCGCGCTCCGTGGCGACCCACCAGACGAATCCACACACGACTGGGGGAAAGAACGCTTTCGCTACGCCGCCCAGCTCATCACGTTTATCAAGGATCAAGCCAAGCCGCTCGGGCACCCCGACCCCCGCGGCTTCGGCATCGGCATCGCGGGATTCCCAGAAGGACACCCCGGCACACCAAACCGCATGGCCGAGATGGACCACCTCAAAGCCAAAGCCGACGCCGGCGCCGACTTCATCATCACCCAGATGTTCTTCGACAACCGCGACTTCTACGACTTCCGCGACCGTTGCGATCTGGCCGGAATCAAGATCCCCATCATCGCCGGCATCATGCCCGTGCAGTCGGTACCCGGCATGCGCCGCATGGCCGAACTCGCACAAGGCATGCGCTACCCCGCCCCCATGCTCCGCGCCCTCCGCCGCACCGACGGCACGAACGAATCCGTCCGCCGCGTGGGTGTCCACTGGGCCACCGAACAATGCCGCGACCTGCTCGATCACGATGTCAAAGGCATCCACTTCTACACCCTCAACAAGTCCGGCGCCACCGTCGAGATCTACCGAACACTCGGCGTGTCGAACTCGAAACAGTTGCTGGAAGGCAACGACCTAGGGATTTAGCGCTCAATGTTCAAGGCACGACGCTAATTTCGATTTCCGATTGAGATGGTGATCGCCGTCCTGCTGATCTTGGCGATTCTGCTCTGGGTTTGGTCAACTCTTTGACTTCGCCGCCTTCACCAGCCGCTTGAACAAACCTTCGCCCAGCGCTGCATCGACGGTCCGCTCCGGGTGCCACTGCACGCCCATGCAGAAGGGCAGCTCGGGGTCGTACACCGCTTCGACCACGCCATCCTCAGAACTTGCCAGCACCGTGAGGTCGCCCGGGTCGCTGACCGCCTGTTTGTGCCGGCTGTGGACGACGCCCGCTTTGAGCACTTCGGCGTCTGCCGTCTCGATCGCGTGGTCCGCGTCCCAATGCCCGGCGTGCCCCTCGTGGGTCTCCGGCATGTACTGATCCAGCCCGCCGCCCCGCATCAGCGCCATCAACTGCATGCCGAGGCACACACCCAGCAGCGGCTTGTTGGGCTGCTTCTCGAGCAACTCTTCGAGGAGCGCGGTCTCGAACGTCTGCCGCCGGTGATTCACAGGCGTGACCCGCGGGTCCGTCTCGACACCGAACAGCTCCATCACCGGGTCGTCCCCCCCCGTGAAAACGAACCCGTCGAACCGCTTAGCGATGTCCCTGGGCTTGCCCGCCCCGGGGACCAGCAGCACCGGCTGCCCGCCGCCCGCCCACACCGCGTCGGCGTACGCCGTCGTACAGATCGCGGTCTCCCGCCCATTTCGGTCGATGATGTCGGTCGTGATCGCGATCAGGGGTACAGCCATACTCCATTGTCAGCCATCCGCACCGCATCTGTCCACCCAAACCGAAAACACCCGATACAGTCCGCCATGAAGATCCGAACCGTCTTGATCTGGTTTGTCATTGCCGGGCTGCTCGCTTTCGCGGTCGCCATGTCTCGATCTGGTAGCAACGCGACTCAAACCGAGGCCCAGCCGCAGTCTTGGAGCATCGAGATCGATCCCGCCAGGGCAGAGTCGATCGAACTCAAGCTGGAAGGCACCACACACGCTCGGGCCGAAAGGGCAGCCGCAGGGATCGATCGCTGGATCCTCTCGGGCCCCGCCGCCGCCGCCGACTGGCCGGCAGACCCAGAACGCGTTCGCGCGGCGCTTCGGCTTCTCGCCACCACTGCCGTCTCGGTTTCTGAGGAAGAACTCCAGCTCGAATCCGACGCCCCCATGATCTGCGTCACCGAATCCGATGGCCGATCCGTTGAGATCTCCTTTGATCCTCGCGCCTCAGGCGGACAAGTCAATGCCATCATCGACGTCCGCGATGCCCAAAGTATCGTAGAACGACGCGTCCATGGACGCCTGCCCGCGAACCTGTTCGATGCACTCGTCCGAACTGACTGGGGCGTATGGCGTGAACAGGCACTCTTCGACTCCGTGACCGCGACTGCGAAATCACTCACGATCGAAGCAGGCCCAAACAAAGTTCGACTCGAACGAGGCCCTCGCGGCTGGGCGATCGTCTCTCCCTACGCCCTCGAAGCTGACAGCGAAGAAGTCGCTCGAGCACTCTCAGCCATCGGAACACTCCGAGCAGAATCGTTCATCGATCAACCGCCACCCATCGCATCAACTGGCCTCGATCGCCCCCTCGCGACCATCACCGTCGCGACCGAGACGAATCAGCAGCAACTATCCCTAGGCAGAGCAACCGACAACTCCGGCAAATCTATATTTGCAACGTTCAACACCTCTGACACGAACACGACAATCAGCATCAACCCTGAAACGGTCGCCCAACTCACCGCGGTGCCGGAGGCATATGCAAGGCGTATTCCACTCGGCATCGCCGCCGCTGACATCGGACAGATTCGCCTGATCACACCGAACAACCGCACTCGGTTCCATGCAAAGCGCCAAGCAGGCGAGTGGCTTGTCGACGGTGCCACCGCTTCACCCGACCAACGCGATGCCATCGACCGAGCGCTCCGTGTGCTCACCCTCGAATCGGCTGCAAGTGTTACGACCCAACCAATCTCAGAGACCCACGACGGACACCTCGGCGAGTTCCGCTGTTTCACCGCCGAAGGGATTCCAGTTGCATCGGTTTCACTTCGGGTAGGCGACGAGCTCAAGCTACATATTGCACGCCCAGCCGGAGAAACTCGCGAGATCGTTTGGACCACTTTGACAGACAATGCAAAGGGCGTCGTGCTTTGGGCAAGCGCACTGCTTTCTCGCGGCTGAGAACCTAGACCACGAACGTCCTTCAACGCGAAACAGCAGCCTTACTAGCGCCAATATCACGACGGTACTGCTTTCCGCGGAACTCGATTCGCTCACATCCTCTATACGCCCGCTGACGCGCCGTTTCGAAGT
This sequence comes from Phycisphaerales bacterium, assembly GCA_045106075.1. Lineage (GTDB taxonomy): Bacteria > Planctomycetota > Phycisphaerae > Phycisphaerales > UBA1924 > UBA6054. The sequence goes on from JBGCEB010000039.1 coordinate 29,239, forward strand.
CTGGCCCAACCGCGGTGACACCCAAGACGCGCCCACCAGCCGTCACCACTTTGCCGCCCTCTACCTTGGTGCCCGCGTGATAAACCCGCACGCCTTCCACTCGCTCGGCATCTTCGATCCCTGAGATCACGTCGCCGGTCCTCGGCGATTGTGGATAGCCCTCGCTCGCCAACACAATACAGACCGCGTGCGATTCGCTAAACCGAACATCGACCTCATCGAGTCGACCTTCCGAAGCCGCAAGCATGAGCTCCAAGGGATCGGATTCAAGCAACTCAAACAAGGGCTGGCATTCCGGATCTCCAAACCGTGTGTTGAACTCCAATACCTTCGGCCCGCCCGGCGTCAACATCAATCCCGCGTACAACACACCGCGGAAGTCGATCTCTTCTCGCCGAAGCGCATCCATGATCGGAACAAACACTTCTGTCTCGATCACCCGCATGGTCTCATCATCAATCGTCCCAGCCGGGCAGAACGCGCCCATCCCGCCCGTATTCGGGCCAGCATCGCCTTCACCTAGACGCTTGTGATCTTGGCATGGCGGCAAGATCAAAATACTCTGCCCATCAACAACTGCCAACACAGAAACTTCGGTGCCCTGCAAACGTTCTTCGATCAGCACTTTCTTGCCCGCGTTACCAAACTCAAGACGCTGCATCATGCCTTCGAGTGCCACGAGTCCTTCTTCAATCGTCGAAGGCACAACCACGCCTTTACCCTTCGCAAGCCCGGCAGCCTTCACCACCATCGGCTCACTCCGCGTGCTGTAAAACTCAACCGCACGCTCATAGTCTGTGAAAACACGACCATCGCCGGTCGGGATCGACGCAGCCCGCATCAACTGCTTCGCGAATCCCTTGTCGGCCTCAAGCTGGGCACCAAGCTTGCCCGGGCCAAACACAGCCCGGAATCCGCCATCAGCACGCTTTGAAAGCGCATCCGCGTACCCCTCAGCCAATGGATCTTCCGGACCAATCACCACCAGTCCAACATCATGTTTGTCGCAAAACTGTACCAGACGATACAACTCTTTACCCGAAACAGGCACGTCCACGCCGATCCCGAGCCCCGCCAACCCCGGATTACCTGGGTGGGTCACGAATAGCTTCCCAAGCTTCGGCGAACGCTTCAACGCGACCGCAAGTGCATGCTCGCGTCCTCCGCCGCCCACCAGAAGAACATTGATCGATCCGTGATTATACGTGCGATTGGTCATCCAAGATCGTAGGCATGAGCCTCTTGATCCCCCGCCGTTTCTTCAAACTGCCGAGCCGCCTCAGTCACTGGAATGACCCCCCGCTCACCAGCGGCAAACGCCGCAATACCATCCCTCAACCCCATCGATTTCCCGCCTGTAAAACTGCCGAAGGCGGGCAAAATCCCGAGATCGCCGTCGAACCAGAAGCATGAAGAACGAACTCTCGAAACCGACCTCCGGGCACCAACCGAAACGGCCGGGTGCACATGACCGCACAGCGTCGGGACCCGGGGCTCTCGAACCGGTTCGTGCGTCAGCTCCAACCGATACCCTGCCACTTCAAGCGCGGCGTGCGTCGCGATCTCGCGTACGCCCAACGACTCAAAAGAACTCGCCTTCCGGTCGTGATTGCCCGGAACGAGATCAACTTCAACACTCGAGAGCGAGTACCGCCAATCACGCACAGCTTTGCTGGTACGCTCCTCGAACGCAACTCCATCATGGATCAAGTCCCCCAAAATGATCAATCGCTTTGCTTCGGTTGTTGCGATCAATCCACTCAGCCTTCCGAGATCGCGTGCCGTCACGCCTTCCGGGACCGGGACGCCAGACGCCCGAAAAGAAGCAGGTTTTCCCAAGTGCACATCGGCGACAATCAACGTCGCCACGTCAGGAAGCAGCATCGCCCGATCCGGCAATAGCACAAGACGCACGCCGCGCCAGGTCATGGTCACTGAACCGTTAATCAACTCGCACTCGCTTTCGTCCCGCGCCCTCGCTTGCGTCCCAAATGCCGCTGATCCGTCTGCTCAGCCAACCGCCGAACGCGATCTTCCCAGCTCTCGCTTGTCACCGTCGTGGCCCGCAAACTCTCTGCATACAACGGAAAAGCAAGCGGTGTCAACGAACTCGTCTCCACAATCTCAATCGAAAGCCCGGCCGCCCGTTCGAGCGCACGATCGAGCCGCGAAAGCTCTAGTTGTTCATCGAGAACCTCACGATGGGCCTGACCAAGCAACATGTTTTCGGGATCAAAGTCACTAAACACGTCATAGAACATGTCACTCGACGCTTGAAGATGCCGCGTCCGGGCTCGCTGCCCCGGATACCCCTGCTGCGTCAATCCGGCGATGCGGGCAATCACTCGAAACTGACGCCTCGCAAACTCCACCGAGTTCACAGACTCAACCAAGTCATCAACGAGCCCCGCTCGATTCAGCAAACTTTGCCAGGTCGCCGGGTCTGTCTCAATCTCAGAGTCACAGCTTAACTCGATGCCATAATCGTTCACGATCGCCCGGACGGAACGCGGATGGATTCGACTCAAACGCAAACTGAGAACCGCTCCCAATCCCTCATGCGCTAGGCGCCCTGCAAATGGAAACACAAACACGTGATGTCGGCCACGAACTTTTGTGTGCTCAATCAACAACGTATCTTGGGTCGGGATCATGCTCAGATCGGCCTGTCGTTCCAGCAACGGCCGCAAACAAACGAGTTCGCTATTCGAGTAGTCACTCTTCGCTGCAAGCTCCAGCTGATCCTGCACCGCATCTGCGAGTTGCGTGGAAAGAGGCATCTTTCCACCATTCCAACGCGGGATTGCACCCCGAACCGACTTCGCACGCTCAACAACCGCGGTCATCTCACGCAATCGTTTGAGCTGGAGCACCTTTCCGGCAAAGACGAACCGATCCCCGACATTCAGTCGTGAAACGAAAGACTCTTCGATCGTGCCAAGCACTTTCCCTGATCCATATGCTACCTTCACTGCATCGTCTGCAACAATCGTCCCGATGTTCATCCGGTGCCGCTGCGCAATCCCCCGTGATGCGAGTTTCATCATTCCCCCGATGTCAATCAGTCGAGCGTACTCGGGATACACCACCAGCGCTTCACCCCCCGAACGCACGAACTGCATGGCCCAACTCCATTCGCTGTCCGTGAGATTTCGAAACGCCCACGTGGCCCGAATCTCTTTCTTGAGTTCATCCTCATCGAAACCACTCGCCATCGCCGCCGTGACCAAGTGTTGAACAAGCACGTCAAGAGGTTTCTCGATAGGCACTCTCGACTCCAACTCGCCGCGCTTCACCGCCTCGCGTACACCCGCATACTCGATCAGCTCAAACGCGTGCGTCGGAACACCGATAATCCGTGAAATCGCACCCGGCCGGTGACCCGACCGCCCCGCACGTTGCACCAACCTCGCGACACCTTTCGGACTCCCAACCTGAATGACCTGATCCACGGGCGCAAAGTCCACGCCTAAATCAAGACTTGATGTGCTAACAACACAACGCAAACCGCCATCTTCGCCCTTGAGCATCCGCTCAACCCGGTCACGCCGTTCTCGATCCAGCGAACCGTGATGCACCGCGATCCGTCCGAGCAACTCGGGACGATGTCGCAAGATTGCCCTGAACCAAATCTCCGCCTGCGCACGCGTGTTCGTAAACAAGAGCGTCGATTCCGCTGCCTCAATACGATCAACAACATCCGCGACCAGCCTTGTCCCAATATGCCCCGCCCAAGGGTATCGCTCAATCTCCTTTGGCAAAATACAGTCGACTTCAATCGACTTGTCAGCGAGCCCCCTGATCATCGCCGGCAGTTCTCTGTGCGGCCCGACGATCGCCCGAGCGGCTTCATCCAAGTTGCCAAGCGTCGCCGAAACGCCCCAGACTCGCACACCCGGCGACAACGCTCTTACCCGCGCGAGCGCCAAATCCGTTTGCACCCCCCGCTTCGTGGAGAGCAACTCATGCCACTCATCACACACCACACACCGAACCCCACGCAGCTGCCGAGCGGTTTCTGGATACGTAAGCAGAATCGTCAAACTTTCCGGCGTGGTGATCAACGCCGTCGGCAACTTCCGGCGCTGCCGAGCTTTGACAGAAGTTGACGTATCACCCGTCCGCGTCTCAACCGACCAGTTCAGTTTCAGAGCTTCAACACTCTCCTGCAATGCCTTTGCCGTATCAGTCGCCAAGGCCCGCAACGGTGTGATCCACAACACCCGTACCGACTCTCGGGAAGAGCTCGGCCCCGGCTTCTCACGAATCGCCTCAACAACAGGCCCAAGCCAAGCAGCCATCGTCTTTCCGCTGCCCGTTGGTGAATGAATGAGCCCGTCTCGCCCGTCCAAATAAGCGCGCCAAGCATCCCGCTGAAAGTCAAAGACGTCCCAGCCGCGAGATTCAAACCATTCCCTGATCGAAGATTCGATCATTGAACCGCCAGGCTTGTCAACGAACATCCGTACATTGGCTGATCATATCAACCCGCGCAGCAGCTCCGAACCCTATGGCAATCGAGTCAGCAAATCTTCGACCGCCGCCTTGAGCTGCTCATCATTCATACCCGCTTCATCCTCAGGCGTCTGCTCGATTCGGATGTCAGGCATGGCGCCAAAGTTCTCCATGTCCTGTCCATCCGGCAAGAACCAACCCCGGAACGGTTGCCGCACACGAGTCCCATCAACCAGGGTAAACGAGCCCGTAGAGATCACGCCGCCATAGGTTTCTTCGCCAACGAGTGTTCCACGCCCGAGCGTTTTGAACGCATGCGAGATGATCTCTGCGTTCGAAAAACTCTTCTCATTGCAAAGCATGTTGACAGGACCGTTGTAACGCTGAATGTACAGACGATCACGGGGATATCCCTGCCCATCTATCGGATGAGCGCCCCGCGGGATTGTGTACGCATGCTGTGGGTACATCAATGAAGCAAGTACACGATCGGTCGTCCATCCACCGCCATTGCTGCGGACGTCGATAAGCAACCCTTCCTTGCCATACGCAGAAGCGTAAAGGTCGCGTTCGTACTCATTCAAATCCGCTCCACCCATCGCCCGGATATGAAGATAGCCAAGGCGTCCATTGGACCACTCTTCAACCTTGGCCGCGTTCGATAGCTGCCAATCGTCGTAGCGCAACCTGCTTTCGGTTCCCGAGGTCACCGGGATCATCAAGAGATCAAGCTCAACCTCGCCATCATCATCTTCACGCCGAACCGTGACGATGGTCTCCACGTTTGCGCGCCCCTTGAGGAGGCCATGAAGAGTTTCGCCAGATTGAATATCAACGAGTTCCACGCCCGTAATGACATCTCCAGCACGCAGCGCCATTTCACCTTCATTCGTACGCGAGCGAGGCAGCACGTAGTCGACGCGGAAACCACCCTCAACCGGAGTCGCATCGATTCCAAGCCTTCCCGAACTGCGATAGTCAGGCGAAGAGTAATCCGCCGCCGGATAGACCCCCAAGTGGGAAGCATTCAACTCGCCCATCAGCCGCGTCCCGATCTCTCGGAACTCCGAAGCGGTGTACGACTTCGCGGCCAACGCTCGATAGTCAGCCGTCAGGTCCTCCCAATCCAACCCTTTCATATCCGGGTGGTAAAACGTCGTTCCAAGGGTTCGCGCCATTTCATCGAACATCTGTGAGTTCAACGCTGGAAAATCAATCTCTGTAGTCGCATCGATTGAAACCGTTTCTTCGCTACCGCCGGTCGGCTTCACGGTTCGCGCCTGCCCACCCCGGAGCATCACGACCTTCTGACCATCGCGACTGACCTCCATCACAGTCGCGCTCGAACCCAAACGTTTCTCTTCGGAGCGATCCCACTTGATCGAATACACACCGGTCGAACCACCAGCGCCACCGCTGGCTGTGAATGCAAACCGCTCGCCGCCGGGTGTCATCTCGAGATTGAACTCACTCCCGCCGTAGGTTGTGACCCGACGCAAACGTCGATGTGCGTCCTCAAGATCCTTAAGCTCCCAAACCGGCTCGAGATCACCCTTTGACTCTGTATCCAGATCATCATCGTCCTTCTCGACTTCAGCCGATTCGCCGAAACCGATCGGATCGATCACGCTTCGCTTCTTTGCCGTCTTCTCGGCCTCTTCGAAATAATCACCGAGCTCCTTGCTCGAAAGCGCTTCAAGCTTGCGATCCAGCATCACCATATAAACGTCATACTCGTCACCTTCGCGCTGCGAAAGGAACGACATCACACGCCCATCAGCGGACCAACGCGGCGAATACTCGTTGTCGGGGTGACGAGATAGATTGACCGCCGCCGAACTCCCGTCCGCGGGAACAATGAAAATATCTGAGTTGAAGTTCTCGTTATCCACTGCGTATGCAATGTGCTCGCCCGTCGGCGACCAACGGAACTCCATCCGAAAGTCCCAAGCCTCGAGCAACACACGTTCTTGACCTGTGAGTAGATCCAACACAACCAAATCACCACGCGTCCGCCGGAACGCCAACTCCGTCCCATCCGGCGAAGGCGACGGCAACCGATCACTCGTCTCGGTGATCAAAATCGGTTCAGTCGCAAATCGCAACGCATCCGCCCAGCGTGCTGCGAGCTTTGGGTCGTCTTTCTCTACTTTTTCTTTCTCTTCGTCTCCGCCCGAAGCTTCTTCTCCATCACCGTCTTCAGCATCGTCGACCCCGTCTTCCTCAGACGACTCTTCTCCAGAAACAACTTCTTCAACGACCTCTGGCTCGCCAGTTTTTTCTTCAAAGGCCTCCTGGACTTCACCCCGGGTCAGCGTGACCGTGGCCGCATAGATCGACTCGATCCCAGACTCATCCGAAACGAAGTACAAACGAGACATGTCAGGCGACCACGCAATATCGCGCTCACGCGCCATACCTTCGGTGACTCGCCGAGTCGGCGCATCGTCTTCAACCGCACGCACAAAGACATCACCGAACGCAACAAACGCCATCACTTTGCCGTCCGGGCTCAAACGTGCCTCAGATACATTGTTGTCAACATCACGCAGAACGCGCTTCGGAAAGGCATCGTCCGACGCGGCCAGCACAAGACGCTGCGGCTCACTAATTCGGCGCCCCTTGAATCGAGCCGTATACAAACCGTCCCACTTGGAAAAAACAACCGACTTTCCATCGCCCGAGACATCAAACGCCGTGATGTCACGATCGCTGTTCTCTGTCAGCTGGATCGCATCTGCCTCGCCGCTATCTATTTCCATTGACCAAAGACGAACCGTGTCACCCTCACGGTCAGACAGGTAAAGCACCGTATCGTGGTCTCGCCACTTTGCGTGCCCATCGTTGCCTTCCCACGAGGTCAAACGATTAAACGAGTCGGCACCTGCATCAAACACAAACACATCACGATCGTCCGGACCGCGATAGTGTCGACGCATCCAACTCGAACCGCCTCGCTCAAACAAATACACATCGTTTCTGGGGTGCCCATCAGGCGACTCGCCAAACGCACCATGCAACCGCGAGATCGGCCCACCCTCAAATGAAACCGAGTAAGGCCGTGAACCGCGGTACACATCACCCTCGATGCGGCCGTGCATCAAAATACGCTCGCCATCACCAGACCAACCGCCCAGCGTCAGCGTCCCATCCACCTCCGTGACCTTCCGCGTCTCCGATCCGTTCGCCCGCATCACGTGGACGGCTCGCCGACCCGATCGAAGCGATTCAAAAGCAATCCAATCACCGTCCGGCGACCAAGCGGTCCGAGTCTCATCGGCCGGATGGCTCGTCAGCCGAATCGCATCCCCCCCATCAAACTCCACACGCCACAGATCACCTCGCCACGAGAAAACAACCTGCTTCCCGTCCGGACTGATTGACGGGAACCGAGGCAAATCCACCTCGCCAGCCCCCGCTGCCCCCCCCAGCGACAGACCAAGCCCAATGACTGCACCAATCACCAACCGCACGCATTGCGTCATCACATCCGTCTCCGAAGGGGGAACGTTCAGTTTCATCAGCGCAATGAACACGCGCCGGAGCAACACTGTACCGGGAACTGTTCGAAAAGTGTCACTATTTGGACCGAAACAAACTGGACCCAAACAAAGCACCCCGGGCAGGATTCGAACCTGCGACCGCCGGATTAGAAGTCCGATGCTCTATCCAACTGAGCTACCGGGGCACGGTCGTCAACCAACGTTGACCACACACGATCCGCACACCACTCCCCCTTGTCAACCGCCTCCCCGCCCCTTTCAATCAACTATGCCCAATCTAGCACGCATTGTCGCCCTCCTCATCCTGATGCCCAGCCTCGGCTGCACTTCCACGCAAGAAACACTCCGCATCGCCACCTACAACATCGAAGATGTCCGCTCCGCCGATTTGACCAACCCGGACCACCCCCGTCTCGCCCGCGTGGCAGCCGTCATCAGGGACATCGACGCGGACATCATCCTGATCAACGAGATCGCCTCTGATCAATCTGAGCCAAACCAGACCGGTCCACTCCAAAACGGCCAACGCTTCGCAAACACCTTCCTCGCCGGGGACTACACCGCCGTCACCCTCCGTTCCAACACCGGCATCCCCACCGGCCACGACCTCAACAACGACGGCCAAATCGTCAGCAACCACCCGCCCGTCGCCCCCATGTCCGCCGATGGCTCCCCGCCACGCCAGACCGCCGACCAACGCGCCTACGGCAGCGACGCCCACGGCTTTGGCACCTTCCCCGGGCAATACAGCATGGCCCTTCTCGTCAAGACCGGCTACAGCATTCTCTCCAGCGGTATTCACACGTTCCGCCTTTTCAAATGGTCCGACCTCCCCAACGCTACCAATCCCACCAACCTCGACGGCTCCACCTGGTACAGCCCCGACGAATGGGCCGATCTCCGTCTCTCCTCGAAGACCCACGCCATCATCCCGGTCCGAACCCCCAACGGCTCCATCATTCACTGCATCGTCTCTCACCCCACCCCCCCGGCCTTCGACGGCCCGGAACGACGCAACAAGCTCCGCAACCGCGACGAGATCCGCCTGCTCCGCGCCATCATCGACGCCGAGCCATGGCTCAGAGATGACAAAGGGCAGCCCATCACCCCCAGCGACGTCTTCAATGCAGTCGTCATGGGCGATCTCAACGCCGACCCCACCGACGGCTCATCCGAAGGCGACCCCATCGGTCACCTGCTCGCCTCAGAAAACATGGCAGAAGACCCCACTCCGAGAGCAACCCGCCGCATCGACGGACTCGATGGCACTGACACCGCCAAGTTCGGCCTGCGCGTCGATTACGTCCTGCCATCCCGGGATCTCTCCACGCTGCGATCAGGCGTCTGGCGACCCGATCCCGCCAACGCTCATGCATACCCATCGGACCACTTTCCCGTCTGGGCGGATGTCAAGATGCCGCACTCTCTACGTCGCTAACAGACCTACAATCCGCTTGTGTCGCAGACCAGCCCCGCAGACACCTCGATCATCGCCGAGCGCTCTTCATCGAGCGTCCTGTCAGCCTGCATCGAAGCCACCAAACCAGGCATCACCCGACTCGTCACCATCACCGCGTTGGTCGGACTTTTACTTGCCGGTCTTCATGCTGGCGACCTCACGCTCACCGCCTGGATCCGCCTCGCACTCGGCGTCACCTTTGGAACCGCCCTCGCTGCCGGCGGAGCGAATGCCCTCAACATGTGGTACGAGTCCGACCGCGACGCCCGGATGGGACGAACCGCCAGCCGCCCCATCCCCTCCGAACGCCTCAGCCCAACCTTTGTCTTCTGGTACGGGCTCGCGCTCATCATTGCCGGCACGGCAATCGTCCACTTCACCAGCGGCGTGATGCCCGCTCTTGTCGTTCTCGCTTCCGCATCTTCCTACATCATCCTGTACACCCCACTCAAACCGCTCACCATCTGGAACACCCTCGTCGGTGCGATCCCGGGCGCTCTGCCCACCATGATCGGGACCGCTGCAGTTTCGAAAGCTGAAGGCTTCGACGCACTCGCAGACCCAATCGGTCTCGCCCTGTTCGCCTTGATGATGGTCTGGCAGATCCCGCATTTCTTAGCGATCGCGTGGATGTGCAAAGCCGACTACGAAAAGGGTGGCTTCCGCATGCTCCCCGTGGTTGACCCCACCGGGCGCCTCACCGCGATCATCATGGTCGCCACCGCGGTTCTGCTCATACCAGTCTCAGCCAGCATCGTGCTTGTCATCCCAGACCTGCTCGGCTGGCCAACGCTCGTCGCATGCATAATCCTTGGGCTCATGCTCGTCGCGCTCTGCGTCCGCGTAGCGGTCCACCCGACCGAAACAGTCGCCCGCAAAGCCTTCATCGGTTCGATCATCCAGCTGCCAGTCCTACTGATGATCATGGTCGCCGAAGCCCTGATCCGCACGGCGATCGCCTGACCGATGCCAGCCATCGATCTCCAACATATCACCGCGACCTATCCCGGCAAACCGACACCTGCCCTCTCAAATCTCACACTCCAAGCCGACAACGAAACCATCGCATTGCTCGGCCCAAACGGATCCGGTAAGACCACCCTCATGCGGGTCCTCACCGGTCTCCACACACCAACTTCCGGCAAGGTCATCGAACCGGCAAACAGGGCAAACCTCTGTGTTGCATTCCAAACTCCAGCAGTCGATGATCTACTCTCGGTCCGCGAGAACCTCATGCTCGCCGCCGCGCTCCACGGCCACGGCAAGCAAGCCGCAAACCAACGCATCGAAACGCTGACATCCCGCTTGGATCTCGCTGACATCGTCAACACCCGCTGCGCCAATCTCTCAGGAGGTCAACGACGCCGCGCAGACCTCGCACGCGCGCTGATGCCCTCACCCAGAGTTCTCATCTTGGATGAACCCACCACCGGTCTCGACATCGATGCCCGCGCCCGGTTCTGGCAAACGCTCGATGCCATCCGAACTGAAGAACAACTCACCGTGCTCGTCGCCACCCACCTCGCCGAAGAAGCCGAACGCTGCGACCGCGCCGTGCTGCTCAGCCAAGGCAAGCTCATCGCTCAAGGCACCACGCAACAACTCAGCGCCCCTCTGGGCAGCCGAATCGCACGCGTTGATGTCCGCCCCGGCCAAGTCACCCAACCGATCCGCGCCTGGCTCGAACAATCGAACACGCCCGCCCGCTGGTGGTCCGCCGGGGCGATCATCCCCAACGCATCAACCTCACTGGTCGACACCTGCCCGATGGAATACGCCACCATCCGAGTTTCCACCCCAACCCTTGAAGACGCCTACCTCTGGCACACCGCTGACCAAACCGAGGCGTCCAAATGATCGCCTTCGTCGCCCTCTTCAAACGCGAGTTCCTCCGCCAACTGCGTCAACCAACACGCATCATCGCCGCGATCGCAACACCCGCTCTCATCTGGATCTTCTTCGCTGCCGGCTTTACCTCAACCAACCTCGGCATGGACACCACGATGCGTGCCTTCCTTGTGCCAGGCATCGCCAGCATGACCGTCCTTTTCGCCAGCATCTTCGGCGCGATTTCACTCATCCAAGATCGCCAAGACGGTTTCCTTCGTGCCGCACTCGTCTCACCTGCCTCGCGTTTCTCGATCGCAGGGTCAAAGATCGCCGCCAGCTCCGTCCTCGCAACACTCCAAGGACTGATTGTCCTTCTCATCCTCCCGCTCACGGGCACACCGATCACGGCACTCGGCCTTCTCGCCGCGGCGGGCGTCCTCGCCCTCGTCAGCACCGCCCTGATCGGACTCGGCCTAACACTAGCGTGGCGAATCGATTCAACATCCGGCTTCCACGGCGTCATGAACACCGTTCTCATGCCGCTCTGGCTGCTCTCCGGCGCCGTCTTCCCCATCGAAACCTCCGCGTCATGGCTCGCCATCATCGCCAAAGCCAACCCCCTCACCTGGGCCCATGAAGCGATGCGCCACGCCCTCGGCATGAACCCGGACGCGAACCCTGCGCTCGCATGGACAATCACCATCGCCGCCGCGCTTGTTTGCACCATCGCCGCGACATGTACGATTGGTCGCAACAAGTCCTAACCCCGCGTCGGCTCTCCCCTAAGATTGGCCATGCGCCCACACATCATCCTCATCTCGGCCGTCCTGTTCCTGCTGACCCTCGGGCTCGTGCTGTTCCTCGCAGCCACCTACGGCAATCCCGCCAGCGTTGTCCCTGCCAACTCGCCCGGCCAAATCACCAAGCTCCCAGACGAAGGCAATCCCTACGCCGACTTCTACATGCCCGAGTTCACGCTCACCGACCGCAACGGCAATGAGATCACCAACGACGTCCTCGACGGCGAACTCACCGTCATCGACTTCTTCTTCACCTCATGCCCGCTCTTCTGCCCCGGCATGACCGCCGAGATGCTCCGTGTGCAGAACGCCACCGAAGGCACCGGCGCCCGCCTCATGTCCGTCTCCATCGACGGCGAACTCGACACCCCAGACATCATCAACCAATACGCCACACGCTACAACACCGACCCCGACCGCTGGACCTTCGCCACCGGCGACCCCGAGTACGTCGCCAACCTCGTCCGCACCGGACTCAAGTTCGACATCGGCGAAGTCTCGGCCACCCCACAAACCGGAGGCCGCGAAATCAACCACCCCACCCGCCTCATCCTCCTCGGCCCCGACCGCAGAGTCATCGGCCTCTACCGCTACGACGACCCCCAAGAAGTCGACGCCCTGATCGCAAAGATCAAGGAACTAAGCGAGGGATGAGCCGAATCTTGCTCGGGCGATTGTCCTGACGACGCCGCGAGAGGTATCAACGATGCAAGGCGCTCGATCGAAGCCTGCCAGAATGACGTACGCGGTCGTCCTGTTGCTGGCGATCGCATCTGCGGCCTGGGCTTTGATTGGCGAAAAACTCCGCGGCGAATGGAAGCGAGAGAATCCGCTGCCAGATCCAATGCAACGGGTGTCAGTCGCCGAGTCATCGGTCACATTCGCAGACGGAACCCACTTCCGACTCGACGGCATACGCCGAGACGACTCCGTCTCCGCGAACGACTTTTATCAGTTTCTCTGGGCTGTAACGAGTCAAGGCGTCGAGATAATCAAGCGCGAAGAATCAACCGAGCCACTCGCGATAGTCGAACCAAAGTTCTACAACTGGTGCGGAACGAGCTCTTCCCGGTGGGCTGGCTCGTACTTCCAATGGCCGTTGAAAGAACTGCTCATCATCTCCGGCTACGCGTCGATCGACCGAGAGTCGTTCATGCAACTCGATTCGGTCGCACAGTCACGCTTGCTGCACGCGAATAAGTGGAGATACGAGCAGGCGTCAAACCAGCTATGGCGAACGAACGCACGCCATCACGGCATCTACCACAACTCAGATGCTCCGTTAGGTCCAGTCTTGGCCGAAGAACTATCCCAGCTCGGGTCGGATTCCTGACTACCGCCCCACCCGCTCCATTTCCGCCGCCGACTTCTTGATCGCCTTCGACATGTTCTCGTTCCCCGTCTTCGTCACCAAAATGTCGTCCTCGATCCGCACGCCGATGCCTTTGTCGGGCAGGTACACGCCCGGCTCGATCGTCACCACCATGCCCGGCTTGAGTTCCTCGTGGTACAGCCCCGGATCGTGCGTCTCGCGCCCAAGATGGTGCCCGCTCCCGTGCGGCATGTTGTCGCCAAATCCAGCCTTCTCCAACACCGCCCGCGCCGCTTTGTCCGCGTCCATCATCCGAGCGCCCGGCTTGATCACCTTGATCGCCGCTTCCTCAGCCTTCAGCACCGCGTTGAACACCTTGCGTTGATCGTCTGAGAACTTGCCACCC
>JBGCEB010000040.1:0-27907 GCA_045106075.1 Phycisphaerales bacterium
GGTGCAGATCAGGGCGACGCCGGTGAGGACGTCGTGGGTGGTGCTGGCCATCGCTCGGATCATGCGGCGGGCGTCTTGTTCATCGGCGGGCTGGCCGAGGACTTGGTCGTTGTTGACGCAGACGGTGTCGGCGCCGAGGACGATGGTGCCGGGGTGCAGGTCGGGTTGGCGGGCGGTGGCGGCGGCTTTGAGGAGGGCGAGGGCCATGACCCATTCGGCGGGAGTGCAGTGGTCGCCGGGTGTGAGGAGGCCGTCGTCGATGCCGCTGGGGCGGACGGCGTGGTCGATGCCGGCTTCGGTGAGCAGCTGGCGGCGGCGCGGGGATTGGCTGGCGAGGGTGAGGTGCATGGGGTTGAGTTGGTCCAAAGAAAAGGCCGGCTGGAAGCCGGCCCTACCAAAGACGGTTATTCGGCGAGGGGGTCTGGTCGGAATATTTTGGTGCCGATGGCCCAGTTGCGTTCGGTGAAGTTGCCGCCGAGGTTGGCGGTGGCTTGATCGGGGCGGGCGGCGTCGAGGGTGAGGATGGTCTTGGCGTCGAGGTTATCGATGAGGCTGACCATGACAGCTTCGGGCGAGGACGGTATTTTGCAGGCGCCGAACTCGGGTTTTTCGTGGTGCGAGATGATGATGTGCTGGAGGACGGTGAGGACGCCGGCGGGGAGTCGGACGCCTTGCTCGCGCATGGTTTGTTGGGCTTTATCGTGGAGCATGATGGCGCCCTCGACGAGGTGGCCGATGAGTTCGCCGCGGTCGGAGTAGCCGAAGGAGCGGTCGTAGACCAGTTCGCGGGTTTTGCCGAGGTCATGGAGGAACAGGCCCATGATGACGATGTCGCGGTTGATGCGGGGGTAGAGCGGGGCGATGCGGTCGGCGATCTGCATCAGGGTCAGGGTGTGTTCGAGGAGCCCGCCGAGATAGGCGTGGTGGAGCTTGGCCGCGGCTGGAGCGGTGCGGAACGCGTCCATCAGGTGCTCGTCATCGAGGTAGGTTTTGGCGAGGGCCTGCATCGCGGGGTGCTCGAGCGAGTCGAGCAGGGCTTTGACCTCGGCGAACATCTCTTGGGGGTCACGCTTGGAGGCGGGGATCAGCTCGCGGAGCTGCTCGGGCGTCGGATCGACGGGGTCGATGCGGTGGATGATGATCTGGAGTTCGCCTTGGTAAGCCTGGGTCTCGCCCTCGATGTGGACGAAAGCTTCGCTGGAGAGGCGAGCGAAAGTGGGCTCGTCGCATGACCACATCCGGGCGGGTGCGGAGCCGGATTGGTCGCCGATGAGGCACCGGAGATAGGGCTTGCCTTTGGCGGTGGTGCCGAGTTGGGGGTTGTTGATTGAGAAAAGCCCTTCGATCCGCTCGGCGGGGGTCATCTGGGCGATGGTCTTGCGGGTGGTCGTGGTGGTCATGGGGGAGGATAGGTTGTTGAGTGGGTTGGGGTGGTTGTGTTTGGAAGGGATGGCGCGTACCTTGTGGGGCCGGGCTCGCGGGGCTTGGAGAGGTAACGCAGCAGGATGCGATTGTGATGGATCACCCCGGTTGGGCTCGAAGGACGATATTGGCGGCGCTGATCGCTTCGTGCGGGCTGGGTGCGCCTGTGTTTGGTCAGGGCGCGGGCGGTGCTGATCTTGGCTCGGATCGAGGCTTTGGTGGGGTTCGGTTTCCTATTCAAGCTGCGGACGGGGCGATCGAGCTGAGTGGGCGCGCTGGGTGGCTTTGGAAGTCTGGATCAACGCACCGAGTTCAACTGAACAAAGACGTACGGGTCGTACTCGGCGGCGACGTGTTCAACGCGGACGAGGCATCGCTGTGGCTTGAGCCGATGGGCGAGGGCGTGTATCAGGTCTTTGGTGTGTTCCGGGGCGTGCGGGCAGATCAGAGGTCGATTGATGTGCGGGCTGAGACACTTCCGGTACGCGGTGTGATTCGCGCGAGTGAACCCGTTCGCGTGCGGGTCGATGCCAGGTTTGACGGCCCGCCGAGGGATGGATCTGACGGATATGACTTCCATGAGGAAGCCCAATCAATGTTTGGGTCGCGTGTTGTTGGCACGGACGAAGCCAATGGTGACGTGTTGGTTCGCGAAGGTGTTGCGCTGGAACTTGAGCCGTCAGTCACGCCGGGCTCGACGGCTGCGGTTGTTCGGAATGCAGCGCCTGCGGACGCGCCGCGGGCCGTGTTTCGGCCTGATGGCGTGTTCTCGTTTTCGGTCGGTGACCGGATCGTTGTTGAAGGCGGAGCGTCTGGAAAGAACGCTTCGATCACGGCGACCGGCGGCATCGTGATGCAGTACATCGAACCGAGTACTGGGCGTTCGGTGGATATGAAGGCTGAGCGGGCGGTGGTGTTTCTCAAAAGCGAAGCGCCGTTGGATCGTACGCTGTCGCGTTTGGGAGCGGACGAAGTTGAGGGCGTGTATCTAGAAGGCGGCGTAATCGGGGGCGACGAACGTTGGACGGTTCGCTCGCCGAAGGTGTATCTGGATGTAGCCCGCGGCCGAGCATTGATGCTTGATGCGGTGTTTTGGACGACTGATCAGCGTACAGGGATGCCTGTGTATGTTCGCGCGGACGCGGTGCGACAGGAATCGCAGCGGGTATTCAGCGCCGATCGGGCACGACTCTCGAACAGCGCCTTCTTTGAGCCCGACGTGTTCATAGGTGTTCGGAAGCTTGAGGTCACGCTCGAGGACGAACGTCCGGACGGAACAGAACGAGTGCGTGTCAAGGGCAAGAGCGTCACACTGAATGCGCTTGGTGTGCCCGTGTTGTGGCTGCCAGGGTTTGAGGGCGATCCGGACGGATTTCCGCTTCGGCGGGTTTCGGTCGGAGACTCGAATCGGACCGGTGGGCTGATCGAGACTCGGTGGAATCTTCAGTCGTTGGCTGGGTATGACTGGCCTGGCGTTGAACTGGATCTGCTGCTGGATTACTACACCGAGCGTGGGATCGCGGTGGGCCTTGATGGGACATGGAACACCCCACGACACCGGGGCGGGCTGTTTGCGTACCTGCTCGCATCAGACGATGGCACAGATTTATTGAGCCCTGGTACCGAGATCCAGCGTGACAGTGAGTCGCGCGGGATGTTCTGGTTGAGAGACATTTGGGACATCCGCGATAACTGGACGTTGATCGGAGAAGCCAGTCATATTTCTGATGAAGCGTTTGTGCAGGCGTTCTTCCCAGAGTTGGCGTCGTCGGTCGAAGATTTTCGGAACCGACTGATCATCGAACGACAGGGCGAGCATTCCCAACTGGCGGTCGAGCTTTCGGGAACGGAAGCCGAGTTCATCTCAAGCGAACATTTGCTTCAAACACCGGGCTATCGGGTTGATCGGCTGCCGGAAGCCCGATTTGTGTGGGGGCAGCAAGAACTCTTTGAGGAGTGGCTGCCGGGCTTGTTGTCGTACGGGTTTGAAGCCCGCGCGGGGTCGTTGCGGCTTCGGTTCAGCGAAGCGACCGCTGCGTCGTATGGATTTAGCACCGCGAGCTTGGCGGACGACGCATTTGGCACGACACCCGGTCAATCGGTTGGTGACATTCTTCGAGCGGGCGGATACACAGAGGATGCCATCACACGGCTGGATTCTCGGCACGAGGTCGTGGCGACTTTGCGGGCGGGCCCGGTTCGTGTGACGCCGTTTGTGGTTGGGCGTGTGACGGCGTACGACCAGTCGTTCGATGCGTTCAGTCCGCAGGAAGCGGATGACACCCGGCTTTGGGGTGCGGCGGGTGTGACATTCTCGACAACGCTCCAGAAAGTCAACAACGATGCCGAGTCGCGTGCTCTTGATGTCCATCGGATGCGGCACATTGTTGAGCCGTCGCTGACGTTGTGGGCGGCCGACACAAACGTCACCAATGACGAGCTGCCGATCTATGACGATGATGTCGAAAATCTGCTCGCGGGAACCATGATTCGGGCGGCGGTCGATCAAACGTGGCAGACCAAACGCGGAGGGGCTGGGCGTTGGCGTGATGTGGACTTGCTGAAAGTGCGGACTGAGTACGTTTGGACTTCGGATCGTGGCGGGACAAGTGCGATTCCTCGTTGGTATGAAGCTCGCCCTGAGTTGAGCCGGCCGGGCGAATACGTCGGGGTCAGCGCGATCTGGCAGCCGACCGAGGTCGTCGCGGTGGCCGGCGAGGTGACCTATGACTTTGACGCTGACCGTGTGGCTCGTAGCTCGGGTGGAGTGCTCGTTGAACATCGACCCGGGTTTTTGACCAGCTATGAGATGCGGAGGGTCGCAGCGATCGACGCCACCTACGCAGCTTTTGGTGCACAGTACCGGCTGACCGACAAGTATGGGTTTAACACGTCGGTAACGTACAACTTCGACGAAGCGGACTTCCAGGATTTCACAGGGCTTGTGCTGCGTCGATTCCAAGCGGGGACGTTTGGGCTGTCGATTGGGTACAACAACATCCGGGGCGAAACGAGCTTCGGGTTTGTGTTTACGCCCGGTGGTCAGCGCGGCGGGCTCGATCTTGGATCGCTGTACAGCGACGGCTAGAGCGGGCGCTTTGGCTCAGCCGCAACGTTGGCAAAGAGAAGACCCGCGACAAGCGCCAACGCGGTGAACAAGACCTTGAAAGCTGTCTGAGTGCCAGTCAAGGTATCTTGTGCGAGGAAGAACTCGAAACTTCGGAAGCTGAGCGAACCCGGAACCATCATGAGGATGCCCGGAAGGATCACGACTGAAGCTGGACGGTTTCGGAGTCGCGCGTAAAGGTTCCCGACAACGCCTACGACCAATGCGACGAGGCACACACCAAACTCGGTGCCGATTTCTGAAGTTGCCAAACGAGCAAGCAGGAACGACAGTGATCCCGCGAGCAGCATGATCGGGGCATCTCGCAGGCGAGCGTTGAAGAGAACCAAGAAACCGGCGGGGGCTAAGAGAATCGCGGCGGCCTCGGTCCAAGCCGGAGCGATGTCGGGCGAGGCATCAACGACGCCCGGGATATTTGTTCCCACGGCCTGTCCGATTGCGACGCCGAAGCCGATCGAAAACACGATCACGATGGCTCCGACGAATCGGGCGGTGCCCGAAACAAGATTTCGTGTGGCGAGTTCTGACATCGCGGTCGTGATGGTCATGCCGGGCATGAGGCTGATGAGTCCGGCGACGGTTGTGAGTTCGATGGAGAGGCCGCCAAATGCGGATGCAAAGAAGGCTGCGAGGACGGCGGCGATTATGCCCGCAATGCACTCGATGAGACGTGCGACATGGCGTTGTCTTCGCGCGATGATCGCAAGGAGCCCGACCGCAAAACCGATGGTGCTTGCCGCGATGATCTCGTGCCATCCGCCCGCAAAGAACCTCGCAATGCACGCAGCGGTCAAGACGTGTGCAAAGAGATGGGTGGTGTCACCGAAACGCGGTCGCCTGCGGATGATGCGTTTGACGAGACGGGTTCCTTTGGTGGGTGTCACTCGTTTGGTGATGACGTGACCAAGGACTTCGTCGAGTGCGACGATCTTGGTGAGGTCGGGGGATCTTGGATCGACGCGGGCGAGGTGGGTCTCTCGGTGGTCTTTGATTTCGATCGAGACAAAGACCGATGTCGGCGTGCTGAAGATTTGGGCACGCAGGCCGAGTGCTTCGGCGCCTTCTTTGATGGCTTCTTCAAGGCGGTGCGCAGCGACGTTGTAAGTTCCCAGCGCGCGGGCCATCTCGATAAGAAAACGAGCACGCGGATCGTCGGCCGGGCGTTCTGCTCGGTGGATCAGAATGGGTCTCTTGCGGGCCAAGAGCAAGACTAGACGAGGTATCGTCGGAGTTGGGCAGCTTTGGGTGCCGGGCACCTATGATTCTCCTCGACGTTGGGATATTGCCTTCGGTCGGACAGCTTGAGGGAGCACACGCATGGCACAGCAGCTTGGCACAGCAACGAGCGAGTTTGAGAAGAAAGATCGTTGCGGCGACCTGGACCATCGCCCTCGAGTGCTTCTGGGCAAAATGGGGCTGGACGGTCACGATCGGGGGGTAAAGGTCATTGCCAGAGCCCTTCGTGACTCTGGGATCCATGTGATTTACTCGGGGCTGTGGCAAACACCCGAGAGCTTGGCGGTTTCGGCTCGGGATGAAGATGTGGACTGCATTGCGGCGTCGATGATGAGTAACTCGCACCTGGTGCTGGGGCCGCGACTGTTGAACTCGCTGAAAGAAGTTGGCGCGGCGCATGTACCGGTGTTGATGGGCGGGATCTTGCCGGCAGAAGACATCCAGAAACTCAAAGACGCCGGCGTGCGGGAGTGCTTCCCGACCGGAACAGGGTTGTTGGATGTGGTTGAAGCGGTGAAAGCTTGTGTCGATGTCCCTGGAGCAGTGCTTGAGAGTAACCACGCCGTCGCGCAGCTCGCTCGTGATATCTCGATGGTGGCAAACGATCGCACGCCTCGGAGTGATGCGAACCGCAGCCGGCCAACTCGGGTGATTGGACTCACGGGGTCGCCTGGTGCTGGCAAGAGCACGCTCGTCGCACAACTGGCGGGCGAATATTCACGTCGGGCAGAAAAGGACCCGAGCCTTGGACGATGCGCGGTGGTCGCGTTTGATCCAAAGAGCCCTATCACTGGCGGCGCGTTGCTTGGAGATCGGCTCCGGGTTGACTTTAACAACCTTGGTGAGCGGGTGTTTTATCGATCGTTGGCGATCCGAGGCGAGGATTACCGTGGGCTGGACGAAGTTATTGAGTTGATCGGCGGCGCTTGCGAAGGGGCCGACGCGTTCGAAACGGTGTTTGTGGAAACGGTTGGCGCAGGACAAAACGAAACGATGGTTCGAGATCATGTGGACCGGACGGTGGTTGTGCTGACACCCGGGATGGGTGACTCGGTCCAAATGGATAAAGCCGGCATACTCGAGATCGCGGATATCTTTGTTTGTAATAAGGCTGACTTCCCAGGCGAGAACGAACTCGTGCGTGATCTCCGAGATGTTGCAGGAAAACGTGCGATTTTTGAGACCGTTGCGACCCGCGGGCAAGGCGTTCCAGAACTGCTCGACTCCCTGTTAAAGGGCTGATTCCCGGGCCCTGCTGCGGTCGAAACGCGGTTGACTGGGCGGTTGACCAATTGATGGCTTTCGCGCGCCGGCGCCGGGTAGATTCATGCCTGGTACGTTTGTTGGTTGGGATGAAAAATTATCGTTGGTTGATGCGAATCTAGCGGAACCGCGGCGGCCGAACTGTTGGCAACATTCCGACGCTTGGCTGAAAAGCCTCTCGATCGGTTGGAGTGAGGCACGTGCCGCACTCAGAAACAAGACACACACTTTGGAGGTATTTTCACATGTTCGCTATCGCTGCGCTTTCGCTTTCGATGACCGCTGGTATGGCCGGCCCCTGCTCTTCCTCGCAGTCCTACACGGGGTGCTCGGACAAGAACGAAGGGACCACGATGGTCTCGACCGTAAACTGGTCGCCAGAGAAAGACCTCATCGATACTGCCGTCGCTGCCGGTTCATTCAACACGCTCGCTGCGGCCTTGAAGGCTGCGGACCTGATTGATGCACTGAAGGGTGACGGCCCGTTCACCGTGTTCGCACCGACCGATGCAGCGTTTGCGGCACTGCCCGCTGGCACTGTTGAGTCGCTGCTCAAGCCAGAGAACAAGAGCAAGTTGCAAGCGATTTTGCTTTACCATGTGGTTCCAGGTGAGCTTGATGCAGCCCATGTGCTCGGCACCACCAACTTGACAACGCTGAACGGCCAGCGGGCCGACATCGGCAAAAAGTGGGGCGATGCGAAGATTGATGGTGCCAAGATCATCAAGACCGACATTCACACCAGCAATGGAATCATCCACGTGATCGACGCAGTGATCCTGCCCGAGACCAAGACGATTCCTCAGGTGGCTGAGTCGGCCGGTTCATTCGGAACTCTGCTCGCTGCGGTCAAGACTGCAGGCCTGGCAGACACGCTGATGGGCGAAGGTCCCTTCACCGTGTTCGCACCGACCGATGAAGCGTTCTCGGAGCTTGGTGGCACGGTCAATGAGTTGCTCAAGCCAGAAAATCGTCAGAAGCTGACCGACATCCTGACCTACCACGTGGTGCCAGGTCGCGTGTATGCCGACCAAGTGGTCAAGCTGCACGAAGCAAAGACCGTGAACGGTGGCAAAGTTGACATTCACGTCAACAAGGGCACCGTGACCATCGACAAGGCAACTGTGATCCAGACCGATATTGAAGCGAGCAATGGCGTGATCCACGTGATCGACGGCGTGCTGTTGCCGTAATCGGTGGATTCCGAATCGGAATGATGGTTGTTACGAATACCAAGTTGATGACAGGCTCGGGACGGGCGGCGCACAGGCGTCGTCCGTCCGCCGGGCTTGGCCGGCTATCATCACACGAGGTATTACAAGCTCGACCGATGACCATCGAACGGACCGAATCTGATCTCTTACCTCTGGTAGCCGCCGGCGAAGCGGATGCCGTGCGTGCATGTCTTGATCGGTACAGCGCTTTGGTATGGTCGCTGGCTCGGCGGATGTGCCGATCTTCAGCCGACGCGGAAGATGCCGTTCAAGAGATCTTTGTGTCCGTTTGGAAGAACGCAGCACGGTTTGATGCTGAACGGGGCTCTGAGGTGACGTTTGTTGCCACGATCGCTCGCAGGCGACTGATTGATCGGGTGCGTCGAGTGAGCCGAAGACCGACCGAAGCAACGATCGATACCGGGATGCCGACCCCGGCTCGCGGTCCGAGTGTCGATGCTCCAGCAGCATTGTCGGATGAAGTGGACATCGCCAAGCGGGCGATGGCCGAACTGAATGAAGAACAGCGGCGGGTCCTCCAGATGTCGATCGGGCATGGGCTCAGCCATGAACGGATCGCCGAAGCCACGGGGATCCCCCTAGGGACTGTGAAAACACATATCCGGCGCGGGCTCATCCGTGTGCGAGGTTTGATCGAAGAGCAACAGGCGGATGGAGCCGCCAAAGGAATTCAAGCGTGACGTACCCCAACCTGCCAACTGATGATCGGACGCTCGATCTGCTCGCATTGCGGGCTGTCGAGGGGATCGATGCTGAAAGCGAGCGGATGCTTGGCGGAGACGCTTTATGCGAAGACTTCGACACAGCAGCAGCGGTGTTGGCGATTGGATTTATGGCGGAAGCAGGCCTGGAATCCCCCCCTGCTTCTCTCTTGGGGCGGCTTGAGTCCGTGGCTGGCGAGTACACCTCGATCGATTCCGCTGATTCGCGCGGTCCTGCATCCACGACGACGCCAAGCACTGACCATGTTGCAGGGCGGATCGAACCCAAGCCTCAAAGAGGTGAGTCGCATGGCGATGATGCGGTGAGTGGCCGGCAAGGCTCGGGACCGATCGGTGCGATCGGACTGGTTGGCTGGCTTGCCGCTGCGGCGTGTTTGGCCTTCGCGATGGTGACCATGGCACCGGAGCGGGCTCCGTCGGCTGCCGAATCGCTGGCATTGCTCGAGTCTCGCTCTGGGATTGTCAAGACGTCTTGGCTGGGTCTTGACGACGCTTCGCTGAGTGATTCGCCGCATCAGTTCGACGTGGAACTTTCGGGCGAAGTCATCTGGGACGAAGAGGCCAACGAAGGTTTTATGGTCTTCGAGGGTCTGGCTGAGAACGTCCCGACGGAGTATCAGTACCAGCTCTGGATCTTTGACGCTGATCGGCCGACTGGGCAGCTGCCCCAACATGGCGATGGCATTCTCTCCCAGCGACCCGTGGACGGGGGCGTGTTTGACGCCGATGCTTCGGGACGAGTGATTGTTCCGATCGATGCAAAACTGAGCGTCGGCAAGGCTGCGGTCTTCGCGATCACGGTTGAACTGCCGGGCGGCGTGGTCGTTTCGGACCGTGATATCGTGACGCTCGCGTTGGTTGAGTGATCTTTTGCTGCCTGGTTCATGCTGCCTGATGCTGCCTGCTTGAGCAGGTCGCCGGGATGACGTAGGCTGTTTGCATGCCGAGTATTGAACAACTCCAAGCGTTGCTCGAAAAAGAGCCCGGTGACTCGTTTTTGCTCTATGGAATTGGGCAGGAATGCCTGAAACTCGAGCGATTCGAGGACGCGGCCTCTTGGTTTGATCAAACCATGCGTGCCGACCCCGACCATTGCTACGCCTATTTCTTTAAGGCTCGTGCGCTCTCGGAGATGGGAGACAACGAGGCTGCGGTCGCAACGGTTCGTGCAGGAGTTGAAAACGCACGTCGGATTGGCGATGGGAAAGCTCTGTCTGAACTAAGCGGATTGTTGGACGAGTTGGAATGAACGGCCGCCGACGATATCGGGCAACGATTCGTATTTGGCAGGATGTGATCGCTGCGGACGAGGGCACGTTGACCGATCTACGCGGGGTGCGTGATGACCCGCTGAGCGTGTGGTTGATCGTGGACGGCGAACGCGCCGGATTAATCGGGCGTGATTCGATCGAGCGGTTCGGGTTGCATGCCGGGATGACGCTCGATACCGAGACGCTTGCTCGGATAGACGACGCGGTATGCGAGCGATTGTGCGAGCGATCCGCGGTGCGTTCATTGGCGGCGCGGAACTACTGCCGAGTTGGGCTGATCCGGTCTTTGCGGCGGAAAGGATTCGAGACGGTGGTTTGCGAACGAGTGGCAGAGCACTTTGTCGCGATGGGCGCCATTGATGACGCGCGGGTGGCGGAGATCACCGTGCGGAACGAGCTTGCGCGTCGGCCGGCCGGGCGGAGGCTGCTTGAAGCAAAGCTGCGTGCCAAGGGCATTGATGATCGCGACGCTCGTGCTGCGATTGATGCCGGGCTTGAAGGCCGGGATGAGTTCGCGGACGCGCGGGCGCTCGCGGTGAGGGCGGTGGGTTCGATGCAACGGGGGCTGCGATCGCCGCTTGGGGCGGACGTGATTCGTCGGCGCGTGACGGGGCGACTTGCTCGGCGCGGGTTCTCTGGGGAAACGGTGCGCAAAGCGGTGGACGAAGCGTTGCTTGGGGACGGGTCTTGAGAGCGGCCGCGCGTGCGATGGGGGGATTGACGCTGGGGGTCATTGGTTCTGTGCTGGTTGCCGGCTGTTCGCTGCCTGCGAATGAGCGGCTGACGATCGGATCGGAGCAGTCTCGGTCATTTCTCGATGTCACCGACGATACCAATCAACTCGGGATGCAATCCGAATCCGCGATCGAACGCAAGCATTGGCCGGTGACGACGGTGACCGTACCGATTGATGGCGTGCTGCATGGGGCGACCTTTCGGCGGGAACAGCCGATCGGACGGCGGGCGGACCGGTGGGAAGTGAACGCGTTTCCCTTGCTCGGAGAACCTCGAAAGACAGGCGGGGATCGTTGGTTTGATGCTGGGCGTGCGATTGGCCGATCGTTGGGGGATGTCACTTTGTTCCCGCTTCGGGCAACGCTTGGCGGGGGGAGTGTGGGCTGGAGCCCGCGCTTGATTTGGAAACGTACTTCGAGCGATCGTGCCCGGATGGGCACCGTTGGCAGCAGGAGAAACCTTGATGACCCAGGCGAATGACGGAGAGCGGTACCCGATGGATGAACGGTATGAGATCTCTGTGATCGACACCCGCGACCGGATGGGCGGTGATGAACTCGTTCTCGTGGATATCCGGGAGAGCGAAGAGCTCGCGATCGCTTCGATCGAAGGTGCGCTCTGGATCCCGATGGGAGAACTCGGGTCGCGGATCAATGAGATTGATGCGGGCGAAGACACGATGATCGCGTTGATCTGCCACTCGGGGCGTCGTTCGCTGTCGGCGACGGTGGCGTTGCAGCGGGCGGGCTTTGAGGAAGTCCGATCGGTGGCTGGGGGGATCGATGCGTGGTCTGTGCGGATTGATCCGTCGGTGCCGCGGTATTGATTGGCGGACGAGCGCGACTCGAGCAACTCCATATGGGTTGCTTGATCGCTTGAATGACAGCATCCAAAAACAAGAATCGCCCGGAGCGCTTGCTCCGGGCGATCTAAGTGAGCCAGTTAGGCTTTGAAGGATGCTCGGTTTCCCTGCATTCTTCGATCTACGCCACCGAGGTGGCGATGTGCTCGAAGAAGATTAGGGGAAGGTGCAGCCAACGTTGTAAGCGGCGATGAACGCTTGGATATCGAAGAAGTTCAGTGCGCCGAATGGAGCAGCGATGTCTGCGATAGCGAGGTCATCGGCGTTGTAAGCCGCGATGAAGGCTTGGATGTCGAAGAAGTTCAACAGGTTGTTGCCGTCAAGGTCGACCGTACATGGAGGGGTGCCACCTGGTCCGTACAAGACCATGCGGAACTGCGAGAATGGGTTGCCGATGGCAGGATCATTGTCGCAGTTGAAACCGCCGTAGAAGAACGTGCCGATTGGCTCGAGCTCTCCGTCGGAGTTGGTGTCAATGAAGAAGTCAAACGCGTCTTCGATGCCGATGGCGCCGGGAGAGGCGGTTTCGGGGGTGTAGACGGTACCGGTGGAGTCGACGTCGCCGTTACCAGCAACGAGCGACCAGCCGGTGAGTGCTGCGAGAGCGGGGTCACCATCAACACCGGTCGAGGTGTCGCTGTCACCGTCAGCGTTATCGAAGTCGAAGGTACCGGGCTGGGTGTACTGGAAGGCGTAGCTGAAGTCAGCGTTGCCGTCCGAGTCAAGGTCAGCACCAAGGCCTGCGTTGAAGATCGGTGCGGTCGACGCGGAGTCGGTGTCACCGATTTCGAAGACGATGGACGACGAGAAGGTCGCGGCCAGGTCGACGGTTGCCGTGTAGACGGTCAGCAGGTTGGGGTCGACCACACCGGTGACGCCTGCGAGGCTGGTCAGGGTGAAGCCGGTCAGGGCGGTGCGGGTCGAGGACGAGTCGAAGCCGTCATCGGCGTCGAACCACACCCAAGTACCAGCAAAGCCTTCGATGCCGTCACCGATACCGTCGAGGTCGGTGTCGGTGTCCTGCAGCTGCGAGGACCAACCGATGCCGACGCAGTCGATCACGGAGTCAGTGGCGATATCACCCCAGTCGAGGAAGATGACGCCGGTGGCCGTCGAAGTCAAGCAGGTGGTGCATGCGGGGCTGTCCATGACGCCCGAAGTACCACCGGTCTGGCCGAAAGCGGCGCAGGGGAGGGCGTTATCGGCAACCCAGACGGTTGGCGACACGCCGTTGTCGGCGGGACGGGTCCCGTCGAGAAGGGTGGCGACCTTTTCGCCGGTTTCCAGGTTGAAGTAAATGTGAGCAACGTGCTGCTCGGCCATCACGCCACGGGGGGCGAGCTGGGGAGTGACGTTGTCGGCAATCGCGGGGGTGACTACACCAGCGGCGAGCACCAGGCTAAGCGCATTCTTGGCCTTCATGGAACTTGCTCCTCTTTTAAATCAGAACTACTTCGAAGTTGCCCAGACACAGGCAATCAGAAACTAAACACACAAGATCTACTCGAGACTTGTTCAGTCTTGAGTGACAAACGAATCACCGGGATCATCAACGCGACTCTCTCGCCTTGCGTAGACCCGGTCACCCCCACAAGGCGACTGGCGAATACGAGCTTCTCTTCATGAAGCCCATGTTTGTGCCACGAATCGGGCACGGACGAAACTCTCCTCCGCATGACCAGACGGACCATGCTCTCTACGAATATACCGCGACGCGCGGATCTTGCAAGGGGGTGGAGCCGAAATGCCCAGAAATCGGGCAAGATCGGACTCTAAACATCACCCGAACAGGCCGGGCAACCATCTTTTTATGCCGGGGCATGGCTTTGCAAGCGGGTTCTTGCCAGTTTTACAAAGCGATCAAATAGGTGGGCCGAGTCGTGCGGGCCGGGTGAAGATTCTGGATGAAACTGGACCGAGAACACGGGACGGTCGGTCAGTTCCAGGCCCGCAAGCGTCGAATCGTTGAGATGGACATGGGTTGCCCGGGCGTTTGTTGCTTCCAACGAGGCGGAATCAACCGCGAATCCATGGTTCTGTGAAGTGATCTCGACCCGGCCAGATTCTTCGTCTCGCACGGGCTGATTCGCACCGCGGTGCCCGAATGGAAGCTTGTAAGTTTTGGCACCCAAGGCGAGTGCGAGGAGCTGGTGTCCGAGGCAGATCCCGAAGATCGGAAGGTCCGATAGCTCGGGGTCGTCGAGTAGAGCCGCGAGGGTTTCGATCGTTTCGCTGACCGCGCCTGGGTCGCCCGGGCCATTGGACAAGAAAAGTCCGTGGGCATGGTTGTTGAGGAACTCGGCTTTGATTTCTTCGGCTGAGATCGTGTGAGGCACGACGCGGACCCTCGCGTTGCGGGTGGCGAGATGGCGGAGGATGTTCCGCTTGGCGCCGCAGTCGAGGGCGATGATGACCGGGGCGTCCGCATCTGGGGCGACATCGGGGGACCAATCGCCGAGTGTTTCGTCCCATGAGTATGGAGACGAGCAGCCGGCCATGGCGGCGAGGTTCTGGCCTGTCATCGGCGGTGCGGACCGGGCGAGTTCGACGAGCTCAGAATCGGTTGGAGCCGGGTCATTGGTGATGACGCCCGTTAGCACGCCAGAAGACCGGAGGATCCGGGTCAGGGCCCGGGTGTCGATTCCGGCGATGCCGAGGATGCCGGCATCGGCAAGCCACTGGCTGAGGGACTGGGTTGCCCGGTAGTTTGAGTGGTCGGCGGTGTATTCATGGACGACGAATCCGGCGACCTGTGGGCGGGCCGACTCCAGGTCCTCGGGGTTGACGCCGGTGTTGCCGATCATCGGGGTGGTTTGCACGAGGATTTGACCGGCGTAGGAGGGGTCGGTGAGCGACTCCTGGTATCCGGTGAGGGCGGTGTTGAAGACGACTTCGCCGATGGCTCGGAGGTCTCGGCTTGCGGCACCGAAAGAGATGCCGGAGAACACGGAACCGTCTGCGAGTGCAAGGCGGGCCGATGCGGTTGAAAGTGTGTCGGGCATCGGAGCAGAGTGTATGGTGGGTCGTGGACCTTTTGCCGTACCAAGGCGCGGATGATTTCAAAGCGGACGGCTCGTACGTGCGTGTGGCGGTTGAGCGCGGGGTCGACCGTGATGACGGTTTAACGTATTCGGGCGAGGGGCTGGAGGTCGGAGACCGGGTAGAGGTCCCGGTCGGGCGGGGCGATAAGCGTGTGGGCGGGGTTGTGATCGCTGCAGGCGGGGTAGAGCTGCTCGATGGGTTCGACCCTCGGAAGGTCAAGAAGGTGCTGCGTTCAACGGGCGCTCGGATGCCGGGCGAGCTTGTGGAGTTGGGGCGTTGGCTGGCGGGGTATTACTGCAGTCCTGTCGGGATGGTGCTGGCATCGATGGTGCCCGCAGCGGTGAAGGCTGGTACGGGATCTCGGACGGTCCGGCTGGTGTCTCGGGTCTCGGATGCGGAGCCGACTGAGAAGATGACTAAGTCGGTCGCAGCAGCTTGGGAAGCGATCAAGGCGCTGGACGACGGAGTATTCCCGATTGATGCCAAGCAACTGGCATCAAAGATCGGGGCGACCAATGTTGGGCCAATCAATCGGCTGATCTCGATGGGCGTGCTGGAGTGGGTTGAACGGCGCGAAGTGCGATCGCCCGAGCTCTTTGAGCACGAAGCTTCGGATGCATCGAGCCTCGTTGCACTCACAGAAGCGCAGCGCGGTGTTGTTGAGGGAATCTCTGGAACACTTGGCTCGTTCGGCGTCCACCTTTTGCATGGCGTGACGGGTTCTGGGAAGACTGAGGTTTACCTGCGGGTGCTCGAGCGGACGCTGGCGATGGGAAAGAGTGCGGCGGTTTTGGTTCCAGAGATTGCGTTGACGCCGCAGACTGCTGGTCGGTTTGTATCGCGATTTCGCGCGTTTGGAGTGGCGGTGCTTCACTCTGGGTTGAGTGCTTCGGCGCGGCATAAGCAATGGCAGGCGGCGGCGAGTGGAGAAGCCCGCGTGGTGGTTGGGGCCCGCTCGGCGGTGTTTGCGCCGATCCAGAACCTGGGATTGATTGTGGTCGACGAGGAACACGATTCGTCGTATAAACAAGACCAACTCCCCCGCTACCACGCACGCGATGTCGCGATCAAGCGGGCCCATATCGAAGGGTGCACGGTGGTGCTTGGGTCTGCCACGCCTGCGCTGGAGAGTTGGCATAACGCAGAGCGTGGGCGATACACGGGATGGACGCTCAACGAGCGCGTTGGCGGGGGGCGTCTTCCGCGGGTCAATGTGGTCGATATGGCTTCTGAGCGATTGGAGATGCGTCGGACGGGCGGGCGATCGAGCGATCATGATTCGATCGGGCCGACACTCGCGAATGAGTTGCGTGAAACACTCGATTCCGGCGGGCAGGCGATCTTGTTGCTAAATCGAAGGGGCTACGCGTCGGTCGTTGTCTGCTCTGACAAAGCGTGCGGCTGGAAACTCGAGTGTGAACGGTGTGACGCCACGATGGTCGTGCATCGCGGGACCGTGAGAGAACAAGGCGGGCGGCGATATGTTCGTTGCCATCATTGCGGCGACGAGCGACTGGTCCCCAAGTCTTGTCCTGTGAATCAAAGGGCTGTCATCGAGCTTGGGTCGGGCACGCAACGGGTTGAAGAAGAAGTTCAGCGTCGGTTTGGTGAATCGCACGGATTACAACTCGGCGAAGGATTCGAACGTGTCGATAGTGACACGATGCGCCGGGCGGCGGACTACTTCGATGTGCTCGGACGCTTTGGGCGAGGCGAGATCCGTGTGCTGTTGGGCACTCAGATGATTGCCAAGGGGTTGGACTTTCCGAACGTGTCATTGGTTGGTGTACTGAATGCGGATACGGCGCTTTCGCTGCCTGATTTTCGTGCTGAAGAACGTACATTCCAGATCGTTGCGCAGGTTGCAGGTCGAGCGGGTCGGGGCGGATCATCCGGGCGAGTTGTCGTGCAGACATACAACCCGGAAAATCCTGCGATTGTGTATGCAGCGCGGCATGATTATCGATCTTTCGTCAAGCATGAGCTCGCGATGCGTCGGCAGACCGGGATGCCGCCCGTGACCCGGATGGCACGGATCGTGGTTCGCGACGAGGACTACAACAAGGCAATGGCTCGTGCGAACGATCTGGCGGAACGGTTGCGTGTGGGAGCTGGCGGCCGAATGGACGTCATGGGTCCAATGGACTGTGTGATCGCACGGATTGCCGACAAATGGCGTGTTGGGATTGAAATGATTGCGGGTGATCCTCGGGTGATTCAGGGGACTTTGGGCGCTTTGCGAGCGCAAGGATTGGTCAAAAGCGATGCGGCGACGGCGGTCGATGTCGATCCGGTGGCGATGATGTGAGTGGGCGCCGCGGCGCCGGGAGTCGGATGCATGGAATCGTTCGAAGGCAGACGGGTTGTTGTCATGGGGCTTGGTCGCTTTGGCGGTGGGGTCGGTGTGTCACGGTGGCTGGCCGAACGTGGCGCGGATGTGCTGGTGACGGATACCGAGGAGGCAGATCGACTCGACGAATCGATTGATCAAGTTCGGGACTTGGTTGACTCGGGAGCGATCGAACTTCGGCTGGGCGAGCACCGAGTGAGTGATTTTACAACGACAGATTTGGTAGTCGTGAATCCGGCGGTTGCGAAGCCTTGGGACAATCGGTTTATTCGTTCGGCGCAGGCCGCGGGAGTGGCTGTAACGACTGAGATCGGATTGGTTTGCGAACTGATCGGGCGAGAACGCGTTGTGGGTGTCACTGGATCTGCCGGAAAGAGCACGGTGAGCTCCATGATTCAAAGCGCACTGAATGCCGATGGATACGAGTGTGTCTTGGGCGGCAACATCGGCGGATCGCTTCTGCAACAAGCCGGCAAACTCGCCGCACGCTGTGTGGTGGTGATGGAACTTTCGAGTGCGATGCTGTATTGGTTGAATCTGGATCGATGGTCGCCGCGGGTGGCCGTAGTGACGAATCTGGAACCGAACCATCTCGACTGGCATGGTTCGGCCGAACATTATGGTGCGAGCAAGCAAGCTATTCTGCGTCATCAGCAATCCGGTGATTCTGCAATAGTCGGATTTGGCGTTTCGGATTGGACCACGAATCCTCAAGTTGATAAGAGCGTCGCCGGTTCGGGCATCCGAGTTGCCGGCTGTGCGATTCCCGGCGATCACAATGCGTGGAATGGGGCTGTTGCGCTTGAGGCCGCCGAGCGAGCCGGGAGATTGATTGGGGGGCGTGTTCCAGATGTCGAAAAGCTGACTGAAGGGGTCCGCCGGTTCGCGGGTTTGCCCCATCGTCTCAGGCTTGTACATTCGGCCGATGGGGTTCTTTTTTATGACGATTCAAAGTCAACGGTTCCAAGGGCAACCGTCCTGGCGGTCGACGCAATCGAAGGTTCACTGGGTGATGCAAAGCGGATCCGTTTGATTTGCGGCGGGTATGACAAAGAAGTTGATCTGATTGAAGTTGCTTCACTCGTGGATCGCGTGGGTGGTGTGTACACGATCGGCCAAACAGGGCCGGCGATTTGTGAAGCTTCCCGCGGGCAAGCGCAGCACTGCGAGACGCTTGATGTCGCGGTTCGGACTGCAGTTGCGGATTCAAAGGCGGGCGATGCCGTGGTACTGAGTCCGGGATGCGCGTCTTGGGATCAGTTTGAGCACTTCGAGGCTCGGGGACGGGCGTTCGAGGCGTTTGCGAGATCGATGACAAGGGGAACGATTCAATGATTTGGATGTGCATCGCGACATTGCTGGGCAGTTTGAACGGTGGCGAGCCACCTGCCGTTGAAGCGCTTGATACTGATCCAGTTCGAGAGCTGCTTCCCGGCGTTTTTGTAGGAGAAGGCTTTATTGAGTTTCCAGGAAAGGTGTGCGCTGACCCATCACATCCTCAGACGCCGATCGTATACCTTGAGCTGTTGGTGACCGGTCCGGATTCGCGTGAGCATGAGTCGCTGGTGGTAACTCGGGTAAAGGCGTCAGCGATTCATGCCGGGTTACTCGCGGCGGGGCTCGAACCCGGGCACCCGTTGCGATCTGGTAAGGATGGAACTGCTCAACTGGCGACCGGGGAATCCGTGGTCGTGATGGTCAGGCTCGCAGAGGAACCAACTGGTACTTTCGAACGACTTTCGAGTTGGGCGATCCATCTTGATGACGAGATACGTCTCAGCGAGGCGGATGGTTGGGGGCTGGTGTTTTCTGGTTCGAAGATTCGCGATGGGCAATATGCGGCTGATCAAACCGGGACGATTATTGGGCTGACCGGGTTTGGGACCGAGGTGATCTCGGCGGCGTGGGGACTGAGCCATCGAGCCGCAGTCGACGAACCGGTTTGGATTGTCGACGGTGATCGGGTGCCGGCGTTCGGGGTAGAGGTGGTCATCCGAGTTGGCCGGTTCGTCGCTCCCGAAGAAACTGTCAAGCCAACTGAGTCGGATTCGGGCGCTGGGGGCGACTAGCGTTGGGCATGGTAGAGACGCTGGCGATTCCCGATTTGTCTGATGCGAACGTGATTGGATTCACGGGCGGGGTTCGTCCGTGCCGCCGGGGCGGGTTGCGGATCGAGGCTGAAACCCTGGGGAGTGAGGTTGGCAACAAAGTCGTCGTGCACAACTATGGACACGGCGGGTGCGGCGTCACGATCGGACTTGGCACAGCTGACGAAGTAGTCAAAATTGTGCGCGAGCATTCGGCACCGGATGAATCAGTGGCTGTTCTCGGCGCGGGTGTGGTGGGATTGACCACGGCGGTTCGGCTGATTGATGCCGGGTATCGAGTACGGATCATCTCAGAAGCGTTGGGTACCGAGACGGTCAGCGCGGTTGCGGGGGCACTCTGGCTGCCGACCGGGATCAATGAGTTTGGCGGCGACCAAAAGAGGCTGTCTTGGTTCCATGGGGTCCTACGTCGATCGTTTGATGCGATGCGATCGCTTGACGAACGGTACGGGATTGAATCGCTGCCCGTGTATGAGCCCGTCGACGCGCCAGAGAACAACGAGTTCTTCGTTCCCGGCACGATCAGTAACCCGGTCGCGCTAGATCGGTTACCGATTGGTGTTTACGACGGACCTGGCCGAGTCTTTGAAACTCTGTTCATTCACACACCGAAGTATTTGAGGCGGCTGATCGAGGACATCTGCGAACGCGGCGGTGTATTTGAAACGGGTCGGATCGAACGCTTGCAAGACTTGGGCCGACTTTCTGAACCTTTGGTGGTCAACTGCTTGGCGATGGGATCTCGATCTTTGTTCGATGATCGTTCGATGTATCCTGCGCGCGGGATGCTGGTGAAGCTCAAGCCACAGAAACTGGGGTACGTGAAGCATGACGGATATCGGTACATGTTTCCGCGGGAGGATGCGTTGATTTTGGGTGGGTGTTTCCTTGAGGACGATTGGCGATCGGAACCTGACGAAGGGATCTGCCGAGAGATTCTGCGAGAGCACCGCACGTTCTGGGGTCAGGCGTAACACAACTTCTTACGGCGGGAGAGGTTGAGAGGCTCTATACTTCGTGCGTGAGCGTTTCACCATCTGTACCGGGCGGCCATGAAGCCGCGGCTGGGAGCGGCGAAGTCCGACTCCGGGAACCTGTGACCCTGAAGACGCTGCGCCGCATGGTCGGGCGAGACGAGAAGATCGCATGCCTCGCGGCGTATGACGCGGCGACGGCTCGCTGGCTTGAACGTGGCGGCGTGCATGTCTTGCTCGCGGGTGACTCGGCTGCGCAGGTCGTGCTCGGCTTTGAACGAACAATTGATGCTCCGATCGAGTTTTTGCTTTTCATCACTGCGGCACTCAAGCGTGGCGCTCCGCGGACGCTTGTGATGGCCGATATGCCGTTTATGAGCTATCACGGTTCGACCGAGGCGGCGATGAACAACGCAGGACGATTCTTGCGTGAGGGCCTCGCTGATGTCGTCAAACTGGAAGTGGATGATACGTTTTCGGGATTGGTTGATCGGATGACGCGGGCGGGGATTCCGGTTTGTGCACACATCGGATTCCGGCCTCAGACAACTGCGGTGCTGGGCGGTCCGACGGCACAGGGGCGGACGCGGGACGCGATGGAGACCATCGTGCAGGATGCGAAGGCGATGGAAGCCGCAGGCGCGGTCATGCTGCTGGTGGAAGCAGTGCCCGAAGAAGTAACCGAACGCATCGTGGCTGAGACAACAATCCCGGTGATTGGGATCGGGGCAGGGACTGGTTGCCACGGCCAGATTTTGGTGGTGAACGATTTGCTTGGTCTCACGGACTACCCACCTCGGTTTGCCGAACCAGTTGACACGATTGGCGAGCGGATCCGCATCGCAGGGGCTGAGTGGGTCGAACGCGTCAATGCAGGAACGATCGGTGGCGCTCGGTACACGATGCGTGACGGAAAAGCGAAGACCGCAGAAGAGTCCACGAGACCGGAGGTTCGGCATGAGGCGGATTGAATCGATTGTGCCGCTGATGATGCTGGCGGTGGCTGCATTGATGGCGTTGCTGGTGGGCCCAAAGCTGCTACGCCAGTACGCGGTTGCAGAACAAGCGGCCCGGATTCAGGTGGCACACAACGAGCTGTCGGACGATGATATTTTGCGCCGGATCGACCGGGCGGTCGCTGCGATCGCGGATGCGGTTGAGCCCAGCGTGGTGCATATTGAGACCACTGGCCGACGGACGACCGCGAACGGTTCTTCTGGTGCAGGCTGGGTCTACGACGGCGACGGGCATGTTGTGACCAACTCTCATGTCGTTCGCGGTGCGACTCAGGTCAGCGTGGAGTTCGCGGACGGCGTTGTCGTTGGCGGGCGCGTTGTTGGCACGGATGTATACACAGACATCGCGGTTGTTCGTGTTGATAGACGGGACGGGCTGTTTCCGGTTCGTCGAAGTGAGATGCGGCTGCCTCGCGTGGGCGAGCGAGTGTTCGCGTTCGGATCTCCGTTTGGATTCAAGTTCTCGATGTCTGAAGGGATTGTGTCTGGGCTCGGGCGCCAGCCGCCCGGGTCTTCAATCCCGGGGGGATATACCAACTACATCCAGACCGATGCTGCTGTAAACCCTGGCAACTCGGGCGGGCCCTTGATCAATACCGATGGTCATGTGGTGGGAATGAACGTTGCGATCGCCACGGCTCGTTCGATCGGCTCTTCACCCGAAGACTCCGGGGGAGACTCAGCGGGGATCAGCTTTGCCATTCCTCTTGGAACGATCGAACCAATCGTGCGCCAGCTCATAACTTATGGCGAAGTATCGCGGGGTTATATGGGTATCTCGTTCTCGGGGAATCAACGCGTCGAGCGAGTCGGCAATGAGAACGGACGTGCTCTGACTGGCGTGCGGGTTTCACAAGTGATTCCGGACGGGCCGAGCGACCGGGCAGGAATCCAAGCGGATGATGTCGTGGTATCGATCGAGGGCAGTCCGATCGTTTCGACCGAAGCGTTGATGTCGCTGATTAGTTCCGGTCGTCCTGGAGAACCCGTTGCAGTCCGTGTTTGGCGCTCAGATCAAATCGTTGAGCTTGCGGTTGTGCTGGATCCGATTGAACCGGCGGTGCTCGCGGGGCGATTTGGTCAGCCGATCATGATCCGCTCAGGTTTTTTCTTAGCCGACGCGTCGGATGGCGTGCGTATCACCCGCGTGTTTGAGGGAATGCCGGCGGCCGTTGCGGGCCTCCAGATGGGCGACGTGATCACCCGTGTGAACGGCATTCGAATCACAGACGCGAGCGATTTTTTCGTAGCGGCGGCAGATGAGGGATTGCTGACTGGTGAAATCATCGAGCTTCGCGTCGTCAATGATGACGGCGAATCGCGGACGGTGTCGCTCGGGCTCTAGCGTTCGGATCCGCACGATATTCATCGCAAGAGTTGTGGTTGATCATGTCATTCGCATGAGCAGCAGTGTGCCGGCAATGATCAACAGAACTGTGTTGATTCCGATCAAAGTCGGCCAGTGGTTGCGCGGTGTTGGTGCGACTGGTTTGGGGATGAGGGCAAGCTGATAGGCGGCGGTCGCATCGAGCCCGCCGCGTTGGGCGGCCTGCTCTGCGATCGCAAGAACCGCGGCGGCGTGAATGGGCACAAAGCCGACGCGGGCCGAACCCTTTTTAAGCCGTTCGCGTTGCTCACTGGCGAGCCCGGAGTGCGGAGAGGCGAGCGCAACAGCGCGAGCCGCGAGCGTCCACCTCGGATCAGCTGGGACCAGCGTCGGCGGTTGGGGTTTCCCGGCGCTCGCGAGCGGCTTGACAGCTGGATTGAAAGGAATGGGTGCCATTGGATTGTGCCCGGTTTATGATCGGATTGGATGCGGACGGGCGGCATGGCCGATCGTTAGATACCCTTGAAGTCGGGTATTTGGTGGCCGAATGACCGGCGGAAGAGAGGCACGAGGCGATGAGCGGTTCCGAGAACCTGATCACGACGATAGGTGATGTTGGCGATGACCAAGATGTGCGGGCCCGCCTGGGGAAGCTTTCTAAGTCCGGAAAACTTGCAGGATTCGAGCCTGGACTCGGAGATCGGATCGCTTCATTCACTGCGTATGGCGCCCCGTTTGACGGATGCGTTGATGTGGTCCGTTCAGATGTGGGTCTCGAGTTTGTCCTTCGCATGCCTCGAAAGTTGCCGGCGTTGTTTGCAGCGGCATTGATCGTGAGCGTGTGGCCAGGCCTGCCGTTAACGGAGGCTTTCTTGCAAGGATTCGGTTGGTACGAGCGTCTGACTTCGGGTTGGTTTCAGACGTGGATGTGGTATCTGCCGCTGGCGGTGATCCCCGCGCCCTTTGCACTGATGAAAGCGATCAGCAACTCACGCAAAACGGCGCTTGCGCATGCGAACGAGACCATCGATCGACTCCGCCCAAAGCTTGTGACGACATCAGACTGATTGACTCTGAACTGGCTAGGACGATTTGCTGATCCACTCGGCCTCGAGTTCATCGAGTTCGGTGCGGAGTTGATCTCGTGATTCTGTCACGCTGTTGGCGTGATCCACATCTTTCCAGATATCTGCGTCGGCGAGTTGTTGGTCGAGCTTGCTTAATTTTGCTTCGGTTTCACCCATTCGCTCTTCAATCGCGTCGATCGCCATCCAAGAAAAGCGGCTCTTCTTCTTCGGGCCGCTGGATTTGACAGCAGACTCGACGGAGGTCGGAGCCGGTTTCGTGGGCGCCGCTGCCGGCGTCCAAGACGGAGTGAAGTTGCTTGCGAGGTGCCGCTTGTATTCGGAGTACGAGCCAGGAAAGACCGTTGCGTTGTGATCATCGAAGACGATGAGATTGTCACAAACGGCATCAAGCAAGGCTCGGTCGTGAGAGATGAGGATGACCGTCCCATCGAAGAGTGCCGGAGTTTTCTCGCCGGTCTTTGGATCCTCAGATTCTTGGGCGAGGACGGATTCGATTCGCTCAGCAGCTTGGATGTCAAGGTGATTGGTCGGTTCGTCGAGCACGAGTAGGTTCTTCGATGACGAAAGTAGAGCCGCGAGATCTGCACGGGCGAGCTCGCCGCCTGAGAGGACCTTGACTTGTTTTTCTTGGTCCTCACCCGAGAACAAGAACGCACCGGCGAGGTTACGGGCTTCTTGTTCGGAGAGCACGACTTCGCCGTTGGTTTGATGCTTGATGCGCGATTGGATATGGGGGATGACAGTCTTTTCTGGATCGTCGATATGCCTGTGCTGCTCGAAGTGTCCGACATCGAGTTTGGCGCCGAGGGAAATCTCGCCGGCCGTCGGTGTTTCAAGCCCGAGGAGACAGCGGATAAGCGTCGTCTTGCCTGCACCGTTGGGACCGATGACGCCCCACCGTTCGCCGCGTTGCACTTTGATCGAGAGATCTTTGAAGAGTATGAGCTCACCCGAGCCATCCGGGCGGGGATAGACCTTGGAGATATCGCGTGCTGAGGCAACAACGTCTCCCGACCGGCGCGGCTTGGGGAGCGTGAGACGAAGCTCGGCGAGTTCGACCGGGCGTTCGAGCGCGCCTTCTTTGGCGCGGTCAAGGCGCGACTCGCGGCCTTTGGCTTGCTTCGCGCGTTGCCCGGCTTTGTATTGGCGGATGTAGGCGGCTTCTTTCTTAAACTCAGACTGCTGCTTTTCCCATGCACGGTACTGGGTCAAGCGGCGTTCGGCGCGGATGCGCCTGAAGTCTGCGTAGTTGCCGGGATAGTCGATTAATCGAGCGTGCTCGACCTCGATGATCCGCGAGACAACCCGGTCGAGCAGGTAGCGGTCGTGGGAGATGAGGATGACCGCGCCACGGAAGTCGTCGGCGAGGAAGTTTTCGAGCCAGATGCGTCCGTCGATATCAAGGTGATTGGTCGGCTCGTCAAGCAACAGCACGGCGGGACCTTCGAGCAATAAACGAGCAAGGCCAAGGCGAGCACGCTGTCCGCCTGACAGGGCGGTGACTGGAAGCGTGAACTGGGCGTCGACGAAACCGAGGCCGTGGAGGACCTTGGCGACTTCGTGCTCGGTGGTGAGCCCGCCTTCGGCTTCGATGGCAGCTTCGAGGCGGGATTGCTCTTTGAGGAGCATCTCGAGCTCTGCTTCGCCAGCCTCTCCCATTTTATCAAAAACGAGATGCAGCTCAGCCTGGAGGGCGTGGGCTTTCTCGAATGCACGGGCGGCTGCGGATTCGACGGTGTCGGCCTGATCAAGCTTGGGAGCTTGGTCGAGATAGCCGGATCGGCTGCCTCGCTGAAGAACGACGTCGCCCGACTCGGGCTTGGTGACTCCGGCGAGCAGTTTGATGAGGGTGGACTTGCCTGCGCCGTTGCGGCCGACGATTCCGATGCGATCGCTCGACTCGACCGACAATGAAACGCTGTCGAGGACAACATGGTGACCGTGGGCGAGGGTCAGATTGGTGGCAGCGAGGACGGGCATGGGTCGGGATGGTAGGTAGGCGGCTTGAATGAAAAAAACACGCCCGCGTGAAGCGAGCGTGTCGTTGAGAACTTGATAGGCCTTGAGTCGAGGGTTACTCGACGTCTTTCCCTTCGACGACGTCAGTAATAGGCGGAGCGTCGTGGGGTTGATCCGACTTAAGATTGCGGAAGTAGTCGTGATAGGCCTTCATAGCTTTGGCACCGAAGATCCACATGATAGGGATGTTGACGACCAGCATGACACCAAGGCCAAGCGTCGTCCACATATCGAGCTGCACGTCATCGCCGATGATGGGTCGCTTGTCCGGACCAAAGAGCGGCATGGCGAGAACGGTGGTCATTAAGATGAGCCCGGCATAAATGATCTTGTAAACGAAGATGATCGGCTTGGCTTTCTTTTCTCCCTTGGAGCCAAAGAAGTAGTACACGCCTTGCTCGCCGTAGTAAGACCATGAAATCATCGTGGAGATCGCAAACAACCAAGCTGCGACGGTGACCAACCATTTACCGAGACCGGGCATCGAACGATCGAAGGCGTAGGCTGTCATTGAGGCGCCCGCGTAATCGCCGTAGATGCCGAGATCGAACGAGCCGTCATCGTGCTCGCGGAAATGGGGGGTCATTTCTGATTCCAGTGTGTTCCATGAGACCGCCCAGTGATCTTCTTCATAAGAGACCGTACCGGTGATCTTGCGGAGATCGCGCCCGGTGTTCTCGTCTACATCTGCAGCGACAATAAAGAAGATCGTCTCACCTTCGCGCCATCCCGAATCTGACTCGCCGGCGCGGCGGATCTTGCGAGCTTCATCACCCATGCGAGGCAACTTAGGCGTCTCGAGCGTCCAGACATTCTCTACCTGCGCCCCAGTATCACGATCGACCGATTGGACGATCCGGACGTCATCGATGGTCGGGAAGTCCGCTTCAGCGTCGCGGTTGTACGCGCCTGTTGAGAGGATCACGAGCGCAGTGAGAGTGCAGACCACGATGGTGTCGATGAAAGGCTCGAGACCAGCGACGACGCCCTCGCGGACGGGCTCATCTGTTTTCGCTGCCGAGTGGGCAATGGGGCTCGAGCCTTGGCCGGCTTCGGAGGAGAACAGGGCCCGCTTGACGCCCCAGAGCGCCGCGTAGATAAACGTGCCTCCAAGGAACGCACCGACGGGCGGGGGCGAGTCGATGCCAAGGCCTGCCTTGATAATGAGCATGAGCATCGCAGGAATCTGATCAATGTTGGTCAGCAATACGAACCCGGCTGCGAGTACATACACCAAGCACATCACCGGCACAATGCGTCCCGCGACGGCACCGATGCGTTTGATACCACCGATGATGACGAGCGCAACGAGCACCGAGAGGATGATTCCGGTGACAACCTGCGGCACGCCGAAGTAGGTGAAGGTGATATCAGCAACGTTCCATGCTTGGAACATGTTGCCGCCGGTGACTGCTGAAATAATAAGTGTGACGACGAAGAGTCCGCCAACGATTGCACCGATCGGAGCAAGTCCCCAGTCAGCGAATCCCTTCTTGACGACAAACATGGGCCCGCCGTGCGGGTTGTCGGGGTCGTCGGTGTTGCGGAAGAGCATCGACTGGGTAACCTCGGTCATTTTGAGCGACATACCGAGGATGCCAATGACCCACATCCAGAAGATGGCACCGGGACCACCGAGGGCGACCGCGACCGCGACACCGGCGATGTTTCCAAGACCGACGGTCGCGGAGAGTGCCGCCGAAAGGGCCTGAAAATGGTTGATCGCCCCCGGGTCGTTTTTGTCGTCGTATTTACCTCGGACGACCGAGACGCCGTGGGTTAGTGCGCGATACTGCCCAAAGCCGGACCAGATCGTGAACACGAGCCCGGTCAGCAAAAGCGCATAGACCGTCCAGTTTGAGAAGAGAATGCCGTTGAGTGTATTGATGGCGTTGCTGAGGGCTTCCATGGAGCGGGCTCTCCGGAGGGGACATGATCGCGCCGTCGCGAATGAGGCGACGGTCGGTAAGCCGCGATCATCGCTGATCCTGCGGCAGAATGCAACCGGGCAGGTGCCCGGGCTGATAGGCTAGGGCGCTATGTGGGTGTTTTCGGAGATTGCGGATGGGATCGTTGCCGGGCTGACCGGTGCAGAGCGTCAGTTGGCCGA
>JBGCEB010000041.1:0-50703 GCA_045106075.1 Phycisphaerales bacterium
GGAGGGTCCATGTCCGAGATTCAACAAATACTCTCGCTGCCTTCTGGGTACCACCGTGATTTGCAGCTCACCAAACCGCCGCTCATACGCGGCTGCCGCGCTGCTTTTTCGTCACTGGAGTTCGTTCCTGATCTGCTCGAAACACTCACGATTCATGCAGGGAAGATGTCCCAAGCGATCGACCCACCGATGTATGCGACCGATCGTGCCGTCGAACTCTCTGTTGGCGGGATGGCGTTCCGTGATGCGTACCGGACCGTAGCCGAGGAACTCACCAAAGGAAAGTTCGAACAGTCGAACCCGGAACAAAGCCTCATCGCAAGAGTCTCCCCGGGCGCGTGTGGTGACCTCATGTTGGAATCACTTACCGATCGCGTCGCGAGCACGCGGGCTTTGTTCGATTCATAACCTGCATTGGGACGGTGCGTGATTGGTTGAGAGCACCGCAAGAGGAAAGTCAATCCATGCCGCCGGGCCGTTGATCTTCGCGAATGTCGGGATCCAGTGATCGGTTTGTTCGCGGGCTGTAGTTCAAGAATGTACCGGCTGCCTGCCACATGGACTCGAGACGATCAATCCGTTCCCGAGCACGATCACCCAGCAGCCCCACGACCTCTACCACAATCAGCTCGGCAGCGATCACCGCGGGCACCGAACTATCGAACGGCCCAACCGCGGGGATGCTCAACTCACACCACATTGAAGTCAGAGACGCGAGTGGCGACAGCGGGCCATCAGTGATGGCGATGACCGGTACGCCCAACTCCGCAAACGCACGGGCTGTGGTGATTGAATGTCGACGATACCGCGAGAAATCGAAAACCACCGTGACATCCGACTCCGTCGCACTGCTCAGACTCCGACCGACCGCGTGTTCTTCGACAAGATGAACATCCGGGCGCGCCATGGCAAGCCCCGAGTGCAACACATTCGCACCCGCCAAAGATGTTTCACCTGACAATATCCAAACGCTCCGGGCCGCAGCGATTGGTTTCGCCAGCACCGACAACCGATCCGCATCAAACGCGGCAAAAGCACGCCCCACTGACTCTTCGATGGCCAGTCTGTTTGATGCTGTTGAGCCGAGGGGGCTCCGAATGCGTTGACTGGGGCTGGAGAGTTGGCGAGAGACGCCGTCTCGTATCCATCCCTGGAGGTCGCTGTACCCCTCGAATCCAAGCTTGGTCGCGAATCGCACAATGGATGGCCGGCTCGTCTCGGCCCGTTGCGCAAGGTCCGATACGGTCCCGAAAGCCAGCAGGGTGGGATCTTTCAGCACCGATTCCGCGATCCGACGCTCCGTTGGCGTCAGCTTGTCTGCAACATTGGCGATGAGATCTTGGATCGACAAAGCTGGCTCCCGGCTGGTCAATACGTTACAGTATCACCTTCTCAGTGTACATTCGATTACAACGCCGGTCGGGACAAGCCCGCCGGAATGGAGTTCGCACATGGCGCAGGCATATACCCGGACCGCGAAAGAAGAAGCTTTCCTTGCCAAAGTCGAAGAGGCGCGGTACGAGCGCGAGATCATTAACGGGCTCGCACCGTTTTTGGGCGACAAAGTTCCAGATGACATGAAGGGGCTGTACAGCCAGCACGAACTCGTCCAACTCGGCGGGCTCAAGGGTGGCGAACGCGACGTCGAAAAACGCATGCCGGTAAAGATCACCCGCCACTTCTTCGAG
The DNA here is from genome assembly GCA_045106075.1 of Phycisphaerales bacterium. Taxonomy (GTDB): domain Bacteria; phylum Planctomycetota; class Phycisphaerae; order Phycisphaerales; family UBA1924; genus UBA6054. The sequence goes on from JBGCEB010000041.1 coordinate 1,689, forward strand.
CTTGCCAAGAAGAGCAAACCAATCCAGCGATTGGTGAAAGCAAGCCCGGACGAAACGATGGACCTTGCCGGCTCGGAAGATCCCGGCAATCAGATGGACTACAGCCCCGTTGAAGGACTGCTTCATAAGTACGAAATGGGTCTCATGTATGTCGTCTCCACTTGCTCGGCCCACTGCCGATTCTGCTACCGCGAAGAGCTGATTGCACGCAAAGAGATCAAACGTCAAGATGGCACCGTCGCAAAGAAGGGTCTTGCAAAGATCCCTGAGATCACGACGTATGTGCGTGACTTCAATGCAAAGGTCTCGGCCAATGGCGGACGCCACCCCGAGTCGGGACGCGAGAAGCTCCGCGAAGTATTGCTCTCGGGCGGCGACCCGATGGTGCTCAACAACTCAAAGATCGCCGCATGGTTTGCGGCGCTCGCTGAGTCTGGTGTGGAGTCCATTCGCGTTGGCACCAAGGAGATGGCGTTCTATCCCAAGCGCTTCGACCACACGTTCTTTGCCATGCTTGATGCGTTTCACGAGTCGTACCCCGAGGTCGGCGTGCACTTCATGGTCCACTTCGAGCATCCCGATGAGTTCCTCGCCAAGGGAGACGATGGCGAGTATCTGCAAGACGACATGGGCATTTATAGTTGGGTTCCCGACACTGGCGCTGCGATGCGAGGCCTGCTCGAGCGCAGCTGGATCACGGTTGAAAACCAGACCCCGATTATCAAGGACATCAACGACGACGCCGATGCGCTCCGCATCATGCAGCGTGAGATGAAGCGCGTCGGCGCAGACAACCACTACTTCTTCTGCGGCCGTGACATCGTCGCGTACAAAGCATTCAATATTCCGATTGAAGAGTCTTGGCGAATCCTAAATGAATCTCAGAAGGGGCTCTCGGGCGTTGAAAACCACGCACGCCTATCGATCACCCACTACAAGGGTAAAACTGAAGTCGTCGCGGTTTCCAACGAACCAATCCCCGGGCTCGCAGGCAGTGAGCATGGCGTTGTGATCTTCAAGATCTTGCGCAACGCTGGTAGCGCGCCTGATCGCGGCAAGATCTGCATCGTTGGCCGCAATCCGGACGCGGTCTGGTTTGATGGTTACGAGGACCGCGTCTTGTTTGATGAAGCTGGATTGTTTGACTACGCGCGCGTGACCAACCCCAGCCTCGCGGCAACCTGAGCGAAGCGATGATCAACAAACAAGTTTCCAGCGTGGCGCAAGCCGTTGCGGATGTGTTCGACGGAGCGACGATCATGGTCGGTGGATTCGGTGAAGCTGGCAGCCCAGTTGAGCTAATCCATGCGCTCATCGATCAAGGCGCGACTGATCTAACGATCGTGAGTAACAATACCGGAAGCGGTGAGGTCGGACTCGCTGCATTGCTCAAAGCAGGCCGGGTATCGAAAGTCATCTGTTCATTTCCAAAGACCGCGAACTCAACGGTTTTTCCCGATCTGTATCGAAGTGGAAAGACCAAGCTTGAGCTGGTGCCGCAGGGCACGCTGGCCGAACGTATCAGGGCGGGCGGCTCGGGAATTCCAGGGTTTTATACACCCTCAGCGGTTGGCACCCCGTTGGCAGAAGGCAAAGAGAGCCGCATATTCGATGGACGCGAATACATCCTCGAAAAAGGATTGGTCGCCGACTTTACGCTAATCAAAGGCAAAGTCGCCGATACCCACGGCAATGTGATCTACAACAGGACCGCCCGCAACTTCGCACCTCCAATGGCAATGGCGGGCAAGGTGACGATCGTTCAAGCGAGTTCCGTTGTTAATCCCGGCGGGCTCGATCCTGAGACGGTCGTTACGCCGGGCGTGTTCGTTGACCGAGTTGTTGGAGTCCCGAACCCGGCCCATGAGTCTGAACTCGTCGCTGCGGGAGTGTCTTACCCATGACCCAACAAGCAACACAACCGATTGGTCGGACTCGAGAAGAGATGGCGATGCGTCTTGCGCAGGACATCCCCGATGGCTCGTATGTCAACTTGGGCATCGGTATCCCAGAGCTAGTCGCCAAGTATGTACCCAAGGGCCGAGAGCTGATCTATCACACCGAGAATGGCCTGCTCGGCATGGGGCCTTCGCCCGAAGCAGGCAGAGGCGATCCAGAACTGATTAACGCCGGGAAGCGCCAGGTCACTGCTATCCCGGGGGCTTCGTTCTTTCACCACGCCGATAGCTTCGCCATGATCCGAGGAGGTCATATCGATCTTTGCGTACTTGGTGCATTGCAAATCGCCCAGAATGGCGACCTCGCGAACTGGTCCACCGGAACACCAGACGCGATACCAGCGGTTGGCGGCGCGATGGATCTTGTTGCAGGCGTGAAGTCGATTTTCGTCATCACGCAGCATTGCACGAAGCAAGGCGAGCCCAAGCTCGTTGAGCGGTGCTCGTTCCCGCTGACGGGGCTCCGCGTCGTGACTCGGATCTATACGGATTTAGCTGTGATAGAAGTGACACCGGACGGATTCCGGCTTGTTGAGTTAAGCCCGGGTGTTGATTTCGAAACCGTGCGAGAGCGGACCGGCGCCCCACTGCGACCGATCGCGGAGTGAACCAATGAGTATCCAGGCCCAATCATCACGCAGTGCGGATCTTTACAAACGCGCACTGGGCGTACTCCCCGGCGGGGTCAGCCGAAACACGGTGTTACGATCACCCCACCCGCTTTACGCCGACTTTGGTGATGGCTGTCGCATCACGGATCTCGACGGCGTGACACGGATCGACTTCTCGAACAACATGGCGTCACTGATCCATGGGCACGCGTGTCCTGAGATCACCGCCGCGGTAACCGATCAACTCTCACGCGGTTCGGCTTTTATGATGGCGACCGAGAGCGAAGTCCAATACGCCGAACATCTTTGCAGCCGTAACAACGGATTCGAGAAGATTCGTTTTGTGAACTCGGGAACTGAAGCGTTGATGGTGACACTCAAAGCGGCCCGTGCTTTCACTGGTCGACCAAAAGTTGCCAAGGTCGAAGGCGCTTACCACGGCGGCTACGACTATGCAGAGGTGAGCCAATCACCCAAGCCAGATAACTGGGGAAACATCGATCATCCAGAGAGTGTCCCGCTGGTACATGGAACACCCGCGTCGGCGCTTCAGGATGTCGTGATCATTCCCTTCAACGACCCTGACCGTGCGATTGCTATTTTAGACAAACACAGAGATGATCTTGCGTGCGTTTTACTTGACCTGATGCCCCACCGCGTAGGCCTGACACCCGCTGATCCGAGTTTCGTAAGCGCGATTCGTGACTGGACTACAAAGAACGGCGCACTGTTGGTGCTCGATGAGGTCATCACGTTTCGCTCTAAGTTTGGCGGCTTACAAGAACGATACGACATAACTCCCGACCTCTCCGCAATAGGAAAACTGATTGGAGGCGGGTTTCCAGTCGGCGCAGTCGCGGGACGCTCGGACATCATGGACGTTCTCAACCCCCAATCGGCCAAGCTCTTGTTTCCGCATTCAGGCACGTTTTCTGCAAACCCAGTCAGCATGATTGCGGGAAAAACCGCGATGGAGAAGTTTGACCGCGTGGCGGTGGATCGCCTCAACGGACTCGCCGAGCGTGCCATGCGAGGAATCGAGCATGAAATTGGACGGACTGGGGTTCGGGCGTGTGTGACCGGTTGCGGTTCGATGTTTCGGGTGCATATGAAACCAACGCCACCCAAAGACTTCAGAGAAGCGTTTCTCACCGAGAGTGAAAACAAGCGCCTTCTCACACTGCTCGACCACCTCTTCGATCAGGGCTTTGTGATGATCAACACCTGCTCGGCGACACTATCTACTCCAATGATTGAAGAGGACATCGATGCGTTGGTCACGGCGATGGGTCAGGGCTTTGAAGTGATTAACTCGATGCCTTGACGATCTGTTTCGAACAACCACTATTCATGCGCGTTCGAACACGGTCGCGAGCCCCTGACCAACTCCAACGCAAAGCGATGCGATACCGCGGTTCACGCTGCGCCGGTTCATCTCGTGAATCAGTGTCGTTGCGATGCGTGCGCCGCTGCATCCGAGAGGATGGCCAATCGCGATCGCGCCGCCGTTGACATTGAGCATATCTTCATCGATACCAAGTTCTCGTTGGCATGCAAGCGATTGAGCGGCGAAGGCCTCGTTCAGTTCGAAGAGCCCGATGTCGCGAGGGGTAAGCCCCGCGCGTGCGAGCGTTTTTCGTACCGCGGGTACTGGCCCGATACCCATGTGCGCCGGATCAACACCCGCCGATCCGCTCGGCCCAACGAACGCAATCGGCTGAAGTCCAAGCGACTTCGCCCGTTCCGCTTCTACAAGCAACAATGCCGCGGCACCGTCATTCACACCTGACGAGTTCCCAGCTGTTACCGTGCCAAGATCATCTTTGGCAAACACCGGACGCAACTTGGCCAACTGCTCTAGCGTGGTCTGTGGACGTGGATGCTCATCGGTGTCAACCCAAACCGATTCGCGTTTTCTTTGCGGTACTTCTACCGGCGTGATCTCTTCATCGAACAGGCCCTTCTCTTTGGCAGCAGCCCATCGGCGCTGGCTACTGAGGGCGAACTGGTCTTGGTCCTCTCGATTGATGCCGTACTTGCGTGCGACGTTTTCAGCCGTTTCGCCCATCGGATACGGGTGATGCATCACCGACAATCGCGGATTGATAAACCGCCAACCGATCGAAGTATCAAACATCTCTTGGCTGCGTCCAAAGCCGGTCTCGGCCTTGCTGAGAACATACGGCGCTCGACTCATGGACTCGACACCACCTGCAATAAAGACATCACCATGGTTGGATTCGATCATTCGCGCCGCAATATTGATCGCTTCGAGACCCGATGCACAAAGGCGATTCACGGTCGCTCCTGGAATCGACGCCGGCAATCCCGCGAGCAAGGCAGACATCCGAGCAACATTGCGATTATCTTCGCCTGATTGGTTCGCAGCGCCGAGGTACACATCGTCAATCAACGCGGGATCGATCCCCGCACGTTCGATGATGGCTCGGATGGTATGGGCCGCGAGATCGTCAGGGCGAATGCTCGAAAGAGCACCGCCATATCGACCGATGGGTGTTCGCAAGGCAGCGATAACAGCAGCTCTTCGTTGCATCATTCATCATAGCGCGGATAGAGTTTCCAGCAGAAAAAACGCCCCCGACCGTTGGGTCAGGGGCATTGATTGGGGCAACTAGGCTCAGGGGCAACCAGCGTTGTAAAGCGTGATGTAGGCCGAAACATCAAAGAAGTTCAGCGTTCCGAACGGAGCTGCGAGGTCGGCTGCCGCGTCGCCTCCGCTGAACAGATTGATGTACTCAGAGATATCAAAGAAGTTGAGGCTGCCGTCCATCGTGATGTCTGCGTCACAGACAGATGTGCAAGGAACATTGAGCAACTCGATCGCGTCGATCGCTGCTTCGACAACCGAACCATCGCCGGTATCAGATGCTGTAAACCTGATACGGAACATATCGTTCTGTTCGAATCCGGGAATATCCCCGAGCGCAAACTGCTTCTGGAACCAGCCGCCGTTGGACTCTGACCCACCGGGCCCAACAGTTTCGAGTTCCATCCAGGTGGCACCATCATCGTCAGAAACATCGACAACAAAGATGTCTGCGTTGGGGCTTCCACCAAACGAGTTGTCATACCAGCGAGCGTACGAAATCACCGAGTTGCCGCCTGATGCATCCATCGTTGGCGAAGTCAGCACTGTGGAACCACCATCAACGTCGGAGTTGCAATCACCACCATTGGTAGAGTTGTCTGTCAAGTAGCACGAACCTGAACCGTCGAAGTCCGAACCCGGATCACCTCGATTGCAGGCAACCGGCACGCCGCGGTTCCACTGCCCATCGGTCGCCGACGGGTTGGCGACAGACCAACCGAGGTTGGACTGGAAGTTGTCCTCGAACACAGCCACCGGCTCTCCGGTTGCTGAAAAGGCAGTGAAGGTCGATGCAGGAGCATCTGCAGGCGAAGTCTGAACCGCACCCGATGTGGTTTGCGAGGTCACGTAATAGCTGACCTGTGATCCGCAGTCTGCCGACGGGAAAGAAGCCTCGAACTGGGTTGCACTCAGCTGATTCATTGCAACTGCGGTAAAGCCCGAGCCGGTGTCGACCATGAGCATGGGTGACGAAGCATCAAGGTTACCGTTGAGCTCATCGATCTGAACGGTGATCGAGGTCGAACCATCCGGGCTCACCACACTCGGGAGTGCGACGGGGTAGGAGATATCGAGCAAGCTGAGCGGAGGGGCTTCCATGTTGTGATTGCCGAAGCCCGCTGCGATTTCTTCGTAGTGCGGTGTGCCGTTTCCGATGTTGGCATCATCGTCGTCGAGCGTTAACCAATCGATGGTCATCTGCGGCGTGATCAATGACCCAGAATGCACCAGAATCGAGTTCACCGCAAGGAATGCCAAGATGTTTTGATACTCGGTCGGCTCGGTCACAACTAACTCATTCCGCGTGTCCCACACGCAGGCAGAGTAGAGCGGGGCACAAGCGTGACCATCGGTTGGGCAAGGATACTGAAGGGCGTTCTCTGCAGATCGAAGGCCTCCGCCACACGAACCAAAGAAGCCTATACCGAGTGTTGGGTTATCCAGAAGAATAACGCTCATTACATCACCCGTGCCCTCGCCATACTGACCCTGACCCGAACCACCGGCGTTCACAAGGTGGTGGCCATACTCGTGGTGCACGACCGAAGTCCAAGCAGTATTGGGTGTGTTCGCTCCAGATGAGAGACAGAAGTTGATCGACTGCTCACTCGGACTGTACCAAGCATTGCCGGGGCAGAATCCGTCGGTACGGTTCACTGAGATCGGGAACGACTCATTGTTGAGCGTCGGATAGGAAGGGTTCGCAGCGATCGCCAAGTCACGCACTTCGTTCGCAGCGATATACGCGTTGACCTGAGCACGGATCATCTCGTCGTTGTTGGCCGAGTTGAACTCAAGATTGGCGGGCCCGGGAGGCGCGACGTTCTCAGACTGCGTCTCGACCGAAGTCAGGAAGTCAGAGACCGTGAACCACCGACCATCGAGCGTTGCACTGACGTTTACTGGTGTGACGCCGGGGTTTGGAATAGTGAAGTCGCCGTTGATATCTGTGAAAACTTCCACACCGTTGCCCTGCACACGGAGGTAGGGAAGCGGCTGACTGACTTCGGGTGCACAGAAATCTGCGGCAGGCCCTTCGGATGCAATCGCCGACGCATTACCATTGATATCAACGGTATGAATACGATTTTCCTTGTAGAGCAACTTGCCGGTTGCGGCATCGGTCACCACGAGGAACTCGGCAAACCCGTCGATCATCACTTCAGACACATCTGCAAGCGTTGGTGCATGCGGCGTTGCATCCATACCCGCAAAGATCATCCGTTCAGTATTCCAAACGACCACTTCGGTGGCATTGAACTCTGCTTTGGCCACTGCTTCGATTCGGGTTTGATCTACCGTTTGTCGCATCAACTGTGGGCTGAGCTGTAGGCTGCGTACATCGTGCAGTTGCGACGAGGCGAGCACCAGCGGGCTATCTGCTTCGTTGCGAACGAGCAGCACGAGCTTCGACCGGAACACTGGCACCCCCTCTTTCACCTGGGTGTAGTAGTGGCCCGTGAACTTGTATGAATCCGTGTCTGGCAAGTATCCGATGGGCTGCGTGTGCCGACCGTCTTCGAACGGGCCTCGGGCAACGAGTTCGTCGACCGGCACGCCCCACATGTCGGCGTGCCGGTCGATAAATCGCTGCGACGAAATGGCACTGGTTGGACCCGTCGAGAACGCCTGCCCATAGACCCGTGCGATCGAACCGTCCACACGGTGCGAAAGATCTGAGTTGCGATTGGTCAGGCGAAAGCTTGAAATCGCTTCAGCCCGAGAAATCGACGCAGCATGCCCAGAAGCAGCTGCGATCTTGGTGGTGTTCAGGTACGCCCCGCCGGAAACGGTGGCCGCACTACACGCAAGCGCGAGTGCGATAGAAAGTGATCCGGTTCTGGACATGTTGTGACCTTTCCTTGGGACCTTTGGGGGCAAGACCCAACGTGAAGATTGCTCGATCGAACGGTCTCGTGGGCCGACCCGGAACAAGCCGCAAGCGCGGCTGAAGCAAAACACTGGGTATATCGATCGAAAAAAACATCAGCCCCGAGTGGGGCATCACGGGTAGGAACGATACCCGTCACTACAAGCTACCTGATACCGGACTGTCGTGTCAAGAGTCTGGCACACGGTTCCCCCGATAAGTCTGCTTCATCTGAGGCAAACTCGTCCGGGAACCGCCCCACCGCCACTGATTGTGGGCGGCAACCGCCTGATCCCCGAGCGATTCCTTAATCCTGTGATATATAGATGAGATGCCTCGCACACCCCGCGAAATTGCAACTCGAGCCGCCACCATGCGCGACGCGCTCAAAGAAACGTTTCTCAGCGAAGCGTGCGGCGACGACCACGAACTACGCCGCGCCGTGGACCAACTGCTGCAAATGCAAGACTCTGCGACAATCGCTTCGAAGGATCGGGCCTGCGTCGATCATGAAGCGCAAACGATCCCCGCAACACGAATCGCGACCGGAACGAGCATCGACGATTTTCGCATCATCAAGCAGCTCGGCGAAGGCGCGATGGGCGTTGTTTTACTTGCCGAACAACAGAACCCGAAGCGCCGGGTCGCACTCAAACTACTTCGCATTGATGCGATGAGTCAGAAGCGTGAGCAGCGGTTCGAATATGAAACCGAATCTCTTGCAAAGCTGCACCACCCAGGGATCGCCACCATCTACAAGTCAGGGCGGGCCAATGTAAACGGTATTCCGCGCCCATTCTTCGCAATGGAGATGGTGGATGGAAAACAGCTCGATGTCTTCACAGCATCGATTGATGCTCGAGAACGCATCATCATGATTGCCTCGATCTGCGATGCAATCGAACACGCCCATCGACGTGGCGTTATCCATCGTGATCTCAAACCCGCAAACATTGTGGTAGGAATTGACGGACGCGCTCGTATCCTTGACTTTGGTGTCGCAACCAGTATGGATTCGGGCGCATACTCGCCGGATCTAGTGGGCACCCTTCCGTACATGAGCCCCGAGCAGCTGCGTTCAGACCCAGACATCGACGGACGGGCCGATGTATATGCGATTGGTGTGATTCTCTGTGAAGTCATGACCGGGAAACGCCCACATGAACTTGCAGGGCTCTCGGTTGATTCTGCTAGTAAACGAGTTGCACAACACGCTATGATCGACTCAAACCGAGTAGATCACGAAGTTGAAGCGATCATCCGCAAAGCCATTGCGCCTGTGCGCGAAGATCGGTACGGATCTGCGCTTGAAATGCGTGATGATCTTAGTAACTACCTCGAGCATCGTGTTGTGACCGCAGCGGATAATCGAAAAGCCTATCGATCTCGCAAGTTTGTCCAGCGAAATCAAACTCCCGTTCTACTCGCAGCACTCGCGGGCTTGATGACGATCATTGGCATCGCGGGCGTTTCGTATCAGGCCGCCCGAGCTACAAAGGGATGGCACCAAGCCGACATAGAAACCCTCCGAACTGCCGAAGCGCTCGAGCAGGCAATGGCCCAGCAACGACGGGCCGTATCCGTCAATCGGTTCATGATCGAGATGCTTGTCTCGGGCGATCCTGAGCTGACGCTTGGTGAAGATCTCACGGTCATCGAGATGATCGACACCGCCGCGATGACGCTCAACTCGGAGCTCGTTGAGTATCCGGAAACAGTTGCCGGCGTGCGTATGGCACTCGCCAATACCTACCGCAGCCTGGGTCGAATAGAAGAGGCCCGGCACCAGGCCGAGCAAATGGTCAGATTGTGCACCGAACGAATCGGCGATGATCACACGATAACATCTGATGCAAAGCGAACCCTTGCACTTATTCTCTTTGATTACAGCGAGTACGACCAAGCAAAACGATTACTCGATGAAGCGGCCCCTGCAGTGCAAAAACTCAACGATCCCATCGAGTCGGCGAAACTCTCGAGTGAGTACGCTCGGGTCGCACATGGATCCGGCGACCACACCAGATCATTCGAGTTATGGACACAAGCCGAAAAAGTACTGGCGCATGAACTCGGAAATGATCACAAAGACACATTGATCATGATGAACAACAGAGGGATGGCACTCAAGGATCTCGGAAAATTGGCCGAAAGTGAAGCTGTGTTGCAGCAAGTCTACGAACGCCGACTGCACGCGTTTGGCGCTGATCACCCACAAACACTTGTTGCTCAAGATGTCTACGCGGGAGTCATCCAGAAACAGGGCCGAGATGCAGAAGCATCAGCGATGTTTCGGGATGTTCTCAAACGCCGGGTTCGCGTCCTTGGCAATGAGCACATTTCGACGTTGCTATCCAAGGGTAATCTTGGCGTGACTCTGATCCGCTTAGGAGAGTTAGACGAAGCGGAACAACTCACCAGAGAGGCACTTGATGGCCACATGACTCGCTTCGGTGAAGAACATACGAGAACGCTTATCTTGATGGGCAATCTTGCGTACTTACTCGAAGATACAGGAAAGACCGACGAAGCTGCGTCTCTCTATCTGAAAACGATTGAGATCCGTCGCAGGAGCGAAGGCGGACTCGATCCTGAAACATGGTCCACAATGAACAACCTCGCGATGCTGTTCATCGCATCAAATCGGCCACAGGAAGCCGAACCACTCTTTGATGAGCTGCTCGCACAGTGCGACGCCGAGTTGCCGGATGGTCACTATTACACGGCATTATTCCGCAACAATCACGCCCAATGCCTGATGGATCTTGGAAAACTCGAAGCAGCTCGATCTGCTGTAGAACGGAGCCATCCTGTCATCGAACAAACATTTGGTCCAAACCACGCGAGGACCATCAAGAGCAATTCCCGAATCCAACGACTTAGATCACTTGAGTCTTCGACAACGGTGAACTAACCATTTCTATTGATGCAATGGTCGCATCATCCTCGATCAGTTTGCCATCTGCGTGTTCATTGAGTCGTTCGAGTATTCGACTCACATCATGCTGACTCGATTGAGAGTCACACACCGCAAGCCGCAATCGATCCACACCGAACCGCTCACCATCACTGTTCTGTTGATCTGGAATGCCATCTGTATAGAGCAATATTCGATCACCCGGTTCCATCGTCCGATGCACGGGTTCGAAGACTGCGTCAGGATCAACACCAATCGGAACTGAACTAGCGACCTCGGGCATAGATTGTTGCCCAGAAGCAATGTGTAGCCAATGTCCATGACCAGCATCAACAATGATCAATCGCCCATTCGGCGAGATATGTATCACCACGAGCGAAACAAACCGACCCGCAACAGCCCGATCAGAAACGAATCGGTTCGTTGCTTCTACCGCTTTCACGGTTTTCATACCAGAACTGAGCAACGCAACAATGTGAGCGTGTATCAGTGTCGTGAGCATCGATGCGCCGAGGCCGTGGCCGGCGGCATCTCCAAACACCGCATGAATCGAACCATCATCGTGAAGGACCGTATCAAAGAAATCAGCTGACACAAACATTCCAGGGATTGATTGGTGGTGACACCGGAACGCCCCCCCAGGCATCACATCCGGCGTGGACAACATATCGCGCAGTTCCTTTGCATGTTCGAACTCGATTCGCATAACATGTTGGCGCTGCGCAAAGTCCGCATTGGTTCGGCTTGTAAGCGCAAAGGCATACAAGCCCGCGAGGTCCTCGCAAAATCCAGGTGCATCATGCACATCACCACGCATGCCCTTTGAATCGAGGTACAAGATTGCTTCAACAGATCCGTCGCGAAGGATTGGAACACACAACGCCAAGACCACCTCATCGGCTGCAAGCGACTGCGACTGATCAACCATGCCCGCCGTGCCTTGTTCTGAATAGACAGCAGTGCGACCGGCAAACGCTCGGGCTGCGAGCCTGCTTGATGGCGTGAATTCCAATGGATCCAATGGACCAATATCCCCCACGCGATTGCGTTCCCGCGCAACCAAGAGTTCGGAACTACCGCCCTCACTTGTTGGGGGGTAGAGAATCGCACCCCTTAGAAAGCCGGTTCCAGCTAGCGCCGCATCCACAGTCGCAGTCGCCAGCGCCCCGTGGGTTGTTGCCTCATTGAGTACACTGAGATATCCACCCAACGCATCGAGCCTCCTGCTGGTGGATGGCTCTTCGACAAAGCCAGGCTTATCTCGATCCAATGCGATTGTTTGAGTGACCGTTCCATCATCTTTGATACGGAACACCCAAGGACCGATCTCAAGCAAGTCGTTTGCCCGAAGCTCGGCTGGAGATCCTGGCTCAATCTGTGTGCGATTCAGGAAGGTCCCAGTCGTCGAACCCTCATCAACGATGTACCAGAGACCCTGACGAACTCGGAGCATCGCGTGATGCCGTGAAACCGTCGCGTCGGGGAGGCACAATACAGAGTCAATCGATCGACCTATCAATGCATCAGATTCAAACGTCTGCTCCAAGGGCACCGAGACTTCATTTGGTCCATGGACCCTTGTCATCTTGAGAACATTGGGCATGCGGACAGGATAGTGTTTGATCAACAGCGTGTCTTGTCAAAGTACACAACTAGGAACAAGGAGAAAGAACCTGCTACGATTCTTCAGTTCTGGGCGATCCCAGCCCGGGATTCTCGTCCGCAAGCTTTTTGAGAAGCCAAGCCCGAGCAAACCGCCAATCAGAAGATACTGTCGTACGAGACACCCCAAGCATGCCGGCGATCTGTGCCTCTTGCAATCCAGCAAAGAACCGCAACTCAACGACACGCGCCCGGCGTTCCGACAACTCACCGAGTTCATCCAACGCATTGTTTAGAGATAGAATCGTGGCTGCATCGGTCACCCCGATATCTGCAAGCCCTGAAACTGTTCCAATACGATGCCCATCACCACCTCGCCGCTTCGCTTTGCTGGCCCGAGCGTGATCTACCAACGCCGAACGCATCACCTTTGCTGTGAAGCTATAGAACGCAGCAGATGATTCAAACTTGAGGTCGGTGCGCCCGCTAAGCTTCACAAACGCTTCGTGCACGAGCACCGTCGGACTTATTGTCCCGCCTGCTCCAGGGCCCATCACACCCCGGGCGACTTTTCGCAGCTCTTCGTACACATGGGGCAGCAACTCAATTGCGGCCGACTCATCTCCAGCAAGAAATGCCTCGACTGCACGCAGCACACCGGCTTCGGCGTTCTCGTTCTTGGAGTGATCTCTATCCGACATGAAACAAGTATATGTTCGCCGCAAGGTGGATCATGAATCTTCGGAAGCTTCTCCGAGGATTGGAATAGCTGCTTCAAGCGTGTCGATCCGCGCATTCCAACGGTCAACTTCTTCGACCCTCCCGGCGCGGGTCAGGTAATCGACCATGTCATGACGGGCCCGAACGACCATTTCGTTGGCTTTGTGCTCTGGGATCGATGGATCGGTCTGTTCGACCGCCAGAGTCATCAACGCTTCAGCGCGCGCGTCGTCGTTTCGAGCAAGCACTCTGGCGATATTCGCAAGAAACTTGAGGTAAAACTCTGGATGATTCTCCGAATCAATGCTTGGAATCTCTGCCAGCAAGTGATCCCAAAATGCTTCTTTGGAGCCAAAGTACCCAACGCTTTCCTCAAGCGCACTCTCTAAACTCGCAAGCTCGTCTCCTGCGGGACCTGCATTGTAATAGCGAAGAACCAACTTCTTGCGCATCCAGTCATTCGATCCTTCAGTATCACCACTGTCTCGAAGCATCTTGGCCATATGACCGGCGTTGCGCTCATTCTCCCACGAGTATGGCCCCAGCGATTCAATCGTGACATCAATCCCGTGCTGGAGGAGTTCGATAGCCTCTTCCCACCGTTCGTTCATTGCCAAAGACCCTGCGGTATTCACCGCCGCCGTGCGATAGCTATACGACAGTGGACTTGAGGTTTCCTGAACAATACGGAATCCACGCATACGAGCTTCGAGTGCTGCTTCGAGGTCGCCGCGTTTCTCGTTAAGCCATGCATCCATGGCAGCCGCTGCAGATCTGGCTGCCGGATCACCAAAGAGCTCCCCAAGCTCGATCATTTGCTCGGCGATGGGATCCATCTCATCGTTCTTGCCCAACTGAAACTTAGTTTGAAAAAGATAACTGTAGAGAGGCATGATTTCGCGAGGATAGGGCTGACCCGCTTCAAGTACTTCAGCGATGATACTCTCGAGAATGGGCTCAGCTTCCTTGACCTTACCTTGCGACTGAAGTGTCGAAGCCAGGATGCCCGAAAGATGCCGGCGGAACGAGTCGTCTTTTTCGAGCGGTATGACATTGGCAAGACGGACAGCTTCACGAACAGCTTGCTCAGCGAGTTCAGGCTGACCAATACCAACGAGAACATTGGCTTTGTTGAATAGCGCTTCGACGGAAGTGCGAGATTGATAGACCTCCGAATCCTTCAAAGCTTCTAAGGCGAGATCAAACTGCTCGAGGGACTGATCTTTTCGACCAAGCGCGTCATACACAATACCAAGCGTGGTCCGAACCTTGGCTTCACCTGCTGGGTCTGTTCCAAAGCGTTCGCTCACATTTGGCGCGGAGAACTCGATCGCGTCAATGATCCTCGCATTGATACCCAGACGCTGTGGGTGCGCCGCCATCAGCGTGTCAACCACAAGAAAGTCATTGATATTAGAGACTCTAAACTTTGCTATTTCTGAATCCTCTAGTGCCTGCTGAGCAACGGATTTCGCACGCTCAGAATCCTCAAGCGCCTTGAGTGTCGCTTGTTCTGAACGCTCCGAGTCTGCGAGCGCATTCCGAGTTGCGATCGCACTCTGTGTTGAGATCACTGAAGCGGCTACCAACGCCGTCAAAACAATGCCCGCCGCTGCTACAACCGCCTTGTTTCGCTTCGCAAATCGACCAAGCAGATAGGTCGCGCTTGGAGGGCGGGCATTGATCGGGAGGTCAGCCAAGTATCGCCGGAGGTCATCCGCAAGGGAGGATGCGGTTTGATACCGCCGATCCTTATCTTTCTCAAGCGCTCGATTGATAATCGTCTCTGGATCGCCTTTCAACGATGGATTGATCGACGAAGGTCGCTTGGGCGGCTGTTCTTCAATCACGCGAGCCGCTGCACCAAGACTCAGTGTGGACACGTCATGCGGGAGTGTCCCTGACAAGACATAAAATGCAATCACCCCCAACGTATATACATCACTGCGAGTGTCAATCGCTGCAGGATCGCCGATCAACTGCTCGGGACTCATGTACGCAAGCGTCCCCACGACCTCTCCAGCCGAGGTATGCATGGTGATCGTGTTTGATGGATCGGTAACTCTCGCAACACCAAAATCGATGAGCTTTGGCTCGGGCGATCCATCAGATGATGTCGCAATAAGAATATTGCTCGGCTTGAGATCGCGGTGAATAACACCCCGCGCGTGTGCGTGCTGGACAGCATCACAGATCTTCGCGATCATCTCGAATCGTGTCGCAAGTTCAGGCTTGTTGGTATCCAGCCAACGATCGATCGGAACCCCGGCAACCAACTCCATAACGAGATAAGGACGATCGCCAGACTGCGTACGCTCGATGCCAACCTCGTGCACCGTCGCGATCCCAGGATGACGCAATCGCGCGAGAGCATCCGACTCCGCCCGGAATCGCCGAAGTAAACCTGGCCCCCGCAGCCCGGCACGAAGCACCTTGATCGCCACTGCACGCTTTGGTGTTTCCTGCTCCGCGCGATACACCACACCCATCGCACCCGATCCGAGAATCTCCGTAACCTCGTACCCAGTGATACTCGGCGCGGCCTCGACGGCATCACTCAACGTGTCTCGAATCACACGCTCTACGCCAGCAAGCGCGGTCTCGCTGTCATGATCAAACAATCCCATGACTTCTTCGCAAAGTGATTCATCATCACATAGTTCGGCCAAACGCTCGGCGCGGTGCTCGGCGGGCATGTCCTGGGCCGCGTCGAACAGGCGATGGATCTCTTCGAAGTTAGACTCACTTGGCATGATTTTCCTCGGTGACTTTGAAGTGCTGTTGCACATCTCCATCGTACCAAAAGATCAGCAAGAACCCGGATTTTTCATCTCGGTAGATCAGGAACTGAACGTCGGCGGGGTGTGATAACCCACCAAAATACTTTGAGCCGGTGTTTTCCAAGGCTCGACCGTGAATCGACGCCTTGACCAGAACAAATCGATCGCCATTGAACTCGGGTCATAGGCAGCTGTGTACAGCGTGCCCGACCCCCGCCCATAGGCATCCCGAAAGAGAGGCGGGCTCATGAAGGATTCAATGACCTCGGCATAGCTCGGTTTCGATTTCGCGACCGTATCGAGTGCGGCTCGGCGCTCGAGCGATCCTGCAAACTTTGCATACTCTGGCCAACGAACTCGTCTTTGATGGTTCGTCGCGATTGCCTCATCGACAAATTCTGCTGCACGCCTCGGCGAAACGTATGCGGTGCATCGATCGCCCGCACGATCAAGCATCGTAAACGAGTATGACATGTACACCGGAAGCCGAGTAAGTGCTCGTTTCGCTTCACTCACCGTTTTGCAAGTCTGTAAGAGATATCGCACGACGAGCGACGCTGCAAAACCAGGCCCCACTGCCTTTTCACCACCAAATGCCAGCGCGACAACAAGCCCATGCTCATTCACACCGTCGAGTGCTCCCCAAAGGCAGTCGGTCATCACGTGGACTCCGACGCCCCCCCACCGTGTTGCAAGCACAACTCCATCGCAGAGACTGGGGGCGTGGTCATAGTTTCGAACGAGAACCGGGCCTTCCTGATCCTCGAAGACCAACTGCGAGCAACCACGGACGATCGGCGTGGGCGAATACAGCGTGAGAAAGCGTGCCAAAAGATCATCTGGACCGATCACACTGAGAACTTGCTCATACACAGGCATCAACTCGGGCATGTGCTCTCGGAGTGCCTGTATGCACTCTTGATGGGTCGGACCGCCTGGCCCGCGCCTGAGTATCCACGAGCGGTACGCGTCCCAACTCTGCGCACAGAGTGCTGCTATGACAGGGCCCGGCATGTCTTCACTGACCACGCGAAACTCAAGGCTGTATTCTGGAGTTGGTGGAAGTGACATAGGCAAGATTGAAACTGACACGCTGTTAAAGCAACTTGAATTCATGCTCAGGATCAACCGGCACTGCCTCGCCGACCAAAGGCACAGAGGCGTATCCGGCGTGGATGCCATGAATCCAAGCACGAGCACGATCGGTCAACTCAAACTCTTCGTTCATGAATCGCCCAGGACTCACGAGAATGCCCAAGTCAGCACCCTCATAGAGATAATCGCCAGGTTTGGCAATTCGGAGGAAGAACGCACGATTCTCCGTATGCACCGTTCGGCGATGGGTCTGATCACGCACGAATGACATACTACCATTCGAGTCGAGTTCCCAGATGCCAGACGCGGGCGCTTCGGTTATACGACCTACCGAATCATTTGTGTGCTTGACGACGAGCTGGCTCCAGCTGTCGATGTTCGCAGGGTCTGCCCAACGGCTGTTGATCTCATCAACATCGAGCTCATATTTTACACCCATCCATTCGAGCAGGTGGAACAGGAACAAAGGCGCGTCCGCGTGCGCAAACGCGGCAAGATTCGTCATCGAGCTCGCACCAGTGATCCGCGGGTTGCACTCTCCAAGATACACTTTACCCGAGTCGAGATCGGTGAGGAAATCAAGCTCGAAATATCCCATGTAGCCCTTTTCACGTAGCTGATCACCGAATGCCATCGCAGCTTTCCGCGCATTGCGACGAACCTTGCCCTCGAACGCCCCGGCAAAGACTTCATTCCCGCACCAACCGCCTTTATATGGCGTGAGCTCTGGAAACCCGACCAGCTCGGTCATCAACGGTCCCACGATCGTGCCGTTCCGAGTCACGCACGCTTCAAGTGCCGAGCCGCGGCAACGAATCCGCTTCATGATCTTCACTTCTGGCGCTTCGATTATGTCTTTGGCGTGCTTCTTAAAACTGTTCTCGTCAGAGATGAAGTACGTCGTGTGGCCAGAATCACCGAACGCTGTTTGGATGACCAGGTCATCGCCCAGTTTCTTCGAGACCGCACGCAGCGACTCGTAACTATCTACTTTCGCGAGAACATTGGGCACGCATTTGACACCGGCAGCATCAGCAATACGCGTCGTTTCGACCTTGTCATCAATCGCGGTCCGAAGTGCCGCCGGCGGGAAACAAACCTCAAGCCCAATCTCTGCACAAAGACGTTCGGTTTCCTCGTTGAACATCAAGAAAACAGCTTTGCCCGGGCCACGCTCTTTCACCATCTTTCGGACATCGGGATGACTGAGAAGGTAGTTATTGATGTCTTCGATTGACTCAAACGGATCGTGTGGAATTTCCGGCGGAACATAAACATGCGGGTGTTTGCCGTCGAAGCAGTCGATCGCGCAGATGAAGTTGAAGTTGCGAATCCATTCATCCATGCCAAGCAAGTTGAAGTTCGTCGCGCTAATGAAGTAAACCGGCTCGGTGTTGCGATGGAAGTACCGCCGGATATCAGAGATACCCTTGAGCTTCTTTTGTTTCAAACCGGCCGATCGATTCGACTTAAGGGGCTTGGCTTTGAGATCACCCTTTGACAAAGTGGCGATGTGTCGATTCTGTTTCCCGCTACCCATGGATGCTGCCCCTCTCTGAAAACTCATTCTGGTGCGACCGATGCTCGGCTCGATCAAGCGACTCATCCGTAAACACTCGGAAACCGTACGACGAGTGGTATCCGTGTATCTCTTTGACATCGATTGCCAGCAGAAACTCGATGATCTCGGCGCTGACGACTTGCCCCGGCACCAACAACGGGAACCCCGGTGGGTATGGCGTCACAAAGGACGCGGAAACATAAACGCGGCCCGATCGAATCTCTTCAAGCAAACGCGACGAGATCCGAACCCATTCAAGATTGGACTCTTCATACGCGTCAAAGTACGCCCGGCGAAGATCTCCCTCGGGCGTTCCGGATTCGTCCGACTGATACGCATGATGGAATCGACTGAAGTTGGGCAATGGCGGCGCATCGAGCAGAGCATCGACGTCAGCTGAGTGGCGAGAAAGCCCCGCGCTGCTCTCCGTGAGTAGACGATCTTGGAGCTCGGTACTGATCCTCGCGAGCACCTCGATGAGATACGCAACATCACCCCGTGACGTACCAATATTGGGCATGAACAACGCCGTATTGCGGGACGTTTTGTTGATCTGAATGTCGTACTGATCCATCAACAAGTGACGGAAATCATCGCCATTCATCCCCGTCGCCGCTATCTGAAGGGTCACGCGCGTTGGATCAAGCGTGAACTCATCCATGCGCCAAGCTTCGTCCATTCGACCCCATCCGTTTTGGGGGTCGTAGTAATACTCGAGTCCAGATGGACGGAACTCGGCAGGAATCATGTCCGCTGGACGCAGCACGGAGAACACTTTGCTTATCTGCGAGTGCTCTCGCACCCGTTCACGGAGCGTCATCGCCAGACCAATCGTCTTATCGACTTGCTCATACCCTTCCAACTCCACCTGCCTCCGCCCGACGTCGAGCGAAGCGACGATCTGATAGTTCGGCGAGGTCGAAGTGTGCGTCATAAACGCTTCATTGAAAGGCTGGCTTGCTCTTTGCTCGAAATCCTCGTCATAGACATGAATCATCGATCCTTGCCGGAGTGACGTCAACGTTTTGTGAGTCGATTGCGTAACATAAACCCGCAACCGAACCCGATCCGGATCGGGCATTCCTTCAGGCTGCACGTCGTTGTTGGCAATCAACTTCCGTTCGTACTCCGCGCGGTACGCATCACTCTGAAACTCCGCCCGCAATCGAGACGCCGCATCCATGCCGGTTCTTCGACGCAGCACTGGTTCGAACCGCGCAAATGCAAACCAAGCTTCATCCCAGAGAAAGATCATGTCAGGCTTGATCGCCAGAATCCGACGCATCACACGCTCAGTGTCATACGTCAGGCCATCGAATGTGCAGTTGGTAAGCACCACCATCCGCACCCGATCCAGCTTGCCCGCGTCCTTCAACTCCAGCAGCTGGTCCTCAATCTCTTTGAGAGGTACAGCGCCATACATCGCGTAAGGCGTGAGTGGATAGGAATCAAGATAAACGGGCATCGCGCCCGAGAGCACCATGGCGTAGTGGTGGGACTTGTGACAATCCCGATCGATGAGGACAATGTCACCCGGCTGAATCAGGGCTTGCGAAACGATCTTATTGGCGGTGGAAGTCCCGTTTGTGACAAAGAATGTATGACGCGCTCCAAACGCACGGGCAGCGGCATCTTGCGCTTTTTTGATCGGCCCGCGTGGCTGAAGGAGTGAGTCCAATCCGCCGCTCGTCGCCGATGTTTCGGCCATAAAAATGTTCGGGCCGTAAAAAGACAAAAGATCCTTCGCCCAATGTGAGTTTGCCATCGACTTTCCGCGCGCAATTGGCAGGGCGTGGAACACGCCGGTCGGCTTTGAGCTATACCTTCTCAGGGCATCAAAGAAAGGCGCTTCAAATCGCTTCCGCACACCCTGCAGAATCGAGAGATGCTGCTCCATGTATTGCTCAAGCCGGTAAAAAGCGCGACGAAAGCTCGACCCGAGATTTCCCGCGACCGATTCGAGCGGCGTGTCTGTCACCAGATAGAGATCGAGCTCCGGCCGTAGTTTATGGAGCAACTTGCCAAGCTCCATACTCCGATCAAGTCCAAAGCAGTTTGGTAACGGCTGATGTTCGAGAACCTCAAGGTACCGACGCAGCGCTGGATGCGTCATCTCGGACGCGTATGCAAAGTTGTACCTTAAGAAAACCGCTTGAATCGTCGGGTTGAACAGCACCGCGATAATGGTGTCTTCGAGACTCGGAACCGTCACAACATCGTAGACGAACTCATCCGACTCCCGACGGCAAGACAACATGCCTTCACGAATCTCGGCATGATCGTACGCATCAACGCCGTCAACAACGAGCACTTCAAAGTAGGGTTTGCCCGTCTTCGTTGTTGAATGGTTCTCGCGAGAATCACCGTTCGATTGATGATCACCCCGGTCCTCTCTAGAGCCAAGCATGTGCAGCGGCGCTCCGCCACGCTCCCGATATGCATCACCAACGAGCAGGCGTGCGATCTCTGAAACTTCTGCCGCCAGCTCGACGTGCTCCTCCCGCTCAAAGAGCCGAGTAAGCCGCTGCATCCGTTCCATACCGGGGAATGCCCAGTAGTGCTCGAGCGACGCGAGAAGTTCCAAGCTTTCAGTGATCAGCGCCTTCGGCTCTGAGCGATCTCGCCCGGCTTTCGCGTATTCCTTCAGCCATGTCACTTGGGTCTGAAACTCATTCCACGTATCCAGCCGAAGCTGCGCCGCATTGAACTTCCGGGCGGCCTTCGCGGCGCGACTTTGTGGATCAACCGATTCTGAACTCATGGCGTCATACCCGGCTGCTGAGGAAACGCCTGCGCCGGTGGCGCACCCAGCCCACTGGCCGGTGCTGTGGAGATTGGCTGCGCACCCACTTCTTCGGCTGTCGAAATCCCCGCACGCGAACCGCGCGACATCTTCTCTAACGGCCCGAGCGTATTCAGATAAGAATCGACTCCCAACTCGCGTCGATAGACCGTGAAATCAACCTTTCGATCTCGAAAGCTCTTCAACGGCTGACCGAGACCCTTGAGCCCAACCTCGCGTGTTCGTTTGACTCGATCCATATCGATTTCAATTGGCAGCATCTCTTCGCCACTTTGCGCTTGATAGAGCACATCACCGGTCGGAGCAACAAGGATTGACCGCCCATTGCCCCCGTCGCCGACGCCGTTGATGTCTATCACAAAGCATTGATTGGTCGCGGCTGTCGCCCGGGCGATCGAAAGCTCAACTTCCCGATCGATGCTGGGGGTCAACGTCGGATGCAGAATAACTTCAGCTCCCATGGCTGCCAACGTGCGGCTGGTTTCTGGGAACCACATGTCATAGCAGATACTCACACCAAACCGACCGACATCCGGCACATCAAACAAGCAAAACTCAGTGCCCGATTCGACACCGGTTTCATACGGCATAAACGGGAACATCTTCTGATATCGCGCGATCACTTCGCCTTGGGGATTGATAACAGGTGCTGTATTGTAGATTCCATTGGCCGTTTGCTCGTAAAGCGAGCCGGGTACAAGCCAGATCTTGTGTTTTGCAGCAAGCGCGCGATAGGTGTCCTCGGTCGCACTCGGCAAGGTCGTCGCGTTGCCCGTCCAGCCGCCAAATGTCGCGAGTTCACTGAGCACAACCATCTGAACCCACGGATACAACAGCATGAGCATGTTGATGCGATCTGTGATGTGATCGATGTTTGATTTGCTGGCCGAGACATGAAGCTGCAGACCCGCGATTGCAAATGGACGCATAGTTGTTAAACCTTCCTGACGGATTCGCCGATCGGCGACCCACTACCCGATACCGCGTGCGCCGCAATCTCTTCTTCGAGAATAGCAAGCCCGTTAGAAAGCTGCGAGTCAGAAATCACAATCGGACAAAGAACACGAATGACATTGCCATAAACACCCGCGGGGAGCAAAATCAAACCCCGCTGAAGGCAAGAGTTCACAATCGATTTGACCATCGCCCCAGCGGGCCTTGTCGGATCACCACCCTCACCAAACTCGATCGCCATCATCGCACCGAGCCCCCGAACATCGGTTACTTCAACCGTTTGACTCGCGATTTGTTCAAAGCGTTCTCGAATCGCAGCCCCGATCGAACGCGCTCGGCCATTCAGCTCCAACCGCTCCATGGATTCGATCGTTGCGATCGCCGCTGCACACGCAACGGGATTCCCGCCATAGGTACCACCAAGTGTTCCGGGTGTGACGCGATCCATGACCGAAGCTTTGCCGATGACGCAAGAAATCGGCATACCGCCACCCATCGACTTTGCCCAAGGCGACAAATCCGGTATCACTCCGAAATGATCGTACGACGCCCAAGCACCGGTACGAGCGAACCCGCCCTGCACTTCATCGAATATCAAAACGATACCGTGCTCATCGCAGATAGTCCGGAGCCCCTCCAGATACGCCTTAGGCGCCACGTGGAATCCGCCCTCCCCTTGCACTACCTCGATGATCATCGCAGCCAACGAATCCGGAGCAACCGTGTCTTTCAGCGCGGATCGCAAACGAGACAGCTCCCGATCAACCAACTGCTGTTCAGTGATCTGTTCACCCGCGTCAGGCTTCGGATAGGGCAATCGATACACATCGGGCATGAACGGGCCGCAGTTCGCTTTGTAGCTCACTTTTGACGTCAGTGTTGCACACATCAACGTCCGACCGTGGAACGCACCGGTAAAGCAAATGATGCCAGAACGTCCCGTTGCTTGCCGAGCAATCTTGATCGCATTCTCGACCGCTTCAGCACCGGTGTTGACGAGCATGGCCTTTGTTGAATCGCCGTGCGGCAGAATCTCTACAAGCTTCTCACAAAGGGCGACATAAGGCTCATACGTTGCAACATGCACACAAGTATGCAGAAGTTTGCCTGCCTGCTGACGGATCGCTTCGACGACTCCGGGATCACCATGCCCAACATTCATCACGCCAATGCCACCGGCGAAATCAATGTACTCTTTGCCGTCAATGTCGGTCAGCGTCGCCCCGGTCGCACGCTCTGCCGTAAGCGTCGATAGTCGACCAACACCTGGACATACCACGCGCTCGCGCCGCTCGATCAGTTCTGCTGACTTTAACATCAATCTTCTCCACCCAACCAAAGCCCGTTTGGCGTGCGATGTTTTTACCGTGCTCAGACACCCCAAGACACATACTTGAGCTGCGTGTATTCCTCGATGGCATACTTGCCGCCCTCGCGGCCAAACCCAGACTGCTTGATACCACCGAACGGCGCTTGGGCTGTGGAAGGTCCACCGTCGTTTGCGCCGATGATCCCATACTCCAGCCGCTCTGCGACACGAATGAGCCGCGATGCATTGCTTGTAAAGAAATACGCCGCCAGTCCATAGTCAGAATCGTTCGCCCAACGAATCGCTTCATCCTCATGCTCGAAACGACGCACCGGCGCGACCGGGCCAAAGGTCTCTTCAGCATGGATGAGCATCTCTTCGGTCATGCCATCAATGAGCGTTGGCTGGTAGAACCGACCGGTTCCGCCATCAACCGACGCCCGTTCTCCGCCAGCCAAAATCTTCGCACCCTTCTCACGGGCATCAGCAACCTGTCGCTCGACCTTTACGATCGCATCATCGTTGATCAATGGCCCGATCGTCACGCCGTTGTCTGTTCCAACCCCGACCTTGAGCTCACGAACAGCATCGGCGAATCCAGACATGAATGCGTCATATACACCCGATTGCACGTAAAACCTGTTCGCACATACGCAAGTTTGCCCAGCGTTGCGGAACTTGCAAGCAACCGCTGCTTTGATCGCGGCATCGACATCTGCGTCGTCGAACACAATAAAAGGGGCGTGCCCGCCGAGCTCGAGCGAGAGTCGCAGCAGGTTGCCGGACGCCTGCTTCATCAGAAGACGCCCGATCTCAGTTGAGCCCGTGAACGAAAGCTTGCGGACCCTACGATCGGACATGATCCGACCGCCAATCTCCCGCGGATCACCGGTCACGATATTGACAATACCATTTGGAACGCCAGCTTCGATCGCTAGTTCACCCAGCGCAATCGCCGACAACGGCGTTTCTTCCGCCGGCTTAATCACCACCGTGCAGCCAGAAGCGAGCGCCGGGCCCAGCTTTCGTGTGATCATCGCACTCGGAAAGTTCCAAGGTGTGATGATGCCGCAAACCCCAACCGGCTCGCGCAACACAAGAATCCGTTTGTTGGGCGCCGAAGCAGGAATGGTCTCGCCATACATCCGCTTTGCTTCCTCTGCCGACCAATCAAGGAACGATGCCGCGTATGCGATTTCACCCTTTGATTCGGCGATCGGCTTGCCCTGCTCAGCCGTCATAAGTGCCGCGAGTCGATCGCTGTCACGCCGCATCAAACCAGCAAGCTTGTCGAGAATCGCTGCACGTTCTCCAGCAGTCCTTGCTCGCCATGCAGGAAAGGCTTTGCTTGCCGCATCGATCGCGTGGTCAGTCTCATCACCGCCGCACCGCGGCACCTGAGCAACAACTGAATCTGTCGCCGGATTGGTCACCGCCAGCACGGATCCATCATCAGCGTGAACCCAACAGCCATCGATCAAGTTCCGGTTTTCCAAGCGAAGACCCAACCTTTCAATCCGCAGCGATCACCGGTGCAGATCGGCACCAAGGTGACCCCAACAAAGATCCTAGATGATAGGCTGACCCCCGAAAAAAACAGTATAAATCGGCCGTCCCGAGTGGGCCATCCGGGTACCCTGACAGCGTGACCACGACCACCGATTCTGTGCAGGAAGCCGTCCAACGGGTATGGGGTTATGGCTCGCTCCGACCCATGCAGTCGGCCGCGATCGCCGCCGGTCTGGAAGCCCGCGATTGCCTCACCGTCCTGCCAACCGGGGGCGGAAAAAGCCTCTGCTATCAGGTCCCCCCGCTTGTCACCGGCAAGGCCACCATTGTGCTGTCGCCACTGATCGCCCTGATGCGAGACCAGGTCCGTGGGCTCGAACTCAATGGATACGAAGCAGCCGCAATTCATTCTGGCGTTGACGTAAACGACGCAAAGTCCATCTTGCGCCGCCTGACTCTGGGCGAGCTGAACCTGCTCTTTGTTGCCCCTGAACGGGCCGTCAATCCGGGATTCAAGGCGTTCCTTGCTTCCCTTGCTGATGCCGGCCGACTCGGGTCGATCGCGATCGATGAAGCCCACTGCATCAGCCAATGGGGTCACGACTTCCGCCCCGAGTATTGCCGCCTGTCCGAGCTGCGCGAGGTTGCACCAGGCGTGGCGATGCAAGCATTCACCGCGACCGCCACGCCTCGCGTCCGCGAAGATATCTGCCATCAACTGGGCCTCCGCGATCCCGAGATCTTGGTTGGAATCTTCGATCGCCCGAATCTGACCTATCGCGTCCGCACTCGACGTGACGCCGCCGAGCAGACCGCCGAAGCCGTCCGCCGCCATGAACGGGCGGGCGACGGCGGCGGAACCATCGTCTACTGCCTCAGCCGCAAAGACACCGAGCAGCTCGCCGAGCAACTCCGTGCCGAAGGCGTCAACGCCGAGGCATACCACGCCGGACTGAACGAAAAAACCCGCCGCGATGTTGAGCACCGTTTCACCAACGAAACACTGGATGCAGTCGTCGCGACTGTCGCGTTTGGGATGGGCATCGACCGTTCGAATGTTCGCCTCGTCGTCCACGCGACGATGCCCAAGTCCGTCGAAGCCTACCAACAGGAAACCGGGCGTGCCGGTCGTGACGGCGAGCCGGCAGAGTGCCTGCTTCTTTACAACCCCAGCGACGCCAGCCGATGGGAACGCCTGATCCGCATGGGCAACGCCGATATGGGCGCCGGAGACGATGCAACAGAGTCCCAACTCGGGCTCGTGCGCGAGATGCGCCGAGTTGTCGCGTCGATGGGATGCCGCCACCGCATGCTCAGTGAGCACTTCGGACAAGCCTACAACCCACCCGCAGGCCTGCACACCTGCGGCGCCTGCGACGTTTGTCTCGGAGAAACCGAATCGGTATCTGATTCGACACGAGTCGCGCAGATCATTCTTTCAGCGGTCGCCCGAACCGATCAGCGGTACGGAGCTACCCACATCGCCGACATTGTGCGGGGCGCCGATACCGAACGACTCCGCACAACCGGGCACAATCTGCTCCCCGTGCACGGCCTACTCGCAGAACACCGGAAACCAGCGCTGCTGTCCTACATCGATCAACTCGTCTCCGCGGAAGCGCTCAATCGAGTCGTAGACGGACATTTCGAGACACTCCGGTTCGGACCACGCGGCGTACCTGTGATGAAAGGCGAAGAAGAAATCTCCCTCGCTCGCCCAGCCGGAACGGGCACTGCAAAGACCGAACGCCGACGCCGCGATCGAACCGTCAACGCCGAACCACTTTCCATCGAAGATAAACAACTGTTCGAATCGTTGCGCACACTCCGCAAAGAGATCGCGACCGATCGAAACGTTCCGCCTTACGTTGTATTTTCTGACTCGACGCTGCGAGAGCTTGCACGCCACCGGCCTACAAGCCCCTCACAAATGCTTGAAATCAAAGGGATCGGGCAAGCGAAACTTGAAGCATTCGGTGACACGTTCCTGAGAGCAGTCGCAAGCGGATAAACGCATGCCGGCAAAGTGCAAATCAAATCAAACGCGAGTACGTTTGGCATCACGCGGCATTAATGCAGCACGCTTAGCAATCTCTGCAACCTTCACCCGATTCCCAAGACCGAGCTTTGAACCGATCGAGTCTCGATGGTTCTGAACGGTCTTCTCGGAACGGCAAAGCATCTTCGCGATCTCGCGGATCGACAGTCCCTGCCCAACCAACGCGAGCACTTCGACCTCACGCGGCGAGAGTACATCCAACTCACCCAAACGCATCACGCCTGACTCGATGAACGATTCAGAATCATCCACGCACACCGGCGTGTTGGCATCGATAGGAGATCGGCGAGAAACGATCATCATCCGCGCTTGGGCGTCTTCCGTTCCGAAATCGAGCGGATAGACCCAAGACAACAACTGGTACCCCAACCAGATCGTCCGGACCAAAACCGGCTTCCCGGTCTCCGCGAGCTTCGATCCAATCTCAACCCGCTCGCGCATCCATTCTTCGGGAAAAACATCCCACATCGAACGGCCGATGAAAGCATCGCCCTTGGCTTCATCTCCAATGAAAATACGAGCGGCTTGATCGTTGGCAAAGATCAGCTCACCAGAAAGCCGGCAAATCGAAATCCCGGTCGCGGGTTCGGAGACCAACGCCTGAATGAGCAACGCCGGATCAAGGTCGGCTGGGAGAGAATGACTACTGGATAATGGGATACTCAATGGCATAGTCGACACCCTACGCAACGGTTTCGCTTCGGGATGCAAGGACTTTCCCTCAGGCGAACGATTGGGTAGTTTACCCAATCAGATCAAAGACTCGACCCAGACGAGCCCTTTGATCGGTGGCCGGCTTTCATATTCACAACCTCGACCGCCAATGCAAACGCCATCGCGAAGTAGATGTAACCGCGAGGCAGATGCTGACCGGCACCCTCAGCCACCAACAGCACCCCAATCAGGATCAAGAACGCCAACGCCAACGTCTTCATCGTTGGATGCGTGTTCACGAATCTGCCCACCGGTCCCGCGAACACAAGCATCACTCCAATCGCGATACAGACAGCCGTCGCCATGATCCAGTAGTTGCTCGTCATCCCGACCGCGGTCACCACCGAGTCGATCGAAAACACGAGATCCAACACCAAGACCTGGGTCAGCACGCCACCGAACGTCGCAACCTTCTTCTTAAGGCCCGGCCGAGCATTCGGGTCGTCCTTGTGAGACCCCCCGTCCTCCACCATGTGATGGATCTCAAGCGTGGCCTTGCCGATCAAGAAAAGACCGCCCAGAAGCAGTATCAATGATTTGCCCGATAGATCGATCTCAACGATCGGGATCGTCGCAAACGGTTCGTTGAGCTGCATGATCCAATAGGCAGCGCCGAGCAGAACAAGCCGCATAAACATCGCAAGCAACAGCCCGATTGTGCGCGCCTTCGCCTGCTGCTCCTCAGGCAAACGTCCGGTCAGGATTGCGATGAATACAACGTTGTCGATACCAAGCACGACTTCGAGCAGTGTCAGCGTGAGCAACGCCATCACACCGGCAGCCGAGAAAAACGCGACGTCTTTGGGCACCCCGGATACCGCAGCCGTATCGGAAGCGAATGTCAGAATCGGCAACATCAGATCATGCATGAATGCACAATATCAGACATCCGGGTCCTAGACGAGGGAGAACCTTCTTTGCTGCTCAGCCATGATCGCCGTGATCTGTTTCGCCCGCTTCAGGAGCTGCAATCTGTGGAACCGGCGCATCGAACTTCGATGCCTTGTCAGCAGACTTGATAAGCCCATTGCCCACGAAGAGCAAGACGATGACCCCGGCTGCCGAAACCAAACTAGCGATATGCCGCGATACGTACGGCGAAGGGCGGAAACCCGTATCCGATGCCGGCTCAAAGTACACGGCACCAATGAGCCGCAGGTAATAGAACGCCGCAATTGCCGAGTTCATGCCAAGGATCAGCACCAGCGGAATGTTGTTGCTCGCCACTCCGGATGTGAACAATCCGACTTTACCGATGAATCCGAGCAGCGGCGGGAATCCCAACAGGCTCAACGAGCAGATGACCATGACCCATCCAAGGTGCGGTGTCGTCTTGACCAACCCGCGAATGTCATCGATCTCATCGGCTTCTTCGCCCTTACGTTCCAACGAGGCAAGCACGCCGAACACGCCGAGGTTCATCACGCCGTAGCAAAGCAAGTAAAAGAGAACCGCTGCGAGCCCGTTCTTCCAAAACGGCGCGTCCGCGCCACCGGGCCCGGCCAACACACCGACGAGCATGTAGCCCGAATGCGCTACCGACGAATAGGCCATCATCCGCTTCACGCTCGATTGCAGCAGTGCCAGAACATTGCCAACCGTCATCGTCAAAGCAGCCATGATCCAAAGCAAGGCATCGATCTCGGCCGGAAGACGCCCATCCGCGCCCCAACCCGCCATGCCAACGATCATAAAAATCGCAAGGAAACCCGCTGCCTTGGGCACAAATGCAAGCATCGCACTCACCGGAGATGCGGCGCCTTGGTACACATCCGGTGTATAGAAGTGCATCGGCACCGCCGCGACTTTAAACGCGACGCCGATCAAAGAGACCAGAATGCCGAGCATCCCGATCGAACCGATTCCGTTCGCCTGGAAGTAGGCTGCGATCTCGGGAATATCCGTCGTGCCGGCCGCACCGTAGAGCAGCGCGAAACCGTATAGGAAAACGGCAGCACCGAGTGCGCCCAGGAAGAAGTACTTGATGCCCGCTTCCTGCGAACGAGTGTTCTGGGTGGAGATCGTGACCATGATGTAGGTCGGAAGACTGGTCAGCTCGAGCGCCAAGAACAACCAGATCAGATCATCCGCCGAGGACACCAGCATCAAACCGGTCAGACTAAACAAGAAAAAGGCATAGAACTCGGCACCGTTCGAACGGATTGGCTGAAACGCAACACCATTCACGGCTTGCGCTTCGATCTTGCGATCGACCGTGCCAATCAACAACGGCAGAATCATCAGCCCCACACCAGCGGTCAGAAGCTTCGAAAAGCCCATCATGCCCGGGAACAAACCGTCGCCCGCGGGCGCCATGAGCGCGACACCACCGGCGCCCATCAGTCCGACGGCAACCAACCAGGGCGTCAACCGGCGAATCGCGGCGACTGGCCATTGGCCCGTGAGCATCACGACACAAGTCGTTGCAAACAGGATCAACTCCGGCCAAATGAGTGCGAGTTTCTCGCTCACGGGTTTGCCCCTTCCGAGCCGTCCTCGTCCATAATCATCAAGTAACCCGACTCCGAACCACCTCGGCTATTGGGCCCGGCGAGTTCCTGAGCGTTCTCTACCAAACGGACCGTCTGATTGACCGGCTCTTGGATTGAGTTCAGCAGCAACCCCGGAAAAAGCCCAAAGATCAGGCATCCCGCCACAAGGGGCAACAACGTGATGATCTCGCGAACACAAAGGTCACTCGGCAGTTCCTCATGAGCATGATGCCCATCAGGCTCGGTCAACGGGCCAAAGCAAATCCGCCCCACCATGATCAACAAGTACATCGCAGCGATGACCATTCCCGTGCCGGCAAAGATCGCGTACCACGGACCAAGTGTTACGCCTGCAGCACCGGGCTCTCCAGCTGCGACCCAACCCGCATCCGCCTGGAACGCCGCGATCAAGCAAAGCAGTTCACTCGGGAAACCATTGAGACCGGGCAAGCCAACCGAAGCCATCGCGAAGAAGACCATGAACGTTGCCCAAATCGGCATCTTGCTCGCAAGCCCACCCACACGACGCATGTCGCGGGTGTGATAACGCTCATACATATATCCGATCATCAGGAACAACCCGCCGGTCGAGAAACCGTGGCTGAGCATGTAGAGCACCGACCCAGACAACCCCGTTGCATTGACAGCCGTCAGCCCAAGCACACAGAACCCCAGGTGACTCACCGAGGAATACGCCACCAACTTCTTGATGTCGTCTTGTACCCAGCAGATCAAACCTGCATAAATGATCCCGATCACAGACAGCACCGCGATCATCGGTGCGTATTCAACAAACGCCACCGGCGTCATTGGAATGGCAAACCGGTAGATGCCGTACGTG
Organism: Phycisphaerales bacterium; assembly: GCA_045106075.1. Taxonomy (GTDB): domain Bacteria; phylum Planctomycetota; class Phycisphaerae; order Phycisphaerales; family UBA1924; genus UBA6054. Next base: position 33,091 of record JBGCEB010000041.1, read on the forward strand.
CCAAGCTTGAGCAACACGCCCGCCAGGATGACCGAACCCGCTGTCGGAGCCTCGGTGTGCGCCAGTGGCAACCAAGTATGCACCGGGAACAAGGGAACCTTCACCGCAAAGCCGGCAAGCATGGCAGCCAGCACCAACGCCTGCTCAGTGGGCGACATGAACGCCGCAGCCGTGGTCAAGGTATCCATGCTCAGCGACCATTCGCCATTTCGCTCTGCCGCAAACTTGACGACATAGACAAGCCCCGCCAGCGTAACGAGCGAACCCGTAAACGTGTAGAGGAAGAACTTGGTACTCGCCGCGACACGATTGGTCGAGCCGAACATCCGAATCAGGATGAACATCGGCAGCAAGGTGAACTCGAAGCAGATGTAGAACAGCAGAAGATCGCGCGACGCAAACACGCCAACCATCGCTGCTTGCAAAACGAGCAACCACGAGTAATACAGGTTGCGGTTCTCGGTGATCGCAGTCTTACTGGCAAGCACACAGATCGGGCCCAGAAGCACACTCAACAGAATCAGCAACAGAGCGACTGAATCCACGCCGATCGAAAGCTCCAGCCCCAGCGGCTCAAGCCACTGCATGGACCAAAGCCCCTGAAACGTGCCAGCGTTCGAAAAATCAAACTCGGTCAACGCAACCACACCAGGCACGACCGATGCAAACGACGCAAACAGGGCATCGCGGTAGGCATTCTTGGCCTTTCCAAACGCAACGAGCAACGCCCCTGCGATCGGAACGAGCACCATCAGGATGAGCCAGATCGGGTTCAAGAGACACCCCCAAACCGGACAACAATGAGGATCACGACGAGCAGCACTGCCACGCCTCCGACCATTCCCATCGCATATCCCTGAAGCACACCCGATTGTGACGGCCGCACAAACCAGCCAAAGACACGCGGCGCCATGCCAACCAGATTCACCAAACCATCGATGACAAGCTTGTCAAACCAGTGCATCAAGTGACTCGCCACCCGCAATGGCACACGGATCACCGCGTTATAGAACTCGTCGACGTACCACTTGTTCTCTGCCCATCGCGGGATCGGCCCAAACAGCCTGGCCACCCCGTCCATCCGGCACTCAGCAGCGGTCTTGCGACCCGCGTAGTGGAAGAACCACGCGAGCACAATCCCGATAGCACCGACAACGCCCGAGACGTAATACATCACCTTGTGGGGATCTTTTCCAAACAGCAATAGTGGCTTGGTAATCGTCCCGCGAGGACCAACACCAGCCACCACCGCGTGCGAGTCGGCGTGATCTGCATAATCATCCGAGTGATCGCCGCCATGGTCATCGCCGCCGTAGTCATCGCCGTGATCGCCCGCGTGGAACGCGTGCTCCGAATACGGCGAGTGATATCCCGCGGTGGACGATGACACCATCGTGTCCGCATAGTGCTTGGTCTTCTGTCCATGCACCTTGTCGCCGCCCACGAAATACAAACCGCTGGCCGCAATCGACGCGACGGTCAACACCACCAGCACTGTGTTAATCGCCCAGCCCGGCGCGTGCGGGTGGAACCCGTCGCCGTGATGATCGCCATGCTGCCCCGCGTCGTGATGGTGCTCCTCGCCGTGGGCATGACCAGCGTGCTCGTCATGGTCATCATGATCGTGATGCTCATCGCCCGGGTGGTACTCGGTCGGGCCGACGAACACACGGAAGAACACGCGGAACGTGTAGTACGCCGTCATGCCCGCCGTTAGCAGCAGAATCCAACCGATCATCGATGCACCCGGCGTGACAAACGCCTCCGCCAAAATCGTGTCCTTGCTGAAGTATCCAGCCGTCAGCGGCACGCCCGCCAGATTCAAACACCCGACCAGCATCCCAGCCGTTACGAAGCCCCAGCCAGGAACACGCCGAATCCCAGACAGCTTGCGAAGATCCAACTGCCCCGCAAAGCCGTGCATCACCGCACCGCAGCACAGGAACAACAACGCCTTAAAGAACGCATGCGTCAGCACGTGGTATGCGCCGCCCGTGGGTGTCAGCACACCGAGCCCGGCAAACATGTAGCCCAACTGCGACACAGTCGAATAGGCCATGATCCGCTTGATATCGAACTGCGCCATCCCGATCGTCGCCGCTAGCAACGCCGTGATCGTCCCCACCCACGCCACGATCGGGAGCGCGTGCTCGGAGATCAGGAACACCGGGTAGAACCGAGCGATCAGGTACACGCCAGCCGTAACCATCGTCGCCGCGTGAATCAGCGCCGACACCGGAGTCGGGCCTTCCATCGCGTCGGGCAACCAAACATAGAGCGGGAACTGGGCCGACTTACCGAACGCACCAACCATCAAGAGCAAAGCGATCCATTGCGCCATCGCCGGGATCTGATCGAACGCACCAACCTTGGCCGCTTCGAGATACCCGAGCAACTTCTCGTCGCTGAACAGCACCGCGTACTCGACGGTCCCGAAGTGGACATACGCCAGATACAGCCCAAGCGCCAGCCCGAGGTCACCAACGCGGTTGACGATGAACGCCTTCTTCGCTGCTGCGACCGCTGCGGGCTTCTTGTAAAAGTACCCAATCAGCAGATATGAACACAGACCCACGCCCTCCCAGCCCAGATAGAGCATGACGAGGTTATCGCCCATCACCAAGCATGCCATCGAGAAGACGAACAAGCCAAACGCTGCGAAAAAGCGGCAATAGCTCACGCCCACATCGTGACTCATGTACTCGCTGGCATACAACGCGATCAGCGTCGCAAGCCCGGTCACAAACAACATCCAATAGATCGTCAGCGTGTCGATGTAGAACGAGAAGTTCGCGACAAAGCTCGCTGAGTCGCCGTGGACTTGGATCCAGTCGAAGGCTTTTACGGTGTACGCATTACCGTCAAATCCCATCGCCATGGCAACCGTCGTAAAGAACGATACCGCGAGCAATGCGACCGTGGTCCACGCTGGCAGCTTGGTCTTGTTGCCCATCGCGGCGTACACACCGTTCAGGCAGGCACCCAGCAACGCGAGGAACGGGATCAACAGCACCCACTTGGGCCCATGACCGATCTCGGCTGAATGCGCAACACCACCGGCGTCAGCGCCGGGCGCCATCGCAAGGAGCGAAGGAAGGAAGGTTCCTGAAAGCATTTGGGCGATCACCCGTTCAGCTCCTTCCATGCTTCAGCCGACAGCGTCTCGCGCCGACGGAAGAGCAGGACGACCAATGCCAGCGCCATCGCCGCCTCGGCAGCCGCGACACAAAGCACAAAGATCACAAACGTCTGCCCATCTTCACCGAGGTGATGCCGACCAAACGCGATCAGGGCAAGCCCGGCCGCTTGGAACATCAACTCGGTACAGAGGAACATAATGATCAGGTTCTTGCGGGTCAGAAACCCGATCAGCCCGATCACAAACATCGCAGCAGACACGAACAAGTACGGACCCAGCACCGATGCCGGCAACGCGTACTCACTCACAGCCAAAGTCATCGATTCATTCACGAAGCGCCCCCGATCGGTGCGCGAGGCTGGGCACCGCTGAGCCGCTTTGCTTGCTCTGCCTTCAGCGACTCTTCGAGTTCCACATGCTTGCGGGCCAACACGGTCGCACCGAGCATGGCCATCAGCAAGATCACGCCGGCAATCTCAATCGTCATCGGATGGTCGTGCAGCAGGTTCCAACCCAACCGATCCAAGTTGCCCGCAGCCAGCTCATCAGGCCAGCTGTCAGCACCCAGGACTCGGGTGGTGCCAAGCTCGATGTTCTCAATCGTGATCGTGCGAGCCGAAGCATCCAACACGCCCTTGCCGTCGTCGGTCCGCAACACCCGCTCGTCGCCTGCCATCAGGTCCGCACGCCGCAGCACCTTGTCGACTTTCACCGGGAGATTCGCGAGCACTGCATCGGGTTCAAAGTCAGACGCGCCAGCTTTAATCGAGCCAGGCTTGCCCGAGTCAATCCCGCCAAGCAGCATCACCGAGATCAACGCCATGAGCACAAACCCGACGATCGAGCCGACGATTGGCTCCCGCGCCACCGCATCGGTGTCATCGAGCATGCCCTCGTCGCCGTCCGTGGGAGCTTGCGTCGCAAGCATGATCACGAACAGATAGGTAATCAGGATGGCGCCCGCGTAGATGATGACCAACGCAAACGCAACGAACTCAGCCCCGAGCAGCACATACATGCCGCAAGACGCGATGATCGTCATGATAAAATACAACGCCGAATACACCGGACGCGGATGGGTGATCACACGGATCGCGGCACCCAGCGCAATCGCGGCAAACAGATAAAAGAACAGACCGGGCCCGCCGCCCCCATTGATATGGGTGTCTGCGAACCGCTCGGCACGCCAGATCGCAGACACCGCTGCCATGCTGAATGCGCTGCCAAGCAAGATCATGCCCAGCGGGACAAGCTTTGAACCGCGCCTCGGGAGCGCCAGCGCAAAGCCGGCCGCACCGAGCACACAGAACGTATAGAGGATAATCGGGCTGATCAGTGTTTCCACAGTCGGGTTTCCACAGTCAGTGTTCCGTGCATGATCAAAGCAACCGGGAACAGATCGTGACTAGCGACCCGGGTGCCACCCCGAAGACACCACGCAACACGGCGTAGATGGCCCCGAGAGAGAAGTACCCACGATAGTGCCATCCGCGGTGAGCGTCCACCAACCAGCACGCTCCGACGCGTTTCTCCTTCTCCATCACGCATCAAACTTGGCCCCCTCTCAACACCAACGACGACCTACCATCGCCGCGATGAAACAGCATGAAATGCGGATGCAAGCCCGCCCCGTTCTCCAAGCCGCTCCACCAAGCCGCAGGCTTCAGATCCCGAACCTGCTCACGCTCGCCCGCGTGGTGCTCGCCGCGATCTTTGTCTGGCTCCTCGCCTCGGTGACCACCCGGTCGCTCCGCGTCGACCCCACCGGAGTTGACCGTTTGGGCGATCTCACCCATGCGTCGACCGCGGTGCTGGTCTCGGCCACCGCCTTGTTCATCATCGCCGCACTGACCGATGCACTCGATGGGCACCTCGCCCGTAAGTGGAATGCTGAAAGCAAGTTCGGGCGAATCATGGACCCGTTCGCGGACAAGCTTCTGATCCTCGGAGCGTTCATCATGCTCGCCGGTCCGGGCTTCACCTCGGTGGCAGAAGGCGTCGGGAGAATCCAGGTTTCAGCAATCTCAGGATGGATGGCCGTGATCATGGTCGCCCGCGAACTCCTCGTGACCTCCATCCGCGGAGCCTACGAGTCCGAGGGCGTCGACTTCTCCGCAGGCTGGTCGGGCAAGGGCAAGATGATCCTGCAGTCTATTGCCGTCCCGCTCATTCTCCTGATCGTCGCCTTTGGGAACCCCGCCCCGGACACCAACGCCCGAACATTCCTCGTGATCTTGGCATGGGCGACCACGATCGTAACTGTTGTATCGGCATTCCCTTACATCGGACGCGCCATGCAGCACACCCTCGAACAACAGCGAAAGCTCATCCAAGCATTCGGCCCTCAAAAAGGACGCAAACCCACCGCCGTCCCAAGCCCAAAGTCCAAAGCCAAGAAACGCGACAAAGGCGGGCAGGGCAAAGGCCGACGATAACGGTTACCTTCTGTTCTGCAAAGACTTACCGACCAACTCCTGCGAGCCCGAGCCATGAACAGACCAGATGCGACCTATCAACTCGTGCTAACCACCGGCGGCCTCGGGCACATGAGACCCGCATCAGGCACATGGGGCTCGCTCCCGCCCGTGGTCATTTCCGCAGTATTGATCATCGCCGGCGTCGGGCCTGCGTCAGAACTCTGGTGGATCCACGCCCTCGTGATGCTCGCGATGGCGATCGCCTTCTCCGCGATTTGCATCGTTGCTGCCGACGGCGCCGAAGCCTTGTGGGGCAAAGACCCATCCCCGGTCGTTGCCGACGAAACCGCCGGGATGGCCCTCACTCTGCTGCTCATGCCGCCGGCGCTGTTCGGCAACGAACTTTTCTTTGTGTTCACCACTTTGGCCGGTGCATTTGTTCTCTTCCGGGCATTCGACATCGCAAAGCTGCCCCCCGCATGGGGCATGCAAAAGATCCCCGGCGGCTGGGGCATCCTTCTCGATGACCTCGTCGCCGCGTTCCAAGCTGCTGCCGTCGCGTGGATCGTCTTCTGGTTGATGTAAAAAGACTAAACAATAAACGACAAAGAAAGACCCAGGCAGGCTGCCTGGGTCTTTCTTTATCTACTTAACAAGCTGCCTCTCAACGCCATCGATTGTTCGAGCGGTTCATGTCAGGCAAGAATCCTTCCGCGTCGATCTCGACCGACCGAATCGAACGCCCGCCAGTATCGATTCGTGCTTGCCAGCGATCGGTCGTGTTCCAGATCTCCACGGGGAGATCAACGTCTTCACTCGTTCCATCTTTGTACTCGATTCGCAAGAACACAGGCATCACCATGCGCCCTCGATTGTCAAGCACCACAATCGCATCATCACCGCGATTGTTCACGCCGGCAATAGACTGATCGAGCTGTGCCGATTCAAGGAACCATCCACGCCAAAACCATGCGAGGTCAACGCCCGCAGCGTCTTCCATCGTTCGAAAGAAATCACTCGGCTGCGGGTGCTTGAATGCCCAGCGGCGCACATAGTCACCAAACGCGGTGTCAAACCGCTCCTTACCCAGGATTTTTTCGCGAAGCAGGTACAAACCCAGCCCCGTCTTGCGATAGTTCAAACCGCCAACCCAACGTGACCAGTGCCGGTCCGGTTGTGTTGCGATCGGTTGACTGTGCGCAGCCGCTGCGATCTCCATCGCTTGATTCAGGTGACGCTCAACGTTCACTTCCTCATCGTTGTACGCCGCGATTGAGTAAATATTGATGAACGTATTGAATCCCTCATCCTGCCACATGTATCGACGCTCATCACTATTGAGAATCATCGGAAACCAAGTGTGCCCAACTTCATGATCAGTCACGCCAACCATCCCACGGACATTGTCGCGAGAACCACAGAAGATGATCATGGGATACTCCATACCACCTTCCGGGCCGTTAATGTTCGACATAATCGGATAGGGATAAGGCCATAAAAACTCGGAGTAAAACTCGATCGAGTGCTTCCCAGCCCGGGTTGCGCCGCCACCCTCGTGGCCCATGTCCCAAACGACCGCTTCCTTCGGATATAGCGACTGAACCATTACCCTCCGCCGCGTTCCGTCAAGATCCGTGACATCCGCTCCGACCGCGTCCCAGATGAATGCATCGCTTGAGGCCCATGCAAACGTCCGGACGTTGTTGGCTTTGTAATGCCAAGTCATCATCCCGTCGTTCTGCGGCCGAACTCCGGACGTTCCGACTTCTGACTCGGAGACAATCCGAACTGGCTCATCCGACGCAAGGGCGCGATCAAGCAAACCCCGTTGCTTTGCTGTGAGCACTTCACTTGGATTCTGAAGTACGCCAGTCGCGCTTACGATGTGCGTCGACGGCACGGTCAACCGGACGTCATACGAACCGAAGTTGGTATAAAACTCACCGCTTCCCAAATACGGCTTAGTGTTCCATCCATTCACGTCGTCGTAGTTGCAAATGTGCGGGAACCACTGCGCAAGCTCAAAGATACGACCCTGTTCGACATCTTCACTGCCCATACGACGCAAGTGCGGCGGGATCGTGAACTCAAAGTCGAATGAAAACACAAACCTCGAACCCGCCCGAATCGGCTGCGGCAACTCAACCCGCGCAAGCGTGTCGTACGCCGAGATTGCCAACTGCTGACCGGCAAATCCTTCGCTTCGCAAGTTGCTGATCGTGTACCCACCATCAAACTCTGCTTCGAGCATCTTCATGACCGATCCCGGCGTACGCTGCTGCGTGCCGATCGAATCGGACCGAAACAAGTTCTGCTCAAGCTGCATCCAGATATAATCTAGATCATGCGGCGAGTTGTTGTAATATTCAATCTGAACTCGGGCCGATATCGATCGGTTCTCAGCATCGAGCCGGGCGTCGATCGAATAGTCCGCTTGCTGCTGCCAATAATCCGGGCCCGGCGCACCTGACCCCAATCGCTGATCATTGGGTGTCGGCAGATCGAGCGCTTCAAAGATGCTGCCTGTTGCCTGTCGCCCGGGGCGGCGGAAGCTTTCGTCCACCGCACCAATCTTCGAACCATCCTGCACCGCAACACCAGACTCACCACTCGAACCAGGTGCGGTTGAACAAGCAGAAAGGACCAGGAACGCCACGCTCGCTGTGGCACATCGAATCATCATGAGCATCGATCAGACTCCAGAAGAGGATTGAGTCTGAGCCTAGCCCATTTCTGAACAACATGCCCGCGAACGAACCTCCCAACAACTCACCATCGATTCATAATCCGACCCGCGATCAACGCGAGCGGCAAGCCCAACCAACACGCCGCTGCCCAACCCCATCGGAAACCCGCCGGCCTCAACGTCATTTCTTCCGCCCAGTCAAACCACTTCCAAAAGCCTCCCACCACATCGATCGGCAGCAGGATCATCATCACGAGCTTGAGATCTTCCAACCGAGGCGGATCACCCCTTTTGAAAAAGTCAGGCCAGTTCAGCGCATCGAACCAGATGACCAGGAGCAATACCGCTGCGGGAACAAAGCCCACCGCTCCAACAATGAAACTCGGCGTCTTGGGATCCTCCTTCTGATACCGAATCGCCCGAACCGTCAAGTGTTCATCGCACTCTGGGCAAGCACTCGATTTCAAGCCGCGAAGGTTGTATCCGCATGAAGGACAGTCAACATCACGCCCATTGAGGTATCCCACCAGTCGGTCTTGCTCGTTCACGAGCCGATTCTAACCGAAAAAATGTCAAACCCGGCGATCTAACAAGCGATATTGCACCGCTTCGGCGATGTGCTCAGGACGAACCTCGTCGGCCGCCTCGATATCTGCGATCGTGCGTGCTGTCCGCCGCACCTTGTCATATGCTCGCGCGCTCAAACCAAGCTGGCTCAACGCTTGCTCAAGCAGTGTCCGCGCAGCGGGCTTGAGCTCGACCAATCGATCAAGGTCTTTACCCCGCAGCCGAGCGTTGGGCGTATCGCCCTGACGCTCTTTGGCGTGATCTCGGGCTTTCATGACGCGTTCCCGAAGCTCGGCCGTGCTGGTGCCCGGCTTCTTTGAGCCTAACTCGGAAAATGGTACCGCCGGCGCTTCAACATGGATATCTATCCGATCAAGCAGCGGACCGGACAACTTAGAGAGGTACCGTTCCATTTCTCGACGCCCAACTTCACCCGGCGCGACATCGCCACGGGGCGTCGGGTTCATCGCGGCAACAAGCATGAACGATGCCGGAAACTTCACCGTGCCGTGTGCCCGGGCAATCGTTACCACATGATCTTCGAGCGGCTGACGCAGTGTTTCGAGCACGCCGCGGGGGAACTCGGCGAGTTCATCGAGAAACAAAACGCCGTGATGGGCTAAGGATATCTCGCCTGCACGCGGCACCATGCCTCCACCGACGATCGCCGGCGAACTTGCTGTGTGGTGCGGCGTTCGAACAGGACGCGATGATACCAACCCCTTGCTTTTGTCCAACTGCCCCGCCGCCGAATAGATCCGGGTGACATCGATCGCCTCGCTTGGCGTCAACGACGGCAAGATCCCAGGCAACGCCTTCGCCATCATCGTTTTCCCTGTGCCCGCCGGCCCGAGCATCAGCAGATTGTGCTGACCCGCCGCTGCGATCACCAACGCACGCTTGACGGACTCCTGCCCTTTCACCTCAGAAAAATCCACACTCGGCGGGGTCTCGGCCAGCATCCCATCGATATCTACCGGCGGCGTCGGCTCTGCTTCGATCGCACCCGACAACAGCCCCACCACCTCGGCCAATGTGCTCACGCCGAATACAGAGATTCCCGGCACCACCGCTGCCTCACCAGCGTTCTCGCTGGGTAAGACGATCGCTTCCAAGCCCATGGACCGGGCCAAATCAGCCGCTGCAAGCGCGCCGCGGATCGGACGCACACGGCCATCGAGCGCCAACTCCCCCGCGAATAACACTTTGCGAGGGTCCAATCCCCCGGGCGGCACCGCGTTCTGCGCAACCAACAGCCCTACTGCAAAGGGCAGGTCATACATCGGACCTTCTTTACGAACATCAGCGGGCGCGAGATTGATGAGTACACGACCCCGGGCCTGCGGATACCCAGAGTTGCCCATCGCCGCCCGTACACGCTCGATCGATTCGCGGACCGCCGCATCCGGGAGCCCCACCACGGTCTCCCGGTCGATCTGGGTGTCGTCGATATCGATCTCGACCTCGCACGCGAGGGCATCAATACCGTGCAGCAGAAACGAGCGGATCTTGGCGATCATGCCCGGATCATACCAAAGCCCAAACAACTGTCGAGCACAATGTTCGGAATTGATCAGGGTATTTAAGCCCCCCAGGGCTTTCGAACCCGATCAGCCCTTCACAGCACCCGATGTCAGCCCGGCAATGAAGTCCCGCTGCAGCATCAGGAACAGCAGCATGACAGGCAGCACCGACACCAGAGTCGCTGCCATCTGCAGCCCATAGTCGTTGTAGTACACGCCCTTGAGCTGCGCGATCGCGACCGCAAGCGGGAACTTGTCTGGGTCTTGCAAGATCACCTGCGGTGCAATGAAGTTGTTCCACCATGACAAGAACACGATCAGCATGAATGCCCCCACCATCGGGCGGAGCATGGGCAGCACGATCAGGAAGAACGCTTTGATCTCGCCGCAGGCATCGATGCGCGCCGCTTCGAGCATCTCGGCCGGCACCGATTGCAGCGTTGCCTGGCGGAACAAGAACACACCAAACGCCGGCGCGATGCCTGGAAGCAGCAATCCCATCCAAGTATCAAGCAATGACAAGTTGTGCAGCAGTTCGTAGGTCGGCGCCAAGAGCAAAGGCGGCGGGATTACCAACGCACCGATCACGATCAGCGTGATGGCGTTCCGACCTCGAAACTGATGACGCGCCAATGTGTAGCCCGCAGCCGCACAAATCAACGTCGAAAACACAGCGCTCACCGACGACACAAAAAGCGAGTTCACAATCGCACGTCCGAGGCCGGCTTTACCGAACAGATTCTGGAAGTTCTCGAGCGTCAACCGATCCCACGCGACACCGAGAAACCCATCACCCTTCGGCAGGAACAGCGATTCGCCAGAGTCCGCCGTTGCGGTCACAGACTTCGCAACCATCCAAATCAACGGGATGAGCACAATCACGGCAATCGGGATCAAGATCGCATGCGTCAGCACACCGAATGCTTTGCTTTTCGTCGTAGATTCACTCACGCCGGGTCCTCCCGATTGATGACCATCTGCGCGAGACCGAACAGGACCAACACGAACGCGATGACCCATCCGATAGCGCTCGCATACCCGAGATCGCCAGCTTGGAACGCTTGCTGATAGAGGTACATCACCAGCGTAAGCGCACCGTTGTCAGGCCCGCCCCCACCAAAGGCACCCTGCCCAAAGATCACGAACGGAAGCTCAAACAACTGCACACTACCAATGATCGAGAGAAGCACCACGAACGTCCCCACCGGACGAATCGCTGGAATGGTCACATGCCAGAACTGCTGCAATGGATTCGCACCATCGATCCGCGCCGCTTCGACGACCGACTTGTTTACGTTCTGCAACGCAGCCAGGAAGTACACCATGTTGAAGCCGACGTACATCCAGATCGCGGTGATCACCAGCATCAGCATGATCGACTTCTGCATCCACGGATAATCAAGACTGAACCCAAACATCATGTTCAGAATCCGATTGACCATCCCGGTCTGCTTCTCGAAAATCAGTGACGCCAGCATCGCTGAAAACACAAGCCCGACCAGCTGTGGCGAAAAGAACACCAAGCGATACAAACTGCGCCCGCGCAGTCCCTCTTTATTGAGAATCAATGCAAGCAACAGCGACAACGGAAGCTGCAAAAACACCGAACCGAGCGTGAACAACGCCGTGTTGCGCGCCGCCTTCCAGAACAACGGGTCGGCGAAGAGCAGACGGAAGTTCTCGAACCCAACCGACTCGCTATACCCGGGCCCGAACGATCGCTCGGTTGCGAGAAAACCAGAACGAAACAATGGATAGGCCATAAATACCACAAACACCGCCAAGAAGGGCGAGAGCAGCAGATACGGTGCGAGCTTCGTACGGAATCCAGTCATTCGGTCGCACCCGCTTCCTCACGGAACACGGCGGTCCGTTCCATCTGACGCTCGAGATTCTCCTGCGCTTGATTGAGCAGTTCGAGCGATCTCTCTTCAAGTGCCATCGGGTCGTACATCTCTTCTTCGTTTGCGAAATCGAGCAGCTTCAGCCCTGCATCGCCGATCTGCTCGAGCGCACGCCGCGAGAAAGGTGATGACGCACGCACCGGAACCGACGGCGCAAGATCTATATACATCCGGCCTTTCGCCTGGCCACTGAAGTATGGTGATGGTTCGTCAAAGATCGGATCGTCCCAATAGCTGGTGATCGGGGTGATGATGCCGCCCACCGAGTAAAGCTCTTGTGCGAGATCCCGCGATACATAGAGATGCTTGGCAAACGTCCAAGAAGCCTCGATATCCGGAGCCGTTTTCGGAATCGCAAGCATTGTCCCACCCCATACGCTGGTTCGCCGCCCGCCCTGTCTCCATGCGGGCAGCGGCATCAGACGCACCGAACCTTCAAGATCCGGCAACTCACGCGCCCACACATCGCACATCCAGTCGGGCATGAAATAGCATGCCGCGTATCCACGCACTTTCATCGCATTTCCGGATGCACTGAAGTCAGGCACCTCGGCTGCTATCCGATCGGGTCCGGCACACCAAGACACCAGCTTGGCGAGCAAACGGGCGTTGACTTCGGAGTTGAGAACCGGCGCACCCGTATCATCAAAGAACGTCGCATCGCCTTGCAGCATCAACAGCTCAAGCTTGTCCAGATCACTCGGCCAGAACGCCAGTGGGAACCTATCAGGCGTGCCGTCACCGTTGTCATCGATCACCATCGGACGCATGACATTCGCAAAGTCGTCCCAAGTCTCGATCGACTCAACATCCACGCCGGCTTCCTGCACCAGATCTGCGCGATATCCAAGCATGACCGGGTGCACATCGTGGGGCAAACCAAACACGCGCCCACGCGAAGTCCAAGGCGCCATCGACGGCGGATTGATCCGCTCCAACAATCCCTCTGAGTCGAGGCGGTCTGTTAAATCTAAAAAGCCGATCGACTCCACCGGACCCGTGAACACCCGCCCCGCGATAGATCGCTCGACCTCGATCACATCGGCGGTCTCGATCCCGGCAAAGAACGCAGCCAGCATCCGGTGTTCCATCGCCGCCAAGCTAAGCAAGTCCATCCCGACCTGCGTCTCTTGCGAGTCGTTCCATTCCTCGATGATCGGCTGATACATGTCCGCGTGCGGTCGAGCAAACAGCCACATCCTGAACGGCGCTTCATCCACGCCAGATCTCGGCCAGAGGATCGCAACCGTGGACAGCACCGACAACGCGATGATGATCTGGGCCCCGCGTGAAAGTGAAGAAAGCATGGCCACAAAGCTAGCCGATCTGATCGCCCGCGCCCCCTACAGACGACCGAACTCAGACAAATTTTGTAACTGTTACGCAGTTTCTGAACCCAGCATGTCGCGAAAGTTCACGAAAGAAGCCCCAGCAGCTTCCGCAGCCACATCCAACCCGCCGATCGCCGTTTGCAGATGCGTGGCATCTCACATCCGTTTCCGCGATACTCGATCTATCAACACCGGAGAACTGATCGTGACCACCACCGAAGTCCGCACCGCATACGAAGCAGTACTCAAAGCAAAGGCCCAGCTGCTCGCCGCCCTTAAATCCACCGGCCCAGAGCTAGTCGAAGACTGGATCTTGACTCGTACCGATGGCCAAACCGTCCAACTCAGCGAGCTATTCGAAGATCACGACGACCTCCTCATCATCCACAACATGGGCAAGGGCTGCAGCTACTGCACGCTCTGGGCCGACGGATTCCGCGGATACATCGAGCACATCAAACGACGATGCGCGTTCGTCCTCTGCAGTAACGACGGGCCAGACGACACCGCGAAGTACGCCAAAGAACGCGGCTGGAACTTTCCATGCGTCAGCGGAGCAAACTCCGGGTTCACCACTGCGATGGGATACGCAAACCAAGACGGCAGAACATTCCCAGGCGTGTCATCGTTTCACAAAAACAACGACGGCAGCATCGTACGAATCGCACACAGCCCGTTCGGTCCCGGCGACGACTTCTGCGCCGTCTGGCCCCTGTTCGATTTGCTACAAGATGGGAAAGGATCGTTTGCCCCGAGATAGCGGCAATCATCACAATGAGTGACCCGCACCAGGCTAGAACCAATGCCTCATTCTAGATCAAGGGCATCCGGCATCGAACAAACTTAAGAACTCGAAAACATCAAAGATGTTGAGGCCCGGCACACCGTCAAGGTCTGCAGCCTGATCGCCGGCGTTGTAAGCGTCGATGTATGTAAATACGTCGAACACATTCAACTGATTGTCTCCGTTGAGGTCGGCCGGGCATTCACAGGTTTGAAAACCAGCATTCGCAACTTCGTACTTCAGCAGCCAGACTGCGCCGCCATTGGTACCCGCACCTGCACCACCACCGACAGCCAACACCTGCGAACAGTCACCAATCAGATCACCCACAAACCCCAATGCTCGCCCGAATCTGCCGCCGTCATCGAGGTCCACCGCGTCAAATCCGAATAGATCGGTGGAGCTGACTTTCGATTCAGCCTTGATCGTTCCGTCCGAGTTCAACAAGAAGAAATACAGCGCTCCGCGGTCTGTACCGCCGTCGTCATCGCGATTGCTACCGACCGCGATATCTGGGATGCCGTCGCCATCAATGTCACCCAACGGCGCGACCGTCATGCCAAACAAGTCACCATCGGAGATCTCCGCCTCGAGCCCGCCTTCCAATGAAGAGACCTTTTGCACATCACGAACCGTTAGATCATCATTGAAAAACAGTGTGTAGAAAGCGCCACGATCGCTCCCCCCATCATCGTCAAGGTACGCCCCAACAGCCAGTTCGTCCCGACCATCGCCGTCCAAGTCGCCAATGTTTGCGACACTTCGGCCGCCAAACCCATCCCCATTACGCAGCGTGCCTGCTGGCAGCTCCGAGGCATCGATTTGTGTGGCGGATGCGACCACTCCATCTTCCTCCACCGATAGCAACCACACGGCTCCCGGGTCGTTCCCACCTCCGATGGCACCCGGAGCACCGATTGCGACATCAAGGAAACCGTCATTGTTGTAGTCCCCAATCGCTCCTGCTGATTGCCCAAAGTTGTCTCCCGCGTCGAGCGGCGCCCCCTGATTCCCAGCCGTCAGATTCCCTGAGGTATTGCTAATCTTTTGAAAGCCCTGCACAGCACCCGTCCGTTCAAGAAACAGGTTGTAGAGCGCACCCGAGTTCACATTCCCGTCATCATCGTTCGGTGCCCCCACCGTCAGATCTTGGATGCCATCGTTGTTTAGGTCACCAGGAGTCGCCAGTGAGTATCCGAAAAAGTCACCCGCATCCAACACACCCGCACCAAGCCCACCTGTTGTTGCAGATATCTTGCTCGTAGATTTCACTGTCATATCTGCGTTCATGAACACGATGTACACGGCGCCCGCATCGATACCCCCATCATCGTCTGACCGAGCACCAATAACCAAGTCGAGCACCCCATCAAGATCAAGGTCACCGATCGTGATCACTGCGCGGCCAAACCGGTCTCCGTTATCGAGGAAATCGCCTGGAAAACCACCTTCATCAGCGTCGATTCTCTGTGACGAAACTGCCTGCAGGGTGCCATCTGGGAGGGGGGCTGCCTGTACAACTTGCCCAACGAGTGTTGGTACCGCAACGGCCAAAGCGATGACCTTCAACCCAAACGAGGAGCAACTCAGACTCTGCACTCGCGTTACATTGCTGCCCTGTCTGGCTCGCTGAATCATGTTGGAGGGCGGCAGGAACTGATCTTGCATACTAAAAATGGGCTTCATAATCGCTACCTTCGTTTCGAAAGTTCGTCATCGACAGCTACAACGGCAGCGCGGCATGGTCCGAGTTTCGAACACCGGATCTGGAGTGTGGCTTGAACAACACCTGAACGTGACTGAGAATCGAATATTGCATCGCCGCCCACAGCAGTTCACGACTGGTAAAACGACCGCGCACGAGACTGCCTAACTTTGCAGAGCGTCGCCCAGGCCAACGATCCAATGCGATGATGTCACGATTCTGCAGCACGCTCCGTCGCACAAGAGTCGATGGGCATGGATTTTCGTGAAGCATGCCTGCATGTCGATCGGGCAGGCATCCATCACCTTCGAGACGTGGTGTTCCGAGATCAAACAGCGATCACCGGCAATGCCACTCGCGTCCGTCACAACATCTGATCAAAGGACTGGACTGATGGGCGACTTTGATCTTTGAATGACCATGAAACATCGTCGCAGGAAGAGTAAAGCTCGGGGCTGCACTGAGCAAACCAGCCCTTTCGCCGCACAATCTCGGAAACAATCGAGTCGAGAATCGATTCAGCGTTTGTCTGACTTCGATTAGCAACCACAAAGGAGCGATGTTCACCCATCATGCAACACTCCCAAAAACCACAAAGCCGGCTGCTTGCGCAACCGGCTTGGGAATAGTGCTGGCTGAACCTTGTTACGATCCTCATCCGTCACAGCGGATGGTCTAGAGACCGGATCGAATCCTAAACCGGTTCGAGAACGATCGAAGAAAACGGCCGTGAGCCCCGGGTCGATTCGAAAGACCCATGGGCACACGGCCGGAGCTGGGCAGCATTCAGGGGCACCCGGCATTGAACTGAGTGATGTACTCCGAGATATCGAAGAAGTTCAGGACTCCGAATGGTGCCGCGAAGTCCGCAGAGAGGTCCCCCACATTGAATGCCGTGATGAACGCCGCGATATCGAAGAAGTTCAGCGATCCATCGCCGTTGAAGTCGCATGACGTACCAAGTGTGCCCGAGAAGATGAACGCGATCTGATCACCGTTGTCGAGGTGGGCAAAGTCTTCGGGCTCGATCGTGGTCTCGATGAGTACTACCTCACCGTCCACCATCGTGTCGAATGAGACAGCAATGGCGGGAGTCGCGGGGGACTCAGGTACGACGACGCCGTACACAGCCTCGGGAACGAGTGCCGCCAATGGAACTGGACCTGACCCCCCAAAGGCGTCTTGCGTCGCGATTCCACCCGTGAGAAGCGCCCCCCCCATGCCGCCGATGCTAAGTGCGGGCGACTCGAGAATGTCAGGGCTGGTGTTGCCAAACAGAACAAGATCCTGGCCAGCCTGGTCCGATGCCCAGTCCGACAAGATCGCGGTGCTCGCGGCGATGTAGACCACACCAATGACGGACGACCTGTGCTTGGCGCGACCAGAGTTCTCACCATCCAGCGTGAAATCTGATGCGGCGAGATCGGACGCGATCCCGAAAACTTCAGGCCCACCAATAAAACCGGGTATCGGGAGAGTTCCCGGAGGCGCCCACGGCGAGGACGTCGCGACTGGAGATGGGCCAGTGATCACGTTGGTCGTATCGGCGATGATGAC
>JBGCEB010000042.1:0-74142 GCA_045106075.1 Phycisphaerales bacterium
CAAGGGCATCGCGGGCGGGTACCTACGCCAGGAGCGTGCCGACCACACGCTCCAACCCACCGCCCTGGTTCACGAGGCCTACGCACGCTTGGCCGACCACACTCGGGTGCCCTGGTCCGACGCAGCCCACTTCCGGGCGATCACGGCGAAAGTCATGCGCCAGGTGCTGGTCGATCACGCCCGCAAGCACGGGGCGCTCAAACGCGGGGGCGACCGCGTCCGCGTCACGCTCTCGGGGCAGCAGACCCCCACCGCCGAGATGGATCTTGACGTCCTCGAACTCGACAACGCGATGAAGGGGCTGCGCGAACTGCACGAGCGCAAGGCCCGCGTCGTCGAGCTGATTTTCTTTGGCGGCATGAAACACGCCGAAGTCGCCCGTGTGCTAGGCGTGTCACAGAAGACCGTCGAGGCAGACTGGTACGCCGCACGCGCTTGGCTGGGCAATCGGCTCCGAATGGGAAAAACTGATGACTGAATCCGAGCGGTTCGAACGCGTCTGTGCCATCTTCGACGCGGTGCGCGATGTCGCGCCCAAACAGCAAGCCGCTCGACTCGACGCGTTATGCGCTGATGATGCGGGTTTGCGGAGCGAGGTCGAATCGATGTTGTCCGCCCACGCCGAGGAGAGCCCGCTCGATCAGCCGACCGAGATGCCGCCCGGGCTTGGCACGCCGAATATTGACCGATACGAGATCGGCGAACAGGTCGGCACGGGCGGGATGGGTGTGGTCTATGCCGCCCGGATGAGGAACCCGGATCGGGCGGTTGCGATCAAGGTCATCAAGCTCGGCATGAACAGCGAGCGGGTGATCGCACGGTTCGATCTGGAACGCCAAGCTTTGGCGCGGATGGAGCACCCAAATATCGCGTCGGTGCTCGATGCGGGAGTGACAAACGACGGCCGCCCGTACTTCGCGATGGAGTTGGCCCGCGGCCAAACCATCGTGCGGCACATCCGCGAATCACAACCCGGCACCAAAGACCGGATCGGGCTGATGATCCAGGTCTGCAACGCGATCCAGCACGCGCATCAGAAGGGGATCATCCATCGGGATATCAAGCCTTCAAACATCATCGTGACCGAAAGCGATGGGCGGATGATCCCGAAGGTCATCGACTTCGGGATCGCCAAAGCGATCCAAGACGACCTCGGCATTGGATCGACGGTAACCATGCACGCGCAGGCGATCGGAACGCCCGCGTACATGTCACCTGAGCAGGCCGACCCGTTGCTCGGCGACGTGGACACGCGGACGGATGTGTACTCGCTGGGCGTGGTCCTGTACGAGTTGCTCACGGGCTCCACCCCGATCAGCGACGATGAACTGTCCAGCAAGAGCTATCCCGAACTCGTTCAATATATCAGCGAACGAGATCCGCCCCGCCCGAGTGTGCGTCTAGCAACCATGCAACAATTCAGCGGCGAGCTCGTCGCCATCGACGCCGGGCAGCTCAAGGGCGATCTCGATTGGATTGTAATGAAGTGCCTGGAAAAAGAGCCCGCCCGTCGGTACGAAACGGCGAGCGCGTTGGGCGCCGATCTCGAGCGATTCCTCAGCGACGAACCGGTCCTTGCCCGGCCCGCAAGTCGGGCGTATGTGGCCCGCAAGTTCGTACGCCGGCACCGCGGTGGCGTCATCGCTACCGGGGTTGTGCTGGGCACGCTCGTGCTGGGAATCGCGGGTACGACGGCCGGACTGATTTGGGCTCTCAACGAGAAAGAACGCGCCGAGCGATTCGCGCTCGCAGAGCAAAGAGCACAGGAAGAGGCCAATGAATCGTCCGAACGCGCGCTCAGCGAAGCGAAAGCTGCACAGGAAATCAGCGAGTTCTTCATCCTCGATGTGCTCGGGTCGGCGGACCCGTCCAGATCATCAGACCGCGACCTGACCGTGCGCGAGGCGCTCATGAACGCGTCGGAAAATCTAGAAGGTAAGTTTGAGGATCGTCCAGACATCGAGTCACGGATCCATAACTCCCTCGGTTTTTTGTTCGGGCAGCTGGGCTCACCTGAGCTGGCCGAGCGGCATCACATGCGCGAATGGGAGATCGCCGAAGCAGAGAACGGCGCGTTCTCGATCGACGCGGCCCGAATGATGCACAGCGTTGTTGGAAGCCTTGCCAGGCAAGGACGCGACGAGGAAGCTATCGAACTGACCCAGCGACAACTCAGGGTGATCGACGGGCTCGGCACGCCCGAGGCCGACGTACTCCGTCCGAGAGCGATCGGGAATCTCGGCGCTTTGATCGTCCGTGTCGGGCGGTTCCGCGAAGCGGTGCCGGTCCTTGAAGAGACACTCGAACAAAAACGTGAAATCTACGGCGACCGCCACCCGACTACGCTCTCAACGCTCAACAACCTTGCTTCGGTTCTCAGCCGGATCGGTGAAACGGATCGTGCGATCGTGCTCGCGGTTGAGGCTCACGAAGGCCGCAAGGATGTGCTCGGCGTGAACGACCCAAGGACGTTTGTTTCCTTGCTCAACCTGGCCAGCGCTCTGACGAACGCGGATCGATTCGATGAATCCCTTCCGATGCTGCGCGATGGTGTCGAACGAGCGACTGACGGGCTCGGATCTGATCACCCCACTACGGTGGATATCTCAACCACCTATGCGCGATCGCTTTTTGAGCACGGGGACCTCGCGGAGGCTGAGCGGGTGGTCCGATCGTGCATCAGCGTGCAGAAACAGTCGGATCCGGGCATGATCCAAGCCCGGACGCTTTCAGCATTTTCAGTACTCGCGTCGATCCTGAACAAGCAGACCAAACATGAGGCAGCGCTCGATCTGACATCGGAAGTTCTCGAATTGCTCAGAAATAGCGGCCGCGAGGAGCACCAACTCATGCCCCAGTTGCTCCGCCTGCACGGGCAAGTGCTCACAAGTCTGGGTCAGTTTTCTGAGGCCGAGGCCGCTTTGATGGAGGCGCAGACTGTTTCTGATCATGCCGACGAAGAGAGTCCGCAGTTCAAGGCATTCAAGACGGCGCGAATCGAGCTGTACGAGGCATGGTTTCAGGCGGAGCCGAGCCCGGAGATCGAAGCAAAACTGCAGCAGTGGAAAAAGAAACACCTCTCAACCCCGCTGCCTGAGAACGGAGAACCCTGAGGGATCTTGAACCAGTTTCGCTCTCGTTGCTCTTGGTGGAGTTTCAGTCGTCGCAAGCCGATAGGGGAAGAGCCATCGCTTGCCAAGCGAGATCTCAATCCCTGCTGTACGTGAAAATCCGCCGAACCGATTTCTCGGTTCGGTGGATGATGTTACTTGGCGGCCTCGTTGTGTATCTCGCACCGCTTTGGAAGGTTCTGATACGGGCATCCCTGGTTGAACAGGTTGAGGTACTCGATCGAGTCCCCCCCTCCTGTATCAAGGAACGAAAAGACCGCGCCGCCCGCTCCGTTGGCGAGGTTGGCGAGGTTGGCGACAAACTCAAATCCTGTCACCGTTGTGTCTTGAACAGCTTCGAGCAACATCGCGCCGCCGCCAAAATCGGCGGAGTTGTTGTCGCGGATCAGGCAGTCTCGGACGGTCACCAGCCCGGCATTTTCGACTTCGACGCCGGCACCCCGGTCGTTGTTGCCACGCGGCTGCCGTCTTGAATGGCCGGCCCTTCAAGCGTCACGCTACCGGTGCCAATGTTGACCTTGATGACGCTGCCCGCACCGTTGGCGTCGAGCAGCGGGCTATCGCCGGCCCGAATGGTCAGATCGGCCACGGTCACATCAAAGGTTCCAAAGTAGGTGATGCTGTCGCGTAGGACAACGATGTCTCCGGGGTCGATGCCGCTGACTCCCGGATCCAGCG
Organism: Phycisphaerales bacterium; assembly: GCA_045106075.1. Classification (GTDB taxonomy): domain Bacteria; phylum Planctomycetota; class Phycisphaerae; order Phycisphaerales; family UBA1924; genus UBA6054. Next base: position 3,810 of record JBGCEB010000042.1, read on the forward strand.
CGTCCTAGAGCGTGGGGAAGTCGTCAGGCACCACGATGGTGTCCTGGGCGAATGTAGTGCCGGCGGCAGTCGCGATGCAGATTGCGGTGATGGTACGAAGCATTGGTGTTCTCCTGACGTTGTGTGTATGTCTGCTGACTCTGGGTCCGTAAGAAATATGGCACCTAGAAGGCCTCAACTCAGAGGACTCAGGGCACACTCAACAGGAGTAGGTGTCCGCAATCGATACTTCCGTGGCAGCCACTGGTAATTTTTGTGTGCTTCTTTGAACTGTCGATAAGCGAATCGTCCAGCCGCTTTGCAGTAGCGGCGTTCAGCAGATTGTGACTCCCTTCAAAGCAATGGTCGTCACTCCGCCAGACGGTGTATCGACTTCAGTTTGATCGCGTTTACGGCTGTCTCGGGACAGGCTTTGTTCAAAAAAAGCAGCCGTGCCGGACCTGAAATCGAGTGCACAGGTCCGGCACGGCGGAGAACATATATGATTGCTGCTTCTATAGCTGAAGATTCGATCAGCGGACGCGCCGACGACGCATTGCAAACGCGGCCGCGGGAATGAACGCGAGGGTTCCCGGACCCGGAACAGGCTCGCCGAAAATAAAATCATCCATAACGACGAGATCTGTGCCGCCACCTTCGATCCCACCAAGGGCATCGGTTCCGGAGTAGATCCTCACCGACGCGATGATCGCTTCATCGAATGAGAGGCCAAGGAATGAGAGAGAACCGCTTTGGGTTGGTCCTGCTTCGACCGTGTACGACCCGATGAGATCGCCGTATACATCGAAGTACTCGATGGACGTCGATCCATAGACATCGACATCGCTGAACACTGCACCAAAACCGCGGGTGGTCGCGGCTTGATTGGTACCCGCTACAAAGAAGTTGACGTTTACCACATTGCTATCAATGGCAGTGAACAGGCGTTCGGGACTGAAAGTTGAGAACTGATCTGCGTAGGCGCTGTTGATGTTGGAGAATCGTTCTCCGACGCCGCTGTCGGCAGTTGCGGACAACTGGAACCCGCTGCCGGGCGTCGTGAACTCGATCCCGCGGGCCCTAGGAGAGAAGTTTGCGTTGAAGAAATCTCCAGCGAACTGATTCGGAGCTGAAACGCCGTCGGGAGCAGCGTCCCAGTTGATCTGGCGACGTCCAGAACCAACAGAACCGGGTTCATTCGGATTGAGCTGGCCGAGATCAGCCCGGTATTCGTCGACAATGGTTTGTAGTCCAGCAGCGTCAGCAGATGACCCGCTTCGGATGAGCTGGGCATGTGCAGTGCCGGACAAGAGTGTCAGCAACGTGACGGGGATGGTTGGATTGAGTCTCATGTTTGGTTCTCCTGAATCGTGTGAAGCTGTGAGATCGCCCTGGGTGATCGGCGAACTCCCGCCGTCCCATTTGGGCCTGCCTGTTTAGACAGATACTGAAACCGATTTAAATCGCATACAGTTTGCGAGTTCTGATGTTCGATCGACGCCGTACGTGAGTCTGTTCATTCGAACGGGGCGTCGTTACAACAAAGAAGATCCGCAGATATACGGTCTGTTGCAGCATCTGCTCAAACAACTCGCATTTTCTAACCTGCTTCCGTTCGAACATGCATCGAGCTTCATCGGTAGAAAAAATTCGATGAACGAAAACGCCTCGGAGCAACCACGCACCGAGACAAGAATGAGTCGCAAGACTCAGATGTATTGCCAACTCAACACGCCGAAGAAGAGTCAATGTCCGAGTCACGGTTGGGAAATCCGTAGAGTCGCCAACAGCCCGATCGCCCGACGCCGCGCATTACGCGCGAGGTACCCGCCATTGATTGGTAAAAGCCTTGGATTCAGTCAACCAAAGTGAGAACTTCGAGCACGATGGGTGAATCCGATTGGGAGAACTCCCATGCGTCGACCGAGCCGAACCTGCGCTGGTGCATGTGCATGCCTGGTCGGGCCCCGATGACCACCGGAGCGGCCATGTCGGCACGCTGGAAAACCACCACCACCGCTTCCCCCCTCGTGCCCCGAGCCATCAACACGCGTGGCGCGTTCATATCTTCGGCGTTGTACACCCCAACGCCCCTCCAACCAATCAATGCCACCCCGGTGTCGAATCTCGCTGTTATTGCCTGCCCAAGCGTTCGAGTTGTATACGACACGAACTTTGGCTCGGTATCGCATACCACGGCGGGTATGGGATCGCTCAAGAACGCGGTCAGCACAACGCTCCCATCGATCGCGGGCATTTGATTGCTGTTGCCGGTCCATCGAAGGGAAAACAACCCGGCGGCGAGCAGAACCGCTGCGGCGAGACCCATTGGAATGAACACGTTTTTGAATCCCGAGGATCGGACAGACAACTGCGGTTCGATGCCGCTGTCAATGTTCGTGATTCTCAAGCTACCGAACACGTCATTCAGGTTGTCATCAACCGACCTGAGCCGATCGACTTCCGCCCGGATCCGGTCGTCGGTATCCATCGCGCTTTCAAAGGCAACAAGTTCATCACCCTCGAGCTGACCGTCGACATATGCGTCGATCTGTGCGTTCATGATGTCGCTGATTTCATCCATGAGGCACTTCACCTTTCTCGCTTTGCTCTCCCATTCGGTCCGCCAGGTAACGGCGTGATCTGAAGACGTGGCTTCTCGCGGTCGCTGGCTCGATGTTCAAGATCATTCCAATCTCTTCGTACGAGTGCGACCCCACGATTCGGAGTATCAAGCACGCCCGCTGATCTGTCGTGAGAGCTTGCATCGCCAGTTCGAGCTGAGGGTCGAGATCGGGTATCCGCGACCCGCTGAGTTCATGCCGAGCCGGCTCTCTGCGCGAAAGTCGCAACAACCGGTTGCGGTTTCTCTTTTCACCGCGGCGATGGTTGGCCGCCCGAAATCGAACGAACGCTGCCATCCACGCACGGAAATTGGTCCCCGGCGTGAACTCATGCCACCGTTCGAGCGCGGCGATTGCGGCATCTTGGACCACATCCTCGGCGTCGGACACCCCTACCTCGGCCGCTGCGATTAGACGGAGCGACACCCGATTGCTTTCCAGTAATCGGCCAAACGCCTCGGCCGAAGCCTCTTGAGGTCCATCTTGGGTGTGATTCACAACGGTCATTTCCACGGATGTATCTCTTCCGAACTTGAACGCTGAGAATGCTATCCAGCCGCATGGAGCCTCGATTGAAATGGACATCCCTGTTTGCACAGAGGACAAGATCCTCCGAGCAATAAGACGTTGCAGCTTCTCAAACTAAATGTGGGGGTCTGACCTCTGGCTGGCAAGTTTTTTCCCATGCGGTGCAACGCGGGGCTGATTCGCGGATCTTTGTTTCAGGACAATCGCTGTCCGAACCACATGCCAAGACTGATCAACAAATGGAGATTCCCATGATCCGTACGACCACCGCTGGTCTCGTCGCTGCCATCGGACTTCAGGCCCACGCCCAATCCCATGTCGCGTTTGTCCCAGAAAGTGCCCCGGAAATACAAGATGATCGTGCTTTCACGCCACTCGAATCCGCTGATCACGCTCGCGGCGGATCTTCCCCCCGAGAAGTACAGATCCGACGCGTGAACTTTGAATCCGGCGTGATCGAACTCTACAACTTCTCGGCGGGTGACATCGATCTCACAGGATGGCGATTCTGTAGTCATGATTTCAATGAAGCGCGCCGCTACTCTGGATCGAATGGACTCGATGGAGTTCTGATCGAATCTGGTTCCTCGGTCTATATCTACTTTGGCGACGATGCTCCCGCGGGTGATCCCGATCGATTGAACAGAAGTGATCTTGGCGGCGCATTCGCATTGCCGCTTGATCAAGACGCATACGGGATGCAGATCTTCTTTCCTGCCGCCGGGGGCTCGGTATCGTTTGGGAACTCATCACTCATCGCCGATCACATTCAGTGGAACATTGATGCCCAAGGAGTTGGTTCATCAGAGTTCCGTACCGGGCAAGCTGTTTCTGAGGGATTGTGGTCCGCGAATGGCGACTTCATTGCCACGACATCCGAATCAGCTCTAATCGAGTTGACCGACTTGTCTGGAGACTCTGCGGGCTCACCTGACGAATATGGAGTTCTTGTCGGCCCGCTTCCCTGCAGCGATGCTGATATCGCCGAACCGTTCGGGCTGCTGAACTTCTTTGATGTGGTTTCGTTTATCAGCGCGTTCAACGCTGGAGAGGCTTCGGCGGATTTGGCTGCCCCCTTTGGCGTGCTGAACTTTTTCGATGTGTCGGCCTACATCGGATCGTTCAATGCCGGTTGCCCATAGACCCATCAAGCATGCCGGCAAAGGAAACGGTGTGAACGATGGGCCTCGAGGAGTGAATTCGAATCCAACCAAAGCTTGGATCAACTTCTTGCAGAGCACTGATTCACGAGTTGATGTCTGAAAACACATCGAAGTACTTCTCACTCGGCTTGCTATCAAACGTAGATGCAGAGAGGGATGCCCCGTCGAACACGGCGGGGTGTCTTTTTGAGTTCGCTACTGAAATCGCTGCACTCTGGGGGCTGGCTTCGATACCCGATTGCTTGAGCTGGCGGTTCCCCCGCTCGGGCTATGTCAGCCGACGCAACTCGGCTTCGCTCGTCGCTGAGAGCTTCGTTTTCTACCGATAGAAGACCCGCTTTCAAACGCATCTATTCCGAGTGATTCCCCAGACCTGGGTCCCGTCCTCAGGCTGCCTTTTTGCGCGCTGCACCTGCTCCACCGTACACTTCGACCTCGAAACAGATGACCAGTTTCTTGCTCGATCCTTCACCCTACGAATGAACAAGGAATGAGAAGGAGCTCAAAGACGTGAAACTCGCTGGGATTGGGTTCAATCACCTCGTCTGTCCTGCAGTGTTTTGGCTAAAAAAGTCACTTTGAAGCCGGTTTTCGACACAGGATTGCCGAGGGGCATGTGGTATCCTCATTGCGATGGCCACAGGGCCTTCGCGGAACAGTATAGGGCTAGGCTACGGACGTTGATCACCGAATCACGGTCGATCGTGCAGACCCAATGGAGAACTTGAGAATGATGACGTTAAAAACAACCGGAGTGGCTGCCACCGTCAGCCTGTTGATGAGTGGGCTGTGTCTTGCGGATGAAGCAAGTGTTCGCGCGCAGTTGGCAAACGATCCGTCCACCGCTTATCTGCAAATAGGCAACTCTCGGATCGAGCTTGTTGAACCTTTGCAAGGCGCTGCGTCGGACGTGATGGTGTTTCGGAAGTTCGTTGGTGAACTGCCGCTCCACGGTGCACGGATCGTTGTCATCGAGAACGCTGACGGAACAGTGGCGCAGGTCTTTGACGAATCGACGAAAGAACTGACGTTGCGTCGCGGCCCGGTCAACGTTGTGCAAGATATCGCAATTGGCACCGCCGAAGCGTTTCTGCCCGAAGCGCTCGATTCGGTTGCCGAGCGAGTGTGGTTCCGGACAGGCAACGAAGCCGTTCTGGCGTGGGAAGTCACCACGACGCTTGCCGACCAAGGATTGCCAGCCAGCCCGACGCACTTTGAGATGGTGATCGATGCTGCAAACGGCGACGTGCTGTCGATGCGACAGATCGATACCAAGACGTATGCTGAAGGCTCGCCCGAGACTGCCGATGGTGTCTTCCCCCGTATCGTGATCAACAACACCATCGGAGCGCAGGGTTCGAGAGACTACGCTGCCCCGTTTGACGCGGTCGTTCGGGTAGGCGGATGCACCGGCACGCTGATCGCTCCCAACGTCGTTCTTAGCGCCCGTCATTGCGGTATCGGCGCAGGCTCTCTCGTCAGATTTGGCGACAACTCGAATAACGCGACGTTTTCCACGACCGTTCAGTCTTCGATTCTCCCAGACGGCAACGGGTCACTGCTAGACGGCGGAGACGTGTCAATCCACATTCTCAATGCAACGGTTCCGGCCAACATCGCCGAGCCGATGCGTCTCATCGACGAGACGGATGACCTCGAGGGTATGGTCGCGGCGACCATCGGCTACGGGTTCAACGGGCTCGGTAGCGTGGGGCACCAGTTCTCATCCGATGGCTTCCGATGGGGCGGCGAGAACATCATCGATGCCTACGGCAGCCCCGCAAACTCTGGTGGCACGAACATCATCTCCACCGACTTCGACAACGGCACCAGCGGCACGAACACGATTCCAAGCAGCAGTTCGGTTCCGCTCGAGTTCGAAGCGACAACCGCGCCGGGAGACAGCGGTGGCCCGGTTCTGGTTCAGTTCGGTGGTGAGTGGGTAATCGCAGGCGTCCTGTCAGGCGGTACGACGAGCACGAGCGTGTTCGGTGATATCTCTTGGTGGACCGGCTCTGCGATCTATCGCGACGATATCGAATCCGCCGGCGGCGACTTTATCACCGGTCTAGAGATTCTGTTCCCGGTCGGATTGCCCAGCCTTGTTTCCTCAGCTGGCGGTGACACACTGAACGTCGAGATCGTTCCTTCGGTAGCGGACCCCATCGTCCCAGGCAGCGGAACGTTCCACGTCGACACAGGCTCGGGGTTTGAGCAGTTCGCACTGGTCGCTGACTCGGCGACAAGCTTTACGGCTACCTTCCCGGCGCCGGCCGACTGCCCATCGAATGTTGAGTACTTCATCTCGTTCGATCTTCAATCCGGAACCACCGTGACGGCACCATCGGGCGCATCGAATACGTTCAGCACGCTGGCTGCGGACCAAGTCGACTTCGACGACCTGTACGACTTCGAGACACCTATCGGCTTCTCGGCAGGTGCACCCGGAGACAACGCTACGACAGGCGTTTGGGTCCGCGTGAATCCGATCGGTACGGGAGCTCAACCAGAGGACGACAACACCGCCAGCGGTACCCTCGCTTGGGTTACCGGCCAGGGTTCCCCAGGCGGTGCGCTCGGTGAAAACGACGTCGATGGCGGAACCACATCGCTGGTGAGCAATCAGATTGACCTGACCGGCACCGAATCCGCGACGATCTCGTACGCCAGGTGGTACTCCAACAACGCCGGCGGCTCACCGAACGCAGACGTGTTCGAGGTGTATGTTTCGGACGACAATGGGAGCAACTACGTGCTCGTCGAGACGGTCGGGCCAGCCGGCGCGGGGACATCCGGCGGCTGGATCGAAACCGGGTTCAACGTTGGCGATTTCGTCGAACTGAACTCAACAATCCGCGTTAAGTTCGTCGCCAGCGATCTCGGCGACGGTTCAATCGTGGAAGCGGGCATTGACGATGTGCGCGTCTTCGGCGTCTCCTGCACGGTGGACACATGCCCCGCCGACTTGGCGGCTCCGTTTGGCACGCTCAACTTCTTCGATATCGCTGCCTACGTCGACCTCTTCAACGCAAATGACCCCGCAGCAGACATCGCGGCGCCATTCGGCAGCCTGAACTTCTTCGACATCAGCGAGTACATTGGTCTTTACAATGCTGGCTGCCCCTGAGTCTCATGAGATATTGACACTCGCTTGAACGATTCCGTTTGAAAGCACGAACGCCAACTTCATCATGAAGTTGGCGTTCGCTTTTTTGCCGACGGGGTGCTCTACGACTGTGGTATCCGCTAGTTTCTTTGCCGTGCCTCACGGGTGCGGTATCGAATCGGGTGATCTGTAGAGTGTGACACCTATCCAACCAGCAACTTCTAGGACGCAGACGAATCACCCTGCTTGGCCGAGATTACCGGGCAGTGCGATCTCGCGTCGCCGTCAACTTCCTACCGCTTGATCTGACATGCAATGGTTCACGTTCCAAAGCCATGTACATAGCGGGCAGCTCGAGGTTCGTGGGTTTAATGATGCACGCTTTCGTGAGGTTTGTTTGACCGCAAGGCCCCCACTGCTTACTCAGCTTTGAAACTCTCTTTGAGGACACCTGTCTCGCTGGAGATTTTATTGGGATGGACAGCGAACCGCGCAGTTACTTCATCGGCCGACCCTGTTGAGCTCATCCACTGGCGCAGTTCTGCTTGGAATCAGAGCGGAACTTGATCTAACTTGACTGCGATTTTTGACGAGTTGGTTCCACGCCGTCCGTGGCCCGAGATGCAGGAGAAACTGGCTTCTGCATCTGGAACTGCTAACCGTCCTAGATATGAATCGCAATTTCCGCACAACAGGAATGGAAGTCTGCTTCATGAAACATAAACGATGGTGAAGCGCGAAGCTCTGATGCCGTACTTTGCTTGTTTCGGCTAGAAAGAGTTCGATCGCCGCCTCTGTTCACGCAGGAGCACGAGCCTGGGGTTGACGAACTCGAAGTCGTCAATATCGGTGCCTTGACGATCCGTGGCGCGGATCTGGATGACGTTCTCTCCTTCGCGGAGTATTGGGAGCGGGATCCGCGCGGTGAACATGCCAAAGCTGCCATCGGGGGGAGAATCGGTCATCGTAGTAGAGAGCCGGTGTCCGTTGACCGTGATCGGGTTTCGGTTCTGTGCGCCGCGGACGAGCGTCCGCAACTCTGCTCCAACAACCGGGCCGGTGAGCTGTGCGCGATCCAGCACGAAGGTGGTGGTATAGAGCGTGCCTTCGCTTTTTACCTGAAACTGGCTGTTAATCGCGCCAGTGAACTCATCATTGCCTAGGTGATGAACACGCGGGTCATCGTCGAGTGCGATGTCGTACCTGCTCATGGGCTGAAGCCGAAACTCGATCCAGACACCTTCGGCAGCGTCGGACTTGGCTACATTGGCTGCCAAAGAGGTGTATCCATCGGCAGATGCCGTAAGCACGACGAAGTCAGGTAACTGTGCTGGCGTCAGCACGAAACGTCCGTCCTCACCTGTTTGCGCTTTTCTAAGGGTGTCGGCTTCTCCGTCGAGACGGACCAATGAGTCTTGAATCGGTTCACCCGTGGCCGCATCCAGCACTACTCCTGAAATCGTTGGTGTCGCTGGTGCGATCGGTAACACGGGCTGATCGCTGTTCGACATGATGAGCGCTAGCCGTAGGGTGTTTCGCTTCTCACGGGGTGCCGTCACATCGCTTAACTCTTCAAACAACGGTGGTAGTTCCGAACTCACGTCTCCACTGCGGATGCTTGAGGCGTTTGGTGCAACGATTGGCGGCGGACTTACGCCATTGCTTGCAAGTTCGACCAGAGGAGCAACTATTGAATCACTGCTTGCTTTGGCAGCCGGAAGAACACCATGCGTCAGCTCAGTAGAAGTAGGCAATGCTGGGAAACTCGGGGGCGCAGCGCCCGGAGATGCTTCGTTCACCTGTTGCGATAGCGTTCGGTTGGGGGCTTCTTGCGGATTGAGGAAAGTATCACGCGAGCCCGCAGGAGCAGGTGGCGCGGGCGAAGAACCACCGGCCTGCCGTGTTGTGGTCCGCCTATCAGGTTCAGTCCCGGCCAGTTCGATCGTTGGCATTTCCAGAGCAATGAGATCGTGCTCCAAGAGCGGCTGATCCGCACTTCTGTCCGAAGGGTGCGACGTGGGTCGTGTGTGGGTATCCGGAAGTGTTGCTGATGTTGGCGGCACGCTTGCCGCTTGATACGGCAGGGCAACGGTGTCTGGTGCGTTCGACTTGACGGGTACCTCGGTGCTTGGACCTTGCGTGGCGGCTATTGGTTGCGAACTCTGTTCCGTGGATGCTGCACGATCCCCGCTCGGCATGGCTGGGGATTGCAAAGTTGGAGACATAGGGGGGACTACATCTATAGTGGTTGCGTATTCAACAGCGGTGTCGGCCTCGCTCACCATTCCCGGAACCGGGACAGGCTCTCCATTCTCAGCTGGCTGTAAGTTGTTCGAACGCCGTTCTGATGTCTCAGACCAAGATTGATCACTCGCAAAGTCGAGTGACTGCTGTTGCGAACGCGGTTCGGTTCCGCGGGTTTTCGATGCCACAGGTAGCGCCTGAAGCGAGCTGCGGATCGGCTCGCCCTTGGCGGGCGGTGGCACCGTGCTCATGTCCTGTGAAACGGCTGCATCTCGCAAGTTTGATGACATCGCCGACACAGCCAACTCGACAGGCATGATTTTCTGCTCGGTTACTTCTGTCGGAACAGCGCTCTGTGGCCGAGTGTTGTCTTGTGGAGTACTCCGCGTACTCAGCGTGGGCGCTTGGAGTTGGGCAGCAATATCGTTCATTGATGATCGGGTTGTGAGAGCGACCCGCATTTCACCGTTTTCTTCGTTGAAAGGTAAACCGTTGTCAACTTGCCAGAGACTCAAGAGGACTGCCAGCACGGCGTGAATGGCCATCGATGCGAATGCACAGCGAGCCATGAGCCCGAGCGTCCCCCACCTCCTCTGCCAATGGTCGCGAGACGCCAACTGTCTCAGCGCTGCAAACAGAAGTACAAGAGCGAGGGCTGCAAGAATCCATGGAAGAAGCCCCATGAGCTGGCTGCCTATTCCGAAGCTCGGCCATTTCGCTCGGACGGATCGGTAGATCTCTCTCGCTGTGGTTTCGCGATAGCTTCCAACACCGGCCGTCGTTGAACGGAAACGCATGCGAAAACCGGCCGTATCGATTGCTGGATCGGTCTCATCGGCTTCGGTGTTTACTTCCTCACCGAGCCATGTCGGATCATCGAATGATGCACCGCTGAATCGTGCGCGGTAGAGATCATGCCCCCCTGAGCCGCCGGAGCGGTCGGATGCGAAGTACAGAAAATCGCCAGCCGGACTAAACGCGGGCGACCGGTCGTCGGCGAGGGAGTTGAGTTGGTGAGTGACCTCGCTGTCTGATGTTTCATCTTCGAGATCGATGAGAACAAGGTCTGCCGGTTCTGTGCTTGAAGATCGCCGGGCGAAAGCGAGCAACCCTCCGCCGGAAGCAAGCGAAGGTGAGGTTTCGTCTCCCCGAGTCTGTATGAGATCCGACTCCACGTACTCGGGATCGCCCCACCCGTCGACGGTTGAAGGAGCACGCCATAGGTCATAGCCACCTTCGCCTCCGGGTCGATCGCTGGCAAACCAGATCCACTTCCCATCCGGGCTGTAGTAGGGAGTCGTATCTTGATCGGACGAACTGGCGGTGGTGAGGCGGCGCGTGGTCCAACGGGCTTCGTCGGCACGCACCATTTCAAACAGATCTAGATCCCCATTCGGCCCTGGTGCCGAGAAAGCAAAGCGTTCCGTTTCGGGTGAGGCGCTCCCAGAAACTGCGGTTTCCGGGATCTCCTGTGCATCGACCGCTTTGGGCGGTTGCCACAGAATGTCTCGCGGGTTCGCGTTTGAGCTTGGTATTTCGATTCCCAAGCCGTCTGTCAGAATCTCTTCTCGATGCGCAACAGTGATCCATGCTCCCGCTGCGAGAGCTGCGGCGAGCACCGCGGATACAAGTAGTATGGCACTTTTCTTGTTGAGCATGACAATCAGAAAGTTCCGGATCAGTTCATCGCGCCGGTACGGTATCGAGGAATGGTTCTGAAACACCCGAGGACTTACAGACGTCGAGCACGCGGGCTATCGAACCGTACGATGCGCCTCGATCGCCCCGGATCGTGACCTTCTGACCAGGGTTGGCATCGACGGCTCGCCGCACCACATCCCGAAGTTCGTCGATCGTGTGATCTCTTCCGGCAACCACAACGGATCCGCTTTCGGTGACATTCACAATCAACTCGCGTAAGGCAACCGATATGGGACCGGCACTTTCTGTCTCGGGCAACGCGATCTGCATTTCACGCTCAACCTGATGAAACGTCGTGGTAACCAGGAAAAAAATGAGAAGTAAGAACACCATATCAATGATCGGTGTCAGCTCGATGTTTGGCGAATCAGCCGCTCTGTTTTTCTTAATGAGCATCGCGCTTTTCTCACATCTGGCTTGACGGTTCTGACTGACGTTTGGACGCAGGCTCGCTCTTCTGGAGCACATGCTGATTCACAAAATCCACTGCCAGCCGATCGAGTTGATGCGTCAAGCTCTCAACTCGCCCGGCGAGGAAATGATAAAGAACGAGTGTGGGAATCGCGACCAGCATGCCGGCGGCCGTGGTGATCATCGCTTCATAGATACCTTCAGCCAGCAGCTCTGCTTTGCCCAGTGCTTCGGATGACATGGCCACTGTCTGAAAAGCTCGGATCATACCGAAGATCGTCCCGGTCAGTCCAAGCAACGGTGCGACTGCGGTGATTACGACGAGTACGCGTAGGCCTCGCCGCATCCCATAGATTTCGTGTTCACCCTCGGTAGAAATATGCCGCTCTACCACATCGACACTATGACCGAGGTTTTCCATTCCTGCGGCTAAAACTCTTGCGGCGGGATTCCGCTCTGCAGCGCGGAATGACTCCGCGTCCAGATTTCCTTCGATCGCATCGTCGCACCGAGACTTGATCCCCTTCGGGACTACCTTGCTTCGACGCAGCACGAGCAAACGCTCACTGGCAACAGCGATCGCGACCAGCGAACACAGAGCTAGCGGGATCATCATCACCCCGCCACGCTCGACGAAAGTCCAGACTGACTGCACGGCGACGCCGGGTGGGGCGGCAACAGCAACAGTGAGCGATTCATACAGAGACTGGCTCACAATGGACTCCTTTTCAAACGGCGGAGGAACGATCAATCGGCTGAAGAAAGTGCGACCAAGCGGTCTGCGGCAAGATCCGCCCAAGTCGAATCTCCGAATCGCTCGCCGATCTCACGATACTGCTGCCTGGCCTCGCCGAACTTTCTTAGTTGCTCAAACGCACGTCCCGCATCGTAAAGGGCGGCCGCACTCCATTCGGGGTAGTCGTAGAGGATGTCGACACGCAAGAGTTCACGCACAGCGTCGTCATGCCGACCTTCCGCGAACAAACACTCGCCGATTTGGAACTGTGCCCTTGCGGCCGTCTCTCCACTGTGCGACTTGATCACTCGGGCGTAACCCTCACGTGCTTGCTCGTACTCACCGTCGTGCTCGAGCGCCCACGCACGGCCGAACTCTGCCTCGAACGTATACTCAGAGTCTGGGTAGGTCCCGAGAAAGCCCTGATAGACTTCACGGCTTTGTTGCCATCGCTTTGCCTGACCGAGTGCTTCGCCCAAACGCAACACGGCAGTGACACGAATTTCTCCATCGGCGCTTTGTACGGCACGTTCGAATGCTTCGGCCGCACGCTCGGGTTGCTGCGAACCGATAAACGCGTCACCCAACAGCACCGCGGCGTGGACGCCAAGATCACTTTGAGGATAACGCTCGTCAAACGTGTTTAAGCTCGCGATGACACGCTCGTGATCGTTCGTTGCTGTCGCGTGCTGCGCGGTACGCAAATCGAGCTGCGCCTTCATCGCAAGCTCGGCGACCTCTGGGTGGGACCGCATGATGTCGCTGGCGCGGTTCAACCACAAGGACGCTGTATCGACTTGATCCGCTTTGAGTTCTATTGATGCAGCTTCTAGTGCTGCGTATACGGCGTAGCGGTCTCGACGATCCTTACCAAGGAGCCTTTGAAGAGAGGCCATTGATTTTTCGGAGTCGCCAAGCTGCCGCTCGCACCACGCCTTTTCTAGCAGTGCGGCGCTACGTACTTCGTCGCTGAGTTCGGACTCGTTGAGCACTGACTCGAGCACCGAGATCGCTTCGCGTAGATCTCCACTTTTCGCTTGCGCGATGCCGGCAAATACAACGAGATCTGGATCATCCCAAGTCGCTGCCAGTGTAACTGGGACCTCGTAGTCCCCGGCTGCCAAGGCGGCCCGAGCCTGATCACGGCGCGAGTCCTGTGCCGTGTCGCCTCCCAGAGCCGCCGCCTGCTCATACCAACTGGCCGCGGTGTCAGGCGAACCAGATCGCTCGGCGATGCCCCCCAACTGTCGCATCGCATGTACTCTAAAGCGTGAGTCTGGTGCACTAATCAGCAGTGTACTGAATGCCGCGGATGCTTCGTCGTCTCTACCAAGCATGAGGTTTGACTGGGCAAACTCAAACAACGCTTGAGTCGACGCATCTCCGCCAGAAGAGTCTTCTGCTGCGCGCTGAAAGAGCGGGATGGCATCTGAGTGACGTCCCTGCCGAGCATACGTCAGTCCGAGTTTGAGACTGACCGCAGTTTGGGGTGAGACTTCCAGATCCATCGCGCGATCGAACCAACGCTCGGCACGTACCCAATCTTGACTTCTATAGGCCGCATCACCAAGTACGACGAGGCCTGGTTGAAACGGCTGCGGTACATCGTCACCATGAAGCAACGTTGCCCAAACCCGCTCTGCATCATCCAACCTTGTTAAAGCTGCCAGGCTCATAGAGAGGCGGTACCGTGCGCGATCGGCCCCGTCATGACCGGAATCGGACGCAAGCCAGCGTGAAAGCCGCTTGACGACTTTTTCATGGTCACCCGATTGGGCATCGGCCTCAGCCACGACGAGTTCGGCCTCGGTAGCTTCTTCTACACTCGGATCAATCCGCGATGCTGCTCGCCTCGCCTCCTCAAGCTTTCCCAAACTCAGAAGGGTCGTTGCCTCAGCAAGCCGAGCAGAGTTTGCAATTCGATGTTCGGGGTGTGCACGATGAAGGTCCTGGAACACCGCCGCTGCTCCCTCAGGATCTCCTGATTCGCGACGGGCTACGCCCAGATCAAACTGCATTTCTGGGCCGATGGACGAATGTGGGTACATGGCGAGTGCATCTTCGAATGCCAATACAGCTTCGGCTGAACTGCCCTCGCGCAGCATGGATTTGGCTCGCCAGTAGGCAGAACGGCTTGCAAGCGGTGACGGGTCGTTCTCGGCAAAGTCAGGCAAGCTCTCTCGGCCGGCAGAGGACTGGCCTGACTCGATAAGGTTGATACCCAGCTCCAACTGCGCAGCACGCGAAACAGACGACCCTGAAAACTCTTCTTCAAGCTGTTGCAATAGAGCGATCGCGTTGTCGTGAGCACCTTGATCTCGTTGGATTCTCGCCAATCCAAGCAGCGCCTGGGGTGACCAAATCGAACTGTCCAACGCCGCAAGTTTCTCGTAGAGCGTCGCAGCTTCATCGCTCTGATTTAGTCGCAGAAGCACACTTGCAAGTGAGAGTGATGCGGTGTTCCCCAGTTCATCTCGACGGCCAGAGATCGGACGAAGCAGCTGCACGGCAGACTGGTCATCTCCGAGCATGCTCAGCGAGAGCGCTCCAAACAACGCTGCCCTATCGATATCTCGGCTGGTGAATGATGCATTCTGCAGTACCTCTCGGGTGTGCTGGACGGCTGCTGTATGATCTCCTAAGCGATAGAGGCACTCGATCCACAATCCGGCCGCCACGTGTGACTGTGGATGGTCGGATTTTGATTGGACAAGCTCTCTTGCCAACTCGCCGGCGTCGTGGAAGGCCGATTTTCCATAGAGCAACTGAGCCCGCAGTAACTCACTTTCAAACTGGAACGCAAACTGAGGTGGCGCTTCGATCAGCTCCAACTGGTTGAGCGCATCGTCGGATCGATTGAGTTGACTTAGTGCTACAGCGAGTCCGTATCGAGCGGTGGCCGCCTCGACGCCTTGAGGCTCTGATTCCAGATACGTAAAGTACTCGGAAACCGCTTCTTCGTACAGGCCACGGTTTAGGAATCCGTTCGCTGTGTAGTAGGGCCGCAATGAAAATTCGTCACCCTGCCCATGAGCTGTCTCCGTGAGCGTCAGCGAGATTATGATCGCAACGACCGTCAAAGAAACCTGGGTACCGAAAGCAGCTATCCCGTTTGATCTCATGCGTGTTTCCCGTTTCACATTGAGCAGTGTCTCAGGTACTGTGATCCTTTCTTGGGATGTTCCCGTCGCCGATTGTCGCGAATCAGGGAATTTGATCAACTTTGGTATGCTTCCGGAGTCAGATTCATCGCAGCGCCCCGAAACAAGCGTGTTTCTGCACGGTTCCACGGGACTTGCGCCGCCGCAACCGTGCGGTGCTCGAGACCCAGTTTGATGTAGAGAGCATCGCCCCTCGTTAGGGCATCGAAACTTCTTCGATCGCAGTTTGCAAACGATCGATGTTGGCGGCCAACGTTTCGAGATATGGTCGATGGATCTGAAGCTCGCCTGTTTCCCAGAGCACCACCCGGATTTCATAAGCCGTGCGCAGTGTTGTGATCTCTGATTGCGAAAGCCGGTGTGGGCTGAGCAAAAGGACTGGTGTGTCTTGCGATTGTCGTGAGTCGTTGAGAATCTCAGGCCACGCAGTGGCATCATCGCCAATACGGACAGATGGCCACCGGTATCGACGCGCAAGGTAGCCCAGTGGTCTCTCGGGTACCGCGATCTGCACGTGCGATCGACCAAGCGCGTTGAGGCGTTCGTGCTGTTCGCGAAGCTCTTGGTGCAGCAACATGAAGTTGTGATCAAACTGGGCAGCGGACTCTGGGTAGGTGGACTTTAGAGCGTTTGCGATCGAACCAGCTTGAGCGATCGCGTGGATGGGATCGAGCCATGTGTAGCCAAGCGTCTCTTCATGGGCGTGCTCGCCGCTCGGCCCGTGTGAGTGTGCTTTACCCTGCACGACGATCAGCTCGTCTTCGATCGCTCGCGCGGTCCAAACCACTCTGGATCTTGGAAGCGACGCGAAGCGAACCCATGTTTCAAAGTCCGCGCCATTGATCACGACCAAGCTCGCGCGTTGATAGCGGCCGATCGTCTCCGGATCGGGTCGCCAAGACGCGGGCGATTGTTCATTTGGACAAAGCATTTCGACTGGGACAACATCGCCCGCAATGCGTTGGGCGAGCGAACCGATGGGTGCAGTTGTCGCACGCACCACATCGTCTTGCTCGATCAGCGCGGCTGCTTTGACTGCCGAACGATCGCATCCTGCAAGGACGACGAGCATTACAATCAAGCATGCTGTCAAACGATACAGCATCAATCAAGTCCTTTCGTTCATGTGAAGAATACAAGGATATCGTTTGCGATTCCTGTCGCAGATCTTGCTGCGATAAGCGCCAAGACGAAGCCGATCGTGGCGAGCCCGCCGAATTCAAATAGGAAAAGGTTTACGACTTGGGCGCGCGAAGCTCCGACGTCTCGCAGAACACGAGTTTCGTCTGCCCGTGCTCGCAACTCGAGCATTCCAACCAACGTCAATAGCCCGAGCATCGCGAGCCCCACAACGACAGAAATCGCATCGACAAGCCGCCCCACACGCAAGACCGACCCGATGAGTTCCTCCGAGACTTCGCTTGGCGAGATCGCTTGGAGTGTTCGATCGGCGTTGACACGAGTGCGGACGATCGCTGTGGATTTATCCGATCCCGGGAACACCATCACAGCCGTGATCGGGAGATCATCGCGGTCGGCATGGAGATGAAACTGCGCCGCATTCGATGCATCGATTCGTTGGTGTTCGATGACGGCACCGGACAGCGCTATGCGTTCGTCGGATCGGCCGACGAGTTGGTTGGGATCTGTGATCTCTGTTGGATCCTGATGGCCATGTGCGATGCCTTCGAGCAGCCAAGCCGTTTCGAGTTCGACGAACACAGCACGATCGTCGGGCGTGCCGGTCTCGGCCAGGACGCCTACAACACGAAGTATGATCGCTGGCGGAGCGGTGATGTCGTATGAGCGGCTTTGATCAGTGGGTAGATCATCGCCTGGCGATAGGCCCAGCCGGTTGGCCGCCATTGAACCAAGCACGGCCTCGCCGAGGCCCGCGATCGATCGGCCTTCGCGCAGCGTGAGGCCACGGAACTCGAAGTATTCAAGCGGAACGGCCGCCACGGGTTCGCCGCGTGCTTCGAATCGGACGTGCACCGGGATCGCAACCGCTTCTGGCTCGGCAAAGATCTCTTCGGCGACATGTAGCGTGATGGGCGTGACCTTCGAGACCCGCCAGTGCAAGGCAGAGAGCACCAGATCAAATCGGCTACCCGCCGATCCCACAAGAATCGGCACGGTCTCAGCCCTCTCTCGCAACTCTTGCTCGAACGATGACACGACGCCCCGGCTGACCAGTGGCAGGGCAGCGATGACGAACACGCTGGCGCAGAGCAAGACCGAACGCCCCCACCGGCTCGCTGCGTGCTTGAACGCAAGCTTGATCATCGCCCATCCCCCGTAAGAGAGGCGATATCTCCGAGATCGATCGAGCGGGCGAAACGCGCCTGTACACATTGGTCATGCGTTACAGCGACCACCGTTGCATCAATCTTCTCGGCTTCTTGGATCAATAGATCAACGATCTCGCGAGATCGTGCGGGGTCAAGATTACCAGTTGGCTCATCGCAAACGATGAGTTTGGGGTTTGTCACAAGCGACCGGCATATAGCAACGCGTTGCCGTTCGCCCTGGCTGAGTTTGGCAGGTTTGCGCCTTAGGGTGTGCGATATTCCGACCCGTTCAGCAAGATCGCGGGCCCGCGACTTCGCTGCAATGAGGTCCATCCCGCCCAGCCGGGCAGTGAGCACAATGTTCTCAAGCGCCGACAGGTAATCGAGCAGCGCAAACTCCTGGAAGACCATACCGATCGAACGCAATCTTGCGTGCCCGCGCTCGGAGAGACTCAAAATCGAAGGGTCCACTCCGAGTATCTCGATCGAACCACTTTGCGGAATCAAGATACCGACGATCAGACGGAGCAGCGTGGTTTTGCCGCAACCGCTGGGGCCAAGAATAGCGGTGTGTTCGCCGTGTGAGACTACGAACTTGGGAACGTTCAACGCAAGCTGCTCAGTGCCCGGAAAACGGTACCGCAACCCGGTTACATCGATCACGTGCTGGTGTGCTGGTTCAATCATGCGTCAAATGTCGGACTGTTCAAGCTGTTCGATCGCCCGCAAGCTCGGGTCGGATTGCTGGAATAAAGTTCCTGCGCCGGGATCGATTCGCTGCTGTGACAGGAGCCTATGTTCGGTGATGCGCCAGCCAGTATCGGTAAACTCGACCCGGTAGGTTGCTTCGTACACATGTGCTCGCGTGTGGCTGTGCCCCCAGTGATACACGGTGCCATCAACACGCCACCGGTGCGTTGCGTCGAATCCGAGACCGACCGCGGATGGTGCCGACAAATCGATCGAGTCGATCGTTGTTGCAATTGGCTCGAGCCCGGTGACGACGCCGACTTTCATTTCTTCTTCCGCCTGTAGAAGTGATAGGCGTATCTGTTCGTAGAGATCGCCGAGCAAGTCGCCCTCGAGGGCCAGACTCAGGCGGTCGTAGATGTCGGACTCAGCGGTATAGTCGAACGCGCGGTACATGTTCTCGTGGATCGAGAGCAATATTTTCTGGGCGTCTGACTCGGCAACAATCGGCCCGGCGGGTTTGTGCATCGGGAGCGTAAACCCGAGAGCTATAAATACAAAGAAGGTGGTACCCACAACCATTCTTATATGAGTCGAGCGGCGCATGAGCCCCAACCCAATCGCGGCAATGGCGGCTCCACCAAACGATAAATAGCGCCACGGAGCGCCCGAGTGAAGCTCTGCGACAATCGGCTGCGGGAGATCCAGCAAGAGATCGGCGGGCGACGACCCTGCTCGTGACCAACGAATCGTTGGTTCAGCGCCCGTGAATCGCGCGGAACTTGATTTGCCGTTCGCGGTGAAGACCGCCTCGAAATACATGCGTGGCGCGGCACCGAGGCCACCCTCCAACTGCTCGGCGAGTTGATCGACGGGATAAACAGGCCACGTGATCTCAACAGTGTCGGTGATACTCGGTGCATCGAATCGCATGATCGCGGTGGCGCGGATCAAGGCGCGGTTACCCATCTTTGGAAAGACCGCGATCATGCCGGGATCAGGATTCGTAAAGATTTCCAAACGTTCAAAGACAGGCTGTATGGGGCGGCCATTGACAACGCAGGTTGCCTGCTCGAGCAGCAGTTCACGGAAGTCGTTGAGCGTTCGCTCGGCTTCTGGGTCGCTTATTTCGCCGAGTGCTTCGCGTGGCGCATCGATCGCCTCATCGAGAAAAGCGAGATTCACGCCGATCGAAAACCGAACGAGATCGTCCTCGATCGCGACCCGTAGGTCTGCGTGCGGGCCGTCTTGGGGGTGCACGGCACCCGCCCGGCACTCTACTCCGAGGGCCAGAAAAACCAGGACAGCGACCAGAAAGCGGACAAGCACGCCCTGATCGTACCGCAGGGCTAGGTTGAGGCCGCTGATGAACCGTGGAATCTGTGCAACCTCGCATCTTTAACGCCGTAGAATCGAACTCTTGACCGTTCGGCGTCCCAGTTCTGAGATGCCAAGTTACGAAACACCGAATGCAGAACGTGAGGCGACGATGACGAGGAACCGCTTCCCCCTCGAGGCGATGGCCGTTGTGATGACCGCCGTGTGCGGCATGGCAACCGCTGCGGATCTGGCGACCACCAATAGCGAGTCCGAGACGCGCACGACCGGAGCGCCGATCTCGGACGCGATCCTTTCTGTGAGCGAAGATGTCAAGCTCTACAACGAACACCTGACGACGCTGGCCAGCCCATACATGATGGGGCGCGTGCCTGGTTCAGCGGGCATGGAACGTGCTCGTGAGTATTGCGCGTTTACCCTAGAGCTGGCCGGGCTCGAGCCCGCGTTCCCATCGGAGGATGGCACACCATTCTCGAGTTGGTATGACCCTTTCAATCTTGGTGGCTCTTGGGAAGTGCTCGACGAAACGATCGCGATGGACGGGCTAGAGGCACTTACCGCGGGCGACGAGTTCGTCTATACCGGGCTCGGCACCGATGGTTCGGTCTCGACCGAGTTGGTCTTCGTGGGCTACAGCATCGACAATGGGCCTGACGGATTCGACAGCTTCGATGGCACCGACGATCTCGAAGGTAAAGTCGCAGTGCTCTTTCGCTTCGAGCCTGTCGACGAAAACGGAGATGCGCTTTGGGGTGACGGCTCGTGGTCCGGTCGCGCTGCGTTCAACAACAAACTACGCGGCCTAAGCGAACGGGGCGCGGCTGGCGCGATCATTATCAATCCACCCGGGACGTTCGACCCGCGTGCCAATCGCATCAACCGATTCGGCACCGGGGGCGGCGGAGCGGGCTTCCCCGTGTTCATGATGACCCCCGAGGCGGGCGAGAAACTCGCGCAAGCCGCGGACTTTGGAGGCATGGACCTGCTTGCTTTGCGGAAGCATGCCGATGCGGGCGGCGCACCGATCGAAACCGATGTCAAAGTCAACATATCAGGATCGGGCGAACGCACGCCCGTACAGGCGGCCAACGTAGGCGGTGTGATCCGTGGCTCGGGTGCTTTGGCCGACGAATGGATCGTCGTGGGTGCCCACCTCGACCACTTGGGCATGGGGTACTTCGGATCGCGCTCCGGCCCGGGCAAACTACATCCGGGCGCCGACGACAACGCGTCCGGTTCGGCGGGCGTCTTGCTACTCGCGGATCTGCTCTCGGAAATGACTGAAGCGAACGAAGGCGATCGCCGCTCGGTTCTACTCATGCTCTTTGACGGCGAGGAAAGCGGGCTTCACGGTTCGCGTCACTACGTCAGCGATCCGATCGCGGCCGCCGAGAATCACGCCGTGATGTTCAACTGGGACATGATTGGCCGAATCGAAGACGAGAAACTCGTTGTATCCGGGCTCGATACAGGCGTGGGCATGCGTGAGTACTTCACGCCCATGTTTGAAGACGCCGGCCTCAACATCCGCGCCCCAGAACGCATGAGCGGCGCAAGCGACCACACCATGTTCTATCGTGCGGATATCCCAGTCATCTTCAGCCACATTGATGGGCTGCATGCCGACTACCACACGCCTGAAGATACCAGCGACAAGATCAACCGCGTCGGCGCGACGAAAGCCGTACAACTGGTCGCCGAGATGGTCAGCGAGTTCGCGGTGCATCCGAGCCGCTTTGAGTTCTACGGCCAACAGTCGCAGCAAGCGGCCCGTCCATCGAACAATATCAAGGTTCGCTTCGGGATCATGCCGGGAACGGCCAACGGAGATGAATCGGGTGTTCCGATCGGCGATGTGACCGAAGGAAGCGCGGCGGCTGAGGGTGGCGTTCTTTCTGGCGATCGGCTCGTGCGATGGGACGGCCAAAAACTCACCGACATGCAGAGCTGGATGGCGCTGCTCGCAGAGCACGAGCCCGGCGATGAAGTCAAGGTCGGGATCATTCGGGATGGCGAAGAGATCACGCTCGACGTGACCCTTCAAGCCCGTTGATCCGTCGGAGATAGATCAGCTACATTCATCCACTTAGTCCGAAGGGCCCTGAGAAATCAGGGCCCTTTTTTCGGCTCCAGTGATCGAGACATCTGATGCAAGATTGAGACTTCAGCATCGCATGTTGATTTAGTGATCCGTGAACTCGAAGCTGGGAAGCATGTGCTCGTCGAAAACCAGTTGCAAGCTGCCACGGGAATCAAAGACACCGAGCGACTCGTCAAAGTGTCAGAAACGCCTGAGTGACCGTGTGTCCCTGCGATATGCAAGCGTCACTGGCCTGGGTGATTCGAGTTGAAGCCAGTTCTCGACTCAATAAAAATGCCCATGTGCTCCACGCGAGGTTTGACAGGCGCTGCTCGACTCGATGCCTCAATGGGCAATCAGTCTTTATGAAGACTGGGCAATGTTTTCCGGGGCTGCTGGCCAACAGGCCATTCTGCCAGCCTTGACGACGCAATGAACGTGGCGCGTTTGATTCTTGCCGACCGTCGAAACACTTCCAAACACCGCTCGATTAGCCTCTGGCAAAGGGGAACGAATCACATCAGCTTCTCGGCTTCACGTTGATCCCCTGCGTCAACGTCGCCGGGCTGAGGACAACACAAACGCGTTCATGACGTTTGGTTAAGGACAACCAAGATTGAACAGACTGATGTAGTCAGCGACGTCGAAGAAGTTGATCAGCCCGTCCAAGTTCCAGTCTGCAATGGCATCTTGTTCAGTGTACAAACCAACGAATGTTGCGACATCGAAGAAGTTTAACACCCCTTCACCGGTGATGTCAGCTGGACAAGACGCGATTTCAAATGTGACACTGTCAATAAAAACTGCTCCGCCGGGATTCGACGCCGGCTGTTGGAACAAAAGCGTTACACGCGCTTCAACTGCGTTGCCCGGAGCGATCCCCGTGAGTTCCGAATACAACCAAGCGTCTTCGGGCAAACTACCGTCGGCAACGACCATCTCGATTTCACCGGCGAAGAACGACGAACCATACGCGGCGCCGGCTTGGCTGTAGAACTCGACTTTCATGATCGCTGTATTCCCAGTACCTGCGATCGAGTCTTCTGAACGTGTCAGCGTGTGGGCTCCGGCGGTAAATCTTTCGCCGCCGCTGATTGCCAAGTTCTGGAACGCACCAGAATAGTTCTCCTCACTATTAAACTGGCCGAACATCTTGAGTGATCGCTGGCCGTCGAGCGGCGTGCCCCAGTCAGAGATGACGTTGTCAATAACGTTGCCAAACGTTGGCCACTCGGCCATCGAACCGTCAGCATCCTCGAAACCCGGATCTCGGATGAGAGATGATGGCGGAGGTGTGGGTTCTGAACGCTGCCACACTCGGACATAGTCAATATCGAATCCAGCCGGAAAAGGCGTCGTCCAGCTAGGTGGCCCGGGATAGTCCCCGCCGACTGCCAGGTTCAGCACGATGCTCTTGGCGGTCCCGGGAATGCCGACTGCGGGTTCGTAGACGCGCATGTGCTCGACGCCATCGACAAAGAAACCGACCGTGCCGACGTCCCATTCGACCGCATAGGTGTGATAGCCCGCCTGAAAGTTGGCTCCACTCTCGTATGCCTGCGAGACATACTGGTGCGCGGAGACATCCCATCCCCAATGCACCGCGCTGCTGATGCGCCAAGGAAGATCGCCGCGTGCTTCCATGATGTCGATCTCACCGCCCGCAGGCCAGCTCGCCGCGCGAGGCAGCAGCCAGATCGCCGGCCAAAATCCTTGACCGTTTGGAACTTTCGCCCGAACCTCAATCCGACCGTAGCTCCATTCCTGCCATGTCCGGACAAGCCCCGAGTTGTACTCCCGCCCGAAGCTCCAGTTTGGGTCTTGGTCAGCCCGAAGATGAAGTGAACCATCCCAAACCGAAACTTGATTCGGGTGATAGAACTGAAGCTCGTTGTTATTCGCGCCGGCCCAGTTCGCCACCTGCCAAACGCTCTCGTCGATAGACCCGCCATCGAAGTTGTCTTGAAAGACCGGATAACCCCATCCGGGCGCGATAACAGGACCGGCCGAGACCAACGAACACACAAATGAAAGAGCAATCACTCCTTCGAAAACAAGCTTGCCTCGATTGATACTGCGTTGGATAACGCACCTCCCGGTTTAGCAGTTGCCCGAACGAAGCTTGGAGTGTACCAGTACTGCTCTCCGAAATGGGCAACAAAATCCATACGTTATCTATATCAATCAATCGAGATTCTTGTCCGCTTTTCAATGGGTTTCGTACAAACTACTCTTTTGCAATGGACGCTGTTCCCGACTCGGTCCCAAGGCTTCACGAGCTATGAGCCACTAACGCTCTCGCGCAGTTGCTCAGTCGAGATATCGCGCACGGAACTTCGTCTCGGACTCTTGGCTTCCGGCCAACACCATGCCTTGACCTGCGACAAGCTTGGTCGCCGGAGCTGGGTTGACTGCCAACTCGCCGTTTTCTCCCCGCAACGCCACGATCGTGCAACCGGTCTGCTCACGCACGCCACACCCAGCGACCGTCTGAGCATCGAGCGACTTCGGTACATCGAGACGAAAGATCTCTAGTCCTTCGGTCACCGTAACGATCCGATCGCCCTTGATCTGATTGAAGATCCCGGTGGACCCCATCGATGCGTACGAATGAACAAAGTCCGCTCCTGCCCGATGCAGCGTCTCGATGTTTTGCTCCAGCGTCGCCCGACTAATGATCTGGATATCCGGGCACACCGACCGGCAATAGATGGTGAGATAGATGTTCAAACTGTCATCGTGCGTGGTAATCAGAACAGCCGGCGCTTCAAAGAGCCCGGCACGCTCAAGAACTTCAGGGTCCTTTGCGTCCCCCACGACACCATGTTCGGGGTCGGCAACTCGGAGCGGATCGACATCAACCACGCGCCAGTCAACGCCGCGTTCGGAAAGCGCTTCAGCCGCTGCAGTACCGACCCGTCCGCCGCCCAGAATAACGACCGGATTCACCGAGTTGTTGTAGATCACAAATGCCTCGTCGTAAGACGCGAGCTGCTCGGCCGTTCCCGCGAGTACGAGAATTGCGTGCTCACCAACAACGATATCGGCTGCGGCGTGATGGTACTCGCCACGATCCCATAGACCGATGACGCTGACACCCAGCTCATTGAGCTTACTCTCTCGCAGAGTCTTTCCAACGAGCGGCGTGCGATGGGCGTTGGCTTCGGCGAATCTAAGTTCTTCCAACTGACCAACGACGTGCGTCACCGCATCGCCCCCGACCATACACCGTGACAATGAACGGCCCATCATCGCCCCAAGTTGGAAGACGTTGGAAGCACCAGCATGTTCGAGAATCGATGCAGCCGCACGTGTGGCTGCGGATGCCACAATCGGAACTTCTGGGGCGACCTGCCTGACCATGAACGCAACATTCGTGTTCGTCACGTCGTCATTGGCTGCAACCACCATAGATGCAGACTCAGCCTGAGCAGTTTCATAGGTCTTTGGATTGTCTAACGCACCAAACATTACACGGAGACCCATGTCGTGAAGCCGAGATGCTTCGTCGAAGTCATCTATTAGCAGGACATACTCATACTCGTACTGCTTGAGCTTTGAGATGAGTGCCTCGGTCACCGGGTTAAAATGGGTGATGACGACATGACCCTTTGTGTCTTCTGGAATCGTCTGCGGCGTTCGGGCGGCAGCCTGGGATTCAACCCATGGTGCGTAGAAAAACTGAATGATCGTAAACGGCAACAGCACGAGCAAAAACACCGTCCCAGTGCCCAGCACGATCATCGAAAACACACGGCCAAGATCGCTTTCAAACGTGATGTCCCCGAATCCGAGCGTAGACATCACCGTCAAAGTCCAGTAGAGACCCGTGATCCAGCTATGCGACTGCCCTTCGTACACCATGATGAAGTGGAAGAGCACGCTGTATGTTGTGACTAAGGCGGTGAGAATCGCGATAAATCGTGCGAGCGAGCGGATGTTTCGCTGCGTTCGGCGTTCTTGGAAGAACAGCAGTACATGCACAGTGCTCAGCTTCATTCATAACCCTCGCGCCGGCCCCTGAATAGCGCCTTGGACCGCCGGGGTCCATTGACGCTGAATCATCCTGTGCGAGCATATCTCGGTGGGCTTCGCTTTGCTCGGCAGATCGCTCAACAGCCAGCCGAACTACGCTCTCTGAGCTTGACGCTAAGATGGTATATGACCCCACTGACTGTGTATCTCGCGGGTGAAATCCATAGCGATTGGCGCACCCAAGTTCGGCAAGCATGCGCGGATCTTCCGATTGTGTTTACTGGGCCGATCACCGATCACGGGTCATCTGACGGCTGCGGAGCCCGGATTCTCGGCCACGAACCTGATCCATTCTGGCACGACCACAAGGCCGCGAAAATCAACGCGATCCGGACGCGCACCATGCTTGGGCAGGCTGACATTGTCGTGGTTCGGTTCGGCGAGCAATACAAACAATGGAACGCCGCCTTCGACGCAGGCCAGGCGGTTGCCATTGGAAAGCCTCTAGTGACGCTGCATCCGGCTACACATCAACACGCATTGAAAGAGATCGACGCTGCAGCTTTGGCTACATGCGAATCACCCGAGCAAGTTGCTGGCGTGCTTCGCTACGCTTCCGCGGGAACCCTTCCGAAATGACACCGTGAGGATTCGGACGCTTTGGCTGCGACAATTTACCCATGAATCTCACCCGACTGCGCCCGAAGAACCTGACCTGATTCTTCCGGGAAATCACGCCGATCAAGATCACGAGCAATCTGGCTGACTACTCGGCTTGAGTCCAGAGATGAAACTCATAGTTGGTTCCAAGACTGTACGTCGACAGGCGAATCTCGCTGATACAGACATAAAGATAGTATCAAGGATTTGCGAGGATCTGGCCTTTGTTTTCAGACACGCCCATCTACCGACAATGTCACAAAGCAACTCGGCACTTTCTTGAGAGACAAGCGAACTACTTGACCTGCTCGCCTGGCATGGCTTGCAGGTATTGATCGCGATGCTTTTCGCGAATATCGAAGGCATCCTCTGACGCATGATGCAGGGCCTTCTCTTGAACTTGAATAGCTTTGAGCAAGTACGCCCTTGAAAGTAAATCCAGCACGTAGCTGTCCTCGTGCTCACTCAGTTCTGATGCATTCTCAAGCAGCGCAACTGCAAGGTCAGCATCTCTCGCATCTTGGAACAAATCGTCATAGATGATTGATCGGGCATAGTTCGTGAGCGCGGCTTCATCATCTGCGATCACCCGTTTGTTCTCCCAGATAAACTCGACGGCCAGAGCAGCGCGATCACCTGTCAGCATGCGATGGATTCCGACACCAAACAGATTCTCCGCAATGGCAGTCGGCGGTCGCAACTTGATAATGGCTGTCGCCGTCGTGGAAATCCCATCAAGATCGAGTGCCTCGGTGGCATTGAGATACTCTTCAATCTCGCTCTTGGCGGATTCCTCAAACTGTGCGATAACCGCTCTTTGCCGGCGTTTGACCTCAGCATCTGAGGCAAAATTTTTCTTGAATGTTTCGAAATCCCATTCACCATTTACGACTTGCTTCAATGGTTCGTCGATTGACATCGGATGACCTATCCAAACAATCACACCTGCCTGATCAACGATAAATGCTGTTGGAATGCCATCTTGACTGGCTGCTCGCATCCAAAGCGACTCCATCTGAGTACCGGCCTGGATCGCAATCGTGTAATCCATCAACTGCTTGCCTTGTTCTTCTACCCACGCCGTTGCTTTGACTGGATCTTCCCAGATGTTCATACCAATCACTGTGACATCGTCTTGGTAGACACGCTGAATCTCTGAGAGATGAGGCATTCCAGCGATGCATGGCGCGCACCACGAAGCCCAAAACTCCATGATGTAAACCTGACCCTTCTCAAACTCAGTGACTGGCTCGCCTTGCATCCACTTGGAAACAGCAATCGCCGGGGCCACATTACCAATACCAATATCTTCTTCGATTCTCTCGCTTGTTCGATCCGACTGCTCTTTAGCTGCATCTGCCTCGCAAAATGAAACGAGTGACGACAAGATAATGATTGAAGAAATCAAAGAGTAACAGGTGCTAAACGGCATGGTGATCATCTCTCTGCAAGCTGCGAGCGCTCCTCTCAAGAGGTACGCTATAGAGGTTACTTTCGGCCGCCCTCCGTGGCATGGAGAGGGCCTTCTCTAAGTTTTGGGAACTAACTCTGTGTCATTCCGGTCTATTTCGAGAAATATCAAATGGACTGCATTCGCCAGGCCAACTCGGCAACCAATCCTTGCCAACGATTGTAGTGGGAAGCTCCATTCGGTCACCGTTCACTGATCTCTCGCCGCCAACAAGGTTGAATCATCGTATTGAAAGTGCGATCAAGCATCTGAATCGTCAGTCTGATGGGTTCCTCATTTGATTTGACTACCTCTGCGATCCCATCAATCGAAATCCAGCAACGGAATGAGGCCTGACGCTTATCCAATGATCTTCCGCCGTTGGTTGACGTAGTCCCAAAGAACAAACCGATCGAGATCCTCGCCGCCGACGAAGACGACCCGCCCCTTGGTTTGCTCGGCAAGTCGTTGAGCAAATGCGATATCGTCCTCATCCTGGTTCCAGCTCGGCAAGAGGAAAACATTGATGGTGATACCTTCTTTCGCGCACGCCATAGCTTCACGCATCGTGGCACGTTCGGTCAAAGGATCTGGTGGATACAGCAAGTACAAGTAGTTTTCATTCCCGGTTTGTTTCCCGGTTTTCACTCCAGTTTCCGGCCCATTCTCAAAGTGGGCAGTGGGCAGCCCATCCGTGAAGAGGATGATCTGCTTGTTCGGCGTATCGGCATTGGCGAGATGGCGCCGAGCGAGGCTAAGCCCGTGCTGAATATTGGTAAAATGTGGATGGACCATTCCCTCGGAGACTTCAGGATCAGCCATGTCTACACGAAACCGAACGACCGGCTCACGGATCGTGACCGGCTTGGGCATCAAAGAGATAATTTCACCCGGCGGAACAGTCCGAGCGAAACTCGCTATTTCGATCGTACGAAGAAAATCACCCGGATACTCGCTGCGCAGCAATCCATCCATCGCCATCGCCATACGCTTCGTTTGAATGTACTGGCCCATCTGAGCCATCGATCCAGACATATCCACAAGCAAGCACGTCGCGCATTTTGGATTGTTTCGGGTTCGGTAAATCTCGATATCGTCAGGCTTGATACAAACACGGCCGGTAGAGTTACCGCTGCGAGCAGCCGCATTGATGAGCGTCTGGGTCAGATCGATGTTGGACGCCGCGTCGCCGAACTCGTATGAACGGGTTTTAGGGAGTTCAACCACTCCTTCACCTTCGATCGGTCCCGCATGTCGCCCGGCCCGCCCAGCCTCGAGATCACTGAAGATTTCATCGAGTAGCTTCGCTTGGAACACCCTGTGTGCCTTCGGAGTCAGGCTGTAGTTGCCCTCGGCGTCGCGATCGAGCCCCTGTGCCTCCGCTTGCTCACGGATGAGTTCCTGAATCTGCTGCCCCATCTGGTTGAGCTGGTCGATGCTCGCCTCGTCAACGAACTCCTTGAGCTTGTCGAGATCGATGATGCCAATTTTGGCGTCTTTTTTTGCTTGATGGAGCTGCTCAAGCAACTTCTCGATGGTTTCGAGTTCATACTTGACCGCAATGGCATCTTCAACAGAGAGCGATTCGTTCCCGGCGAACACCCAACGAGCTGCGAGCTCGTCGACTTCAAAACGATCACCGAGGCGATCAATAACCTGAAGAAACTCTGCTGCAAACTCGGGATCACGCCGTTCCGCAGCGTACCAAACCCGCTCGAGCATCGGAATCTGCCCCGCCCGCATAGCTTTGCGCACATCTTCACGCAGTGACTTTGGCGGGTTGAGTGATGAACTCAAATCTCGATATCGCTGTGCGGCATCCGCCTGAGCCGATTCCGTTTCGTGATTTTCGAGGATCTTGCGCTTCCGCTCCTCGAGCATCGCAATCATCGCATCAAGACTTGGCCCAAGACCGGCGATCTGCGACGGATCAATCTCCACGGCATTGGCGAGGTCCTCTTCGGTCAATCGACGACGTTCGCCAAACATCATCATGTGATCCATCGCAGCCGATGCGAGATCACTCCCACCCGCCTCCGATGGGGGCGGGAACCGCTTCGGGTCATACCGCTGATACGTATGTACGACACCACCAATGGTGCGGCGAGCATCCGAAGCCGGCTCGCGATCTGCACTGTGATCAGATGGGTGTTCGGGCTCGGTCATTCCAGGTCATACTCAGTGGTTCCAAAGCGTTCCGCCCTGCTGACACGTTCTGTCGCCCAAAGTCCTGCCAGCACAAACTCGATGCAACTTGCCCGCACCGCTGGATCTTCACTCGCATTGACTTCGAAAGCGCGATCCCATATTGGGGGTACCGCCTTGACGATCGATTGATAGTGCTCGCTCGGTAAAGTATCACCGACTTCAATCCGGACGCCCTTGCTGAAGATGTCTGCGATCTCGCCAAGCCCATGCCCGTCGACATACTCACTGAACACGCACCGGATTGCATCCGCAAGAATCGCATCGAGTACTTGGTGCTCAGACATTTGATGTGTGCCCATCATGTCGAGTTCGAGCTTGCCCGACCCAGTCGCATGAAAGTGGGCAAGGTCGCTGATCCGCGGAACCGCTGGCGATTCGTTCAGGCGGATCGATCGCTGCCGGGCGCTCGCAACCATTTGCTTGAAGTTTGCGATGCTGAACCGCGCAGAGACGCCAGAGTCTTGATCAACGTACCGGCTTTTGCGTGCGTGCAAAGAGATCTCTTCAACGATCTGCTTCATAAACAACGGAATGATGATCGGATACGTCGCAGGGTCCGCCGGATCCCCGAGGTCAAGCCCGTCCTTTAGCGCTTCCTGCTCAGTGATTTCAATCGCGGCTTCCCGACTCTTGGGGTAGTGCGTTTGTATCGTGGCACCGATACGGTCTTTAAGCTGCGGGATGACCTTGCCTGATCGGTTATACGTTTGTGGATTGGCGCTAAAAAGGACCATGACGTCAATCTCGAACGAGATCGGATACCCTCGGATCTGAACATCACGTTCTTCGAGGATGTTAAAGAGCCCAACTTGCACAAGATCATCGAGGTCGGGCAGCTCATTCATCGCAAAGAGGCCGCGGTGCATTCGGGGGATGAGTCCAAAGTGCAATGCGTCTTCACTACCGAGGCTGGCGCCTTGGCCCGAAGCATCCATGCCCAGTATTTTGGCTGGATCGATCTCGCCGATGATGTCGGCGAACTTTGTCCCGGGCGCCAATCGCTCGGCATACCTCTGCTCTCGTGGCCACCATGCGATTGGCGCGTTGTCACCATGCTCAGAGATAAAAGACTTGCCTTGCGACGTGATCGGTTGATACGGATCTTCATGCACTGGACAGCCGGGAATATCGAGAAATGGCAAATACGCATCGAGGAATCGAACGAGTGATCGCATCAGACGACTCTTGGCTTGGCCTTTTTCGCCCATGAACAGCATGTCATGACCGGCCAATATCGCATTGACGATCTCCGGGATGACGGTGTGCTCATACCCAAGGATGCCTGGAAATAGATCGTCGCCCGAGCGCAGCGCTTCGGTCATGTTCTCGATCAACTCGCGCTTCACAGGTCGGGAGCGCCATCCGGTCGCTTTGAGCTGGGAGAGGGTCGTGGGGTGTTGAGTCATACGGTATTGTTCGCAGCACATAGGACATCAGAGGCACGCTGCGTATTTTTCGATGTCAGCCCGTTCTCCGCCGCCACCGCACAACCGACACTGGCTGCCTTTGCACAGAACAGAAGCCCGGTTACAGCGAACGTTCAACTCGTCAAGTCTGCGAACAAATCCGACTGAAAACTGACACATCCTCAGCGATCAATACCGCGCTTCACGCAGAGTAGATTCGAAATGTGCCAATTCCATAACGGCGTGCAATTTCCTCACATCGATCCATCATCTCCGCTTCATGCGCATCACTCGAAGGAAGGATCGCTTCCACAGAATCTGGCAAGTCATCAGGATGAATGATTGGGACACTCGCAATCTTATGACCAACGCGCTCAGGTGAATCATCCAGGATACCGACCAAGCAAACGCCTGGAGTCTCAGGGAACCCCGCTGCGAGCAGTCGCTGGGTATGCCGCCCCGCTCCATACAACACTATTTGAGACCACCCTCGATCACGACAAGTACTGCAAACTTTTCGCCATCGTTCGGATAGTAGTTCTGAATCCGCTTTCCGACTCGGACTTCCACCGCTCCAACTGCCAAGTCGCCTGGCAATCTCCGCGGCGCTTTGACAACCGCTGCGTTGCAACATGCCGCTGACTCTCATAACCTCTCCAGACCAGTTCTCACGCACGAGAGACCATCGATCTAGATCTTCGATGGATCCTGCAAGAACACTGATGCCAGTCATTGCTCGATCAAGACAAGCGATTGCATGCTCACCATCTCCTTCTCCAGCTCGGTCCCCAGCAGCCGCGATCCAGATCCAAGGAGACAACGGCTCAGGTGCATTTTGGTCAAACCAAGTACCAACCTCCTCCACTGTTTCATCGAAACCATTCTCCTGCAGACAATTTGGTGTCCAGAGCCCTTCTGTCTTTTTCATCGAAACCGGCCCGTTGGCAACGAATCCGAGCGTACCCCCATCGACCGAATGGACAGGGCTCAACGTATCGCGCAGCTGATACATGTGAATCGGGATGTAGAGCAGCGTGCTTCGAAAGTCTTGTTGAACGACCACAGATCCAGACCGAAGCCACGGGCCAAAGACGTTCAGAATCGTGTGGTGGACACCCCAGGTTTTTGCGCAGTCAATAAACAAGACACTGATTGGCTCTTGATCTGGGAATACTCGCTGCCCGGATTCTTTCCCTGCAAGATATTCAGGAATGAAGCCTTCTCGAATCGTGATCTTGTTGAGATACCGCGAAAGATTCATTCGATACACATCAATAAAACTGTCACCTTGAGTACCGGGCACCACGCGTTCAAGAGCCATCAACTGGTCGAGCACAAATGAGTCATATGCGATCAGTCGTGAACCCGAACCGGAGTTCTGCTCTTGACCTGTAGCGAACGCGAGCGAACTCCCACCGAGGTACGCACCAAGATCGACAATGCACTGGTTTGGATCGGCATGAAATCCAAGCCATTGCAGATAAGAAATCTCATCTGGGTAAAGCAATGCATGGCAATCAACTGTTTTTGAAAAGGACCCGTCTCGCCACCCGGCTTCCAAACTCTTCATCCAGGACTCCTCAGACAGATTGCCGGCGACAACTTGTCGTACTTGAGATACCAACCCAAGTATCTGTTGCACTCGAACTCATGGCCAGTTCTCTACTTTCGATCCGTATGAACCATCTCACGAGGTCATGCCTATGTGCCTGAAACAAGGCTTGGTGATGCGGATGAGTGCGCCGAATACTATGTAGGATTGGCGAATGCTTCAAACTATGCTCCGCCGCCTCTGATCTCTCGAAAACAGCAAAGTCCAAGTATGTTGGGGCACCCTGCAACCTCACAGGTTCATTCTTCTTTTCGCTTTAACCGGATTGCAGCTTTCACACTCTCGCGTCCGCCCTCTAAAAATCCATCGGCAACAAACGAATCACTTCGACACATTGTGAATAATCGCTGCCCGCTGACTTCGACAACGAGGTCAACGGATGCGTGCGGCTCACCAGTTCGAATAAGAAAAACACTCTATGAATACGAACGTCACAGGATCATTCAAACGACGATTCCAAAACTGATTAACTCGCACTCCGGCGAACGATGATCAAGCCCCATCTTTTGGCACCGTCAATCGCCACCTTCATCCGACTGGCGACCAATTACGATTCGCACGACATCACCCGGCACTTGAGCAGAACCCTCTTTGTCAATGATGTACTGAACACCATCCGCCATGACAGCAACTTCATCGCCTTCACTCAGGACACCAGATTCGCGCCCTAGCAAGCGGGCATTGATTCGATAACCCGATGGCGGATAACACCCGGGCTCGATATCCAAGACGAGTCTTCCATGCTCACGCTTTGCAAGGTACGTCAGTGTCCCATGCGAAGTCCTGAGTCCGGTCAGGCCTATCTCCCCTGACTCAAACCACTCACTCCGCACTCCTGGAGCGAGTTCAATCACTCCGCTGTCTTCATACGCGAACAAAGAAAGAATCGAGAGCACCGCTCCTGATCCGACCCATGTGTGAGGCATATCACCCACGAATCGGCTCTCTGATCGCTCGCGGTAGGCGATCTCGCCCCACTGCATCCAGTCCGAAGGATCTTGTAGTTCAAACAGCCAATCAAGATATCGATGAGCGCGATCAATCCAGCCTAGACGGACCAAGGTACCGACCGTGCGGACCTCATATGGAGTCATTCCATCCCACGGTGCGCCGAGAATCCGATCTTGCGTCGATTGCCAAGCTCGCTCGAATGTCGCTTCTAGTAACACATCATCGATGACATCACGGGCGCCGGTTGGATAAAACGCAATTGACGTAGAGGTAGGATCGAAGTCTCCCAGTTCAACGCAACCAGGCACATAGTCAATGTCGTGGATCAACGCGGTTTGCTGGATTGATGCGCGAATCGATCGGCCGAAGTCTTCCGAAAGCACTTGAAATCGTACATGATCTTCTTCCTCGCCGAGTCGCTTTGCAATGACAGCGGCATCTTCGAGTCCTCGGTACACCCAAAAGTTGTCCCAATGTGAGTGCATTGGTTTCTCCGAATACCCCTCGTGGCTGATTGACTCCGGCATCAATCCGCTACACGCTCGTAAAATAGGGTCATCCGACATGGTGTACGTATCGGTAAGTCGCTTGTTGCGCATGTATTCAATGTATCCAACAGTGCTTTGAACACGCGGGTACATTGAAAGTGCGAACTCCTCATCAAACTCACCATTCGATTCTGCTACATTC
Organism: Phycisphaerales bacterium; assembly: GCA_045106075.1. Classification (GTDB taxonomy): domain Bacteria; phylum Planctomycetota; class Phycisphaerae; order Phycisphaerales; family UBA1924; genus UBA6054. Next base: position 38,814 of record JBGCEB010000042.1, read on the forward strand.
CGGATCGCAAAGATGAACTCGCCCGGTGCGTCGTTTTCATCGACCGGATCAGGGCCTCTCGCATCGACAACGCAAGGAATCTTTCCATTTTCATATTGAAATGGGGCGTACCAATCAATGAAAGCACGAGCTTCTTTTTCGTGCCCAAGCGCCAAGAGTGCCGCTGACGTCATAGCGCCATCGCGAATCCAACTCCGTTCATAGGTACGAGATCCAGGCTGAATGCGAGGGCCGTCGGCATTGATGAGTATGTATGCCAGATTAGCACGGATCGCATGATTCAGATATTGAAACGAGTCAGGCAGAGTCAGCTCCGTCCGACCCAATAGTTCTTTCCACCTTGACTGTTCTTTACCCATCGCGGCATCAAAGTCTATCTCTTCATGCACCAAGCGCTCTGACGGGACTTCGGTCATAGGAAGTACCACATGGATCTCGCGCGACTCTCCCGGCTGGAGCTCTATGTCGAACCGGAGCATACCAGACGGGAACGAACCAACACTGACCTTAGTTTCTTCTGACCAACTCGCCAGATCCGATAGATGGCTTGAAAGCTGACCACTCGGTGCATGCCAAGCAAAGACACCATCTGCGTTCACGCTCGGTGTTGCGAACAGGCGGTCTTCAACTATGACAGCGTTTGGGTTCACCTCTACCGATTCCGCATCGACAGCCCCCCCAACAATGTTGAGAAACTGAGCCGCGGGCAAGACCTGAAACGGTCTGGCAGCCAGCACAAGTTGCGATGATTGGGACACTTCCGATTCATTTGAAACACAATAACGTGCGAGGACGCATTCATCGCCAAGGCGATCCGTCACAACGGCTGTGACATCCAATGCGATTCCATCAAGACTCCAATGGACTGACGGGATTGGCAGCGAACTCTTCTCAAGAGACTGCTCAATGTCCGCGTCCGCCCATGTCATCACTTGGCCATTCCGAATGATGAAGGGCTCGAGTGAATACCCGCCCTTGACCGGCTCGATCGCACCCGTATCCGACATGAGTGCTTCATAATCATGACCGGGCAATCCAACCACCGTCCATGCAGAAAGCTCTGTGTAGTACGATGGAAATGTACCTCGCGGTGATTCCGAAGCGAGCCTACCAAAGTAGCTATTCGCGGTCGTTAGCTCTTCAACGGGCAGGAAACGTACCGCATTCAGTATGCCTGATCCACGCTCAATTGTCAGCCGCACGGACTTCGCTTCTGCTTCAGGTGTGAATAAGAGATCGCGACCGGCATCGGATGCGACGACTTCGCCATTTGCAATGGTCGATTGATCGTTCACCATCGATTCGATGCGGTACTTGGCCGGGGCTTGGCCCGCTTGCCACTCAAGCTCAATCGCGCTGAACTCGACAACCTGATCGAACGTGAACAACAAACTCTCACCCTCAGTCCCAGCCCAACTGATCAATCCGTCTTTCCCGATCCGGCCCAGACTCGCACCCCCGCTCGTTACATTCGGTTCTACAGGCTCTGGCTCGATCGTCGACAGTCGTTCATACACAAGATCGTCAAGCCAAAGGCTCCCTTTTCCACCCTGACTCGCAGTGACGGCAAACTCGATAGATCTCACTTGCGTCAGCGGATCCCCGCCGCTCGGGCCCCATGCAAATGAAACATGACGGCGTCGAACTGATGCGGGTGTCCATTCCTGAGGAAACTCTACATCACGACGTACCGACCACCAGACGTTCTCACCGGTCGAATCAATCAACTTAAACTCAAGCGTGTTCGGTGGCCCGCTTCCTTTCCAGCGGAAACCAAACCGGTAGTTCGGATCAATCGAGATCTCTACATCTCGACGAACCACGCAGTACCCGGCACTACTCGTAAAGTCATAATCAAGACGGAGCGCACCTTCTTCGTCAACGATCTCGCCCTTTACCCCGTCGGCAAGGATCAGCGACCAATCACCGGCACTCTCAAACCGATCGATAACATCGACAAAGCCGTTCGTGCTAGCTGTCGCCATCATCAAGCTGCAGAGTGCAAACGGCCACACCAGACGGTGCATCAAAGCTGCATCGATCGCCATGATTTCAACTCCAAAGTAGCAGGTTCTTTTCTAACTGATTCGTTCTGCTCAGGGACAGCCGTCGCTGTACGCCGCGAGATACGCCGAGATATCAAAGAAATCAATGCGCCCAAACGGACGCACAAGATCAGCGCTCGAATCCTCTGCGATGAACTCTGATATGAACGCAGAAACATCAAAGAAGTTCAAGACTCCAAAGGGAGCTGCGAAATCGGCTGGACATTCCGGTTGATACGAAACTGCAAGTACCGCATCAGTCAGACCCGGCGAAAGCAACTCCGCAAGCCCAAGCGCACCGATTACAACGTCTGAAAGACCAGCATCACCAGGAAGGAATCCAGGGTCTTCCGCTGATCGACGAAACAAAATAGACGCACCCGAATCAAACGATTGGCGTGCACCAAGTCGATACGCGTGATACGCGCCGACCGCTGGAGCGGTTTCACCGAGGGATCCAAACCCCATCAACGATGGGAAAGTCGTGACATCGCCAGGATTGTCTGAAAGAGAATCGGCGTTGTACCCACCCCAATCAGCCCGTGTGGTCCCGGCGCTAAACACCGTCATGAAGTCTGGCGCGTTGTCGTCGGTCCATGCACCGTTCGATGCGAGCAAGTTCCGGGTGTGCACTTCCCATGTCAGATCGTTTCGAAATGCAGCCTGTGCTATCCAAGGATACAACGTGACAAATGCCGGCAAATGCTGGCCGGGGCTGTTGGTCGTGACCGGTGATCCGGCTGCATACTGCGCGGCTGGCAAACTATCCCGATCGAGCCAGAATCCAAACTCGGCATCACTTGATCCATACACAGAAGCCTGCTCCACGAAAAGAACACCTTCATAGAAAGGACCACCCGCGGTGCCGAAGTCCGGGCCACCGAATGGCTGAGCCTTCAAATACAGCGCTTCTGAGCCAGGTTGGATATAGACATCCCAGTTGTCCACCCGATTGATGATCTCATCGGATGCAGCAACAATCTGCGCGTCGTTTCCATAAAAACGACGCGCCCGATCCGCCGCCATCACAATCAGCATATTGCTGAGCGTCGCAAACTCAGGATCCCAACCCGGCTTCATGCCACCTGTCAACGGATTGTACCAGTGACGCACAATGCCATCTGCGGTCACCTCAGGCTCGATACCATCTGGCATCATTCCCGAGTAGCGCATCAAGATCTCGCGCACTATCGAGCGCGATGATTCGTCGTTGTTTAAAAAGTCGTTGGCGATATGAACCATGATGACCCATGCCGCACCATCTGGGCTCGCGGGATGAAAACGGGCGTTGCCTGGGACGACGTCCGCATCGATCACCCAACCGGCAGGCTCACCATCAGGAGCGATCAATCCCTGCGCAAACGTCATGACTTGATCGAACTCGTCCTGCATCCATGATTCAAAATCAAGACGGGCATCATCAGTTTCGCGAATAACTCGCGGCCCATCACTACCAGCGATCAGCAAACGGCCGCACGCGGTGTCAGCGATGCCCACGAGATCATCCGTCGAAGCAAGGTACTCAATCGGACTGTAATCGAGCAGCCCTGTTGCCTGGAACCAAGGCACGCGGAGGATTTGTGCAGACTCACCATTCCCGGCACCTTGTGCAACGAATACTCCTTCGTAAAACGAGGTGCCGTAGTGATCGCTAAACGCAATTCCACGCCCCCTTGCGATCGGACCGACCTCTTCTGCGATCGCAGCGGGTTGTGAGAGATCGATCCGGAAGAGCATGGTCTCACTGGCTGCAAATCCAAGACCCAAGGAGCGCCCCACCGTCATCGATCTGACGATCTCGCCATTTGGGAGCGACCACGAATATTCGAACAAGCCAACGGTGTCATTCCGCTGCGCTCGATACACGCGAACTGGTCCAGATTGCGTTGACACCCAAAGCTCGCCGCGATGGTGCATGATCGTTGGCGGGAGCCCAATCGCATCTCCGATGTTTGCGCTCGCAAACACGGTCAATGCGTCGCTCGTCGTGTCATACCGCAACACAACATCAGACCCAGATCCATCGGGTGCCGGTTGATCGTCCGTCACGGTCACAAACAAGCTTCGGCCAGAGTCTGTCCATGCCAATGCACGCGGACCGTCGACTCCGCTATCAAGATCCATCCAAGGTGCCAGTTCGAGAATTTCACTGCGCGTGATTGTTCTTTTCAACTCTTCACGGATGTCACGAATCTCGATGGTGTCGCTGGTAGTTTCTGACACCGCGTACCACCCGCTGAGATCAGCCGCAGCAGCCGCGCCAGCGCCATTTGGCGATTGCGAAGCCCATGGCGATTCGACCGGCGCTGCAATGGCAACAGATCCACATAGTAAAATCACTACGAAACCAAGCAGATTAGTCATCAGAAAACCCCAATCGCCCGCCAGTTGCCAACCCGCTTGATTCTCGTCGCACAAAAGATGTCGCAAGTCTTGAATGTCGCGGTGCGCTCTTTGGATCTTCGATCCGGCGAATAACCGCTTCGATCGCTGCATGGCCAATCTCGCGAACCGGCATCTTCACTGAAGACAGCCTTGGGCGAAGCAGGCTGCACAATCTCGAGTCGTCGAAGCCAACCAGCCGCAACGAACGAGGCAAATCCACGCCCCGATCACGCGCTGCATTGGCGATGCCGATCGCGATCTCATCGTTGGCTGCAAAGACAGCAGCATTATTGAGGCTTCCCTCCTCAAACATCGACTCCGCCCATTGCCAACCCGTATCGAACGAAAACTCGTTCTGTGTAACCTGATCTTCGCGAAGCTCGTGGCCACTGCCAAGCAACGCCTCAGTGAACGCAGCCAATCGCTCATCAGAGTCAATGTTGCCCGCACGTGCGCCAACGAAATAGCAACGGTCCGCGGGGGTGTACGCAAGAAGATGCTCGGTTGCTTCACGAGCACCGCTGCGGTTGTCCACGATGATGGTTTCAACATCCAAGCCCGGTTCATCGACACCAATCACCGCGGTTGGATGATCAAGTCGCCCGATGCCTTCAATATCAACATCGCTGCGCTCGGTGAGCATCACGATCATGCCATCGACAAGATCGAGTGCAAATCCATTGCCGCGCTTGCCTTCTTCGCGGTGCGCGTTCGAACTGACGAGTAGGTGATACCCAAGATCGCAAGCACGATTGTCCATCGCGAACATGAGTGCTGAATAGAACTCGCCATGGATGTCGGGAAGGGATACCCCGATCACCCGGCTGCGATTGGTCAGCAGACCCTTGGCGAACAGGTTTGGGCGATAGTCCAGCGCCTTGATCGCGTTCCTCACGCGTTCGGCGGTACCAGACGAAACCTGGTGCGGGGTGTTCAGAACCCGGCTGACCGTGGCGATCGAGACCCCCGCCCGCTCGGCGACGCTCCGGATAGAAACCGACCCGGTTCGACTATTCTCACTTGCTTCTTGGCTCTTCATGCACGACCATTATGCCACATGAAAACGATTACACGAGCAAAAAACACCCTTATCTGCTCCTTAACCATCACGATTGTGATGATGGGATGCTCTCAAGCAGGCCCCGAAGTCGGACCAAGGCCCGATTCGATCGACGCTGAAGCAATACACATTCAGCCAGCGCAAGGTGTTTCCACACCACCCTTTGTGTTCGATACCGCGGACAAGGCACTCCTCGATGAGATTACCCAAACAACCTTCTGGTACTTCTGGGAAGCAGTCTGCCCAGACACCGGAATGGTCTACGACCGCACCAGCAGCGACGTTGTTTCGGTCGCGGGTGTCGGATTCCAACTCGCAGCACTGCCGATCGGCGTGGAACGAGGGTGGATCACGCGCGAGCAAGGCGTCGAACGAGCCGCCCAGATTCTCAACGCGCTCGAGAACGAACCAAGCAATCGAAAGGCAGGCTTGTTCTATCATTTCATCAACCCGCACGACGCTTCTGCCCGTCGCGTCGGGAGAGAACTCGTCGTCAGTACCATTGATTCCGCACTTCTTTTCTCGGGCATGATGGTTGCAGGCGAGTACTTTGAAGGAGACATCGCCCGGCAAGCTGACCGGCTGTTTGCGGCTGCTGATTGGACGTTCTTCTTGGCAGATCCCGGCCCAGATGGCCCGCCCGGAACGTTCCTCAGCCTGGGATGGAAACCTACCCACGATACAGATCCAACCGGCGACGGCGCGCTCCTCCCCTATTACTGGTTGGACTCTGGTGATGAGCACCGATTGGCTGTTTTCATGGGATTATGTGCCCCAAACCCGGATTTCCGCTTACCGCCCAGTGCCTATTGGAACCTTCGTAGGCAGATCGGATGGCACGATGGACAAGGACCGATCGTCTACTTCCCGTACTCTGGCGCCCTGTTTACTTCTTTCTTTGCGCACCTCTTCATCGATTACGCATCGCTGGGCAGCGATAACCCCGGCGCCAATGGTTCGCCGCACCGAGTCCGCGTGAACTGGTGGGAAAACGCTCGACGGACCGTTCATCTTCATCGAGATCGAGCAATCCAGAATCCACTTGGGCTTACCACCATTGGCCCGAACGCATGGGGATTCTCAGCCAGCGACGGACCCGAGGGATACCTTGTTTCCCAGCAGTTTCCCGAGCCAGTTCCAATGCGGGGCGCTCAACCAGGCCGTGACTTTCCTACTTACACGCCGTCGGCAATCTGGGGTGATGGCGTGATCGCACCGTATGCACCGGGCACGTGCATCATGTTTGAGCCGGAGTTGGCGATCGCGGCTTTGCGCTTTGCCCGGAACTCAACGACCGCTGACGGCAGCCCGGGCGTTTGGCGCGGTTCCTATCCAGACGGGTGGGGCTTTGCCGATGCTTACCGACTGGATGAGAACGGGCAGATCGATTGGATCGCCGAAGATTTCGTCGCCATCAGCCAAGGCCCCCTTTTACTCGGGATCGAGAACGCACAAAACGGCTTGATATGGCAGCTGTTTATGGCCCACGAAGGCCCCCAAAGGGCATTTGAGGCCCTGGGAGCGGCCAAAAGGCCCTAAATCGGCCCGATGAAACTGTAAATCAATTTATGAACTTCTGGCGAGTTCCGCTTGCTTGTTCCAGCGTGATGCGTCACAATGTAACCGTTTTCACAAGGTGATTCGGGGCGGGTCGGTAGTGACTCCGCGTGGGAGAGCGTCCACCCCGTGCAATATGCGGTTCTCGCTGGGAGCATCCGCGAAAGAGAGAGATCGGCCGATCGGCCGAAACTGAGGAGGGATCCATGAGCATCAACACACAACGTCTTATGAGCATCGCGGCGGTCGGTATCGTCTCGACGACAGCTTCAATCGCAGCGGCAACAGGCGCCGGCGATATTGCTGGTCTCACGAACAACGAACGCATCTTCAACGACTTTGGCAGCAGCAGCCTCACCCTGACGAGCATGTTCGACGCTGCGGGCAGCACCGTTCAACTCACCGAGAACAACTACGGCTCAGGCGGATTCGCAAACCGCCACGCGTCGTGGTTTGACGACGGCGCTGGCAACAAAGTCGACTTTGACTACGGCGACGCATTCGACATGCAAATGACGATGCAGATCAACGACGCATCGGATGTCGGGAATGTCGAAGCGGGATTCCAGGCTGACTTGTTTGGATTTGGTCTGTTTGGCGTGCTCACCAGCAATGGTGAAATCGCAGCATTCGGCTCGGTGCTTCCTTTCCATAGCTTCGGAGCAGGGCTCTACAACGTGGGTGACGAAGTTTCGCTGCGAATGATTCACTCTCCAGGCGCTGGCGAAAACAGCGGCGGAGCACCCTCGACCATGGAGTACCTCTACAACAACCTCACCACCGGAAGTGGTTGGGTCAGCAGCGGCTTGATCGACTTCACCACCACCGAGGGTGGGATTCCAAGTTCGTTTGATATGTTCACCGGTGTCGGTGCACAGATCAATCAGCCCGGCCTAAACGGCTCGGTTGACATCAGCTTCAGGGACCTCACCGCGACGGTGCCTTCGCCGGCAACACTCGGTCTGCTTTCCCTCGGCGGGCTGTGCGCGACGCGCCGTCGTCGCTGATGGGTCGGCGATGATCTCGGGAGGGATCGCCGCCCCCTGAATACCGGGAGGGGTGTCCTGCCAGACACTCCTTCCTTTGAACTTGAATGATGTGGATCGAGCTGACAGCTCGTTTCTCAACGAACTGTTTCCCGATTGTCATTGTCAGCACAACGAGGTACGAGCATGACGCTCCACAACCAATTTGGTCGCTTTGTCGAAGACGGCCGAGCATACGAAATAACCGACCACGACACGCCGCGCCCATGGACAAACGTGGTGAGCAATGGACGTTATGGTTTCGTAGTGAGTCAGAATGGCGCTGGTTTTTCGTGGCTTGACCATTGCCAGCTCAATGTGTTGACGCAATGGCGTATGGACCACATCCGCGATGATCACGGCCGCTTCTTGTATCTCTCGGATCTCGATACCGAAGATGTCTGGTCGGTCACGCCCCACCCTTGCCGAACCAGTTTCGATGCATATCGATGCGTGCACCGCGCCGGGAGTACGACCTTTGAGTCATCTTTCAAAGGGATCAGCGCTTCTTGGACACTCGGGGTTGCACCAGACGATCAAGCTGAACTCTGGACACTGACGTTGACCAATGAATCTGACACGCCTCGCAAGATTCGAATCGGCGCGTTCTTCCAATGGTGCTGCGATGCGGCACCAGATTCTGCGCGTGAGTTCCATCGATTGTTTTTCACAACCCGACACGATGCAGAACGAAACTCGGTATTGGCAACCAAGAATGTTTGGAACGCTCCGTTCGCCGGTGCTGATGCAAGATGGAATCGCCCATGGCCTTATATTGCAGGCTTTTCGATGGGAAAAGTCGAAGGCGATCACAACTGGATGACTTCTGACACAGAAGGCTTCTTGGGACGCGGCGGAGATCAGCGTCGCCCGGCTGCCATGGTGGACGGATGCGAACCTTCCTTCGGCCGATTCGCCGACCCCTGCGCCGCCGTCGGAGCAGATCTCGAAATCCAACCAGGCGAGAGCATCACTCGAACATTTGTTCTGGGTGTAAGCGAGGACCAGGCGGAGTTAAATGCGACGTTTGATAAGTTCTCATCCCAAAGCGCTATCGAAGCGGCGCTCGAGCAAGCAACAGATGGTTGGCACAATCGACTCTCGCCGACCAATGTCAACTCCGATAGTGAAGACTTCGACATACTCAACAACCACTGGTTGCCCTACCAAGCGATCAGTGCTCGACTCTGGGCACGCAGCGGGTACTACCAGCAGTCTGGTGCTTACGGTTTCCGCGATCAGCTTCAAGACAGTCAGGTTTGGCTGCACCGCGAACCGGACCGCTGCCGAGACCAAATCATGCTTCACGCCGCCCACCAGTTTGTCGACGGCAGCGTCTATCACTGGTGGAACCCGATCACAGAAACTGGTCTCCACGACCGGTGCAGCGATGACTACCTTTGGCTTCCATTTATCACCGCGTCATACATCCGTGAAACGGGCGACCTAGGCATCCTCGATCTCAAAGCCCCCTTTGTTGACGATGAAACACCTGTCACCCTGCTGGAACACACCAAACGTTCTATCGCGCGGTCGCTGTCACGGATCAGCAAGCGAGGCTTGCCGTACATCGGCGACAACGACTGGAACGATGGACTCTCGGCGCTCGGCGGCGCCGAGCACGATGACGAGTCTGGTGGCGAGTCGGTTTGGGTCGCGTTCTTCTTGATGACCATCCTAGAAGACTTTGGACGTGTGCTCGAGCAAGCCGGCGATCACGAAACGCCAAAGCAGTACGCCATCGCACGAGAAGCTCTGCATGACGCGGTACTCAAGCACGCATGGGACGGCGCTTGGTTCCGTCGCGCGACCGATGCGGACGGCCGATGGCTCGGATCGAAAGATTCACTCGAAGGGCAGATCTTTCTCAACGCGCAGACGTGGGCACAGTTTGCAAAGGCTGGCAGCAACGACCAACGCGACCAGGCCTGGGCTTCTCTTAAGGAACGCTTGCTCACTTCGTACGGCCCGCTTCTGCTTGCCCCGGCCTACACCGTCCCTGATTCCAAGATCGGTTATCTTTCCCGATATGCGCCGGGATCACGGGAAAACGGCGGGGTGTATATGCACGCGGCGACTTGGGCACTCGCGGCTGCCGCTGAGCGGCGTGACGTCGACGCGGTCGGCTCGATCTGGCGTTCACTCTCGCCGCCGCAGCGTTGCAATGACGCCGAGTCGTACGCCGCAGAACCGTACTGCTTGCCAGGGAATGTCGACGGCCCACTATCAACGAGCCCGGGACGTGCCGGCTGGACCTGGTACACAGGCTCAGCAGCATGGTTGAGCCGCGTGAGCATCGAACACGTCATCGGTGCGAAAGCCGACTGGGATGGCCTCCGGATTCAGCCATGCCCCATGCCCGAGCTCGGCAAGGTTCGGGCCGTGCGTCGATGGCGCGGACGTAACATCACGATCGTGTTTGATGCCCGCGAGTATCAAGCGGACGGAATCTGCCAATTGGACATGAACGGAATACAGCTAAAATCAAACCTGATTCGAGAATCCATGGTCGCGCATGGAGCAGCAGTAGAAATCCGAGTCAGCTGGACTCCCAGCAATGACTCTACAACTGAAACAAAGCCCGATGTTCGCGCGATCAATCGCGAAAGGAGCCAGGCATGAGTTCAACAGAGGGATTCAAAACTGTTTCGAGCTTTCCGTCAAAACCAAACCGCTCACCCCGAGGGTTCACACTGATCGAACTCTTAGTGGTGATTGCGATCATCGCCTTGCTGATCGGTATCCTCTTGCCGTCGATCGGGAAAGCAAAGCTGGCTGCTCAGAACGTCATCTGCCAGAACAACCTGCGTCAGATCGGGCTCGGGATCCAGCTGTATCTGGACGACCAGCGCGATGCACGATTCATTGATATGTATCCGTTCCAGGCAGGCAAAGAAGTAAATCCAGTAACGGGCCGAAATGACATCCGGGCCCAACGCTGGAATGTAATGCGGGTGCTTGAACCATACATGGGCGGTAAGAGCCAAGCGACCTACTCGTGCCCGGCCGCACGGGGCGCGGCTTCAGTTCTGGATGAAAGCACAAGGCTTACGATGGAGTTTACCGGTCGAGTCCAAGTTCTTGACTATGACGGCGATGGGGAAGAAGAGTACTCTGAGTACTGGTTCAATGATTCTGCTGTTGGCTCGGTGAATCAAAATGTCGGCGTTTCTGGCCAGCGAATGCGCCTTATCAAAAACCCAGAGGAAATCGTTTATGCGATTGACGCGGTCGATTGGATTCCCCGACACCGCGCCCGTGCTGATATCGATGTAACAGGTGTCAACAGTCAGGCTGCGAGTAACTTGCTGCGAGGTGATCTCCGGGTTCAACAGCTTTCAGAAGCTGAGTACCTGCTCACGCGTGACAAGTACAACTCGGCACCAGCGTTCTTCAACTGGGGTCATTTTTATCCCTGATCCAAACTGAACTTCGCCGCGCTACCGATCGCATAAGGGAATCAAATGGGACTTCGTGAAACGCTCAATGAAAACCCGATCATCGGGAGATCGATCGCCGGCATTGCTGTCATCGCGGCCGTGTTCATCGCATTCCAAGCCGGATCAAACGACGCCCCGGACAGTCTCGAACGCCGTTCCGAAACCGTAACAATCCGTGATACGGAAACCGGAGACGAATGGCAGATGAATCGAGGGCAGTTCGAGCGGCTTCTCATGACCAGCGAGGGCGCAATCGACATCAATGGTGGTATTCCCAGCGAGTTCTCTGACGGCAAAAAAACCGGCGTGCTCGTAGATAAGTCAGACTGGGAAGAAACGGTGACTCGGATCAACGCGCTCAAAGCGCAGTACAGCGACTAATCCCAAACACACCAAGGCCAAAATCGCAAAGGTACTTTTCGAGTGCCACGAATCTGACCCACTCAAGAGCGGGTTTTCTATTTCACAGACGGTTCACCGTCTTGGCTTGCCGTCTTTGCTTCCGCTCGGCGGGCATCGAGCTGGGACTTGATTTCATACGCTCGCGATTCCGTCAGTGGGTAACGGCGAATCAGCACCAGCGATACCAGGCAGAGTGCGATCGGTAGACTGATCTCAAAGACGCGCATCATCAGCATGGTTTGGCCAGACTGCACATCGAGCTTCTGATCAAACCCCGTGAGTTCGATGAGAACCCCCGCGATTAGCAACGCCACCGCCATACCCATCTTCATGAACCACCAGAAGACCGAGTAGTACGCCCCCTCGCTGCGGGTACCAGTCTTGAGTTCGTCTTCGTCGCACACATCGGCGACCATCGCAGCCGCGAGCGTAAAGAACATGAGCATGCCAGCTGCCAACATGATCGTTGGAATCAGCACAAGATACGGATACTGCGGGTTGTAGCAGAATACTTTGAGAGCTTGAGCTCCACCCATGAGCAAGATCGCGGTCGTCATGGTCCGGTTCTTGCCGAGCCTCTTGCTCATCAGCATCATCGGAAAGACAGCCACAACAGACGTGATCCCCCACGCCGATCCGTTGTTTCCCAAAAGCACGGATGCAGATTCTTTATCGCCTGCAAAAAGATAGAAGATCGCGATGTAGTTCGCAAACCCGTTCACAAGATTAAAACCCATGACCGTCGAGAATACGACACCGACAAGAATGAGGAACGTCCGATTGCTACCGGTTCTTCGCAAGCTTGCGACCAGCGACTGCCGATCCTGCGACCGAACCTGCTTTGTATGCCGCTCTTTGCATAGAAACGCGCATCCAAACGCTGGAAGCAAAACCATCGCGGCGGCAATATACGAGACGCGGCGCATCCCGTCGACTTCATCGCCTCCTGCTTTGAAAAAATCCCAGTTCGCCATCGCGTAGAACCACGGTGTGATGATGGCTCCAAGATTTCCGATAAAGCTCTTCGCTCCGAAGAGCTTGGTACGCTCGTGATAGTCATCGGTCATTTCCATACCGAGCGCGCCGTGCGGAATCTCAAACATCGTGACAGCGGTGTAAAAAACCAGTGATGTCCCAAGGAAGTACCAGAACTGCGGCCAGGGCTCCCATCCACGCGGCACCGACCACATCGCAACAAATGACAACGAGACCGCCAAGCCTCCGAAGAAGATGTAAGGCCGACGACGCCCCCACCGCCCACGCGTGTTGTCAGACAGGTGGCCCATGATCGGATCTGTGATCGCATCCCAAAATCGAGGAATCATCTGCGCAACACCGACCAAAATCGCACTGATTCCCAGACCAACATTGAGGATCAAACCAGAGAGCTGACCGACCGAGTTGAACAGTGCGATCGGCACGAACCCGCCGAGGCCGTACGCGATGAGTTGTATCCAAGGGATCCGGTCCTGTCGCGAGGTTTGATGGTGCACAGGTTGGTCTTGCATGCTGCCTCGCATTGATGCGTTAATCGAGCTTTGATTCTGCTTGAAATCAAGAGCAAATAGAAAGAACACCGGGCCGTGCGAATGTCGCACGGCCCGGCCAATAGATCAGTATTCAGTGGTTGAAGGCTATCACGGGCAACCTTGGTTGTAGAGCGTGATATAGGTGCTGACATCGAAGAAGTTCCATGCCCCAAACGGTGCCGCAATATCGGCACTTGGGTCTTGGGCGTTGAACGCACTGATGAATGCAGCGACATCAAAGAAGTTCAGGACACCGAACGGCTCAGCAACGTCTGCATCTGAACAGCCTCCACCCATGTCTTGGGCAATGCAGAGGTCATCGATGAAGACGGTGCCAGTCGGTGAGGTTCCCGCGCCAAAATCGCCGCCAAAGAATCGGAACGGAAGCACAGAGACGCTCGTTGGCTCTGGTGGAAAATCTCCAACAGCGGTGATCATGTCATCAGTGACCTCGAACGAGAATGGAATCCAATCCCCGCCGGTCGTGTTTTCGGGAAATCCAAACTCGAAGGCAGCCCAGATCGAGAAGTTCGGAGGCTCGCGTCTGAACTCAAGCTTGACGCCAACCACGGTGTCCTGAATCACCTCACCATCAGGAACGAGGTAGTAACCAGAGACGGTGACATCACCACCAAGGTAGACATAGTCAGGATCGAAAAGATCGCTGCCGTCGGGCTGGAACACATTGGTCGTCAGACCTTTGAAACGATCCCCTTCACCCGTGGCTGGTGTCAAGCGGATCGATCGATTGCCGGTGCGAACGAAGCCACCAACATCTCCGATGTCGACGTAGTCGTCCGAGTCCAAGTTGATGCCATTCCAGCCAAGCGGGATGGGAAAGACTGGATTGGCGTCTTCGAAACCGGGATTGAAAAGCAGGTTGGCGTCGTCGTTGGCGAGCGCTACGGAGTTGCTCGAAACGAGCAGGCCAAGTGTGGCGGCTAGTGAGCCTTGCAGAACCGAGTGCATATCCCTCTCCTCAAGTGTGGTTGATTCGGATCGAGCATCTAATGTAACCGTTTTCAAATCGATTTCAATGGGTTCGATCACATTTCAGCATCTTCTCTCGTCGTATGTAACGAGAATCGAAAATCAGCCTTCTTACCCTAACATTTTCCGATCTTTTAAGCCACGCTTTTATCCCGATCTGCCGGCGTCTCCAATGCTGCAATCGCGAGCGAGGCCGGCTGCTCGTCGCCGGCAGCCCCTGCCCCAAAGCAGCACCCTTCAACTGGCCTTCTACTCCGCGGGGAACGAGGACTCGCCAGAGTTGGGCCGGCGAGATTCACGTAGATATCCCCGGTTCATTAATGAAGATTCAGCCCCCCGTATCGAGTGTTGAGCAACTGGGAAACGAAGATTCAACGCTCTGATTGAGAAACTTCATTTCGAAATCAACACCTCCGTTGGTAAGTTCATCCCATGAAGATCCCAAAGACTCGATGTTGCTCACTGATGAATACGCGAGGAGTCAATATGAACCATCGCTATCTACGACTCTTTGCGGGATCGATCTGTGTTTGTCTGTTTAGTTCGGCACTCTGGGCCGATGCCGAACCAGACGCGCCGCACGTTTTGTTTGTGCGTGGCGCTGACCGAAGCGGAGGGTTTCTAGAAGCCGGCAACGATGCCGCGCGAACCGAACAACTCGCCGACATCAACAACGAGTCTACGAACAACGGCAATCACGGCTGGTTTGAGTTCGCATCGTTACTCCGCAGTGAAGGGTATATTGTCGAGCAAGTCACCGAACCACTTGAATCAGACGCGCCGAGCACTGGTCAAACGGACGGAGCACCATTCCCGTTCCAATCAACGGATCTCACGAAGTACCGCGTCATTGTGATGGGCTCGAACAACGCGGTGTATGACGCTGTCCAAATAGATGCGATCGATTCATTCGTTCAAGCTGGCGGAGGCGTCCTGTTTATCTCTGACGCGAACTTTGGCTCAGACTGGCCAGATGCTCCCAACTCTGACCAGCAGTTTCTTGACCGCTTTGGCTGGACCATGCAACAGGACCAAGGGACGAATGTATTGAGGCGTGACGCAGGCGACTTTGTAGACCCCGCCAACCCGGTACTTGTTGGAGTCGATGCGTTCGATGGCGAGGGTGTTTCGCCAATCGTGGCACCCATCTCGGACATCGTTGGTGTACGGAGCACGATCGTCGTCCGAGCCCGTCCTGGCTCAAACACACGAAACAATGATTCCACTTCTGGACAAGGATCATCCCGTGGAGTGGGCCCGCAAGACGCAGCATTGTGCATCGGATACGCCGGCGCGGGGAGGATCGCCGGCCACTACGACCGCAACACTTTTTTTAATGATCGCGGCGCGGGAACCAATATCGGGCGATTCGACAACGCAACCTATGCACAAAACCTGATCCGCTGGCTCGCGTTCGGCGAACATGATCGGGATGCTGACTTTGACGTCGACATCGATGATCTACACATACAGAATCAATCCACAGTCGACGTGAACGGCGACGGACTAGCGAACTCAGAAGATATCGAACTCACCATGATCGTCACTCGATCCCGCGAGACCTCTGATCTTCACAATCAACAAACCCCTTGACGTGACCCAGGTCGCGAGCAAATCATGATTCCGATACTGATCAATCGTTCGTTTTTTGCAATTAGCGCAGTTCGGAAACGTGCTCGGGCAAAAGAGCTCCGTTTGATGCGGCCATTTCCGAGAACCAATGATAGGAATCCTTTGGGATCCGTTCACCGGTTTGGTAGTCCATGTACACTAATCCAAATCGCAACGAATACCCTTCGGCCCACTCGAAGTTATCCATGATTGACCACTGAAAGTAGCCGCGAACATCCGTTCCATCTTGGATCGCCCGTTTGAGCTGTGAAAGGTATCGCGACAAAAAATCAATTCGCGCAGGATCGTGAACACAGCCGTCCGAGTGCATCCAGTCCATTGATGCAAGGCCGTTCTCGGTCACCAATACCGGCAAACCATACCGCTCATACAAGAACTTCGGACCCCAGTAGAGAGACTCTGGCCGGACCGACCATCGAAACATTGTGATTGGGGATCCCACCTCTGGCGCAGATGGAGTCGCCTTGCCATCATCGCCCGCGTGCACGACATCGGATGTGTAAATATTGACACCAAAGAAATCTAGAGGCTGATGAATGGTCTCCATGTCGCCGGCTTTGATTTCTGGAGCATCAGTACCGAATGCACGAAGCATCTCGGGCGGATAGTACCCTTTGATGACCGGATCACAGTACCACGGGTAGCCATACGCCCAACGATCGATGCCATCGCCAAAATTGGCTTCACGCGCTGCTTCGATGTCTGCAGTCGATTCCGACCGAGGGGTCTTCAACTCGCCAACCGGGGCCCAACCGATTGTCGGCGGGTTCTTTGCATGAGCCCGAATCACCTGCGCCGACTTGCCGTGCGCAAGTAGGGCGTTGTGAGTTGCCAGAAGGGCATCCTTGCGTGACAAGTTAAGCCCGGGCGCATGATTACCCTGCAGGTGTCCATGACTAATGAAGACCTGTGGCTCATTTAGGGTAAACCAATGCCTGACGCGATCGGACAACCGATCGACAACTGCACGTGTGTACTCAGCAAATCGATCTGATACTGAACGATCCAGCCACCCACCTCGATCAAACTGCCAAACGGGCATATCCCAGTGATATAGAGTCGCCCACGGTTCAATGCCCTTGGCGAGTAGCGCGTCAATGAATCGGTCGTAGTAGGCAAGCCCGGACTCGTTTACTTTCCCATCAGCCTGCGGGATGATGCGTGGCCAGGCGATCGAGAATCGGTACGCACTCGCATTGAGACCGGCAATGAGCTGGGCATCTTCTTCGAATCGTTCATAGCTTCCGCACGCGGGATCGCCTGTATGACCGCCGAACACATTTCCAGGTTTTGCTGCGAACGTGTCCCATACGCTGGGCGACCGCCCGTCCTTTGTTGTCGCACCTTCAACCTGGAATGCCGCGGAGGCAACACCCCAGACGAAATCACTTGGCATACTCATGCTTGCTCGCTCTCTCTGATTTAGATGTTTGGACCGAAAAATCTAGCCAGGTAGTTTCTTGCAGTGAAGCTCAACATACGCCCCCATTGATTCAATGCATCGAAACACAGATCTCAACAGCCTCTTGGTTGTGGGCTGGGTTGATGAACCCACGTTCAAACCAAACAGCTCGCTCGCCGAACCGCGGGATTACCAGATCGCGGAACCTATGAACCTGATTCGCCGACATCGGAAATCTGTGCGCCTTCCCCCAACTCGATTTGTGATTGCAAGGGTAACTCCCTGCTCGAAGCACCCATACTTATCGAGAATGTCCCTGTTGCGACGTTCCAATCTCTCGTAGATTCGTCAAAGTATCGGAGTTGAGCGCTGCCGACCTTAAACTCGATCACACGACGTTCCCCGGGACCCAACTCGACGCGCTCAAATCCTGCCAATGTTCTTAAGGGAGCGCGTTCAACATGACTCGGTTGGCCGATGTAGAGCTGCGCGACTTCGGCACCTGATCGTTTTCCGTCATTCCGCACGGTACATCGCACCACGAAACCCGGATCACCTGAGGTGCTTACATCACGAACCTCGAGTCCTTCGAACGAAAACGTGGTGTAACTAAGCCCGTGCCCAAATCCGAACAGAGGTTCAATATTGTTCGCATCAAAGTGTCGATACCCCATGAGCACACGCTCTTCATACTCAACTGGAAAAATCGCGCGTTCACGGCCCCAAATGGGCTGATCATTGAAGGTCGCGTCATGCGGAAGAAAGTTGCCATACGCTGCAGCATCGGACCATGATCGCTCGATAGAAAACGGCATTTTCCCCGAAGGATTGACATCACCGAACAAGATCTCGCCAACTGCAATATTGCCCTTGTTGCCCGCAAACCAAGCGAGCAAGACCGCCTGTGTTTCATCAATCCAAGACGCCATCTCAACGCCACTACCCACCGAGAGAAGCACACCAACACGATCACTGATTGATGTTGCACCACGAATCAACTTAACTGACTCTGGATTCAGATCAAACGGGCGATCGTTCGCTTCCCGCTCTCGGGTGGCCACGGAGACAAACACCGCATCCGCCATCTCGATTGCACCATGAGCTTCGGGCGTGAGCGTGTCAAAGTGAAGCACTTCAACATTTGCTCCTGCTGATTGACGAATCGCGTCGAGCACGAACACCGGTTCAATCGGCTCAACCCGTGCAGCGCCATACCCGCTTGTCTCAGTCTCCCGAGCATTGGCGCCGAGCACAACAACTCGCTTCACCGAGTCTCGATCGAGCGGCAAAAAGTCCGCTTCGTTTCGCGCAAGCACCATACCTTTGCGGGCTGTTTCGATGGCGATGTCGTTGTGCGGGCCGCCAAATCCGATCGCGTTCGGATCGGCCTGATCTCGATCGTAAAACCCATATGAGAAGAACGCACGAATCGTTCCTTCGACCATGCGATCGATTTCCGACTCAGTGATAAGACCAGAAGCGATGAGGTCTGTGACCGCTGGAACATTGAGATAGTCGCCGTGCGGCATTTCTAAGTTCACGCCAGACTTGATCACTTTCATCGGATCGTAAACAGACCACCAATCGGTCATGACCAGTCCTTCGAATCCCCATTCATCTCGAAGAACGCCATTGATGAGCCAAGGGTGCTGGGCTGCGTACTCACCATTGACGAGGTTGTAAGCCGTCATAACGGCACCCACTCCAGCTTCTTTGATTGCAGCTTCAAACGCCGGGAAGTAGAGTTCACGCAACGTCCGTTCATCAACTACGGAGTTGCTCGCTTTGCGATGCCATTCGTGGTTGTTGACTGCGAAGTGCTTGACCGTCGCCATCACGCCTCGTGCTTCAACGGCCTTGATGTACTCAACAACCATTCGCGATGCGAGATACGGATCTTCCCCAAGGTACTCGAAGTTTCTCCCACCCTGCGGCTGGCGATAGAGGTTGACACCCGGGCCCAATAAAACATGGACACCCTTGGCACGGCACTCTTCTGCAACCGCATCGCCGTAGCGATGTGCTAGTTCTGGGTCAAAGGTCGATGCGAGCCCAACGAACGCTGGAAACGCAGTCGAGTTGGGCAGCCTGAGCCCCATCGAGGCATCGGCCATGAAGATGCGATCGAGGCCGAGTCGTTCATTCCCCGAGAAGTAAAACATCTCCTCGCCGCTCAGCATGCGAATCTTCTCACGCAATGACATACGCGCGACCGCGTCGCGTGCACGTACATCGGCAGATTGAGAAGCATCACGGTACAGAGCATCGGCTGGGGGTTCTGGCAGATCTTCCGCAGCCAACGAAACCCCATTGATGAGCATCTCGTGGATCGAGAACCCCCACCCGGTCGTCCGCTCGTGAAGCATCAAACGAATAGCACGAGCATTCACAGGCTCCTTGAACTCGATCACTTCCCGTTGCTCGCTTGGGTCACCCACCCGGGTTTCGATCGCTTCAAAGTCAGCACCGTTGAGACTTGTTTCGATTGTGTACCGAGCGGCCGCCGCTGTATTCCAAGCGATCGTGAGCGAACGAATTTCAACTGGTTCCCGCAGTTCGACAACGATCCACTGGTTGTCATCGAACGCACTGCTCCATCGCGTGCTCGTGTCTCCATCGGCAATAAGCTCTGGACGTAGGTTCTCGGTCTCAACTGACGAAACAGAGATGCGCGGCATGCGTGCTTCGCCGGGCGATGGTTTCGCACCCGGCATCGCGGCTGCATTCCCGAAGATTGACATGATCATGATGGAAACCAACTTCACGGCGGCACCTTGCACGGGCATCTCTCCAGTCTGGAAAATTCATAGACAGTTGAGAATGTACGAAAAACCTCTCGGCCCGTTTGGCCCGAGGGGTTGAAAGCAAGTTACGGGCATCCAACGTTGTAGACACCGATGAAAGCACTGACATCAAAGAAGTTCAACGCGCCAAAGGGGGCTGCGAGATCCGCTGCCGGGTCTCCCGCGTTGTACAACCCGATGAACGTTGCAACATCAAAGAAGTTGAGCGTACCGAATGGCTCAGCGACATCAGCAAGGCTGCAACCCTGGCTGACACTGCTCGTCAACTGCACAACAGCATTGTCCACGGTCGCCGACCGTCCGACTCCCGAAGTCAATGAGTTCTCAAACCGAACAACAGGGCGAACAAAGCGAGTGAACGAGGCAGGCGCCTCAGCCTCCACCGAATACGTCACATATCCGGCACCGGGCGTCACTGTGATTTCTTCCGATGTTTCTCCGATAAGGAAACCATCGTCCGAGCCGTAAAACTCGAGTGCTATGAACGTCTGGGCGTCCCAGTTCTCCTCAGCGGCAATGTCCACCGTGAAGGTGTATGACTCGCCAGGAACTGCGGGCGTACCCAGTTGGAAGATTCCGCCGGAGTTTCCGACCATGTCTCCAAACAGCGTTGCGTGACCGGGATTGCCGTTATTGAAGAAATCAAGATCAAGGGCAGCAGCACCGAAAGTGCCCCACTGATCTCCGTTCGATCCATCCCCGACAAGGTCGCCAAAGCTGGGATTCAGATTTTCTACAACATCGGCCTCGCGGATGATCACGTTGTCGATCGTGGCACCTCTCGAAGCTCCACCAGACAGAACGCTATCAAACTGAAAGACGGGACGAACAAACGCGGTGCCCGCTGGGGCTGTTGCTCGAACATCGTATCGACGGTAGCCAGTTCCCGCGAAATCTTCGTCTTCGGTGATTTCGATAACGGTCTCACCGAGCTTTGTCGCGTCATCAGCTGCAAAGAACTCAATCGAGTAGAAAAACGCAGCGTCCCAAGCCGATTCCCACTGCACTTTGAAGGTCATCTCATACTCGACACCTTCTTGCGCGGGGATGGCGACCTGGAATACGCCACCGATATTGGCGGTGTTGTCTCCAAACAAACTAGCATGGCCTACGTTTCCGTCGCCAAAGAAGTCGAGCGAAACCAATGCCGCGCCAAACTCTCCCCAACCGTCGCCCGTCATCGCGTCAGAGTTGGTATCGAGGAAACCGGGATTCTGCGTCAGGTTGGGCGACGGATCGGCACCCATCGCCACTCCAGAAGCCGCTGCGATACAAACTAAACAAGCTTTCATCTGATTTTTCATCTCGGTATCCCTCCAAAGAACAACAAACAAACCGATTCCGTTATCCGGGGTCGGCTTCAACAACAAGTCCATCAAACTTCACGGCACCATCACGGTTGCCAGAACCGGGGTACGCCACGATCCGCACGCGATGTTCGGAATCGAGCGCCACAAACCGCACTTGCATCCGACTCCAACGACTGCCGGTCGCGATCTCTACGCCTTCATATTCAATACTCTCGAGCCAACGCACCGGATCGCCATCGGTCTCAACCCGAAGCTCGACCCGATCGGCAGTCGACTGACCAGCCGCGACGGAATCCCGATTGGCATACACCGTAAAGGTATACGACTCCCCGGGAACTAAACCGGTGATGAGCTGACTTGCTTCTGATGGCGAGCTTGAGTTCACTTGCCAGTGCCGATAGGCAAGCAATCTCGATCCGTCTCGAACGGGCGTCCATCCGTTTTCAAATCCAATGTTCCCACCCGAGAAGTTCCAACTGTTCGATGTCTCGAACGAAGCATTCGCGAGAAGGTTCGAACCTGTGTCAAGATCCGTAGCCGTCGCAAACGTCCCCGGAGGCGTCACGCTCGGCTCATCAATCTCAAAGACCGACAACGGCCCCGCGCGATTGGCAACACCAAAGAAACCCGCGCGTGGCGAAGTTCCCAAGTTCGGACTCTCTGAAAGCGGCACCGCACGCCACTGGCCATCTTCGTCGGTCATCCAGGCGGTAAAAGATCCATTATCGCGACCGATCGCAAGCCCGACGGGAAAACCGGCAGTCGCGATATAACGCTGCCCGGTCGTACCACCACCAACCGAGCGGGCCTTGACGAGCACGCGACCATCGCTGAATGCGACGAGTGACAGATGCGGCGAGTTTGCGAGTTCTGTGCTTCGGATCGTGACGCCGGCTTGTGAGAACCGGTCGCCTTCGAATGCCTCGAACACACCCGAAACCAAGAACTCTGGAGGCATCTGACGCGACGCGAGCCTCATAGAGTCGGCCCGACCAAACAGATCCTTGCCCGCAGCGTAAATCGTTAATGCATCAGCACCCAGCGATTTCCCATTGAGCACCTGCTGGCCTCCGACGCGTGCGACATCACCCACGTCAGCCAGGGACCAGTTCGTCCAAGCATCACTTTCAGGCGCTGTCAATGGCGGGATTTCAACAGCTGGAAGAACATCAGAAGGCGCCGGACCTGTGAGTGATGACACATAGGCTAAATCTGTGACCAGCGGCATGAACCCCAATGACGAGAAGACCGTTTCGATGGTGGCTTTCGAAGATGTACGAATGTCACCAAGTCCGGAAGGCACCGCGTTCGTCGTCATGTACCAGTTGTTATCATCCAACCCGCCCTGCTGAGTGATCAACTTGAGTGACCACACACCAGCATGCAGGCCCAAATTTTCGGCCTGGTCAAACAGAACTCGAGTAACGTCGGGAGCACCGGCACGATCAAACACTGGGTTGAACTCACCCCAGAAGAATGGAACACCAATCTCCTCAGCGAGATCTGCACGATCACGCAGCGTTGACGCAGCAAACCTGGCGTGGGTCCCAAGCGTCGGCGGCGAACCATCGAATAAACCAGGATAGAAGTGCTCGGTAAAACCAACGTTCGTCCAACCCCGATCGGCAGGATCTCCGTAGAAACGGATGCCCTCAATAGTGCCGGGCACAAAGATCAAGCGATCAGGATCAACCTCACGGATCGCGCTGATCGTTTGATCTGCGATATCCACAAGCTCATCTCGAATGTCTGTACTGAAATCACCAAACGGTTCATTGATAAGGTCATACGCCACGAAGTTTGGCGTGTTTTTGAAGCGCCGGGCGACCTGTTGCCAAAGCCATGCCAATCGTTCTTGCGCTGCTTCATCCGTCCAAAGATCATTCTTCGTGACATCGCCCGAAGGCTGATCCAAGCTCTGACCACCAGGAACACTGTGCATGTCAAGAATGACGTACAGCCCCGCTTGAGCTGCCATATCCATCGCGTCGCGAAGCACATCGAAGCCGGCTTCATCGATGACGAGCGGATCGGACTCCAAGATCTTATGACTCACGGGGATTCGAACACAGTTAAAACCAGCGTTGGCGACCGCGTCAAAGTCTCGCTGCGTCATGAATCCAGCGCGATGCAGATCCATTAAGCGACGAGCTTCTTCAGCACCAAAGCGCGACTCGAGCACCCCGATGAAACTCGCCTGATCAGGAACAAACTGCGTGTTCTGGTTATACATCCACGGCTCGATCAACAACCAGTTCCCCAGGTTGATCGCGCGAAGAATGACCACCTCGCCTTGGGCATCGACAAGGTCTGCGCCTTGGACACGCAGATCGACATCCGAGCCCGGTAAGCCTGGCGCGGGTTCACCGACAGCCACACACCCTGACATGAACACGGCTGCACCGGTACAGGCCCGTACCCAGGCGAATGAACGATCTACACAAGATGTCTTTGTATGAGCCATATCAGGGCGCCTCCCGCGGAGTATTCACCCAGCCATAACGTTCTTCGAAACCGTTCAGCGGATTCCGATCATCGAAGGCATCAGCCTCTGATTGACGGAAGTAACGGGAGCCACCCCGGATGTACACAGAGTTACCTTCGAAACCTCGCTGACCACGAGCACCCGGCGAAGCGCCTGAATCCATGGCTTCGATAGGAAACCGGGTGGGCATGACAAAGAGCTCGGTAGAACCATCGATAAACAGCATGTGGCCACCATTGCTATGACGCTGGGTGATCTCGTCGTTGTCCCCCCACTTGCCATCGGGGAACATCGAGTTGCTTGCCAAATCTTCTTCAACGAAGATCGGGAGCCTCCGAAACCGCTCGGCCATGCCCTCGTCCAGGCGATCTCGCATGTCCGTTCGGCTTATCGTGCTCTCACCGGTATCAAAGTCTTCGGGTTCGCTGCCAGTGAGATAGACGACATCGAAATCGTTGTACGCCTTCGCGCCGCCAACGCCGGATGGCATCGTGTAGTCGAATGCCACTTGGGCGCTTTTACGATCGAGATATGAAAGGAAGATGTCGTCGAATCGTGCGTTGTAATCAGCCCTGTCAGAGCTTGATAAGAACTGGCCGTCAAAGCTCCGCCGCTTGTTTGTAGGGCAGGATGCGAGTTCGTCGACGTTGTCTGCGTACGAGTTCAGGATGCCGTACTCGTACACTCGAAACTGACCTGAAAACTCGTAGTAGTACGCCCAGTCGGCAAACTGAAGAGCACTGCTGCCCGAGATTTGATCTCTGCCATCTGTCGGCACAAAGCTCGAGGGCCAAATCTGATCTCGGTTATCGTTCACGTACAACGCCGCGAAGATCCCGTACTGCCGCATATTGGACAGACAGACAATCTTCTGCGCTGATGCTCGCGCTTTTCCGATCGCGGGCAGCAAAATGCCGATGAGCAGCGCGATGATCGCAATGACAACGAGAAGCTCGATGAGCGTGAACGCCCTCGGCTTGAAAGCACGTTGCGAGGAGTTTCCGCCGGCCAACCTGACCAGCGAATCACTTCCTTGCAAGTCGCGCACGACTCTGGCAACTGTTTCAGCTTGTTTCAACGCGTACCTCGTATCCGCTCAAGTATCCCTCTCGGGCGACGCACTTTTCAGCCTAACCCAAACGCAAACTGCTTGCAACACATTCTTGCCACGAACCCGTCTTTTTGCGCCACTACTGAAACAGCTGAAACAATCTGACGCCCTCGCAAAGAGACGGACACCCGTCTTTACCGCTCGATTGACGACAGACCCCCTGTCATCCTCATGAATCAGATCGGGCTGAAGCCGTTTTTAATAGACAATACCGATGTTATGAGATCTCCCAAGCCCCTAAACCCGCAGCCTGGTCAAAGACGCGGAATTCTGGATTCAGCCCATAAATCGGACTGCCCGATCGCAATTTAGCGAGTCTTCAAGCCTGATTTTGGCTTGACACAGACCCTTCGAGTGATCAGAATAGAAACATACTGCAACAATTCTGTTCCACGACTACCTCAAGAACAGGATTTGTGTTTCGCAGCCTCGACAGCGTGTCGAGAACCAATATATGGAGCAGAGCAAATTTCAGAGAGGGAGACTCATGAACAACAAGACCAGAATCATCGGATTGGCCACGCTCGGCCTCAGCGCCGGATTCGCTCATGCCGGGCTGCTCAATGACGGAGAGTTCGATCAGGGCGAGACGTTCTGGGGCAAGTTTGGCGCAGCTGATTTCAACGATTTCTTCGGCGGCGACGCCCACGCAAGCTTCTTTGCCGACGGCAACGGCAACTTCGGCGGCGTGTTCCAAGCCGGGCTCGCTTCGAGCGCCGGCGACATTTACTCATTCACGCTGGACAATGTCCGCATCGAAGACAACTTCAATGCCGACTTCCGGTTTGGGCTCGAGTTTTATGCCGCGGACGATTCGACGAAACTCGGAGAATCGTTCTTTGTCATCGACACGAGTGACCAAAACGACGGGCTTGTCACTGGAGACAGCCTGACGTACTCGATGCAGGCGTCAGCCGTCGCCGGAGCTTCATTCGTCCGCCCGGTCATTCTATTCGATAATGCGAACCCGGTTTCGTCATCGCAAGCCAATGCGTTTGTGTTCTCGGCAAGCCTCGGTGTCGTCCCTTCACCGGCAACCCTATCCCTCGGTCTCATCGGGGTTGCGGCAACGACTCGCCGTCGCCGTTAACATAGACTAACCACGAGTCGTCCGAAAAGGCGACCCGTGGATTACATAGTGTCTTTGAGGTACCCCGCGGAATGACCAAGCAAGGAACTACAGTCCGTGATATCGCGTCAGTCGCCGGCGTTTCAGCTGCGAGCGTGTCTCGCGCACTCAGGAATCCGGAGAGCGTGAGCGATCGGACACGCACTCTCGTGCGCGGCGCCTTGGAACAGATAGAGGTTTCCCGATCCGGAATCGCCCCTTCTGTAGTTTCGACGATTGGCTGTCTGTTTGTCGATTCGACCAGCGGCCCCCGGTTCCACGGCTTCGACGCAACCATCTGGGGCGGCCTCGCGCGAGTCGCGATCCGCCACGGCGCCGAAGTACTCCTGATGAATGTCGATCAACGCAACAACCACGAGTCAGTCGCCGAAATGATCCACCGCCGAGGCATCAAAGCGTTGGCGATCCGGTGCGACGCCGGTTCAGACGAGCTTCTTGACGACATCGCGAATGCCGGCATCCCAACCATCGCAGTCGCACATAAGCATGATCACCCCAAGATTGGTTACGTTTGTGTGAGCAGCAGAGAGAGCTCGCGGGATGCGGTCGATCACCTTGCCAAGCTAGGCCATAAGCAAATCGCGTTCTGCCGAAACATTGTCGATGACCAAGACCATGCCGACCGCGGCGCAGGGTATCACGACGGACTGAAGCTACATGGGATTGAGTATGACCCTTCGATGGTGATTACGACGCCCGCAAACGCCGACGGCGGTGTCACCGCGATCAACAGATTGCTTGCGCTACCGAAACCACCAACCGCCATCTACTTCGCAGACCCATTGCCAACGATCGGCGCACTCCGTCGCTTACACGAACTCGGCATCTCAGTCCCGGACGAAATTTCTATCGCCGGGTTTGATGACGATGACGCTCGAACACTGGGGTGCCCGGTGTACACCGCGGTTTGCCAGAGCGCTCCTGCATTGGCTGAGATGACCGGACAGTTGCTTTGCCGCATGATGCACGGGAACGGCATCAGCGAGCCACCACGAATCGAGCTGGATAGCTATCTCGAAGTGAACGCGACTACCGGACGAGCGCCGACCCGCGGCTGAAGCTCAACGACTTGGCTACCTGTCGTTTTCTTCGGCAGCTCTTCCTGCTATGGCACCGTAAGCGTTTGATCACCGCTGCTCCGGCGACGCGAATACGCGCGATCGAAGCACTAGAGCTTGAATACCGAAACATCCTGGGAGGATGATGGCTCAAACTCCTTGCCACCCAAGGCAGAGCCGAGGAGCTCCCAAAGTTGGATTGAATCCATTGTTGAATATTCATGCATCTGTGTGTATACTCATGCATGTCCCGATCACTTCGCCTCCATACACTCCGCGAAATCCTCGCCCGGCAAACCGTGGCGACCCAGGACGAACTCGTGGACAGCCTGGCGACAGCTGGCGTCCAAGTCACGCAAGCCACTGTCTCGAGAGACCTTGCGTCAATCGGAGCCGTGCGAGGCCCCGACGGATACCGCCTGGTTGATCATCTTGGAATCGCAACGCTACCCCGAGACTCAGCCCATCTTGGCAGCGCGTTCAGATCTCATGCGGTCTCGGTGTCGAAAGCCGACGCCCTTGTTGTCGTTCGGACCGCCCCGGGCCACGCCGATGTGCTGGCAACGGCGCTGGACAACGCACGGCCACAGGGCATGGTCGGATGCATCGCAGGCGATGACACGATCTTCATCGCCACACCGTCAAGCAAACGAGCCGCCGACCTGACTTGCACCCTCGCCGAAATGCTGGAGGACTGATCATGCAGACAATCGAACTCAAGAAGAAGACGGATCTCAAGCACTTCTTGTCCACGCAGGATTGGGCTTGGGACGAGATCACAGCGATGCTTGATCACGCCGGCCGCTTGAAGTCCGATCCGATTCAGCCACTACTCGCAGGCAAGTCGATCGCGCTGGTGTTCTTTAATCCATCGACAAGGACACGGGCAAGCTTCGATATCGGCGCTCACCAACTAGGCGCCCACGCCGTTGTGCTCGAGCCAGGGTCCGGAGCGTGGGGCATGGCATTCGGAAACGGCGAAGTCATGGACGGCGACGCCGAAGAGCATGCGAAGGAAGCTGCCGGAGTGCTCAGCCGCTATTGCGACATGATCGCAGTGCGGGCCTTCCCAGCGTTCAAGAACTGGTCCATCGATCGCCAAGACTTGATCATAAAGGCGTTTGCAGAGCATGCCACTGTCCCCGTGATCAACATGGAGACAATCACTCATCCCTGCCAAGAGCTCGCACACATCATGTCGCTGCGCGAGCACTTTGGAACCAACGACTTACGCGGTAAGAAGTACCTGCTGACTTGGACTTATCACCCCAAGCCACTCAACACTGCCGTTGCCAACTCTGCTGCTCAAATCGCGACTCGATCAGGAATGGACGTGACCTTACTCTGCCCCGATGAGCGGTATCTACTCGATGAGCGGTATCTCGCGAATGCAGAGAACAACGCAGCCGCAAGCGGCGGCTCGTTCTCGATCAGTCATGACATCGATGCTTCATATCAAGACGCTGAGATCGTGTACGCCAAAAGCTGGGGTGCGATTCCGTTCTTTGGAAGATGGGAAGAAGAGAAACCGATCCGCGACTCGAACCGGCACTTCATTGTGGATGAGCGCAAAATGGCACTCACTCGCAACGCTGCTTTCAGCCATTGCCTTCCCGCTCGTCGGAATGTGAAAGCAACCGACGGTGTGATGGACGGGCCGAACTCGCTGATTCTCGATGAAGCCGAAAACCGTCTTCATGTACAGAAAGCATTGATGGCCGCGATCATGGAAGCCCCTACCTGATATCGAACCCAAAACTCAACGAGTCAAGAATGCCCACGCCTGGGTAATCGAT
The DNA here is from genome assembly GCA_045106075.1 of Phycisphaerales bacterium. Classification (GTDB taxonomy): domain Bacteria; phylum Planctomycetota; class Phycisphaerae; order Phycisphaerales; family UBA1924; genus UBA6054. The sequence goes on from JBGCEB010000042.1 coordinate 67,974, forward strand.
CACGGAGATCAAACGATGAGCAGTCAACCCACGGTGATCCTCGCATTTTCTGGGGGGCTCGATACTTCTTTTTGTGTGCCCTACCTGATTGAAAAAGGTTATCGTGTGCACACGCTTTATGTTGGTGCTGGCTCACAAGACGAAGCAGCTTCGGTGGAAGCACGGGCAATGGAACTCGGCGCTGCAGAACACACATCACATGATGCCGGGACCGAACTGTGGGATGGTTTTGTTGTCCCATTCGTGATGGGCGGGCAACGGTACCAAGGTCGGTACCCACTGCTTTGCTCTGACCGCTACGCCATTGCTGCCAAGATGGTATCACTCGCGCACGAGGTCGGTGCCTCCGCGGTCGCACACGGGTGCACCGCGATGGGCAACGATCAGTTCCGGTTTGACCAATCGATCCGATCACTCAGCTCGCTCGCGATCATTGGACCCATCCGCGAAATACAAACCGTCACGACTGAGCCTCGGACGTATGAAATCGACTACTTGGAACGACGTGGCTTCGGTGTCGATCAGTCCGCGAAGCAGTACACAATCAACGAAAACCTGCTCGGCGCGACGATTTCGGGCTCTGAGATTGATCGGTGGGAAGCTCCGGGACCCGGCACCTATCGACTCACAAGCCCTAGGTCAGAATGGCCTACATCACCGCTGGCATTGCAGATCGGCTTTGAACAAGGCGTGCCGGTCTCGATCGATGGGCTGCCTTTCAACAACGGCGTCAAACTCTTGAATGAGTTGAATACGCGTCTAGGTCCATATGGAGTTGGACGCGGAATTTATACGGGCGACACGATCGTGGGACTCAAAGGCCGCATCGTGTTCGAATCCCCCGGTCTCGAAGGGCTCTTGACCGCACACAAAGCGCTCGAAGAGCTCACCCTCACCCGCGATCAGTCACGGATCAAACGAGATATCGCGACCGAATGGACCGGGCTCGTATTCGGCGGGTTTTTTTACGATCCGGTACGGTCTGACCTTGAATCGTTCTTGAAGTCATCACAGCGGAACGTGACAGGGGAGGTCACTATTCAAACACACGGCGGAACGTGTGAGCCCGTCCTGGTTTACCCCGAAAATCCGTTTACCGATGACTCGGCTGTCTACGCACAGCACGCACCGTGGAACGCTGCAGATGCCGAGGGCTTTATCCGGATTGCAGGACAAGGCTCGGCACTCGGTGCTGCGAAGGTGGGCACTGCCCGTTCGATCGGAGTTGGTACATGAGCCGCAACGCGCTCGACCATCTCGCGATGCTCGTAGCTCATGACACAACGAATCCGGAGCAGACCATGCACCCGGAACACCCCATCCTGCGTTACCTAGACGCTGCACTAGTGTCATCAGGATTCGAAACCCAAATCACCGATCACGATGACGGGTGCGTGAATCTGCTGGGCATACGGGGACGACCCGATTTGCTACTCAACGCGCACATCGACACGGTCCCAATCGGCGACGGGTGGAGCCGGGACCCGTTCGAACTGTCTATCGAAGGTGGGAAAGCATTCGGACGCGGAGCTTGTGATATCAAAGGTGGCGCCGCTTCGATTCTCGCAGCTGCGGAGCGAACAGATGCCCCTGTGGGAGTTCTGTTTACGACCGATGAAGAGGGAGGACGCGGGCGTTGTATCAATGGCTTCATTCAAAGCGCTCCATTTACTCCACGCGCGGTGATTGTGGCAGAACCAACCGAGTCGGAGTTTGTACTCCAGCACCGCGGATTCGTATCGTTCGAAGTGGAGTTCTCGGGAACTGCCGGACATTCTTCTGGCTTCAATGGAGCATCTTCCAGTGCCGTTCATGCCGCGCTTCGTTGGGCAAACACCCTCCTCGACCGTGCAGCAACGGGAGACCTGCTTGGCGAGCGTTTTAACATCGGAATAGTAAACGGGGGTGAAGCATCGAACGTGATCGCTTCTACCTGTGTCATGCGGTGCGGGTTTCGGCCGTCAGTAAAGTTGGGTATGAGCTACCGAAAGGTACTTAACGCAATTCGTAAGACCGCTGAATCATCCGGGGCGGAATGGACAGAACGCTGGGTCGCACCACCGCTCATTGAGACACCCACGACAGAGTCTTTGTTATCTAACTGGGAATCGCCACGCGCAGCAGATGTGGATTTTTGGACAGAAGCAGCGCTTTTCGGCGATGCCGGTTGGCCGGCCATGGTGCTTGGACCAGGGAATATCGCGCAAGCGCATACAGCCGATGAGTTTGTGCAGGTTTCACAGCTCGAACTCGCCACCGATCGTTATATCTCGATCATTCAAAGGGGACTCGGACATGCTGCGTGAGATTGTTCTCAACCTGCTGCACAACCTCGGCGGGCGTGCTGAAGTTGCCCGCTACCTGCGGGAACATGCCCAAGGAAGCTTTGTGCTCGTCAAAGTCGGCGGCGGCATCATCGAAGATGACCTTGAGGAGTTAGCGTCGGCTTTGGTCTTCATTCATCATGTCGGAATGCACCCGGTGGTGGTTCACGGAGCAGGTCCGCAACTCACTCGCGAACTGGAATCCGCAGGTATCGATTCCGATTGGATTGATGGCCTGCGCGTAACGGATGATGCGACGTTGGCCGCTGCCCACAGAGTCTTCCAACGAACAGGCGCGACTTTGGCCGATGCGATTGAACGCCGCGGCGTGAGCGCTCGACCACTACCGTCCGGTATCTTCCAAGCAGTTCGGTCTGAACGAACTGACCTCGGGCTCGTTGGTCGGATTGATCAGGTCGACACCAGTCCCGTCTGTCAAGCGCGTGGAGCAGGACAGATCCCGGTCCTCTCGCCGATGGCATCCACGAGCGGAGGCCAACTACTCAATGTCAATGCTGATGAAGCCGCACGCGCTATGGCGGCCGAGCTGGACGCGAAGAAGGTGATCTACCTCACACCCACAGGCGGTATTCTCGACGAACGAGGACACGTCATCCCAGCTGTCGATAGCGCACAAGACCTCGATCGGATGACCCTTGATGGTGTCATCACCGGCGGAATGGCCAAGAAACTACGGGAAATCGATTCACTTCTGCGCACACTCGATGATACCGCCACCGTATCCATCACACGACCAGAGAAGGTTGCCAAAGAACTCTTCACGCACTTGGGGAGTGGAACGCTCGTCCGGCGTGGCTCACCGATTCAGAAACACGCTGGCATCAACGAACTCGACAGACAGCGAGTCATCGACCTACTCGAGCGGAGCTTTGGACGAGCGCTTGACCCCGCGTTTCTAGACACCGTCGACAATACCGATGTGTATCTCGGCGGCGACTACAACGCGCTCGCCATCGTCCGCGAGCGTGAGCACGGTTCATACCTCGACAAAATCGCGATCAGTGAACGAGCCCAAGGAGTAGGGCTCGGCGGATCTATGTGGTCTCGTATCCGTGATGATCATCCCAAGTTGTATTGGCGATCTCGTTGGAAGAACGACGCGAACAACTGGTACTTGCCCAAATCAGATGGCATGCGGCGTACGCCAAACTGGATCGTGTTCTGGTCTGGATTTGAACAGGACGAAGAAATCCGCGCTATCACGACAGATGCACTGTCATTTCCACATGCGTTCAACACGGTTCGTGAGGAGGCACACATTGGCAGTTAAGCTATCGAAAACAGATTCAAAGAAATCACCATTCGCGATGCGATCAGTCGGTCTCATCGGCGCACGCGGCTTTGTCGGCGTCGAACTGATCGACTTGATCGGAAGACACGCTGCGCTCAATCTTGAGTATGCGTCATCGAGGCAAGCGGAAGGCGATCCGATATCTGCACATGCGAAATCGGGATCGGGCTCTATGAAGTTTGAACACCTCGACGCTGAGCACGCCGCAGCCCGCAACGCAGACATTGTCGTACTCGCGTTGCCCGATGGTGCTGGCGTTGATTATGCACAGGCGCTGGAACAGACTGACAGCCCACCCGAACTCATCATCGACCTGAGCGCTGATCACCGTTTCAATGACGACTGGACCTATGGACTTCCAGAACACAACCGCCACAAACTGCAAGGTGCAAAGCGGATTAGCAACCCTGGTTGTTACGCGACAATCGCCCAAATCCTCATCCGCCCACTGCTCGGCAAACTCGCGGCGAAACCAAACTGTTTCGGGATCTCGGGATACTCCGGAGCCGGAAAAAAGCGGTCCGATCGGAACGACCACAAATCACTCGCGCATGGTGTTTGGCCTTATAAACTCGTCGGCCACACCCATGAGCGCGAAATCGCGTACCAACTCGATACACCTATCCGATTCTCACCGCACGTGGCACCTTACTTCCGCGGTATCACCATGACCATCCAAGCAGAACTATCCGCACCGATTGACCAAGATTCACTGATCGAACTCTTCCATGCAGCGTATCGAAATGAACCACTGATCGCAGTCTCGACGGATGTACCACGGGTGCAAGACGCGGTGGGCGCAGACGGCGCTTCGATTGGCGGCTTTATGTTGAATCCTGATAGACCAACCGAAATTGCGATCGTCGGCGTACTGGATAACCTCCGAAAAGGGGCGGCAACGCAAGCAATTCAGAACTTAAATCTGGCACTGGGTTTCGAGGAGATGATTGGGCTCAATGCGCAGCAACCCATCTCTAACGGTGACCAGCAATGACATCTCCTTTATGGCAAAATCAAGGCACCGTGGATCAGCGTGCGATGGCATACATGGCCGGCGATGACGTCATTCTTGATCGCGAGTTATTGCCGTTCGATATCCGGGCGACGCGTGCGCATGTGCTCGGACTCGTTTCGATCCAAGTCATTGAAAAATCCGAAGGCGGGCAAATCGTTGACGCGCTTGATAGGCTCAAGGCTCAAGTCACTGACGGGACCTTTTTGCTCGATGCGCGCTTCGAAGACGGGCATAGTGCGATCGAGTGGTATCTGACTGAAACCCTTGGCGAGATAGGTCGACGAGTTCACCTTGGGCGATCTCGAAATGATCAGGTTGCGGTTGCATTGCGACTTTATATGAAAGACATGCTCGAACAATGCGGCGAGTTGCTATGCAACAGCGCCGCTGCGGCGATCTCTTTGGCGTCGACGTATCTATTCACACCGATGCCCGGTTATACGCACATGCAACGGGCTGTGCCGTCAAGCGTTGGTCTTTGGATGGCTTCCTTTGGTGAATCTTTTACAGACGCAGCCGAACTATGCGCGGTGACACGAAACTGGCTGAACTCGTGCCCACTGGGAACTGCGGCCGGATACGGCGTCAACCTGCCGCTCGCGCGCGAGATGGTCTCGCAAGAACTTGGCTTTCATCGCATCCAGGTAAACCCGATGGCTTCCCAGTCTTCGCGCGGTCGCCTTGAGTTTCAAACACTCTCGTCACTTTGGCAAGGCATGCAGGAAGTGCGGCGACTTTCGTGGGATCTCACATTGTTTAGCGCTGCTGAGTACGGGTTTGTCACCATGGGTGACTCGTATCGCACCGGCTCGTCCATCATGCCCAACAAAGCGAATCCGGATATGGCTGAACTCCTTCGCGGTGCGTCAGCGATCGTTGGAGGGTCCATGTCCGAGATTCAACAAATACTCTCGCTGCCTTCTGGGTACCACCGTGATTTGCAGCTCACCAAACCGCCGCTCATACGCGGCTGCCGCGCTGCTTTTTCGTCACTGGAGTTCATTCCTGATCTGCTCGAAACACTCACGATTCATGCAGAGAAGATGTCCCAAGCGATCGACCCACCGATGTATGCGACCGATCGTGCCGTCGAACTCTCTGTTGGCGGGATGGCGTTCCGTGATGCGTACCGGACCGTTGCCGAGGAACTCGCAGAGGGACAGTTTGAACAATCTAACCCGGAACAAAGCCTCATCGCAAGAGTCTCCGCGGGCGCGTGTGGCGATCTCATGTTGGAATCACTTACCGATCGCGTCGCGAACACGCGGGCTTTGTTCGATTCATGACCTGCATTGAGTCGATGCGTGATTGGGTGAGATCTCCGCAAGAAGAAAGTCAATCCATGCCGCCGGGCCGTTGATCTTCGCGAATGGCGGGATCCAGTGATCGGTTTGTTCGCGGGCTGTAGTTCAAGAATGTACCGGCTGCCTGCCACATGGACTCGAGACGATCAATCCGTTCCCGGGCACGATCACCCAGCAGCCCCACGACCTCTACCACAATCAGCTCGGCAGCGAT
>JBGCEB010000043.1:0-12902 GCA_045106075.1 Phycisphaerales bacterium
GGGAATAGCGGGGGCTGGATTTGAACCAACGACCTTCGGGTTATGAGCCCGACGAGCTACCAGACTGCTCCACCCCGCAAACTATGCCGAACTTTAGCACGCACAAACCAAAGGTCAACCAGTTTGACCGCGATGCGATGGAGCCCAACCAGCCAAACCCGCGTATCACACAAGTCTCGTAGACTGTCCCTGAGGAGCCCAAACATGGCCAAAGCCGTTGCAGACCCAGAAGAGATCCGTCGATTCGCCCAGCTCCTCAAACGCTTCAGCTCGGGCATGGCCCAGCAGATGTCGCAAGTCAGCGGGCAAATGGCCAGCCTTGGGCAGACATGGCGCGACCAAGAACACGCCAAGTTTCAGAATGAGTTCGAGCAGACCCTCCGCCAAATCGCACGGTTTCAGGAGTCAGTCGATGAGCAAATTCCGTTTCTTCTCCGCAAAGCCGATCGGCTTGAAGAGTACCTGCGCCAACGCTAGTCCAAGAACGTCCTGACCCGAGCCTTCTCGACCTCCGCATGTCATCATCTGCACGCATCACCGATGTCCAAGCGCTCCGCGCTTTTCGTCCCGCGCTCATCAAGTTCGGTGAAGAGTCGCAGTCTGCGATCATGTCGGTCGGAAGCAACGCCGCTCAACTTCTCGGCAGCTTGCAGCGCGAACGCCTTCCACACTGGAAACGTGAAATCCGGATCAGATCCGAAGAAGCTGTGCGTGCCAATACAAAGCTCATTCAACAGACTTCAAGCGAGACCCCGCGCCCCTCGGTCGATGCACGAAAAGCATACGAACTCGCAAAGAGACGCGTCCGCGAAGCCGAAGAAAAGTACGAACACACACGCCGAGCGATTCGCACGCTCGAGAAAGAGATCAGTCAGTATCGAACATCGATCCAATCAATGGCGAGCATCGCGCGCTCATCGATGCCGAAAGCCGTTGGCCGCATCGATGGAACGATGACCGCCCTCGAGCGATACCTCGCAACCGAATCCCCGACCGAAGATATGTCATCGACCGCAACAACCCCCGATCCCACGCGTTCTGACTCAGATAGTCAAGCAAGACGTCCGCAATGAGCATGTCAGCTGGCAAGGGGATATTGGCGGATTCGACCAAGGCTCTTTATCGAGCTTGGCGCCGCTGCCAAGAACACTGGACGGATGAAAACGCTCGGCGTTTCGGGCAAGAGTTCATAGACCCTATCGAGCCGGCGACACGCCAGACGATCGAAGCAATGGACCGCCTCCAATCAGCGTGCGACGAAGCACGCCGCACATGCGAATGATCGAACCAAGCATGAACTCCACACCAATCGACCCTGAATCTCTTGAACCCAGCGATGCGGGCAACGCCGGCAGGCCAGGCTTCGAGTTGACCGCTGACGCCCTTACCACGTTGCGACGGTCGCTTACCTCGGCGGCTGACCATATTGACGCCGCCCAGGCTGAACGTGACCAGCTCGTCAAGAGTGCGAAGAAACAGTTTGACTCGGTCACTCGCGATGCTGCAGACACCCGCCGCGTGACATTGGCCCAGATCCAACATCAAGCAGAGCAAACTCGCGCAACGATCGCCGAGACATATGAAACCAAATCCAGCGACGCAAGAGCGACGCGATCCTCTGTGCTCGATGCTGCACGCATCGAACATCAACGAGCTGTTTCAAAGGCGAAAAAGAAGCGCGAAGAGGCCGCGTGGTTAGCCGAGACCATGGTTGAATCATCATCGCCAAAGTTTCGCAATGCCTTCGAAGCAACACGCGGCCGAGTCGCAGAGCTCACCAACCAAATCGACGAACTCGAACTCGCACTGGCGAGAACTCTTGGCCCGGCAAAAACAGCGCAGCTCGCAGGCATCCCTCATGCCGAGCTCACTCTGCCCGAATCACCGACCATAGACGGACTAACCTCTAAAATTGAATCCGCAGCGGCAGCGTGCGCAATGCTCGAAAAGGGCGGCGCATTCAAAGCTTTGCGTGCCAAGTCCAAGACGATCGCACTCGCAACCGATGCCCGCGATCAACTCGCGAATGCTCGAACCTACACCGAATCACTGTTGACACACGCCGGCCTCCGCCGAGACACCCAGCTGGCAGAAGTCGCAGAAAAGCAACGGCAAGAAATCGATTCGTGCGATCGGGCCGCACGCATGACGGTCTCCGACGCCGACAAGAAAATGGGCGCAGCAGTCCGCGAGTCAGACGAAACACTCAACGCACGAATCGCTGAGCTCGATGCTCGGAGAGCTCGCGATGAGCAAGAAGTCCAAAGATGGACGGCCGAGAAAACAGAAACGGCAGAAAACAACCACACTGCAGTCACCCAGCAGGCCGAGACCCAACGCGATACCGAGGTCCATGAAGCTGAAGATACATGGCAATTTATCAAGGACCGCTGCTCGAGTGAACTCGCAACCTATTGCGCACGTGCAATAGAGAATCTCTCACGCATGAATACCATCGCAACAGAAGCTTGCCCGCCTTGGTCTGACCCCGCTTGGCTGAACCGCCAGCATCCGCAAACAGTCCCCGGCGTTGTTCCTGCAGCCCGTGTGACGCTCGATCTGACATCTCGGCTCGACCGACTCGATCCATCGCTCGCTTCATCGCTCGCCATACCAACCACGGTTGAAACATCACTCGGGATGGACCTACCCGGCGATCGGGCGCTTCTCATCGAGCACAACGCCGCCGGCCGAGACTCGGCGCACAGCGTTCTGCGCACGATCATGCTTCGTATTCTCGGTTCATTTCCTGCAGGCAAAGTGCGGTTGACCATGGCCGACCCAATCGGCCTCGGACAATCGTTCGCCGGATTCATGCGCCTTGCCGACCAAGAGCCTTCGCCCGTTGGCCTTCGCATCTGGTCCGATCCCATGCAGATCGAACGCCAGCTGGCGGATCTCACCGAGCACATGCAAACGGTCATTCAGAAATACCTCCGGTCCGACTACGCAACGATCGAAGAGTACAACCACGCCGCCGGCGAGATCGCAGAGCCCTATCGGTTTGTAGTCATCGCCGACCTTCATACGGCGCTCACCGAAAACGGCGCAGCCCGTCTCAATAGCATCCTCGAATCGGGCCCACGCTGCGGCGTTTACGCGCTCCTCGCGACCGACTCCACAAGCGAACTGCCCCCAACCCTTCCCGTTGACACTCGTCACATGCACTGCGTCCGTCTTTCCATCCATGACAACGAACTCAGCGTCGAAGATGAACGATTCGACGAAACAGCCTTCACAACCGACGAAGAACCGACCGACGCGTTCGTTGCTGACCTGCTCGATCGTGTCGCCCGCGCCGGAGAAGATGCCGGGCGGGTCGAAGTCCCCTTCGATCGCCTCGTGCCCGATGATGAATCCATGTGGACACGCACTTGCGCAGACGAGTTGTGCATTCCACTCGGCCGATCCGGAGCGCAGAAAATCCAGCAACTCCGACTCGGGTCTGGCACCCGCCAGCACGCACTGATCGCCGGTCGAACTGGATCCGGCAAGTCGACGCTGCTCCACGTCATGATCACAGCCGCCGCCATGTGGCACTCGCCCGACGAACTCGAACTCTACCTCATCGATTTCAAAAAAGGGGTCGAGTTCAAAGCCTACACCGGCGGACGAGTCCCCCACGTCCGGGCCGTCGCGATCGAATCCGACCGCGAGTTCGGGCTCTCAGTGCTCAAAAGGCTCGATGACGAACTGACCACCCGAGGTGATCTCTTCCGAAGAATCGGCGCTCAAAACCTTGCGAACGCACGCACCATGACCGGGCAGCCGTTGCCACGCGTCATGCTGATGATCGACGAGTTCCAGGAGTTCTTCACCGAAGACGACGAAGTCGCATCGGAAGCAACGCTGCTGCTAGACCGCCTGGTCCGCCAAGGCAGAGCGTTCGGCGTGCACGTCATTCTCGGGTCGCAAACACTCGCCGGCGCATACTCACTCGCGCGCTCGACGCTCGGGCAGATTGGCGTGCGCATCGCACTGCAGTGCTCGGAAACCGACTCATACCTGATCCTCGGCGAAGACAACAACGCCGCCCGCCTCCTCAGCCGGCCGGGTGAAGCGATTTACAACGACGCCGGCGGACTCGTCGAAGCCAACAGCCCATTCCAGACCGCGTGGCTCCCAGATGCCGACCGCGATAAGCAACTCATCCGCCTCCCCGCCGGAGACACCGGGCGACCGGCACCGGTTGTGTTCGAAGGCAATGCACCGGCCAAACTCGATGTGTCAGCCAATGCGTTCGTCCACGCTTCCCCGGATCGATCCATCCCCCGTGCGCTTCTCGGCGACGCAGTTGCGATCGCCCCGCCAGTATCCGCAGCACTCCGCAAACGATCGGGCGCCAACCTCGTTGTCGTCGGGCCCCAGCCAGAACCAGCACTCGGCATGCTCGTCGCCAGCGCGATCGCCGCCGGTTCAGTATCGAACACCCGATCCATCGTGATTGACCCAACCCCCGAAGACGACGCGCTCCAAGGCCGCGTCGCCGCCGCTATCTCTGCATCCGGCATCAACGCCGAAAACGGCACCCACCTCGATGCGAACCGCTTCATCGCCGAACTCGATACGATCGTCACCGAACGCCAGTCCACCGGTGGCGGCGACCCCATCATCCTCACACTCGCCGGGCTACACCGCCTCCGATCGATCCGCAAGTCCGACGATTACTCGTTCTCAATGGATGAAGACGCAGCCGCATCACCCGACAAGCAACTCGTCAACATTCTTCGCGAAGGACCGTCGGTCGGCGTCTGGACACTCGCGTGGTGCGACACACTCACCAACCTCGAACGCGCCATGGACCGCGGCACCATCCGCGAGTTCGGCCTGCGGGCCCTCATGCAAATGGGCGCATCCGACTCGGCCGCCCTGATCGACTCATCCGCAGCATCCAACCTCGGGGTGAATCGAGCAATCCTGGCAGACGATGAAGCAGGCACCATCATCAAGTTCCGCCCCATCGATTTACCCGATCCCGAAACCGCACGCCGAGCGGGCGATATCCTCCGGGCATGAATCCACGCACCGCCATGCCCACATCGCTGTTAGCCGCCTGCCTCCCAGTCTTGGGGTGCGCGTCCACTGGTTCGACCCAACCGGCGTTGACACGCAGTCAACCGCAACCACCGCGACAGGCTTCGGTCCGCCCGATCATCGCCGACGGCAATACCAACGACTGGCCCGGCCAAGGCGACCTTCGTGTCATCGCAGACGACAACCATCTCTGGATCCGCTTCGATCCTGCCGATGGATCCCACGCGATCCAAGCAGCGCCGTTCACCACACGCTTGCTCGTTGACAGCGACAACAACGCCAGCACCGGCCGACGAATCGGCACGCTCGGCGTAGACGCCATGGTCTCACTCTCCCCGCCCAACGGCTTTGGCGGTATCGGCATCGGGTCCGAAGTCATCATCTATGACGCAGCCGGCAACGGCGACGTCACCGGACACGCCGACCTGGGCTTCTTCTTCCTGCCAACGTTCGCATCGTCGTCCTACGAAGCACGCTTCAACCGCGATTCGATTGACGGGCTCAATGCGCCCGGACGCATCACCGTCCGCGTCGACCAGATCGAAGCCGACGGCACCGAACGCTGGGCGCGCCAGATCGCCGCAAACTTGCCCCGGTCGGCATCGAATCCAACCGGAAACGCTGCATTCCCGATCAAGCCCGCCAACGGCATCCGCGTTCTCGCCCAAAACGTTTTGTTTTCTTCGCCGCTGTCAAACCCCGACGCATTCGATCGCATGATCACCGCGATTGATCCCGACGTGATCCTGTTCCAGGAATGGTTCAACACGCCGCAGATCATCATCCAGAACTGGTTCAACACCAACCTCGGGCCCGGCTGGACCGTCATCGCGCCCGATCCGGACGAAGGCGTCGCGATTGCGACTCGCATGCCGATCCTCGAAACCGTCCGCGATCTGATCGACGTGCCCGGCGGCCGACGCAACAGCCGCTTCGTCGGCGCCCTTATCGACACGCCCATCGGCCCGTTCTTTGGCGCATCGATCCACCTCAAATGCTGCGGCGGCGCCAACTCCACCGAAGACCAGCGCCGAAACGCCGAAGCCATCGCCATCAACGCCACCGTCGCAGACGTCCTTGAAAACAACCCCGATGCCTTCGTCACGATCGCCGGCGATTACAACCTCGTGGGCACACGCACTCCTCTCGACATCATCGCCGACGGGCTCGCTTCCGACGGCACGAGTCTCACCCCCGCCCCAACCATCACACTCGGCGACACCGCCGCCGTCACATGGGTCGACGAAAACAGCCGGTTCTCACCCGGCCGACTCGACTGGGCCGTCGTCGACGAAACCCGCACATCCATCTTGCGCTCGTTTACCCTCGACACCCGCCGACTCTCAAAGGCTGCACTCCAAGCATCCGGCCTGCAAACAGACGACAGCAAGGCATCCGACCACCTCCCGATCGTCGTCGACCTTGTTCCCGCCGAATAAAACCCGAGCCGCTAGTGGGCATTCTGCGCTCGCCGATTTCGATTGGTTTCAGATCTGCCGCGTGGGACCACGCCAACTGGCTTCCCAACGATCGCCGCACGGAGACCCCTACCAGCTCTGACATCGGGTCCTCTGGCAATCAGCACCTTCGGTTCAGGCTAAAGCCGACTTCGATGTGGCCAAGTTTCATCGCCGCCGCTGATCTCAATCCGAGTCTGAATCCGCGCCCGGCCCGTCCCCGTTCGACATCCGATGGTCCCCGTTGCCGTTCAGTTCGATCAGCCCAAGCTCGCACAACGCGTTGAGCGCCGCCTGCTGCTCGGCCTGCTTCTTGCTCTGTCCCCAGCACGCTTCGTACGACACACCATCGAGCTCGACCCCTATGCGGAACGCCTTCGCATGATCTGGGCCTTTTTCAGCGTGGATCACATACTGCGGCGCGCAACCCATCGCCTGCTGCGCGTGCTGCTGGAGCACGGATTTGAAGTTGTGCTGGTGCCCGCTTTCAGCCGCAGCGTCGATCAACGGATCAACCAACGGCTCAAGAAACGCACGGGCCGCCTCCATCCCGCCATCAATGTACAGCGCCGCGATCGATGACTCGAGCACCGCCGCTGCAAGCGATGACGGCAACCGATCGGCAGTAAGCATCCCTTTGCCGACGGAGATGTGCTTTTCCAATCCAAGGCTGCGCGCCATCTTCGCGCACACTTTGCGAGACACCGCCAGCGACTTGATCTTGGTCATCTCGCCTTCGAGCGCTTCGGGATATCGCTGATAGATGCGCTCGCACACGATCATGCCAAGAATCGCGTCGCCGAGAAACTCCATGCGTTCATTCGAATCCTGCCGCGAGTCCGACACCGAAGCGTGCCGAAACGCGATCGCGAGAACATTGGGATCATCAAAGGTGCGTCCGAGGGCCCGCTCGAGCGCGACGCGTTGCGCGTCATCCATGCAATCACTCCACGGCTGGTCGGGCTCATCACCCGGATCCATACCTATAGAAAGGTGGGACGCGATCGCTCGTTCCGTGTCTATTCCAAACAGACACCGGACGAGGGGCCGCGACGCCACGACTGGTTACATCATCGTCCGCCCGGGCCCTCGATTCCAGCAAGTTCTTGGTATGAAGATGCCTGCCTCACTCTGGACACCATGAGAATTCCCGCCTAGCGTGAGGGCCCGGCATGGGCCGGGTGTTCTGTGAAGGAGTCTGCGATGGCAATGCATTACCCCCGGCGTACCAGTAAGATCAAACGTCGGCGATCATTCGGTTTCCGAGCACGCATGAAGACCCGTTCGGGCCGCAAGCTGCTCAACCGCCGCCGCCGCATGGGCCGCACCCTCCAAACCGTTTGAGTCAAACGGACTGATCGCGTCGCGGCATCGATCGCAACGCTTGAAATAGATCTCAACATGAACTGATTAGAAACCACCTTGAACAGGTGGTTTTTTACATACCAATCCAGAGACACCGAATCGGACCATAAAAGGTCCCATAAGTCATCTCTTTCGCATCGTCACAACTCGGGTTTTCCGGATAACCAGTAAGTTCGCAGGAAATTGTGACTCAGATACATCCAAGTCATTGACAGCCCCCCTGAAATCTCTACGCTGTAAGCGTCCGACACCGTCGGGTAGTCTTGTGGGAATGAGAGCCCATTTGACGGACTCGGCTGGAAGCTCCTGCCTCCAGCCATGATTTGTTCTCCCAGCGTGTGGATCGCTGGGCCTGTCTAACTGGTTCGAACCGAAAGAGAGAAGAGAAAATGAAGATTGCTGCTATCGCTGCTGTTGCTGGATTCGCTGGCCTCGCTACCGCGAGCCCCTTCCTGAGCACCGCCTCGACCTCGACCGAAATCACTTCGGCCCCCGCCGGCGCCACCGCCACCATCACCGTTGACCTCGGCGGCATCAGCTCGAACGACGCTTTCGGTAGCTCGTTGAACGAAACCCTGTCGGTCGCCCTCGGCGGCGACTTCCTCGTCACCGGCATCGGCTGGGACGTCACCACCTCGACCATCGGTGCCTCGTGGCTCTCCGAGTCGGTCATGACCTTCCTCGACAGCGCTGCTGGCCTCCAGCTCACCTGGCACCCCGCGGACGAAACCCCCGGCACCGCCACCTCGACTTCGGGCGGCATCCTCGACCTCGCGTCGATCGATCCCACCTTCCCCTTCCAGGCTGGCGCTGACGGCTCGGTCGAGCTCGAGTTCTGGGAAAGCTTCGTCGACAACGCTGGTGCAGGCGATGCGACCTACGCCCAGGGTTCGTTCCTCCAGATCCAGTACGTCGTGCCCGCTCCCGGCGCCTTGGCCATGCTCGGCCTCGGTGGTCTGGTCGCCGGCCGTCGTCGCCGCTAATCCAGCAGTGACTCGGTACTGACCCACACTCGAAAGAGTGCGTTCGAAAGAACAAAGACAGCGGGCTCCTCGGAGCCCGCTGTTGTTTTTGCGCCGAGCGCTCAACCAGCGGGTAACGTGGTCTTTCTTTTCAAACAACACAAGGCCATTCAACCGGCGTTGAAAATCAGGTACATTGAACTCATGCAGCTTACTTCTTCCATGATCTTTCTCGCAGGGCTCGCAACATGCGCAGCCGCTGGCCCTTCTTCCATCCATACCGGGAACAGTGAGCAAGGGTCACGCCTCGAACTGGATGCCAACCCCGCGGGGGACCCGAACGGCTGGACGGTGGATGTAAGCGGATTGCGAAGTGTGGACGCCGCCGGTTCCTCACTCAACGATCAGATCAACTTTGTATTTGGCGGCAGTCGATATGTGTATGCCATCGAATACGCTTTGACGATCAGGACGTTTGGCAGCTCCTGGCTCTCAGACGTCAAACTTTCGTTCTATGACACGCCCGAGCAGTTCATATTCACGCCCGGAGCCGGCGACGACACCCCCGGCACTGCGACCTATTCATCGGGCGGCCAACTCGATCTGGCAGACTTCGGGATGCAGCCGTTCTTGTCAAACGACTATGGGACCCTACCGATCGAGATCTTTGAATCGTTCGTAGACAATCCGGGCTTTGCGGAAGCGGAGTTTTTGTCAGGCAGCACAATCACGATCTACGCGCTTGCATTCCCGACACCGGGAACACTCGGGCTACTCGGGCTCAGTGCACTCGTAGTGAGCCGTCGTCGACGACCGAGCAGCAGACCAGCCACTCCACGGTGATGCCTGATCGCAGATCATTCCGCCGGTCCAATGAACCGATTTGGGTATTGAACCTCGCGCGTTTTCATGTACCATCAAAGAATGCATAGCTCACTCTCAGCCATCGCAATCGCAGGGCTTGCAACCGGAGCTTCCGCCGGGCCAACCTTCTTCCAGACCAACTCCGACACGACTTCATCGCCCTCGCTCATTTCCGGACAATCCGCGGGCATCAATGGCGTCCAGTTCGATCTCTCCGGATTCCAAAGCGTCGATTCCGCCGGTTCACCACTCAACGACACCTTTGAGTTCGCCCTTGGTACACCGGGCGTCTTCGTGTACGGCATCGCATGGGATATCACGATATCGACCGTTGGAACTTCTTGGCTTTCTGAAGTGAACATCGGATTCAGCGAGCTCGCCGGCCAACCCACCATCCCACTCGGTGCCGGTGACGACACGCCCGGGACAGCGACATATTCCTCCGGAGGCGAGCTCTCACTGCCGTCTATTGGCATCCCGGAGTTCAACGTTGATTCTGATGGCGGTGTCTCGTTCGAGATCTATGAATCATTCGACGATGTCACGGGCAGCGCCGATGCAACTTTCCTCCAGGGAAGCTCAATCACGCTTTACTATGTGCTCTTCCCGGCCCCTGGATCGCTCGGGTTGCTCGGACTCGGGGCCATCGCGATGGGTCGACGCCGACGATAGTTGAAGCGCAAGAAAACGCCCACGAATCGCGGGCGGCTCAAACGACTACATAGAAACAAGCCTTACCGGTCGAGACCGAGCGGCACCGGCTGTGGCCGCACCGCGTGGGTCGGCGAAACCGTGATGCCTAGTGGCGCTCGTTTCCCTCCGGCGGGCGGCATGCCGTCCTGATCGATGTGCCGCTGGATCGCCATGCATCCCTCGAGCAACTGCTCTGGACGCGGCGGGCAACCGGGAACATACACATCAACCGGGATGAACTGATCGCACCCCTGAACGGTCGCATAGGTGTCGAACACCCCGCCCGTCGAAGCACAGGCACCCATGGATATCACCCATTTCGGCTCGGTCATCTGCTCGTAGATCCGTTGGAGCACGGGCAGCATCTTGGTGCTGATCCGCCCGGCAACGATCAACAGATCACTCTGCCGCGGCGAGAAGCTCATCCGCTCCATGCCGAAACGCGCGATGTCATACCGACTTGACGCCGTTGCCATCAGCTCGATACCGCAGCAGGCGGTCGCGAACGGGATCGGCCACATGCTCGAACGCCGGGCCCAGTTCACCACGTGACGGAGCTGGGTGGTCAGAATGTTGTCGGTGGGGATTGCGGCTTCAAGACCCATGGCGTCGGTGCTCCTTCAGCGAAACGCTGCTGTCTCAAGGATAGCAGCCTAAGGCCTTGGATTTCGAAGAATCAGCCCAGTCGGATGCCACCGACGTGTTCAGGCGGCCGACTCGCCGCCTGGCAAGTTCTTTGCGGGCCAATCGGCATCACGGATGACCTGCATCGCTTTCTCGTGCTCGTCGAGTCGGAACACGCAGAGTGACGAGCCCTTGCCACCGATCGCCGGGATCAGATAGCAATAGCGGACGTTGATCTTGCTATCAGCCATCAGCAACGCCAAATCTCGGATGACACCCGGGCGGTTATCAATCTCGACCCCCACCACCGGTGACTCCACGACAGGACCCACTCCAGCTTCGACCAAACGCTCGCAGACTTGCCCGAGGGCCTCTTCCGGCGTGCCGATGATCCGAACACAGCCACGGTCGAGGTGCTCTGCAGTCGATACCGAGTGGATCTCTACTCCGGCCAACTGGGCAGCCTCGAGCACACCGGCCAACTCGCCCGGTCGCTGCTGGAGATAGATCGAAAACTCGGTGAATGCGCGTGGTGTCATGGGAACTTTGACTCTAGGCGGTCGATCCGTAAATGGCTCATCCTGCATCGTGTTTTCTGTTTTTGTACGGGATTGCTTTCGCTTGCTTGCCCAGCAGGAAAGCAGCACCGCTGAAAGACACTCCACAAGGCCAGGAAATCAATCACGCTTTGCCTGACTCACCCGAATCGACTCCTTCAGATGATTCCTCGGAGTCCGTCACCGTGATATTGCTTGCCAGCTGACTCCGGAGACGCTCGTGCAGAGATTCATCGTCGAGGTTCTCGACCGCGATCATCGCCTCTTTGAGCTTCTTTTGCCGCGGGAATGCCAAGTTGCACACCGGGTCACCCGGAGCGACCGACGGAATGGTGGTCATCCCGAGAACAACACCATCCCGGGGAGCCCGGATGAGATTCTGCTCGACGCCAAAGAGATCCGTATTGGTTGCGATCGGATCGCCCTCTTCAACGATGTCTCCCGGCGCAACGTGAAACTCAAGGAAGCCACCATCGGCGGCTCTCACCCATTTTGTTGCGTCCGTCTCGATGCGATACGCCGGCCGGGTTCGCTTTCCTTCGACCATCCCCAGTGACTTCAAACAGTTGGTGATTCCACGAACCGCAAACTCGAGCACCGTCGGCTCGACTTTCCACACCTCGCCCGCTTCCAAGATAATCGTAGGGCATCCGACTTTGCATGCCTCGGACCGCAACGAACCATCCGGGCCTGTGCCCGACACAACGAGCTCTGCACCAAATGCACGGGCGAACGCGGCGATCTGAGGACTTGTCATGTCGGCACGGACGTTAGGAAAGTTCGTCCGACGCACCGCGGCGGTATGCAGGTCGATGCAGTAATCGCAACGCTTGATAACTTGATCAAAGAACGAATACCCAAGCCGACTTGCAAGGCTTCCAGTTATTGAACCTGGAAACGACCGGTTCAAGTCGCGTCGATCCGGCAAGTACCGCGAGTTGCGTTCATAGCCAAATAGATTCACCACCGGAACCAGTACAAGCGTTCCTGACAACAGATCAAAGGGTGTCTCGCGAATAATGCGCCGAATGACACCCGTCCCATTAATCTCATCGCCATGCACCGCGGCTGTCACCGCGACGGTCGGCCCCGGCTGTTCGCCGCGCCAAACCATGATCGGGATTCGAACTTCACTACCGAGATAGCTCTTCGATATCTTCGCCGAAAGTGACGCACGTTCCCCGGGTGCCACAGACTGACCGAACCAAGTCTGCTGAGCGTCGGCAGAGCTCATTGGGGTTCCTCGAGACGATCGAGCGTTTGCTGATCGAGCTTGCTTGCTTTGATCGACCGACGCTTCTTTTGTTTATCCGGCACCAGATCTCGCATCGATTCAAGCTTGCCAT